>NZ_CP039865.1:1900833-2565000 GCF_005160265.1 Phreatobacter aquaticus | reverse complement strand
GCAAAGCCAACCAGTACTTCCTGCGCGGCTTCAACCTCGACCACGGCACCGACATCGCCATCCATGTCGACGGCATGCCGGTGAACATGCGCAGCCACGGCCACGGCCAGGGCTATGCCGATCTCAACTTCCTGATCCCCGAACTGATCGGCGGCGTCTGGTACCGCAAGGGCCCCTACTATGCCGAGGAGGGCGACTTCGCCTCGGCGGGATCGGTGCGCATCGGTTACGTCGACCGGCTGGACCGCGGGCTCGCGCAGGTCAGCATGGGCTCGTTCGGCATGTGGCGCGGGCTGGTTGCGGCGTCCCGCCCGGTCGGCGAGGGCCACCTCCTGGCGGCGATCGACGTCAACCTCTACCGCGGCCCCTGGGCGGTCTCGGACGATGTGCGCAAGGTCTCGACCGTGCTGCGCTACAGCCAGGGCACCGAGGCGAACGGGATATCGCTGACCGGCATGGCCTATCTCAACCGCTGGACCTCGACCGACCAGATCCCGGTCAGGGCGATCGCCAGCGGGCAGATCAACCGCTACGGGTCGCTGGATCCGACCGACGGGGGCAACGCCAACCGCTTCAGCCTGTCGGGGCGATGGAGCCGGACGGAGGCCGACAGCGCCACGCGGATCGAGGCCTATGCCATCCGCTCGGGCCTGAACCTGTGGAACAACTTCACCTACTTCCTCGACAATCCCGTCAATGGCGACCAGTTCCGCCAGAGCGATCTCCGGACCGTGCTCGGCATCAATGCCAGCCATACCTGGTTCGGCCGGCTCGGTTCGATCCCCATGGAGACCAAGGTCGGGCTGCAGGCGCGCCACGATGATATCCGCGTCGGGCTGGAGCGGACCGAGGCGCGCTCAGCCCTCTCGGTGGTGCGGGATGACCGCGTCCGGGAGACCAGCGTCGGGTTCTTCGCCGAGAACACGCTCCGCTGGACGCCCTGGCTCCGGACCACGCTTGGCGCACGCGTCGACTGGTATGGGGCCTCGGTTCTCAGCGATACCGCGGCCAATTCGGGCCGGGTGCAGGCCGCCATCACCAGTCCGAAGGCCGGCCTGGTCCTGGGTCCGTTCTGGAACACGGAGCTGTTCCTCAATGCCGGCCACGGATTCCATTCCAACGATGCCCGCGGGGCCACCATCACTGTCGATCCGACCGACAAGGTGACGCCGCTTGCGAGTGTCCCATTGCTGGTGAAGTCGCGGGGCGCGGAGGTCGGCCTGCGCTACCGGCAGGGCAATGTGTTCGACACGAGCTTCGCGGTCTTCGTCCTCGACTTCGCCTCGGAGAACCTGTTCGTCGGTGATGCCGGCACCACCGAGGCAAGCCGGCCGAGCCGGCGCGTGGGTGTCGAATGGACGGCGCGTTGGCGGCCGACGCCCTGGCTCTCGTTGGATGCCGAGATCGCCTATGCCCGTGCCCGCTTCACCGATACGGACCCTGCCGGCCGCTACGTACCCGGTGCGCCGGAACTGGTGGCAGCGGCAGGCTTCACCATCGGGCATCAGACCGGATGGTTCGGCGGCGCGCGCCTGCGCTTCTTTGGCTCCCGACCGCTGATTGAGGACAACAGCGCCCGCTCACCGGCGACCGCCCTCGTCAATGGCCGGATCGGCTACCGGTTCGACAACGGCGTCAGCGTGCAACTGGATGTGCTGAACCTGCTCAACGCCCAGACCAGCCAGATCGACTACTACTACAGGTCCAGGCTGCAGGGAGAGCCGCTCGGCGGCGTCGCCGACCGCCACTTCAAGCCGGCGGAGCCGCGGGCGGCGCGCCTGACGGTGGCTGGCCGGTTCTGAGCCTCAGAGCCCCAGATAGGCCTTGCGGACCCCGTCGTTCGCCAGAAGCTCTTCGCCGGTGCCCGACAGCGTGACGCGTCCGTTCTCCAGCACATAGGCCCTGGCCGCCAGCCTCAGCGACACAGCGACGTTCTGTTCGACCAACACGCAGGTGAGCCCACCCTCGGCAAGGTCGCGGATGGTGCGCAGAACCTCCTGCACCACGGTCGGCGCGAGGCCGAGCGAGGGCTCGTCGAACATGACAAGTTCCGGCTCGCCCATCAGGCAGCGGCCAATGGCGACCATCTGCTGCTCGCCGCCGGAGAGCGTGCCGGCGGCCTGGGAATGCCGCTCCTTGAGCCTGGGGAACATCGTGTAGACGCGTTCGAGATTGCGGGTGCGGTGGTGGCGGGCGCGCGGGATCATGGCGCCCATGGCAAGGTTCTCGGCAACCGTCAGCGTCGGGAAGACCTGGCGGCCCTCGGCGACCTGCCCGATGCCGAGATTGCAGACCTCGTGGCTTGGCAGGCCCGCAATGTCGCGTCCGCGGAAGCGGATCGTGCCGCCGGCCGGCCTGTGCATGCCGGCAATGGTGCGGATCAGCGAGGTCTTGCCCGCGCCATTGGCGCCGACGATCGCGACGATCGCCTGTTCGGGCACGTCCAGCGAGACGCGATCGAGCGCCTGGGCATCGCCATGGAAGACGTCGAGATCGTGGATGGTGAGCATCAGAGCGTTCCCATCACAAGGCCTCGGCCCCCAGATAGCTCTCCAGCACCTTCGGGTGGCGCGTCACCTCGTCCGGCGTGCCCTCGGCAATGGTCGCGCCGTGGTGGAGCACGTGGATGCGGTCGGCGAGCGCCATGGTGGCGCGCATGACGTGCTCGATCAGCAGGATCGTCACGCCGGAGCGGTTGATGTCCTTGAGGATCGCAACGATGCGGTCGACTTCGGTCGGCCTGAGGCCGGCCATCACCTCGTCGAGCAGCAGCAGGCGCGGCTCGGTGGCGAGCGCGCGGGCGCATTCCAGTCGCTTGCGGTCGGGCAGCGTCAGCGACTTCGCCTTGGCATCGCGCCTGTCGAGCAGGTCGAGTTGGCGGAGCACCTCGATGGCGCGGGCGCGGGCTGTGTCCACATCAGGCGCCCGCATCATGGCGCCGATGGTGGCGTTCTCGAGCACAGTCAGTTCCGGGAAGGGCCGGACGATCTGGAACGTGCGGGCAAGGCCCCGGCGGCAGAGGAGATGCGGCGCGACACCGTCGGAGCGTTCGCCGGCAAAGGCGATGGTGCCGCCATCGGGGGCGAAGACGCCGGCGATCAGGTTGAACAGAGTCGTCTTGCCGGCGCCGTTCGGGCCGATCACCGCGAAGATCTGACCCTCCGCGACGTCGAAGGACACGTCGTCGACCGCGGTCAGTCCGCGGAAGTGCTTGGTGACGCCACGGACCTCGAGAAGCGCGGTCATGAGCGCTCCTCTGGAATGCCGAGGACCTTCTTCAGCCAGGGCCAGACGCCGTTCGGCGCGCCCCAGATGATGACCATCAGCGCCAGGCCGTAGAAGACCAGGTTGACGCCCGGCACGGCATGGCCGGCGATCTTCTCGACCAGCGCGATCAGCGTCTGGCCGAGAGGCGTCAGGATGAAGGCACCGAGGATCGGGCCGAACAGCGTGCCAAGTCCGCCGATGATCGGCGCGAGGATCATCTCGATCGAGCGCGCCATGTCGAAGGTCTGACTGGGGAACAGGTTGTTCTGGTAGAAGGCATAGACGACACCAGCCGCCGCCGTCATGGCGGATGAGACCAGCACCGCCGCCATCTTGGCGCGGAACACGTCGATGCCGAGCGCACGTGCAGCTTCCGCATCCTCGCGCACGGCAAGCCAGGCAAGGCCGAGCTTGGAGCGCCGCAGCAATGTGCAGATGAGGAAGGCCAGCGCCATCATGGCGAGCGCGACATAGTAGAACAGGACCGGGCCACCGCGCAGGTTGATTGGCGAACCGCCTGTGGCGGAGACGGGAATGAAGAAGCCGGCGGCACCGCCAACGAAGCTCCAATTGTCGAAGCCGATGCGCGCCACCTCGGCGAAGGCGATGGTCAACAGCGAGAAGTAGACGCCCTCGATGCCGAACCGGAACCCGAGCCAGCCGATGGCCATGCCGAAGACCATGGCGGCGGCCATGGCAGGCACGACGGAGATCGCCGGCGAGATGCCGAACTTCACCCAAAGGACGGCGGCGATGTAGCCGCCGAGGCCGACATAGAGCGCATGGCCGAGTGAGAGCTGGCCGCAAAGCCCCATCATGATGTTCCAGGCCTGGCCGACGGTGGCGAACCAGAAGATCAGGAAGAAGACCGAGAGCAGGTAGCGGTCCATGAAGGCCGGGCCGATGGCCAGCACAGCGAAGAACAGGGCGAGCAGCGCGAGCGCGCGGCGCGGCGTCTCGGCAGCGAGCTTTGCGAAGGTCACGAACGGGTTCATCGGCTCTGCCCCGTCATGCGCGCCGCCCGAGCAGCCCCTGCGGGCGGAGCGCCAGGATCAGCACCAGCAGGCCGAAGGACACCATGGTCTTCATGGAAGGCGCGATGACCAGCGAAGCCATGGCCTCGACCACGCCGATCAGCAGGCCGCCAACCACGGCCCCGGCCATCGAGCCCATGCCGCCGATGATGACGATGGTGAAGGCGAGCAGCGTGAAGGCCGGTGCGATCATGGGCGTGGCGTCAGTGAGCGTCACCATCAGCGCACCGGCAGCCCCAACGCAGGCCATGCCCAGGCCGAAGGTCAGCGCATAGAGCCTCTTCACGTCGAGGCCGACCACGGCGGCACCCACGAGATTGTCGGCGCAAGCGCGGATCGCGACGCCCGTCTGGGTGAAGCGGAAGAAGGCGAACAGCAGCGATGCCACTGCCAATGCCGCGATGGCGGCGAAGACGCGGACCTTGTCGACGATGATCTCGCCGATCATCCAGCTGTCGAAGGAATAGGGCAGATTGACCGAGCGCGCGTCCGGGCCGAACACCATCAGCGAGCCGTTGACCAGGATGATCGCGAGGCCTACCAGCAGGATGAACTGCTCATGCTCGGGACGCGACACGAAGGGATTGATCAGCGTGCGCTGCAGGCCGTAGCCGAGAACGAAGAAGGCAGCGGCGATCGGCAGCAAGCTGACGAAGGGATCGAGCCCGAACTGCTTGAACAGCACGAAGGCCGCGTACATCGCGACGACCGCGAACTCGCCATGGGCGAAGTTCACCACCCTGACAACGCCGAAGATCACGGACAGTCCGAGAGCCATCAGCCCATAGACGAGACCGGTCAGGATGCCCTGGACGAGCACATTGCCATAGAGCGACCAGAGCATCGGGGCGGGACGGGTCCTGTTCCGGAAAGGCGATGGGGGGACTTAAGGGGAAGGCACCGGTCCGGCAACAGCGCTGCGGCCGGATCGGTGCGGAAATGATGGGCAAAAGGCGCAGGCGGAGGAATCCGCCCGCGCGTTCAGGGATCAGGAACGGCCCTGCCAGGCCGGCAGCGGCAGGACCGGCTCGGTGACGGCAACGGCGCTCGGGAACACCACGGTCGGCGTGCGCTTGATGTTCTGGATCATCGCGGACCCGATATTGACGTTCTGGCCCTTGGCGTCGAACTGGATCGGGCCGCCGATCATCACGTGTTCCGCGATGTTGACGCCGCGGATGGCCTCCATCAGCTGCGGGCCGTTGGTGGTCCCGGCCTTCTTGAAGCCCTCGGCCGCGATCAGGAAGCCCTCGAAGGTGAAGCCGGCGTTGAAGCCATCGGGGGCGAACCGGTTGTTCGGATTGGCTTTCTGGAACGCCTTCTCGAAGGCCTGCGACATCGCCGATTTCGGATTGACCCAGGGCAGGCCGAACAGCAGGAAGTCGGCCAGCGGACCGAGCGCCTGGTAGAATTCCTCGTCATAGAAGCCCGGCGAGCCCGGC
Source organism: Phreatobacter aquaticus (assembly GCF_005160265.1). Lineage (NCBI taxonomy): Bacteria > Pseudomonadati > Pseudomonadota > Alphaproteobacteria > Hyphomicrobiales > Phreatobacteraceae > Phreatobacter > Phreatobacter aquaticus. The sequence goes on along the minus strand of NZ_CP039865.1, from coordinate 2,559,257 downwards.
GAGATGATCGCCTTCGGCTGGAAGCGCTGGCGCACCATGTCGCGCACCATCTTGATGGCGTCGGAGGCGCGGGTGACGCACATCACCAGATCGGGGTTGATCGAGCGGATCTTGGTGACTTCGACCGACAGATCCTGCGCGCGCGGGTCATAGGCAATGGACTCGACCAGCTTGATCGGCAGGTTGACGCGCGGCCAGATCGCATCCATGGCGCCGCGCTGGGCGGTGCCGAACGTGTCGTTGGCATGCAGGAAGACGGCCGTCTCGAGCTTGATGCCCTTGGCGTCGGTCACATCCTTGATGAGACGCAAGCCGTTGGTGACCAGCTGGCCACCGGTCTGGAAGTTGCGGACCAGGTACTTGTAGCCCTGCTCGGTGATCTGCGGGGCGGCCGCAACATTGACCACGAAGGGAATCTGGCGCTGCTCGGCGACCTGGGCGATGGCCAGGGTGTGGCCGGAATCGAAGGCGCCGGTGATGACATGGCAGCCATCATTGATCGCGCGCTCGGCCTGGGTACGGGCGACGTCGGCGTTGGATTCAGTGTCGATATGGACGATCTCGACCTTGTAGCCGAGTTCGGCGAGCAGAGCCGGGGATGCCAGCGCGCCGCGATGCATGCTCTGGCCGGCCTGGGCGAAGAAGCCAGAGCGGGGCACGAGATTGGCGATCTTGAGCACCTGCGCCTGTGCCTTGACCACGGCGGGAGCCGCGAGAACGGCACCGGCGCCGGCAATCACGGCACGGCGCGAGAAAGTCTTGTCCGAGGTCATCGCAAACTCCCTGTTTCCGGCTGGCCGTCCATGGCCTGCGGTCTTGTTCAGCATGCTGTCGATCTAGCGCGAATGCTGGCAATACGGAAGCACATTGCGGCTCGGCAGGCACGCAACTCCGTCTTGCCCGGCCATCACACCGTCTTGTGCTCGAAGCGGCAGATGTCACGGATGATGCAGCGCGGACAGGCCGGCTTTGTGGCCTTGCAGACGTAGCGCCCGTGCAGGATCAGCCAATGATGCGCGTGGAGGCGGTAGGCGTCCGGCACGATCTTCTCTAGTCCAAGCTCGACGGCGAGCGGCGTCTTGCCATGGGCAAGGCCCGTGCGATTGGCAACGCGGAACAGGTGAGTGTCCACCGCGATGGTCGGCACGCCGAAGGCCATGTTGAGGACGACATTGGCGGTCTTTCGCCCGACGCCGGGCAGCGCCTCCAGGGCCTCGCGGTCGCGCGGCACGTCGCCATCATGCCGATCGAGGAGCATCCGGGACAGCGCGATGACGTTCTTGGCCTTGTTGCGGAACAGGCCGATGGTCTTGATGTAGCCGGTGAGCCCTTCCTCCCCGAGCGCGAGCATCGCGGCCGGCGTGTCGGCCACCTGGAACAGCGGGCGGGTCGCCTTGTTGACGCCGACATCGGTGGCCTGCGCCGACAGGACCACCGCCACCAGAAGGGTGAAGGCATTGACCGATTCCAGCTCGCCCTTCGGCTCCGGCTCGACCTCGTGGAAGCGGAAGAAGATCGCCTCGATCTCCTGGGCCGTCAGGCCATCGCGCTTGCGGCGCTTCGAGGCGGCCTTGGCGGCCAGCGCATTGGCGATCGCCTTGGCCGGACGCTTGCGGGCAGCAGCGGGCTTCTTCGGGGATTTCGGCGCTGGAGTGGTCGGCTCGGACATCCCTGTCGTATAGTGCGGCGACATGAGCACCGGCAACCCGATCTGCGAGCCTGACGAGGCTGAGGACGCCCCCCTGTTTGCGGCGATCCTCACGCCGCACCGCTCGCTTGGCCGTACAGGGTTCTATGCCGTGATGGCCGCGGTGATCGTGCTCAACCTCATCGGTATTGTGCTGTTCTCGGCGATCGGCGCCTGGCCGGTCGCCCCGTTCCTCGGGCTCGACGTGCTGATCATCTTCCTGGCGTTCCGGGCCAACTACCTGCACGCCCGGGCCTTCGAAGAGGTGATCGTCACGCCGGTCGATATCCGTATCCGCAAGGTGACGTTTCACGGCCGGTCGCGGGAATGGCGGTTCAATCCGGCCTGGACCCGCCTGCATCAGGCGGTCGACGAGGACGATGGCCAGGTGATGAGCCTGACCCTTGACGAGGGCCGCCGCAGGCTGGATATCGCGACTTTCCTGCCGCCGGTGGAACGCGAGGCGTTCGGGAAGGCGCTGAAGTCGGCGCTGGCCGAAGCGAGGCGCGGACCGACACGAACCCGTTTCGACTGACGCTCGAAGAGACGTTTCAAGACCGAGGACTTCCAGCGCATGACAGACAAGCCGTCGACCGGCTCGGTGGACAGGGTCAGGGCTGCCCTTGTAGCAGCCGGCCATTCCGACACCATCACCGCCTTTTCCGACAGCACGCGCACGGCCGCCGATGCTGCGGCCGCGGTCGGATGCACCGTCGCGCAGATCGCCAAGTCGATCATGCTGCGCGCCGGCGAGACACCGGTCCTTGTCGTCACCTCCGGCGCGAACAGGGTGAACACGGCCAAGATCGCGGACCTTGTGGGCCGGCCCATCAAGCGCGCCGATGCCGACTGGATCCGTGCCGTCACCGGTTTCGCCATTGGCGGGGTGGCCCCGGTTGGCCACATCACGCCGCCGACCGTGCTGATCGATGAGGATCTCCAGGCGCTCGATCCGATCTGGGCGGCCGCCGGCGCGCCGAACAGCGTCTTCGAGACGAACTTCGCCGCGCTGGTGCGGGTCAGCGGCGGGCGCATCGCCGACGTCAAGGAATGATCTGCACCTCGGCAATGAGGAAACGGGTGGTTTGATCCTCGTGCCCGCGCCACAGTCGGGTTCACGATCCCAACCGGAGCCACCCCATGCTCAATGTCGTCCAGCTCGAGAAGCACGGCATTCCAATTCGCCTGACCGAAGCCGCCGATGATTACGAGGTGGTCCGCCGGACGCTTGCCTTCATCACCGACCATTGGCGGCGCCAGCCGACGGTGGAGGAGATGGCGGCTCATGTGGGCCTGTCGGCCGGCCATCTCCACCATCTGTTCCGCCGCTGGGCCGGCCTGACGCCAAAGGACTTCCTGCAGGCGATCACGCTCGAAGCCGCGCGCGCGCTGTTGCGCGACGAGGCGACCGTGCTCGATGCCGCCTATGAGGTCGGCTATTCCGGGCCGGGGCGGTTGCACGACCTCTTTGTGACCCACGAGGCGATGACGCCCGGCGACTTCAAGACCGGCGGCGACGGACTGACAATGTCCTATGGCTTTCACCCCTCCCCGTTCGGTCTGGCTATTGTCGTTGCGACAGATCGAGGCCTCGCCGGCCTCGGCTTCTGCGATCCCGGCGGTGAGCCCTCGGCGCTTGCCGACATGCGCCAGCGCTGGCCGCGGGCGTCCTTTCAGGAGAATGCGGCTGCGACGGGCCCGATCGCCGCGCGCATCTTCGATCCGGCGACCTGGGCGGACGGCCAGCCCTTGCGCGTGGTGCTGATCGGCACGGATTTCGAGGTGCGGGTCTGGGAGACGCTCTTGCGCATTCCGATGGGCAAGGCGACGACCTACTCGACGATTGCCAGCCATATCGGCCGCCCGACGGCTGCCCGCGCTGTGGGCGCCGCGGTCGGCAAAAACCCGATCTCGTTCGTCGTGCCCTGCCATCGCGTCCTCGGACGCTCGGGCGCCCTCACCGGCTACCACTGGGGCTTGACGCGCAAGCAAGCCATGCTCGGCTGGGAGGCCGGCAAGACCGGAAACTGACGGCAGAACTCAAGGGAATCGGCCAGACTGGACGCATGAACCCGCCTGCTCCGTCTGCTGCCCCCGTCGTCACCCATGGCCGCGTGCTCGCCATCGCGGTGCCAATGATCTTCGCCCATGTGACGACACCGCTCCTCGGCATCGTCAGCACCGCCGCCATCGGCCGGCTGGGCGAGGCGACCGCGCTGGCCGCGGTGGCACTGGGCGCGGTCATCATCGATGTGCTGCTATGGATCTTCGTGTTCCTGCGCATGGGGACAATCGGCCTCACCGCGCAGGCGGTTGGCGCCGGGGACGACGCGGAGAAGCGGGCGGTGATTGCGCGCGCGCTGGTCATGGCCCTGATCATTGGCTGCACGATGATCCTGTTGCAGCGTCCGATCGTCCGGGGGGCCTTCGCGCTGATGGGCGGCTCGGCAGAGGTCCAGGCGGTCGGCGATACCTATGTCTCGATCCGCATCTGGGCGGCGCCCGCTACCTTCATGAACTATGCCGTGCTCGGCTGGCTGATCGGGCAGGCTCGCACGGTCACCGGCCTCATCCTGCAAGTCGTCATCAATCTCGCGAACATGGCCCTGACCCTGCTGTTCGTCGGCCATCTCGGCTATGGCGTCACAGGGGCAGCCGCCGCCAATGCTCTGGCCGAGATCGGCGGCGCGGTGATTGGCCTCGCCGTGGTGCTGACCCTGCTCGGCGGCCGGTTCGGCGTCGCCTGGTCGGTGGTGTTAGACCGGGCGAAGCTCGTCCGCACATTTGCCATCAACCGCGACATCCTGATCCGCACGGCGGCGCTGGTTGGCGGCTTTGCGTTTTTCACACGCGAAGGTGCGCTCGGCGGAGACACGGTGCTCGCTGCCAATGCTATCCTGATGAACCTGGTGGGCGTCGTTGCCTTCTTCCTCGACGGGTTTGCCACCGCCGCCGAGCAAATGGGGGGACAGGCGGTCGGCGCGCGCGACGAGGCAAGCTTCCGGCGAGCCGTTGCGCTCTCCGCCATCTGGGCCGTCGCCTTCGGCACGGGCGCGTCACTGCTGTTCTATACCGGTGGCCATCACGCCATCGACTTCATCTCGACGGCCGATGCGGTGCGCCAGGAAGCCCGGCGCTACCTGCCGTTTGCGGCGTTGACGCCGTTCACGGGGGTGATGGCCTTCCTGTTCGATGGTGTGTTCATCGGGGCGACATGGACGGTGGCCATGCGCAACTGCATGCTCGCGGCGCTCGCCACGTTCCTGGCGCTCTGGTGGCTCCTGTCCGGCTACGGCAATAGCGGGCTGTGGATCGCCTATCTGGCCTTCCAGGCGGCGCGCGGGCTCTACCAGTGGATGGTCTATCCGCGCCTCGTCAGGGCGACGTTCGGCTAGAGACGCCAGCGCACCACGCCGGTTCCGACAGCCGCTGCAACGGTAGCGAACCCGCCGCGCTTGAGGCGATCTGCAAGCCCTATCTTGATATCGCCGACCAAGCCCAGCCCCTTGAACACCAGCGCGGAATAGAGTTGGACCAGCGTGGCGCCCGCCTCGATCTTGGCGAAGGCATCGTCGGCCGAGGCAATGCCGCCGACCCCGACCAGCGGGAACTGGCCTTCGACGCGGATATAGGTCTCGGCCAGCATGCGGGTCGAGCGGTCGAACAAGGGCGCACCCGACAGGCCGCCGGTTTCCTTGGCGGTCGCCTGATCCTTCAGGCTCGTTGGACGGGCGATCGTCGTATTGGCCACGATCATGCCGTCGACGCCGCGTTTGCGGCAGACCTGCACCATGTCGTCGAGGCCTTCGAGCGAGAGGTCAGGCGCGATCTTGACCAGAACCGGCTTGCCGGGCGCCACCTTGTCGCGGGCATCGAGCGAGCGGGCCAGCACGTCGTCGAGGAAGCTGGCCTGCTGCAGGTCGCGCAGGCCTGGCGTATTCGGCGAGGAGACATTGACGGAGAGATAGGACACCAGCGGCGCCAGCTTCTCGACCAGCGTGCCGTAATCGGCCACGCGGTCAGTCGCGTCCTTGTTGGGACCGATATTGATGCCGACAACGCCCGGCTGGCCGGTGCGGCGCGCAAGCCGGGCGGCAATGGCGTCCATGCCATCGGAATTCAGGCCGTAGCGGTTGATCACCGCCTGGTCGGGCACGAGGCGGAACACGCGCGGGCGGGGATTGCCCGGCTGGGCTTTCGGGGTGACGCCGCCAACCTCGACGAAGCCGAAGCCGAGCCTGAGGCAGGCATCCGGCACTTCGGCGTGCTTGTCGAAGCCCGCGGCGAGACCCACCGGATTGGGGAAATCAAACCCGAAGGCCCGGACCGCGAGCCGGGGATCGTCCGCGCCGCAGCGCGGCACCGGCAAGGTCTTGAGCGCAGTGACCGCGAGCTGATGCCCGGTCTCGGGATCGGTTGCGAGCAGCAGCGGCTGGGCGAGGCGGGAGGCGAAGGACAGGAGCGACATGACCGGTCTTTCGCACCCAAGCGCCGGCCGGGCAAGAGGCGCCGTGCGCCCCTGCCTTCTCCGCATTCGTCAGAGCCGGACGATCTTGGCGCCGTGCGGCCATTCCAGCGAGTGGACCGCCTGGGTCAGGTCCTCGATCAGGTCGTCGGCATCCTCGAGGCCGCAGGAGAGCCGCAGCATGCCATCGGAAATCCCCATCTCCGCCCGCTCGGCCGGCGTGAAGCGGTCGTGCGTCGTGGTCGCCGGATGGGTGATAAGGCTCTTCGAATCGCCGAGATTGTTGGAGATGCGGATGATATTCAGCGCATTGGCGACGCGGAAGGCGCCGGCCTTGCCGCCCTCGACCTCGAAGGCGATCAGCGTCGAGCCACCCTTCATCTGGCGCTTGGCCAGCTCATATTGCGGGTGATCCTTGCGGCCGGGATAGAGCACCTTGGTGACGCCCGGCAGGGCGGCCAGGACATCGGCGACGCGGGCGGCCGTCGCCGTCTGGCGCTCCACCCGCAGCGGCAGTGTCTCCAGGCCCTTCAGCATGACCCAGGCATTGAACGGGCTCATGGCCGGGCCCGTCTGGCGAAGGTACTGGTAGACATTGTCCTGGATGAACTGCTTTGAGCCCAGGATGACACCGCCAAGGCAGCGGCCCTGACCGTCAATGTGCTTGGTGGTTGAATAGATTACGCAGTCTGCGCCGAGCTCGAGCGGGCTCTGCAGCATGGCGGTTGCGAAGACATTGTCGACAGTCACCTTGATGCCGGACTTCTTGGCAATCCTGCAGATGGCCGCGATGTCATAGACCTCGAGCGTCGGATTGGTCGGGCTCTCGAGGAAGAAGACCTTGGTGTTGGGGCGGACAGCCGCTTCCCACTGGGCGAGATCGGCACCATCAACCAGCGTCGACTGCACGCCAAAGCGCGGCAGCAGCGTCTCGATGATGTAGCGGCAGGAGCCGAACAGCGCCTTGGCGGCAACGACGTGATCACCGGCCGAGAGCTGGCCGAACATGGCCGCATTGACCGCCGCCATGCCGGTCGCTGTCGCCTTGGCGGCCTCGGCGCCTTCGAGAAGCGCCACGCGGTCCTCGAACATCTGGACGGTGGGATTGGAGAAGCGGGCGTAGATGAAGCCCTCGTCGGTGCCCTTGAAGCGGGCCTCGGCCTGCTCGGCCGTGTCATAGACATGGCCCTGGGTGAGGAATAGCGCTTCCGAGGTCTCGCCGAAATTGGAGCGGATCGTGCCGCCATGAACGAGGCGGGTGGCGGGGCGGGCGCGGGATGCGTCGAACGGCTTCTTCATCACAACGGTCCTTTCGGGGACTTGTCCCCCGGAAAAACAAAACCCGGCCGGGCAAATAGCCAGGGCCGGGTTGCACCCGCGGTCCCGGCCTTTTAGCGGTTTCTTTATCGTGGACCGCAAGCCGGCCGGCCAAATCTCCACGCGGCAAGCGTGATAGGTTTCAGGGCTTGCCGCGTCAAGTGTTTTGTTCTTTTTGACGAACGAAACGTTCGTCGGAGTTTTTCGCATGAGCCAGGACGACAGGACGGGCATTCTGCCCTCCCAGGCGATCGAGGAACTGGTCAGCCGTGGCGTGATCCGGATAGCCCGGTCGCTGGACAGCGACCAGATCCAGCCGGCCTCGCTCGATCTCCGGCTTGGCACACGGGCCTTTCGCATCCGCGCGAGCTTCCTGCCCGGACCGAATTCGGCTGTCGCCGACCGGCTGCAGTCGCTGGCGCTGCACGAGATCGACCTGACGCGCGGCGCGGTGCTCGAAACCGGCTGCGTCTATCTGGTCGAGCTGATGGAGGGACTGGCGCTCCGCGAGGGCATCTCTGCCACCTGCAATCCGAAGAGCTCGACTGGTCGTCTCGATGTCTTCACCCGCGTGATCGTCGACCACGGCCAGGCCTTCGACACGATCCCCGCGGGCTATGAGGGGCCTCTGTTTCTCGAAATCTCGCCACAGACCTTTCCGGTCCTGGTGCGCACGGGCTCGCGCCTGTCGCAGATCCGGCTCCGGCGCGGCCGGGCCGAACTGTCGATCGACGAGGTCAATGTGCTGCAGGAGACCGAGCGCCTCGTGGATACCGGCGAGCCGGTGGTGGCGCTTGGCGGCATCGCGGTGTCGATCGACCTGATGGGCGAAGCCTGGGGCGGGCTTCTCGGCTATCGCGCCAAGCGCCATTCCAGCGTCATCGACGTGGACAAGAAGGCCGCCGCCGATGTGCTCGACTTCTGGGAGCCGATCCAGGCCCGCGGAAAGGGCGAGATGATCCTCGATCCCGACGAGTTCTATATACTCGCCTCGAAGGAGGCGGTGGTCGTGCCGCCGGCCTATGCCGCCGAGATGGTGCCGTTCGATCCGCTCGTCGGCGAGTTCCGAGCCCATTATGCCGGCTTTTTCGATCCGGGCTTCGGCCATGCGACGGCCGGCGGGCGTGGTGCCCGCGCCGTGCTGGAGGTCCGCTCCCGCGAGGTGCCGTTCATTCTGGAGCACGGGCAGATCGTGGCGCGTCTCGTCTACGAGCACATGATCGAGACGCCGAAGAGCCTCTATGGCGAGGTCGGCTCGAACTATCAGGCCCAGGGCCTGAAGCTCTCCAAGCACTTCCGCTAAGGGATTGCCGGGCGTTCAGACGCCCGACAATTGCTGCTCCACCAGCCGCGCGAAGCAGCTTGCGCCGATTGGCAACAGGTCGTCGTTGAAGTCGTAGCGGCCATTATGAACCGGCACGGCGCCGTGTTCCGGGGTGGTCTGGCCGAGCAGCATGAAGGCGCCGGGTGCCTTCTCCAGGTAATAGGCAAAATCCTCGCCGGCTGTCAGCGACGGCAGGTCGGTCTTGATGAGGTCGTCGCCGACGACATCGCGCGCCGCCGCCTCGAAGGCCGAGGCTTCTTCCGCCGTGTTGATGGTCGGCGGGTAGGAGCGCTTGTAGTCGAGGATCAGCTCGACCCCATGAGCTGCAGCGAGGTTCTGGACGGTCTGATGGAAGAGCTCGTCCATCTGCTTGCGCACGCCCGCCTTCAGGGTGCGAATCGTGCCCGTCATCGTCACCGTCTCAGGTATGACGATCTGCGAGGTGCCGGCATTGAACTGGCCGATGGACAAAACGACGACGTCGTGGGGGTCCATGCGGCGGCTGACGAGGTTCTGCAGCGCCGTATAGATCTGGACCGCGCAGGGCAGCGGATCGAGCCCTTGGTGCGGCTGGGCAGCGTGGCTCGAACGGCCTTTCAGCGTGATGGTGAAGTAGTCGACGGCCGCCAGCACCGTGCCAGGACGGATCGCGGCTGTGCCGAGCGGAAGGTTCCAGGCATTGTGGATGCCATAGACCTGGTCGCAGGGGAATTTCTCGAACAGGCCATCGCGCAGCATCTCGGCGGCGCCCGTCAGGCCCTCTTCCGCGGGCTGGAAGATGAGATGGACGGTGCCTGAAAAGTTGCGCGTCTCGGCGAGATAGCGCGCGGCACCCAGCAGCATTGTGGTGTGGCCGTCATGGCCACAGGCATGCATGCGGTTCTCGTAGGTGCTCTTGTAGGGCAGGTGATCGTTGAGCTCCGGCATCGGCAGCGCATCCATGTCGGCACGCAGGCCAATCTTGCGGTTGCCCGGGCGGCCGTGGATCACGCCCATCAGGCCGGTCTTGCCGAAGCCGCGATAGACCTCGATCCCCCACGATTCCAGCTTTTCGGCCACGATCCCGCTGGTGCGCACTTCCTCGAAGCCGATCTCTGGATGAGCGTGGAAATCCCGGCGCCACTCGGTCATTTCGGCATGGTAAGCGGCGATCCGATCGATGACGGCCATGGGTCAGGCTTCCGGTAGCTGAAAACGGGAAGCCTCAGGTTAGCGCAGTTGATCGCGGCGTCGAGATGTCGCGATGCAGCACAGCCCCCTAGATGCGGCCGATCGGCATGGGCACCCGCCGGCCCTCGATCTCCACGAACAGACAGGCGAGCCCGAAAACGCGCGCAATCAGGTCGCCGGTCAACACCGCGACGGCAGGCCCGTCGGCCACGATCGCCCCCTGATCGATGACCAGGACCCGATCAGCATAGCGGGCGGCGAGCGCCAGATCATGCAGCACGGCCAGCACGATGCGCCCCGCCCTCGCCTCATCGCGCAGCAGGTCGAGCACCAGCATCTGATGTGCCGGGTCGAGAGCAGCCGTCGGCTCGTCGGCCAGGATCAACGGTGCCTGCGTTGCCAGCACGCGGGCCAGCATGACGCGCGCACGCTCTCCGCCGGAGAGCGCGGTCACCGGGCGATCGGCAAGGGCTGACAGAGCCAGACGGTCCAGAGCAGTTGCGACAGCCGTTGCATCGTCAGGGCTCGGGCGCCCGAACGGGTCGCCATGGGGCAGCCGCCCCAGCGCCACGGCATCGCGGACTGGCAGCGCCCATGCGAAATCGGCCCGTTGCGGCAGATAGGCGATGCGCCGTGCGCGCTCAACCGGCGTAAGCTCCTCCAGCCGCGTGCCGTCGAGGGAACATTGGCCGGAATGGTGGACGAGGCCTGCGACAGCCCTGACGAGGCTGGTCTTGCCCGCACCATTCGGCCCGACGATCGCGACCAGTTCTCCCTGTTCTGCCGAGAATGCCGCCCGATCGACCGCCAGTGTTGATCCGAGCCTCACCGTCAGATCGGCAACCGACAGCGCACTCATGCCACGTCCTCCAGCCTGCGCTCGCGCAGGATGCGCCAGAGGAAGAAGGGGACACCGACCAGGGCCGTCACCACGCCGGTCTTGACCTCGGTCGTGGCCGGGATGAGCCTCGCGACGATATCGGCAGCGGTGAGCAGGCAGGCGCCGGCGAGCGTCGCCGGCAGCAGGATGCGGCCAGGGTCCGCTCCCACCGCACGCCGGACCAGATGGGGCGCCACCAGGCCGATAAAGCCGATGGCCCCGGTGACCGAGACGGCGGCACCGACGCCAAAGGCGAGACCCAGGGCCACAATGAGGCGCGTTTTCGCGACATTGATGCCGAGGCTGCCGGCGACCTCCTCGCCGAGCGTCAGGGCGCGATAGGCACGAGCCTGAGATGCGAGGAGGACTGCACCCAATGCGAGAAAGGGCGCGGCGAGGCCGACATGGACGAAGGAGCGGTCTTCCAGCGACCCGAGCAGCCAGAACGCGATCTCCAGGGCAGCGAAGGGATTGGGCGCCAGGTTGAGGACAAGGGCGGTGCCGGCGCCGAACAGGCTGGTCAATGCAAGTCCTGCGAGCAACAAGACCGTCAGGCTGGCGCGCTGGCCGGCGATCAGCAGCAAGGCCGCAACGGAGACGAAGGCGCCAGCCATGCCGGCGACCGGCAGCCAGAATGACAGGGCGGAGGAACCGCCGAAGGCCAGCACCGCGGAGGAGGTGAAAGCCGCGGCCGCCGGGGCGCCGAACAGGGTCGGCTCGGCCAGCGGATTGCGGACAAGGCCCTGAAGCGCGGCGCCGGCGAGGCCAAGTGTCCCGCCGATCATCAGGGCGAGCAGAGTGCGCGGAAGGCGGATCTCGGTGACGATGACGGCGGCCGTGGTCGTCCCGCCAGCCAGCCCGGACAGCACGTCCAGCGGCGACAGCGCCACCGGTCCCGCCAGCAGAGACAGGCCGGCTAGCAGGCAGCAGAGGATCGCGAGCGCCGGGGTCATGCCATCTCCGGGCGGATCAGAGCCGCCGGAACGTCAGATAGCACGGCTGCCGGCCCTCCCGCAGGGCCTTCACCTCATAGCGGGTGGATTCCCAACCTGCCCAGGGCGTGCGCCAGTCGACCGCGCGCTCGGCGGCGAACACGAAGTGCGGCGAGCGCAGGAGGTGGGCGAGCGTCCATTCCGAATAATGGTCGATATCGCTGGCGAAGCGGAACTCTCCACCTGGCTTCAGCACGCGGGCTAGCGCCTCGACCGTCCGGTCGGAGACGAAGCGCCGCTTGTGATGACGGCTCTTCGGCCAGGGGTCGGGATAGAGCAGATAGACGATGTCGTGCGAGGCTTCCGGCAGCCAGGCCAGCACGTCGGCGCCGTCGCCCGGGTGCAGCCGGACATTGGCGATCGCCTTGCGCTCGATCTCGGCCAGCATCTTGGCCATGCCGTTGACGAAGGGTTCGACGCCGACGAAGCCGAGGTGGGGATGGGCCAGCGCCTCGCGCACGAGGTGCTCGCCGCCACCGAATCCGATCTCCAGCACATGGCCCTGGACCGGCTTGGCGTGAAGTGTCGCAAGGTCACAGGGCGATTGGAGATCAACCGACAGACGCGGGAGCAGGGTTTCGATCAGGTCGGTCTGGTGCGCGCGCAAGGTCTTGCCCTTGCGCCGGCCAAAGAAGGCCCCCTGCCCCGCCAGTCGCTTCTCGTCGGTCATGCAAAGCCCGTTCTTATCCTGCGGCGGCCGACATCCACGATATCGGAGCGGAGATCAAGCCGCTGGAGGCGGAACGGGCCGGGAGTGTCCCATGAAAAAGGGGGCACAAGGCCCCCTTTTCCGATCAGGTACGGGAACGATCGCCCACTCAGGCGAGCGCTTCCTTGAGCTTGGCGGCCAGATCGGTCTTCTCCCAGGAGAAGGAACCGTCGCGGCCGGGCTTGCGGCCGAAATGGCCGTAAGCCGAGGTCTTGGCGTAGATCGCCTTGTTGAGGTTGAGGTGCTCGCGGATGCCGCGCGGCGACAGGTCCATGACCTTGGCGAGCGCGACTTCAAGCTTGGCCTCGTCAACCTTGCCGGTGCCGTGCAGGTCGACATAGATCGACAGCGGCTGGGCAACGCCAATCGCGTAGGACAGCTGAATGGTGCAGCGGTCGGCGAGCTTGGCGGCAACCACGTTCTTGGCGAGGTAGCGCGCGGCATAGGCAGCCGAACGGTCGACCTTGGTCGGATCCTTGCCGGAGAAGGCACCGCCGCCATGGGGGGCTGCGCCACCATAGGTGTCGACGATGATCTTGCGGCCGGTCAGACCCGAATCGCCGTCCGGACCGCCGATGACGAACTTGCCGGTGGGGTTGATCCACCACTTGCAGTCCTTGGCGATCTCGATGCCTTCCAGCGTCTCGCGAATGATCGGCTCGACGATCTTCTGGACGTCCTTCGAGGTCAGCTTCTCGTCGACATGCTGGGTCGACAGCACGATCTGCGTGACAGCGGCAGGCTTGCCGTTCTCGTAGCGGATGGTGATCTGGCTCTTAGCGTCCGGGCCGAGCTTGCCGCAATTGCGCTCGTTGGCTTTGCGGTACTTGGTCAGAGTCTCGAGGATCTTGTGGGCGTAGTAGAGCGGGGCCGGCATGAGGTCCGGGGTCTCGCGGCAGGCATAACCGAACATGATGCCCTGGTCGCCGGCGCCCACGTCCTTGTTGCCGGCTTCGTCAACGCCCTGGGCGATGTCGACCGACTGCGGATGCAGCAGGACGTCGATCTTGGCGGTCTTCCAGTGGAAACCGGCCTGCTCGTAGCCGATGTTCTTGATCGCCTTGCGAGCGGCCGACTTCACCTTCGACTTGATCTGCTTCTCGGTGAGGTTGGTGCGCACTTCGCCAGCGATGACGACGCGGTTGGTGGTGGCAAGCGTCTCGGCGGCGACGCGAACCTGAGCAGCCGGCAGGCCGCCCTTGGCCGCTTCCTTGAAGAACAGGTCGACGATCTCGTCCGAGATGCGGTCGCACACCTTGTCCGGATGGCCTTCAGACACGGATTCAGACGTGAAGAAATAAGAACTGCGGGACACGAAAACGTCCTCCAGAGGCAAAATCCCGCGCCAGTCGCGGGAAGAGGCGCCGTGTTATCGGTGGCGCCATGAACCGGATTTGAACGTCCACGCGAGATAGAGCCCGCACGGCCGCACTACTGGAGGAAAACGCGAGCGCTTTGCTTCCGAGCGGCGAGTTTCTGGCAACAGGCTACCCGGCGGTCAAGCCCGAAAACGGCAAAAAGGCCGTTTCGTTCGCAAAAAAGAACGAACCGGCCTTCCAGGGTTCAGAAGCAGGTTTGAGACGGCTGGGTGAAAGCCGGACTCCTCAGAGTACGACGTCGTCCTCGCCGGCCACGGCATTGACCAGTTCGACCAGCTTGCGGCGGACCTTGGCGTCCTTGATGCGGATGAAGGCGCGGTTCAGCGCCAGTCCCTCGCTGGTGGAGAGGAAATCGGCGACATAGGACGCACCGCCGACATCCGAGAAGCCGCCCTCGGGCGTGAGTTCGGTGGACGGAGCCCCCTCGAAGAAGAACGACACGGGCACCGACAGGATCGCGGAGATCTGCTGGAGCCGGCTGGCACCGATACGATTGGTGCCCTTCTCATACTTCTGCACCTGCTGGAACGTCAGGCTGAGGCGCTCGCCCAGCTTCTCCTGACTCATACCGAGCATCATGCGTCGCATGCGCACACGGCTGCCGACGTGCTTGTCGATCGGGTTGGGAACCTTTTTGACCATACGTAAACTCCGGGGCAACCGATTGCACTTTGCAGCACCACAGTTCGCGCAGAGATTGCAAACGGGCGCCGTGCGATTGAAGTGTGATGTAACACTAGCACTCGCGTGGGCCGCAACCAACCACAACCGAGGCCCCGCGCGCAATCGGCCCGGGCAGGTTTTATGGTGTTGTTACAACAGGAAGCAAATGATCAGCCGAGTCTCTCGGTGATCAACCCAGCGAGCGGCGACGGGCCGGGCGCGCCAAGATTAGAAACAATCCAAAGAAGACTACAGCGAGTGGAACATGACCAGCGCGCGCAAATGGGGTCGGCGCAAGCGCGGTGGGCAGGTCGGCATCAAGGGAATCGCGGGCCCCCAAGGGCAGCATCCGAAGCACCCGTCCCAACGGATCAATAACCGCGGAAATTCCGTTATTCGCAGCGCGGACGATCGGCAAACCCTCTTCGACAGCCCGCACCTGTGCCTGATGCATATGCTGGTAGGGGCCGGGCGTGAAGCCGAACCAGGCGTCGTTGGTGACATTGAGGAGCCAGCCGGGCCGGCGGTCGCCCGAGGTCGCTTCGCCCGGAAAAATGATCTCGTAGCATATCAGGATACCGACCGGTGGCGCGCCTGGCACCGTCAGCGTCCGGCGCCGATCCCCCGCCGAGAAGCCTCCGCGCACCCTGGTCACGGCTTCCAATCCCATCGACTCCAAGCGATCCTGGAATGGCAGGTATTCGCCAAACGGGACCAAGTGCACCTTGTCATAGGTCTCGGTGATCTGGCCCGCGTCATCAATCATATAGACTGAGTTATAAACGCGGATATCGCTGCGGCCCGGAGCCGGCGCCTCAGGCCGCGCTGCGCCGGTCAGCAGGGTCGTACCCGGGGGCAGGAGATTCGCAATCTGGGCGAGTGCCGCACGATCCCGGATGAGGAAAAAGGGAAATGCCGATTCCGGCCAGATCAGATGGGTGACGTCGCGCACCCCCATCCGCTCGGGTGACGAGGCCTTGTCGGAGAGTTCGAGGTAGCGCGCCAGGATGGTATCGCGCTCTTCGGGCCGGAAGCGGGCATCCTGCGGAATGTCCGGCTGGACGATGCGCAGGCGTACGCCCTCGACCATTCCCACCGGGGTCGTCGAGACCCGCCAACCGCCGTAGAGACCAAGGCACATCAACACCAGGATGGCGCCAGCCGGTACAAAAGCCCGCCCTGCGGCGTCATCGGGATCGTCGCCGAGCACACTGGGGCTCGCAAAGACCAGAATGGCAACGAGGGTCAGTCCGTAGACGCCGACCAGGGATGCCGCCTGGGCCAGCCAGAGATATTGGGTCAGCGCATAGCCATAGAGGTTCCAGGGAAAGCCGGTCAGGACGGTTCCGCGGCCATATTCCGCAAGGCCCAGGCCGAGCGCCAGCGCAAGGATACGCCCTGCCCCCGGCCGCCACAGGAGGCGCGCGACCGCAGTGCCAAGTGCCGTGAACAGCGCGAGCCCTGCCGGCAGCGCCACGACGGCGATGGGCAGTGCCCAGGCGAAACGGTCGGCCTCCACCAGAAATGCGGCGCCGATCCACCAGAGGCCGGCCAGGTGATAGCCGAAGGCGAACCACCACCCGGTCTTGGCCGCGGCCCAGATCGTGCGCCAGCCGCCGCCGGCAGCCGAGGCCCCGTCCAGCAGCCAGACCAGCACCGGGAAACTGATGGCAAGGGCGGGAAAAAACCCGAAGGGCGGCATGGCGAGCGCACCGATGGCACCCGCGCCGAAGGCCAGGCCCGTCCGCTTCCAGCCCCATGACAGGATGATCGAGCGCGCGAGATCGACAACCGTCACGGCATGGTCCTCCGGGAGCACGGCGATTCGCGACGGTTGGCCAAGATCATGGCCCGGTGTCGAACAGCCAGACGCCCCGGTCAAGCGGCCTCGGCGGCCTAGCCCTTTGCCTGCTGAACCGCCGGAGCCGGCAAGGGCTCGATCGCCGCGGGCAGTTTGGCCGGCTGCGACGCAGCGGCAGCGACAGCGGACGCCAATTCCTCGTCGCGGCGCTTGCCGGAACGAGACGGCCGGGCGATCAGGCCGCGGCCGCGGGTGATCTTGACCCGCTTGGCCCGACGCGGATCGGCATCGACCACCTCGAACTCGAAATCGCCGGGACCCGCCACCAGCTCGCCGCGGATCGGCACATGGCCCGCGACCATGGTGAGATAGCCGCCGAGCGTATCGACTTCGGCGCGCACCTCGTCCCCGGGATCGAAATCCGGTCCGAGCACATCCTGGACATGGTCCAGGCCCGCGCGCGCATCGGCGATATAGGCGCCGTCGGCAATCTGCGACATCATCCGGCCGTTGTCGGTATCGTGCTCGTCCTCGATGTCGCCGACGATCGCTTCGACGATGTTCTCCATCGCGATCAGGCCGTCCGTGCCGCCATACTCGTCCACGACGAGCGCCAGCTGGATGCGTGTCGCCTGCATCCGCGCCAGCAGGTCGATCGCCGGCATGGAGGGCGGCGCGAACAGGATCGGCCGGACAAGCTTGGTCTGAGCCAGCGCCACGCCGAGATCGACGGCGCCGAGATCGAGACCAGGGATGGCACGGGCCTCGGCCTTCGTTTCCGCCTTGGGTTCGCCCCTCGCCTCGGCCTTGGCCTGCGCCTTGGCGCGGCTCTGGCGCTTGGTCTTGGCGGCGCGCTTCGCCTCGTTGAACAGGTAGGTCACGAGGTCCTTGATGTGGACCATGCCGATCGGATCATCGAGCGTGTCGTCATAGACGACGAGGCGGGTATGACCGGCATCCTCGAAGGCCTGCATCAAGGCGTCCAGCGAGATGTCCTTCTGGACCGCCATGATGTCGGCGCGCGGCTGGGCGAGATCGCCGACCCGGCTTTCCCTCAGCTCCAGAATGTTCTTCAGCATCGACCGCTCTTCCGGCGTGAAGCCGGCAGAGGCGGGAGCATTGTCCTCCAGGACCTCCTCGAGGTTCTGGCGGATCGACGGACCGGACTTCAAGCCGAGGCGTGCTCGCAGGCGATCAAGCCAGCGCTCGTGCCGTTCGGCCGCCTTCTCCGCTTCTGGCGGGGCGGCGGGCGTTTCGGGGGATGCGGCCTCTGCCGCGGCGGTTCGGTATCGACTGTCGCTAGGGTCAGGCATGGCTCTCACCGGGCATCATGCGCCCGGACGCGTGTGGATCCTTGATACCGAGCCCCGCCAGGATGGCCGTTTCCAGCTGCTCCATCGCAAGGGCCTCGGCCTCGGTGTCGTGATCATAGCCCAAGAGATGCAAGAGGCCATGGGTCGCCAGGTGGGCGAGATGATCAGCAGAGCTGATGCCTTCCTCGACCGCTTCCTTTTCCAGCGTCTCATAGGCGACGATCACATCGCCGAGCAGCGTGCCGTGGGCCGCGGGAAAGGACAGGACATTGGTCGGCTTGTCGATCGCCCGGTAGTCGCGGTTCAGCACCCGCACCTGCTCGTCGTCGGCCAGCGCGAAGGAGAGTTCCGCATCCGGCGGCAATGTGATTCCAGGCGTCCGGCCGACGGCCACGACCGCCCGGCGTACGACATGCTCGGCCTCGGGCAAGCCCTCCCAGAGATCCGAGAGGACGGCAATATGGGTCTCAATGGCGGTTTCTTCGGTCATTCCGTTCGCATGCGGCGCGGCTTGTGCGGCGCGGCGTGCTCGCCGCTCCGGGTCGCCGCTTCATACGCCTTCACGATCCGTCCGACCAGTTCATGCCTGACGACATCGTCCTCGGAGAAATAGGACTGGGCAATGCCGGGCACGCCGTCCAGCAGATCGAGCGCTTCCGAGAGGCCAGACTTCATACCCGGCGGCAGATCGACCTGGGTCGGGTCGCCGGTGATGATCATCCGGGAGTTCTCGCCAAGGCGGGTCAGGAACATCTTCATCTGCATGGATGTCGTGTTCTGCGCCTCGTCGAGAATGACCACCGCATTGGTCAGGGTGCGGCCGCGCATGAAGGCGAGCGGCGCGATCTCGATCATGGTGGATTGCAGCCCTCGCTCGACGCGCGGCGCATCCATCAGGTCGTAGAGCGCGTCATAGATCGGGCGGAGATAGGGATCGACCTTCTCCTTCATGTCGCCCGGCAGGAAGCCGAGACGCTCGCCGGCCTCGACGGCGGGGCGGGTGAGGATCATCCGGTCGACAAGCCCCTTGTCGAGCAGGGCGACCGCCTGGGCAACGGCCAGCCAGGTCTTGCCGGTACCGGCCGGACCGATGCCGAAGACCAATTCGTTGCGCTTCAGCGCGCGGATATAGGAGTCCTGAGCCGGCGTGCGGGCGCGAACGCGGCGCTTGCGGGTGACGATCTCCTCGTGACCAAGGCGCGGCTCGCCGTCCGGCTCGAACAGTGAGCCTTGCGACGTGGTCATGCGGATGGCGCCGTCGACATCGCCAAGCGAGATGTCGTGACCGGTCTTCAGGCGGCCGTAGAGATTCTCGAGGACCGACTTGGCCTGCTCGCAGAGTTCCGGCGCGCCGATCAGTGTCACCAGATTGCCGCGCGCTGCCGCCTGGATGCGCAGGCGCTTCTCGATGAAGGCGAGATTCTGGTCGTATTGGCCGAAGAGGCGACTGGCGAGACGGTTGTCATCGAAAGACAGGGTCAGTTCAGCTTCATCGGCGGCATCAGTTGTTGTGAGCCAGGGAATGTTGCGCCCGCTGTCGGGCCCGAAGCCGTCCGTACCTTGCTTTGTCAAACTTTCGCCCTTCCTGAAATGAGGATCACTCCGCCGCCTGCACTGCACGAGCCGATATGGGATCGACCAGTTCGCCATTCAACGAGTTGGTCTCGGTTCCGATGATTCGGATCCTTTCGATTCTGCCCGCCAGTGACGACGGTGCCATGACTTGCACGGGAGACAAATAGGGAGAGCGCCCTACTTGCTGCCCAAATTTGCGCCCTGCCCGCTCGAACAGCACTTCGATGGTCTGACCAACCAGGCTCTGCTGGAAGGCGCGCTGCTGGCTGGTGATGAGCGCCTGCACGGCATAGAGCCGCTCGGTCTTCACCGCCTCGTCGATCTGCCCGTCCATCTCGGCGCCCGGCGTTCCGGGCCGGATCGAGTATTTGAACGAATAGGCGGCAGCGAACCCGACCTGCCGGATGAGCTCCATCGTGTCCTCGAAATCGGCATCGGTCTCGCCGGGAAAGCCGATGATGAAGTCGGAGGAGAAGGCGATGTCGGGCCGCGCGGCGCGCAGACGATCGATGGTGCGGAAGTAGCTGTCGCGGTCGTGCTTGCGGTTCATCGCCGCGAGAATGCGGTTGGAGCCCGACTGGACCGGCAGATGCAGCGAGGGCATCAGCGCGCCGAGGTCGCGGTGCGCCTCGATCAGGTCATCACTCATCTCGCTGGGATGGCTGGTCGTGTAGCGCAGCCGGAGGATGCCCGGCACCTCGGCCAGGCGGCGCAGCAGGCGGGCCAAAGTCCATTCGCCGCCGTTCGGTCCCTCGCCATGATAAGCGTTGACGTTCTGCCCCAGCAGCGACACCTCGCGCACACCGGCCTCCGCCAGCGCCTCGACCTCGGCGATGATGGCCGTGACCGGGCGCGAGACCTCGGCGCCACGGGTATAGGGCACGACGCAGAAGGTGCAGAACTTGTCGCAGCCTTCCTGCACCGTGACGAAGGCCGAGATACCGCGCGAACGGGCCTTCGCCTCCGCTGGCTTGGGCAGCTTGGCGAACTTGTCCTCGACCGGGAACTCGGTATCGACAACGCCCGGCTGGATGCCGGCGCGGGCAACAAGATCGGGCAGCCGGTGATAGCTCTGCGGGCCTACCACCAGGTCGACATACTTCGCCCGCTTGACGATCTCTTCGCCCTCGGCCTGGGCAACGCAGCCGGCGACACCGATCAGCACCTTGCGGCCCTCGCTCTTGGCCGTCTGCTTCAGCTCCCGGATGCGGCCGAGCTCGTGATAGACCTTCTCGGCTGCGCGCTCTCTGATGTGGCAGGTGTTGAGGAGGATGAGATCGGCTTCCTCTGGCGTCGCCACCTCGCGATAGCCCTCGGCCCCCATGACATCGGCCATGCGCTGGCTGTCATAGACATTCATCTGGCAGCCGTATGACTTGACGAAGACGGCTTTGGATTGAGGTTTGGCGTCGGTCGTATCGCTCATCTCTAGGCTCCGCAGAGCGGCGCTATAGCGCGATTGGACATGCCGGTCATCTCAGCCGCGGGTTCAGCGCATCGCGCAGCCAGTCGCCGAGCAGGTTCACCGACAGGACGAGGCTCGCCAGCGCGATACCTGGGAAGATTACCACCCACCATTCGCCCGAGAACAGGAACTCGTTGCCGATCTGGATCAGCGTGCCGAGCGAGGGCTGTGTCGGTGGCAGGCCGACGCCGAGAAACGACAGGGTCGCTTCGGTGATGACCGCGAGCGCGAGGTTAATGGTTGCGATGACCAGGACCGGGCCGGTGACGTTTGGCAGCACGTGGCGGAACAGGATCACCGGCTTCGACAGGCCGATGAGCCGGGCCGCCTGGACGTATTCCTTGTTGCGCTCGACCATCGTGGAGCCGCGGACCGTGCGGGCGTACTGCACCCAGAATGACAGGCCGATCGAGATGACCAGCACCCAGAAGATGGTGGTCTCCGAGCGTTGGTTGCCGAACAGCGCGCGCGTCGTGCCGTCGATCAGCAGCGCGATCAGGATCGCCGGGAAGGTCAGCTGCACATCGGCGACGCGCATGATGATGCTGTCGGCGGCGCCGCCGAGATAGCCGGCGATCAGCCCGAGCGTGATGCCGATGGTGGCTGCCAGCAGCACTCCGGCAAAGCCGACGATGATCGAGATGCGCATGCCGAACAGGATGGACGAGAACACGCAGCGGCCCTGCTGATCGGTGCCGAGCGGAAAGCGCCATTCGCCCTCGGCCGCCCAGACCGGCGGCTTGGACCCGTCAAGCAGGCTGAGCGTTGCGGGATCGAAGGGATCGTTCGGCGCGATCCACGGCGCGAAGATGGCGGATGCCACCAGCACCAGCGCGATGACTGCCGCGATCATGGTGATCCACGAGCGGGTGAACGAGAACCAGATGTCGCTGTCTCGGATGCGCTTCAGCCGTGAGGCGGGACGAGGCGATGTGTTCGGAGCGGAGGTCATGGTCTGTCTCCTCAGGCCGGCCGCCCGGAGATCCGGATACGCGGATCGACGGCGACATAGAGGAGATCGACGATCAGGTTGATCAGCACGAAGAGGGTCGCGACCAGCAGCAGATAGGCCGACATGATCGGGATATCGACGGTCTGCACGGCCTGCAGGAACATGAGCCCCATGCCCGGCCACTGGAACACCGTCTCGGTGATGATGGCAAAGGCGATGATCGAACCGATCTGCAGGCCGGTGATGGTGATGACCGGGATCATCGTGTTCTTCAAGGCATGGCCGAAGTTGATGGCGCGGCTGGTGAGGCCGCGGGCGCGGGCGAACTTGATGTAGTCGGTGCGCAGCACCTCCATCATCTCGGAACGCACCAGGCGCATGATCAGCGTCATCTGGAACAGGCCGAGCGTGATGGCCGGCAGGATGATCGAGCTCCAGCCGGCAACCGTCAGGAAGCTCGTCGACCACCAGCCGAGATCGACCACGCCCTGGCGGCCGAACGACTTCAGGACGCCCAGGGTCACGGGGAAGATGAAGATCAGCAGGATGCCGATCAGGAAGGTCGGCAGCGAGATGCCGACGAGCGAGACGGTCTGGAACAGCTTGGTCAGCCAGGAATGGGGCCGCAAGCCGGCATAGACCCCCATCGGGATGCCGGCGAACAGCGCGAAGAGTGCCGAGACCAGCGCCAGTTCCATCGTGGCGGGAAATCGCTCGGCAATCAGCTTGGAGACCTTCTGCTTGTTCAGATAGCTGATGCCGAAGTCGAACTGCGCGGCCTTCCAGACGAAGCGGCCGAACTGCAGGGCAATCGGATCGTTGAGGCCCAGTTCCTGACGGATCGCGGCACGCTGCTCCACCGTCGTGTCCTGGCCCACCATCTGGTTGACGGGATCACCGACGAACCGGAACAGCGAGAAGGCGATCAGCGACACGGTCAGCAGGACGGCGATCGCCTGGGCGATGCGACGCAGGATGAAGGCAATCATGGGGCTCTCGAAATGGGGAGGGCGCGACATGAGCCGCGCCCTCTGGTCAGTCTAGTCAGATCACCGGCGGGGCGATACCCGCGCGGCAAGCAATCAGCGCTTGTTCACCCAGTGGAACAGGAACTGGTTGTCGGCGCGCTGGACCAGCTCGACATTGCGCGACACGCCCCAGGCGAGTGCCTGCTGGTGCAGCGGGATGTGGCTGATCTCCTCGTGGACGATCTTGTAGGCCTGGGTGATCAGGTCCAACCGCTTGGCGGCGTCCGCCTCGACCAGGATCTGGTCGGTGAGGGCGTCGACGCGCGGGTTGCAATAGCCGCCCAGATTGGTGGCGCCACGGCCGCCCGAGCCGGTGTCGTCGCGGCAGCGGATCAGGTTCTGCAGCACGTTCCACGAGTCGAACGAACCGGGGGTCCAGCCGAGCAGGTAGAACGAGGTGTTGAACCCGCCCGAGGCCAGGACCTTGGCGAAGAACTGGGCGCGCGGCACGGCCTGCAGATTGATCTTGATGCCGATGCGGGCGAGCATTGCGGTGACCGCCTGGCAGATCGCGCCGTCATTGACGTAGCGGTCGTTCGGGCAATCCATGGTCAGCTCGAAGCGGGTGCCAGTGGCGCCGCCGACGCGCGGATAACCGGCATCGTCCAGCAGCTTGTTGGCGGCATCCAGACTGAAGGGATGGCGCTGGAACTGGCCCGAACGCTCGAACAGCAGCGGCGAGATCAGCAGAGCCGAGGGCGTCGCCGCCCCGCGCATGACCTGGCGGCGGATCGCCTCCATGTCGATGGCCTGGTAGAAGGCCATGCGGACGCGCAGGTCCTTGAAGGGGTTCTTGCCCTTCACCGAGGAGCCGGTCAGCTCGTCGCGGCGCTGGTCCATCTGCAGGAAGATGGTGCGCAGTTCCGGGCCCTCCATGACGCGGGCATTGGGGCTCGCATTGATGCGCGGAATGTCCTGCAGCGGCACGGGATCGATCACGTCGACCTCGCCCGAGAGCAGGGCCGCCACGCGGGTCGGCGCCGAGGTGATCGGCGTGAAGATGACCTGCTGGAGGTTATGCTCGACCTTGCCCCACCAGGCGGGGTTCTTCTCGAACACGGTGCGCACGCCGATCTGGTGCGCGGCGATGCGGAAGGGGCCGGTGCCGTTGGCGTTCAGCACGGCATAGCCGGGCGTGGTGGCGGCGGGGGCCGAGGGGGCGACGGCGTTGTTCGCCTCGGCCCACTTCTTCGACATGATGTACCAGGTGTCCCACTCGTAGTGCAGGATCGGGTTCGGTGACTTCAGCTTGAAGTCGACCGTGTGGGAATCGACGGCCACGACCTCGACATTGGCCTCGATGCGCGAGCGCAGGTCGGATGTGTCGGCGCGGACGCGGCTGGCCGAGAACACCACGTCATCGGCGGTGAAGTCCTCGCCGCCCTGGAACTTGACGCCCCGGCGCAGATGGAAGCGCCAGCGCAGGCCACCGTCGAGGATCTCCCAGCGCTCGGCGAGGCCCGGGATGATCTTCAGGTCGCGATCGCGCTTGGTCAGACCCTCATAGACGTTGCCCTGGAGGGCCAGCGTCGTGGTCTCGTTGATGCCGTAGGGATCGAGCGTGTTGAGGTTGCCCTGGAAGGCATAGCGCAGGGTCTGACCCTGCGGCGCCTGGGCATGGGCGGGCGCGAGCGGTGCGCCCAGCGCCAGCGCAAGGCCGGCTGCAAGAAGCGATAACTTGACGTTCATGGAGGCTCCCCTCTGTCGAGGCATTCAGCGGCGGGTCAAGGAAGGATTACGTAGTTTTACCCTGCCGGAGAGGGCCTAGATTAGACAGGAGATTGCGCTTGGCGAAAGGGGGGGTGCACAGAATTCGCGCAGATGTCCCTACCCTTTGGAAAGGCACCGCTTTTTCCGACTTTCGGTTGCGGGTTTCACAACGGCTTGCCGGACATTGCCCGGAACAGGAGAGAGGTCTCCGTCCGGCTGGTCCGGGTGCATGGCGGTGCTGAAACCGCTCTGCACACTGGCCTTTGCCCTCCAGGATGAAGGCCTTGCCGGAGAGCGGGTGGCATATTTTTCACGCCGCGACCCGGATCGACGCTCTGCACCATGTGCCGCAGGCAAAGATTACCACAAACCGGGCAGCTGCGCAGCAACGACCAGGCCGTGGGCCCGGCTGGCCGGGGCCGCCCCTGATCAGGCCGCGCGGATATTGGTGAGGAAGCCTGCCACCTCGGTCCGAAGCCTGCCCGACTGGGACGACAACTGGTTGGCCGCAGCCAGCAGATCGCCCGCCGATCCACCGGTGGCGGTGATCACGCGCGAAACCCCGATGATGTTGCTGGCCACCTCATTGGCGCCGAGCGAGGCCTGCTGGACGTTGCGCGCGATCTCGGACGTGGCCGCCGTCTGCTGCTCGACTGCCGCCGCGATGTCGGTTGCCACCTTGTTGATCTCGCGAATGCTGCCGGCAATGCCCGCAATCGACCGCACCGAACCTGTCGTCGCCTCCTGGATTGCGCCGATCTGCCGGGCGATCTCGGTCGTCGCCTTGGCGGTCTGATCGGCCAGGCCCTTCACCTCGGCTGCCACGACGGCGAAGCCCTTGCCCGCTTCGCCCGCCCGAGCAGCCTCGATCGTGGCGTTGAGGGCCAGCAGATTGGTCTGCGCCGCGACGCCACTGATCAATTCCACAATGGCGCCGATGGCTTTCACCTTGCCCGCCAATTCCTCGATGCTGAGGGCAGTGCCGTCCGCGGTGGAAACGGCTTCGCTGGCCATGGTGGCAGAGAGGCCGACCCGGCCGCCAATCTCGCTGACCGACGCGGCCATTTCTTCGGTTGCTGCGGCAATCGTCTGGATGTTGCCTGAACTCTGTTCGGAGGCGGCGGCTATCGTCGATGTCTGGCCCGACGCCTCGTTGGCGGAGGCAGACAGGGTCTCCGCCGCCAGCCGGAGACGCTCGGCGGAAGTCGAGACGCCCTCGACGATCCCGCCGACGGCGGCCTCGAATTCGTTCGCCACGCGCTGCATCATCGCCTTCTGCGCCGCTTCGGCCTGGGCCTTTTCGGCATCCTGCGCGGCGCGCAGGGCCAGATTGTCGCGACCGGACTGTTTGAACACCTCGAGGGCATTGGCGAGCTTGCCGACCTCATCGCCCTGGCCAACCGCTGGAACCTTCGCGTCGAGGTCGCCGCCCGCCACAGCCATCATGGCCCGCGTCATGGCGACCAGCGGCCTTACGACGCCCCAGACGATCAGCCAGACGGCGAAGGCGAGACCGAAAGCCGCCCCGATCGAGCCAACCAGGCCAACGGTCCAGAAGGCACGGCTGCCAGCGGCTTCCATGGCCGTGGACTGGTCGCCAAACTGTTTCTGGGCATTGTCCTCGACATCCCGGATGGCCGCCCGCATCGTGGCGACAAGCGGCGCCGCCTCAAAGGCGATCCGCCCGGATTTGTGGAGATCGCCCGCATTGGCTGCGGCCAGAACCAGCTCATGCTGTTTGCGATAGGCGTCCAGGTTCGTCCTGATGATTGCGAGCCGCGCGGCGAAGCGACCGGCCTGGTCTTCCTTGGCAATCTGGTCGAGACGGCGCTCGAAGCGGCGGCTCTCGTCCAGCGCTGCTTCATGGAAGCGCCGCCGCTCCTCCGCCGGAAGCTCCAGCGGGATGAATTCCACGGCGCGAGCATAAGACAGGAGATTGGCGGTGCCACGCCCCGCCTGCTGAAGTGTCAGGCTTGCCTCCTGGACACTGCGGCCGCTGCCGAGCGTCAATGACACGGAGGAAAGGCCCGCCATCGCGACAAGGCCCATCGTCGTGATGAGGAACAGAACTGCCGCGAGGAGCTTCGGGCCAACACCAATATTGCGCAAGAAGGGCATGGGGGAGATGTCCTTTGGTAACTCGCGCCAAACGTGTGTCTCTTGTGGTTAATGTTTCGTAAAGATTGAGATTTCCCGTTGTCGCAGCGACAGCACATTTGCGTCGGAATGCTCGCACACTCACCGAATCGTGAGGGCTTTTCTCCGGTTGCCAACTCACGCAGATATCGACGGGTGCTGTGAGATGACGTCAGCAATCCGGCATGCAACTTTGGGGTGGATCGAGCCGCCAATACGGAACGGACGCGTCAGACCCCAAGTCTGCCGTGGCGATCAGGGATTGGAATTAGGTCACAGGCGGGTCCCCCGCCCCACCTCTATTGCGGATCGAGCGGCGTCGTGCCCGACGGTTTGCCGTCGGCCGCGAGCGTGATCTTCTGGACGCGCGCCTCGGCATCGCGGAGCAGTGCCTCGCAGCGCTTCTTCAAGGCCTCGCCACGCTCGTAGATCGCAATCGAATCCTCCAGCGCGACATTGCCGCCTTCCAGCTTCTGGACGATCGATTCCAGCTCGGCCAGCGCCTTCTCGAACGGCAGCGCCGCAACGTCGGCATGGGGGACGGACATGGCGAAGGCTCCGGGAATCAGCGAACTCAGCCGCGCATCAATGCCATGACATGGGCCGCGACGGAACGGCCGAGGCCTTCGAGGTCGTAACCGCCTTCCAAAAGCGAGACGACACGGCCGCCGCAGGCCTCGTCGGCAATCTCCATCAGCCGCTTGGTGGCCCAGGCGAAATCGACTTCGGTGAGATTGATATTGGCGAGCGGGTCGCGCTGGTGGGCATCGAAGCCGGCCGAGATGATCAGGAGGTCCGGCTTCCAGGCCCGGAGGCGCGGCAGGATGACGATGTCAAAGGCCTCGCGGAATTCCGAACCGCCATCGCCGGCGGCCAGCGGCGCGTTGACGATCTGGTTATAGGCGCCGGTCTCGTTGGCCGCCCCCGTACCGGGATAGAGCGGCATCTCGTGGGTGGAGAGATACATCACCGAGGGGTCGGACCAGAAGATGTCCTGCGTGCCGTTGCCATGATGGACGTCGAAATCCATGATCGCCACGCGCTCGGCACCGTAAACCGCGCGGGCATGGCGGGCGGCGATGGCCGCATTGTTGAACATGCAGAAGCCCATCGCCGTCGAGGTCTCGGCGTGGTGGCCGGGAGGCCTCGTCGACACGAAGGCATTGGCGACCTTCCCCGTCATTACCTCGTCAACCGCGAAGACGCCGCCGCCCGCCGAGCGGCGCGCTGCCTCGAAGGATCCCGGCGACAGCGTGGTGTCGCCATCGACCTGAACGAGACCGAGCAGCGGCGTCGCATTGTCCAGCCGCTCGATATAGTCGGTGGGGTGGACGCGGGCGATCGCGTCGATGGAGACAAGCGGCGCCTCGTCACGGGCGAGGTCGGAAAAGCGTTCGTGCTCCAGCACGTGGGTGATCATGCGCAGACGATCGGGACGCTCGGGATGGCCGAAGGGCGTCAGATGTTCCAGGCACTGCGGATGCGAGACGACGAGTGTGGTCACGAGGGGCGTCCTTCCTGTCGGCCGGCCACGAGTCTTAGCGCTCGCGGCGGGGCCTGAACATCCCATCTCGGACCGAACGATCGACGGATGCGATGATCGGGATCAAGTCTTGCCGATCACGATCCCTTGAAGCGTGCGGCATGGCGGTGAATTGGTGTCTCCCCTTGGTTTCGCAGCCCATGGCCCTGTGTCACGCTTCGGTCATCGGGGCCTGAACGCCTGGGGGATTTGTGATGATCCGCAGCCTGTTTCTCGCACTCTTGCTGACGGCGGGACTGGCGACGCCATCGACGCCGCAAGGCCGGTCGGCGGCGATGGAAGTCGACCTCCAGCTGGTGCTGGCCGTCGACATTTCCTATTCGATGGACCCGGAGGAACAGAAGCTCCAGCGCGACGGCTATATCCAGGCGATCACCTCGCCGGACGTGATCGAGGCGATCCGGCGCGGGCTGATCGGCAAGATCGCAGTGACCTATCTGGAATGGGCGGGCGCCTTCGAGCAGCAGGTGGTGGTCGGCTGGCGCATCATCGACGGGATGGAGAGCGCCCGGGCCTTTGCCGCCGAACTGCAGGCGAAGCCGATCCGGCGGGCCTTCCGCACCTCGATCTCAGGCGCGCTCAACGCCTCGACCGCCCTGTTCGACACGTCCGGCATGCGGTCGCAACGCCGGGTGATCGATGTCTCGGGTGACGGGTCCAACAACAATGGCCCGCTGGTGGAGGTGGCCCGCGATGCGGCGCTGGCCAAGGGCATCACGATCAATGGCCTGCCGATCATGCTGAAGCGCGATCCGCGCTATGCCGATGTCGCCAATCTCGACGCCTATTATCAGGACTGTGTGGTGGGCGGTCCCGGCCATTTCGTCATCCCGATCAAGACCACCGAGGAATTCGTGCCGGCGACGCGGCGCAAGCTGATCCTGGAAGTGGCCGGCATCGCACCGGCATGGCAGGCGCCGGTGACGGGATCGGCGATCCCCGCGCAGTCCGAGCGGGTGGACTGCACCATTGGCGAGCGCATGTGGCGCGAGCGGTGGGAGCGGAACTGAGCAGGCAGAGCGAGCGAGGACTGCGGTTCAGCCAGCGGGCCAAGGCTCGCCTGCCTCGGCACATCCAGACAGACGTCCCCCCGGCGAGCCCATGAGGGCGAGGGAAGGGGGGCCAGGAGTCGCTGGCCGCGCCCTGCGGGTCGCCAATGCGACGCACCTTGTGGCTCCTGGATCCCCTTCCCTCCCTCGGCCTTGCCTCGGTCGCCGGGGATGACGTCCTGATCGGCCTGGGAAGGTCGCGGCGCCTGCCGCCAGCTCTTGAAGAACGAGTTCCTCTCAGACCCCGACCAGCCTCACCGTCGTGCCCCAGGGGTCGGCCGTCTGGAATCCGCCAGCCATCTCGGTGACCGCCGCGCCCGCAGCCGCGAGCCTGGCGCGCTGGGCGTCGATATCAGCGCGGTCCTTCATCTCCAGCGAGAACCAGGCAATGCCGGTGGCATTGGGGTCGCGGAGGCCCGCTCCATTGCTCTGCCAGACATTGATGCCGAGGTGATGGTGATAGCGGCCCGAGGAGAGGAACGCTGCGCCGCCGCGCTGGCGCGTCGTGTCGAGCCCCACCGCCGCGCCGTAGAAGGCCTGGCCGCGCGCGACATCGCCGACGCGCAGATGCATGTGGCCGATGCGCAGCCCCTCGGGCGCGGTGGCATAGTCGCTGACCTGGATATTGGTGAGGCTGACGAGGTCGTCGATGTTCAGCTGGTCGGTGGTCATGGTGACGGACGCCCCGTCCCAGCGCCAGAGCTCGGGCGCGCGGTCGCAATAGACCTCGATGCCATTGCCCTCGGGATCGTCGAGATAGACCGCCTCGCTCACCGCATGGTCGGCAAAGCCGGTGAGCCGCACGCGGTTGCGCGCCACATGGACCAGCCAGCGGGCGAGATCCTTGCGGGTCGGCATCAGGAAGGCGGTGTGGAACAGGCCCGCCGTGCCCTGGCGCTCGAAGGGCGCGGCCGGACGCTGTTCGAGGACGAGCAGCACGGTGCCGCCGGCACCGAGACTGGTGCGACCGGGGCTGGTCTCGATCACCGAAAGGCCGATCGCGTCGCGATAGAAGGCGGAGACGAGGTCAAGGTCGCGGACGACAAGGGATACCTGGCCGACGCGCATCGGCGTCTGGTGGGCGACCAGCACGGGAGACAGTCCTGAGCGCGGACCGGTCTCGACGCCCTCGGCCTTCGCCGCTGCGATCGCGGCCATCGACAGGCTGGCGGCGCCCGCCATGTCGAGCAGCGCACGGCGCGTCATCCCCGCATTCACCACCATTGTCCCATCTCCTGCCTGTTCGGAAAAGCCAGTCCGGCGATAGCATGGGGCCGGCCCCGCGCGCATTTCACGTCCGCGTCAGGGCTTTTCACGGAATCGTCGGCTGGTCCTGCAGGGCACGCCCCGCCGCATTGCCTCTTGCGCATGGCCGCGCTTCGGGCTTGTCTTCGCCCCCGAATTTGGGAGGACATCATGGATTTCGGACTGTCATCGAAGAAGGCGCTCGTGCTCGCCTCCAGCCGCGGCCTCGGCCTCGGCATTGCCGAGGCGCTGGCCGCTGAGGGCTGCACCGTCATGCTGGTCGGCCGCACCGCCGACCGCATCAAGGCCAATGCCGAGGCGATCACCGCCAAGGGCAAGGGCAAGGCCTATGGCATGGCCGCCGATCTCGGCGCGCCTGGCGCCGTGGACGAGATCGTCGCGCTCGCCGAGAAGACGCTCGGCCAGATCGACATTCTCGTGAACAACACGGGCGGCCCGCCGGCCAAGCCCGCGACCGAAGTCGGCGCCGACGAATGGGCGAAGTACTTCAAGCAGATGGTGGAGCCCGTCTTCGCGATCACCGCCAAGGTTCTGCCGGGCATGCGCGCCCGCAAGTGGGGCCGCGTGCTCACCGTTGCCTCCTCGGGCGTCGAGCAGCCGATCCCGAATCTGGCGCTGTCGAACGCGCTGCGCTCGTCGATCGTCGGCTGGTCGAAGACGCTCTCGACCGAGGTCGCCAAGGACGGCGTGACGGTCAACATGATCCTGCCCGGCCGCATCGCGACCGACCGGATCAAGGAGCTCGACCAGGCCAATGCCCAGCGCTCGGGCAAGTCGATGGAAGAGGTCGAGGCCGCTTCCATCGCGACGATCCCGGCCGCCCGCCTCGGCACGGCCGCCGAGTTCGGTGCCGTCGGCGCCTTCCTCTGCTCGGAGGCCGCCAGCTACATCACGGGATCGAAGATCCGGGTCGACGGCGGCGCCACGCGCTCGATCTGATTGCATCCCTGCAATCCCCGATCCTTCCGGCGCAAGCGCCGGGAGGGTCGACAGGGCGAGCGGTCGCGCCCATCTTGAAGCCTCCAGACGGAGGCCCCCGCCATGTCGTTCTCGCCCACCCCCGATCCGACCCCCGGAGACGCGCTCTCCTGCGACGCCATCGAGATGGTGATCGTGCCGCGCACCCATGATCTCGGCGGCTTCACGGTGCGCCGGGCGCTGCCCTTCGCCAAGCGGCGGATGGTCGGTCCCTTCGTGTTCTTCGACCAGATGGGCCCTGCCGTGTTCAAGGGCGGCCAGGGCATCGATGTCCGCCCCCACCCCCATATCGGGCTCTCCACCGTCACCTATCTGTTCGACGGCGAGATCCAGCACCGTGACTCGCTCGGCACCTATCTGCCGGTGAGGCCGGGCGAGGTGAACCTGATGACCGCCGGGCGCGGCATCGTCCATTCCGAACGCACCGATCCGACCCAGAAGGCGACCGGCGGGCACAAGCTGCACGGCATCCAGAGCTGGCTGGCGCTGCCCAAGACCCATGAGGAAGTGGCGCCCGGCTTCGACCATATCGCGGCCGACGACCTGCCGATCGTCAAGGGCGACGGCAAGACGATCCGCGTGGTGATCGGCGAGATGTATGGGGTGAAGGCGCCGACGCCGGTGCCCTGGGACACGTTCTATGCCGATGCGATCCTGGAGCCCGGCGCCAAGCTGCCGCTCGATCCGGTTGCCGAGGAGCGCGCGATCTATGTTGCCATGGGCGAGATCGACGTGCAGGGCGACCATTTCCGCGAGGGGCAGATGCTGGTGCTGAAGCCCGGCGACCGGCTGACGCTGACCGCCGTCACCGCCGCCCGCCTGATTCTCTGCGGCGGCGCGACCATGGACGGGCCGCGCCACATCTGGTGGAACTTCGTCTCCTCGTCGCTGGAGCGCATCGAGCAGGCCAAGGCCGACTGGAAGCAGAAGCGCTTCGACACCGTGCCGGGCGACGAAGAGGAGTTCATTCCGCTGCCCGAGTGAGTCAGGCGGTCTCGGCCGCCTTCTCCTCGAACTGCTGGAAGGCAGTGAAGGCGTCGGCCGCATACATGAGCGAGGGTCCGCCGCCCATCTGGATGGCGACACCCAGCGCCTCGGCCACTTCCTGGCGGGTGGCACCAAGCTTGACCAGCGCTTCGGCGTGGTAGCCGAGGCAGCCATCACAGCGCGCAGCCACGCCCAAAGCCAGCGCGATCAGTTCCTTGGTCTTCTTCGGCAGCGCGCCATCCTTCATGGCGGCCTGGGTCATGGTCGAGAAGCCGGCCATCGTATCGCCTGCTTCCTTGCGCAGTTCGCGCAGGCCAGCGGACAGCGCCTTGGTGATCTCGGGATAGGTCTTGGTCATGGTGTCTTTGCCTTCTTATTTGCGCAAATACAGATATACACTGCCTGCCGCTCCCGCAAGCCCTGCCGGACAGCGTGCCCCAGCCAGCCTGCGTTGCACCGCCATCGCCGGTGGTGTAACCCTCGGACTTAACCCTACACGCGCGAGCGACACCCGCGCTCATCGCCGGTGACATCTTTGACCGACCGCCCTGTGACCCCGCTCCTGGACACGCTCCGGAGCCCCGCCGACCTTCGCCGCCTTGCCGAACACCAGGTCCGCCAGGTGGCTGACGAGTTGCGCGCCGAAACCATTTCGGCGGTCTCCGTGACCGGCGGCCATCTGGGCGCCGGCCTCGGCGTCGTCGAACTGACGGCCGCCCTGCACTATGTGTTCGACACGCCGCGCGACCGGATCATCTGGGACGTTGGCCACCAGGCCTATCCGCACAAGATCCTGACGGGGCGGCGCGAGCGCATCCGCACGCTGCGCCAGGCCGGCGGCCTCTCCGGCTTCACCAAGCGCTCGGAGAGCGAATACGACCCGTTCGGCGCGGCCCATTCCTCCACCTCGATCTCGGCCGGCCTCGGCATGGCGGTGGCCCGCGACCTCAAGGGCGAGAAGAACAATGTCATCGCAGTGATCGGCGACGGCGCGATGTCGGCGGGCATGGCCTATGAGGCCATGAACAATGCGGGTGCCCGCCACGAGCGGCTGATCGTCATTCTCAACGACAATGACATGTCGATCGCGCCGCCGGTTGGCGCCATGTCGGCCTATCTCGCCCGTCTGGGTTCCGGCCGCACCTATCTGAAGCTGCGCGACATCGGCAAGCAGCTGACCAAGCGCCTGGGCAAGACCATCGATCGCACGGTGACCCGCGCGGTGGAGCATGCCCGCGGCTTCGTCACCGGCGGCACCTTGTTCGAGGAGCTTGGCTTCTACTATGTCGGCCCGATCGACGGGCACAATCTCGACCATCTGCTGCCCGTTCTGAAGAACGTCCGCGACGCCGATTTCGGCCCGATCCTGGTCCATGTCGTGACCCAGAAGGGGAAGGGCTATCCGCCGGCGGAAGAGACCGCCGACAAGCTGCACGCGGTGGCGAAATTCGACGTCATCACCGGCGCCCAGGTGAAGGCCAAGGCCAATGCGCCGAGCTACACCAAGGTGTTCGGCGAGAGCCTGGTGAAGGAAGCCGCCAAGGACGACCGTATCGTTGCGATCACTGCGGCCATGCCGTCGGGCACCGGCGTCGACCTGTTCGAGAAGGCATACCCTGCCCGCACTTTCGACGTCGGCATTGCCGAGCAGCATGCCGTGACCTTTGCGGCGGGGCTCGCGAGCGAGGGCTTCAAGCCGTTCTGCGCAATCTATTCCACCTTCCTCCAGCGCGCCTACGACCAGGTGGTGCACGACGTGGCACTGCAGAAGCTGCCCGTGCGCTTCCCCATCGACCGCGCCGGCCTGGTCGGTGCCGATGGCGCAACTCATGCCGGCTCCTTCGACGTCGCCTATCTCGGCTGCCTGCCGGGCATGGTGGTGATGGCGGCTGGTGACGAGGCTGAGCTCGTCCACATGGTGGCGACCGCTGCCGCCTTCGACGAGGGCCCCATCGCCTTCCGCTATCCGCGCGGCGAGGGCATGGGCGTCGACATGCCGGAATTCGGCGTTCCGCTGGAGATCGGCCGGGGCCGGATCGTCAAGGAGGGTACGCGGATCGCGCTCATGTCCTTCGGCACGCGCCTTGGCGAATGCCTGAAGGCCGCCGAGGAACTGGGCACGCTTGGCCTTTCGACCACGGTTGCCGATGCCCGCTTCGCCAAGCCGCTGGATATGGACATGATCGGCCGGCTGGTGCGAGAGCACGAGGTGCTGATCACCATCGAGGAGGGCTCGGTCGGCGGCTTCGGCTCGTTCGTGCTGCATGCCCTGTCGGACAATGGCCTGCTCGACGGCCGCTGCCGCGTGCGCTCCATGGTGCTGCCGGACGTCTATCTCGACCACGACAAGCCTGAGGCCATGTATGCCAGGGCCGGGCTCGATGCCCGCGGCATCGTGACCAAGGTGTTCGAGGCGCTGGGGCGCGAGGCGGTTCCGGGCGCGCTGACGGCGTGAACGCCGAAGCATGGCCAAGCGAAGTGGGCACCGGTTCGCGTGAAGGCCATGCGAGACTCTGAAACCACCAGACGGCGGGCCGATGTCGTGCTCGTGGAGCGCGGCTTCTTTGAAAGCCGCGCCCGCGCTCAGGCGGCCATTGCCGCGGGGCTGGTGACAGCCGACGGCCGGCCGGTGAAAAAGCCATCCGAGGACATTGCTGTCGATGCCGTGATCACGGCGGAAGCGCCGCATCCCTGGGTGTCGCGCGGTGGCCTCAAGCTTGTGGCGGCGCTCGACGCCTTCGCCATCGATGTCACAGGCCGAAACTGCCTCGATGTCGGCTCTTCCACCGGCGGCTTCTCCCATGTGCTACTGAGCAGGCGCGCACGCGCCATCGTGGCGGTCGATACTGGCCGCGAGCAGTTTCATGCATCCCTTCGGGCCGATCCGGCCATCACGCTTCTGGAAAGCACCGACATCCGCAATCTCACGTCCACCGACCTGCCCTTTGCGCCTGATATCGCCGTGATCGATGTCAGCTTCATCTCGCTGCGCCTGGTCCTTCCGGCGGTCACGGCGCTGATGGCTCGCGCCTGCGACCTCGTCGCGCTGGTGAAGCCGCAATTCGAGGTGGGCCGCGGCCATGTCGGCAAAGGCGGCATCGTGACCGATGCGGCCGAGCGGCAGCGCGCGGTGAGCGAGGTTCAGGCGGTGGCGCAGGGTCTCGGCTGGACCTTGGGCGGGCTGATCGACAGCCCGATCGAGGGCGGCGACGGTAACCGCGAGTTCCTGATCCATGCGAGCAGGCCCGCGTGATAGGCAGGTTTCGGATCATGTCGTGCCCGGCCGTTCCGGATCCTTCGAGGCTCGGCTTCGCCTCGCACCTCAGGATGAGGAAGGGAGAGGACCGTGCCAGACGCCACAGCGCCACTCTCTCCACTCCTCATCCTGAGGTGCGAGCCGCAGGCGAGCCTCGAAGGACCTCTTCTCTTTCCCCCCTCCCCCAAGCCGCAAGGATCTGCGCATGACCGAGCGGCTCACCATTTCCCATGTCGGCCATCGCGGAGACGGCGTCGCCGACGGCCGTTTCGTGCCGTTCACCCTGCCCGGCGAGGTGGTGGATGCCGAGGGCGCGGAAGACCGGCTGATGCCGGTGGCCATCGTCACGCCGAGCCCCGACCGCGTGACGCCGCCCTGCCCGCATTTCGGCATCTGCGGCGGCTGCAACCTGCAGCATTGGGCGCCTCAGCCCTATCTCGCGTGGAAGCGCGACCTGGTGCTGCATGCGCTGGCCCAGCAGGGCATATCGGCCGATGTGCTGCCGACCATCGAGGCCCATGGCGCGGGACGACGGCGCGTGACCTTCCATGCCCGCCGGGGTGCCGGAACCAAGGTGCTGGTTGGCTTCGCCGCGGCGCGCAGCCACGCGATCATCCCGATCAATGCCTGCCCGCTGCTCGCCCCCGGCCTCGACGGCGCGCTGGAGGCCGCCCGCGGCATTGCCCGTATCCTCGACAGCGTCGGCAAGCCACTCGACCTCTCGGTGACCGCGACGATCGCCGGGCTCGACATGGATGTGCGCGGCGCGGGCAAGCTGTCCGAGCGGATGCGGCTCGACCTCATCTCCGCCGCCAACAAGCAGGGCCTGGCGCGCCTCACCAACCATGGCGAACTGGTCATGCAGCGCGAGCCGCCGTCGATCATGGTCGGCCGCGTGCGCGTGACGCTGCCGCCGGGCACGTTCCTGCAGGCGACGGAAGAGGGTGAGAACGTGCTCGCCCGCCTCGTGCTCGAGGGCGTCGGCAAGGTGAAGTCGGTGGCGGATCTGTTCTGCGGCGTCGGCCCCTTCGCGCTCAGGCTCGCCGAGAGCGCGCGCGTCCATGCGGTGGATGCCGATGCGAGCGCGGTGGCGGCTCTCGGCGCGGCGCTCCGCACCGTGTCGGGCCTGAAGCCGGTGATCGCCGAGACACGCGACCTCTATCGCCGTCCGATGATGGCGCTGGACCTCAAGGGCATGGGCGCGGTGGTGTTCGATCCGCCGCGTGGCGGCGCGGAGGCGCAGGCCAAGATCCTCGCCAAGGCCGATATCGGGCGGATCGTGGCGGTGTCGTGCAATCCCGGCACGTTCGCGCGCGATGCGGCGCTGCTGATCGCGGGCGGCTGGAAGATCGAGAGCGTGACGCCGGTCGACCAGTTCCAGTGGTCGGCGCATGTGGAGCTGGTGGCGACGTTCAAGCGGTAGAGGTCGGCGTTCAAGGAAACCATCTGACATCCCGCACCCTGCCGCTCTCATGACGTCACCCCCGGCGAGGCCGGAGGCCGAGGGAAGGGGGTCCAGGAGTCGTTTTCCCGGCTCTCACAGCACGCGGGTGGTCTGACCTTCGGGGCCCCTGGATCCCCTTCCCTCGCTTCGCTCGCCGGGGATGACGACCGGGAGACACGGAAAAGGTCGGCCTCGGCGGCAAGTCGTCAAACCCGCGGTGCCGCCGCCCGTTTCAACCGGTCGCGGATCGCTTCGCCGAGGCCCTCGGCGGGGATCGGCATGACCGCGATGGCGGTGGCACCCTCGGCGTCGAGCCGGCGCAGATGGCCAAACAGATTGGCCGCGGCCTCGCTGAGATCGCCTGAGACAGAGAGATTGAGCACGGGACCATCACAGGGAAGCGCCGGGCCGAAGGCCAGCAGCGCCTCGCCGGGACGGACCTCGGTCGCATCCAGCCTGACGGCCGCATTCGGCGCGTAGTGCGAGGCCAGCATGCCCGGCGCGATGGTGGCCTCGCTCACCGGCTCGCCGAGCGCGACACCCAGCACCGCCTCCATCTCGGCGCGCGTGACGCCGCCCGGACGAAGCAACACCGGCGCGCCGCCGAGGCAACCGACGATGGTGGATTCGACACCGACCGCGGTCGGGCCGGCATCGAGCACTGCATCGATCCGGCCATCGAGATCGGCGAGCACATGGGCGGCATCGGTCGGGCTGACATGGCCGGAGCGGTTGGCCGAGGGGCCAGCCACCGGCCGGTCGACCAGCGCCAGCAGCGCCTGGGCGACCGGATGGGAGGGCACGCGCAGGCCGACGCTCGAAAGCCCCGCACGGGCGAGATCGGAGACCGGGCTGTCGTCGCCGACCGGCACGACCAGAGTCAGCGGGCCCGGCCAGAAGGCTTTGGCGAGAGCGGTGGCATGGGCGTCGAAGGGGCCGAGGGCGAAGGCGGCCTCCGGTGATGCGACATGGGCGATCAGCGGGTTGAAGCTCGGGCGGCCCTTGGCCTCGTAGATGCCCGCAACCGCGCGCCCGTCGGTCGCATCCGCGCCGAGGCCATAGACCGTCTCGGTGGGGAAGGCCACGAGCCCGCCAGCGCGCAGGAGCGCTGCGGCCTCGGCCAGGCCGTCCGCGTCGGCGATCAAGTGGCGGGTGATGCGGGTGTGCATGGCCGGCGATTAGCATGGACGGGTCGGGAATGGGAGGGCGTGGGCGTGGTGAGGGTCTGATGGTCACCCCACCCCAACCCTCCCCTCGTCGAGGGGAGGGGGTTCGGTCGCGCTCGATCATGCTGTCGATCCTGGGATATGGGCAGCCAATCCCCGGACATTGACAGCGCGATGGGGTCGCTGGCGCACTGGCACTCCCTCCCCGCTTGCGGGGAGGGTTGGGGTGGGGTGCTCCGCTCGGCCATGCCCGAACCCAGGGCCCCTTTTTGCCGCAGCACCAATTGCCACTCCCCCTACCGGCAACCTTGCCCGTCCCCCTCCCCCGACCTAAAGATCACGCCAAAGGGAGAGCCTTCTCATGACCTATCGCGCGCCGGTCGGCGACATTGCCGCCACCATGAAGTCGGTTGTCGGCCTGGAACAGGCGATTGCCGGCGGGCTCTATGGCGACCTGTCGATGGATGTGGTGGACGCCGTGCTGGAAGAGGCGGGCAAGTTCGCGAGCGACCGCATCGCGCCGCTGAACAAGGTCGGCGACAAGCATGGCACGCCGTTCAAGGACGGCGTGGTTACCATGCCGCCGGGCTGGAAAGAGGTCTATACCGACTGGGCCGCCGCCGGCTGGAACGGACTGATGGCGGAAGCCGACTATGGCGGGCAGGCCCTGCCCTGCCTCATCAACGCCGCCTGCCTCGAAATGTGGAACGCCGCCTCCGGCGCCTTCGGCCTGGGGCCCCTGCTGACCCAAGGCGCGATCGAGGCGATCTCGGCCCATGCGGCCCCCGAGCTCCGCGCCAAATATCTGCCGAAGATGGTGTCAGGCGAATGGACCGGCACGATGAACCTGACCGAGCCCTCGGCCGGTTCCGATCTTGCGGGCATGCGCACCAAGGCGGAGCGTGCGGGCGACGGCACCTATCGCATCACCGGCTCGAAGATCTACATCACCTACGGTGAGCATGATCTGACCGACAACATCATCCACCTGGTGCTGGCCCGCCTGCCCGATGCGCCCGCTGGTACCAAGGGCATCTCGCTGTTCATCGTGCCGAAGTTCCTGGTAGGCGACGACGGTTCGATCGGTGGGCGCAACGATGTCCGCTGCAATTCGATCGAGCACAAGCTGGGCGTCCACGGCTCCCCCACCTGCACCATGGTCTATGGCGATGCGGGCGGCGCCATCGGCTGGCTGGTGGGCGAGGAAAACCGCGGCCTCGCCGCCATGTTCACGATGATGAACAATGCCCGCCTTGCGGTGGCGCTGCAGGGCGTGTCGATCGCCGAGCGGGCGACGCAGCAGGCCTTTGCCTATGCGAGCGACCGCCGGCAGGGCCGCGCGCCGGGCTATACCGGCGAGGGCATGGGGCCGATCATCCTGCATCCGGACGTCAAGCGCATGCTGATGACCATGCGCACCTATACGAGTGCTGCGCGCGCCATCTGCTACATGACCGCATCGGAAATCGACCGCGCCCATCTCGGGCGTACCGAGGCGGAGAAGAAGGCCGGCAATCTCCGGGCTTCGCTGCTCACCCCGATCGCCAAGGCCTTCTCCACCGATATCGGCAATGAGGTGGCATCGCTTGGCGTGCAGGTGCATGGCGGCATGGGCTTCGTGGAGGAGACGGGCGCTGCCCAGCACATGCGCGACGCCCGCATCTACGCGATCTACGAGGGCACCAACGGCATCCAGGCGATCGATCTCGTCACCCGCAAGCTGCCGCTGGAAGGCGGCGAGGTCGCCAAGGCCGAGATCACCCGCATGCGCGCGGTGGCGGCCGAGGTCGCCAAGGTCAATGCGCCGGGCTTCGGCCGGACCTCTGAGCGGCTTGTCGCGGCGATCGACAGCCTGGAGCGCGCGACCGACCATCTGCTGGCGGCGCTCAAGTCCAACCCCGCCGATGCACTGGCGGGCGCCACGCCCTATGGCCGGCTGTTCGGCCTGGCGCTGGGCGGCACGGCGCTCGCCGAGAAGGGTCTCGCGGTGCTCGGCGACGACCCGCACCAGCATGTCGCCGCGGCGCGCTTCTTTGCCGAGAACCTCGTACCGGCCGCCTCGGGCCTCGAGCTTGCCGTCACCGGCGGTGGCGACGGAATCAATGAGATCAACGTGCAGTTGGCCGGCTGACGCCGAACACAGGAAACGCCCCCATGAGCGACCACGTCACCATCACCCGCCACGACAAGGGCGTGGTGCTCGTCCGGATGAACCGGCTCGACAAGAAGAACGCGCTGACCGGCGCCATGTACGACACGATGCGCGGCGTGATCGAGAATGCCGGGCCTGAGGGCACCCGCGTGGTGGTGTTTGCCGGCGGGCCCGGCTGCTTCACTTCGGGCAATGACATCGCCGATTTCATGGCCCGCTCGACCAGCGACGTGAAGGGCTCGCCGGCCGGCGATTTCATCACGGCGCTCGCCACCGTCGAGGTGCCGATGATCGCCGCGGTGGATGGGCTCGCCATCGGCATCGGCACGACCATGGTGTTCCACATGGACCTCGCCTATGCGAGCCCGCGCGCCATGTTCCGCATGCCCTTTGTCGATCTCGGCCTGGTGCCGGAGGCGGCCTCCTCCATCCTGATGCCCGAGACGGCAGGCCTCAAGAAGGCGGCCGAGCACATCATGCTGGCCGAGCCCTTCGGCGCGACGGAAGCCGAGAAGATGGGCGTGATCAACGCCGTCGTGCCGGAGGCCGAGCTGGAAGCGAAGGCGCTGGAGGCGGCGTTCAAGCTGGCGTCCAAGCCGCCGCAGGCGCTGGCCCATACCCGCCGTTTGCTGCGCAGCAATGGTGCAGCATTGCGCGAGCGGATCAAGCTGGAAGGCTCGCTGTTTGCCAGCCAGCTGAAGACCGACGAGGCCCGGCAGGCGTTCATGGCCTTCATGAGCCGGAAGTAAGCCAGTAGGCGCAAGACGGCGGGCCTTCGACCCCGCCAGTCTCATCATGATCCTTCGAGGCTCGCCTGCGGCTCGCACCTCAGGATGAGGTGAGAGGGTGAAGGCGGCGAGACAAGGGTGAGGATTGTCGTGCTGACGGCTCGGCGGGCTCCCTCCGCACCTCATCCTGAGGTGCACCGGAGCGCCAGCGACGGTGCCTCGAAGGACCCTTCCACGCCACGCGACGAGGAGAGAAACATGACCCTCAAGGGCAAGACGCTGTTCATCACCGGGGCCTCGCGTGGCATTGGCCTCGCCATCGCTCTGAAGGCGGCGGCTGACGGCGCCAATATCGTGGTGGCCGCCAAGACCGACACGGCGCATCCGAAACTGCCGGGCACGATCCATTCGGCGGCCGCCGAGATCGAGGCCGCCGGCGGCCAGGCTCTACCCTTAGTGGTCGATGTCCGCGAGGAGGAGAGTGTCGCCGATGCCATGGCGAAGGCCGCCGAGCGGTTCGGCGGCATCGACATCGTCGTCAACAATGCTTCCGCCATCATGCTGGCGCCGGTGGAAAAGCTCGACATGAAGCGCTTCGACCTGATGCATCAGGTCAATGCGCGCGGCACGTTCCTGGTGTCGAAACATGCCATTCCGCATCTGCGCTTAAGCGCCGCTGCCGGGCGCAATCCGCATGTGCTGATGCTCTCGCCGCCGCTCGACATGAAGACCCGCTGGTTTTCCGGCTGCACCGGCTATTCCATGGCCAAGTTCGGCATGAGCATGGTGGTGCTGGGCCTTTCCGGCGAGCTGAAGGGGGTGGCAGGCGTCAACGCGATCTGGCCGCGCACCGCCATTGCCACCGCCGCGATCAAGAACATTCTCGGCGGCGAGGCGCTGATGG
This sequence comes from Phreatobacter aquaticus, assembly GCF_005160265.1. Classification (NCBI taxonomy): domain Bacteria; kingdom Pseudomonadati; phylum Pseudomonadota; class Alphaproteobacteria; order Hyphomicrobiales; family Phreatobacteraceae; genus Phreatobacter; species Phreatobacter aquaticus. The sequence goes on along the minus strand of NZ_CP039865.1, from coordinate 2,517,218 downwards.
CGCAGAGCCGGACACCGCAGATCCTGGCCGATGCGGCCCATGCGATCCTGACCAAACCGTCGAGCTTCACCGGCAATTTCCTGATCGACGACACGTTCCTCTACGGCGAGGGCGTGACGGACTTCGACCAGTACCGCGCCGACCCGACCAAGGCGCTGGCGCCCGACTTCTTCGTGCCGGACGACATTCCCCCGCCGCCCGGCGCTACGTTTGGCCCGCTGAAGGGGTGAGGTCGGGCAGTACCCTTCACCCTCCCCTGGAGGGGGAGGGTCGACCGAGCGAAGCGAGATCGGGGTGGGGTGAAAACCCCAGCCGCAATGTCACCCCACCCCGCGCCTCGCGAGATGCTGGTGCATCTCGCTCAAGGCGCGACCCTCCCCCTCCAGGGGAGGGTGAAGGAGAGATCGCGCTTCTGATGATGGGCCCTCTCCACACCTCATCCTGAGGTGCGAAGGAGCGTCAGCGACCGAGCCTCGAAGGACCAATTCGGACAAGCGGAGAGCGATCCTTCGAGGCTCGCTCACGCTCGCACCTCAGGATGAGGCGTGGAGAGAGTTCGGCGAGAGCGGCGGACGGTCGGCCCTGCTACACTTCCTTTCGCCCTTCCCGATTCCACCGGCCCCATGTCCGCTGCCCTCAAAGCCCAACTCCGCGCCACAGCCCTGGCCCGCCGCGATGCCCTCGATCCGGGCTTGCGCATCGAGGCGGCGCTGGCGATTGCCGAGGCCTTTCCGCTGGAGCGGATCCCGGTCGCCGGACGCATTGTCTCAGGGTTTCTGCCAATCCAGTCGGAGATCGATGCCCGCCCGCTGATGGATCGCCTGCGTGCGGCTGGCGCGCGGCTGGCGCTGCCGGCTTTCCCTGACCGGAAGGGTCCGATGATCTTCCGCATGCTGGAGCGCGGCGCGGAACTCGTCCCCATGGGGTTCGGCACCTATGGGCCGGGACCGGAGCAGCCGGAGGTCCAGCCCGAGATCCTGCTGACGCCGCTTGCCGCCTTCGACGTTCGTGGCAACCGCATCGGCTATGGCAAGGGCCATTACGACCAGGCGATCGCCCGGCTTGATGAGATCAGCCCGCGGATCGCCGTCGGCCTCGCCTTTTCCTGCCAGCAGGTTGACGCCGTGCCATCGGAGCCCCATGACCGCAGGCTCGATTTTCTTCTCACCGAGACCGGATTCAGGGCCTTCTGATGCGCCTCCTTTTCCTCGGCGATGTGGTCGGCAAGTCCGGCCGGGTCGCCGTCACCGAACGACTGCCGGGCCTGGTGCGCGACCACGCGCTCGATTGCGTCGTGATCAATGGCGAGAATGCCGCCCATGGCTTCGGCATTACCGAGGCGATCTACCAGGAACTGCTCGATGCCGGCGCCGATTGCGTGACGCTCGGCAACCATTCCTGGGACCAGCGCGAGGCCATGGTGTTCATCGACCGCGCGCCGAGACTGGTGCGGCCGGTGAACTATCCCAGCGGTACGCCGGGGCGCGGCGCAGCCCTCGTGCACACCCGCAACGGCGCTCAGGTGCTGGTGGTCAATGTCATGGGCCGGGTGTTCATGGATGCCATGGATGACCCCTTCGCGGCGGTGGAGCGCGAGATCGAGGCAGCCCCGCTCGGCCGAGTCGCCGATGCGATCGTGGTCGACATCCATGCGGAGGCGACCAGCGAGAAACAGGTCATGGGCCACATTCTCGACGGCCGCGTGTCGCTCGTCGTCGGCACCCACACCCATGTGCCGACCGCCGACCATCGCGTGCTGCCGGGCGGCACGGCCTATCAGACCGATGTCGGCATGTGCGGCGACTATGATGGCGTGATCGGCATGGACAAGGCCGAGCCGATGCGGCGCATGCGCGAGAAGACGCCGGGCGGCAAGTTCGAGCCGGCAAGCGGTGTCGCCACGCTGTCGGGCATCATCGTCGAGATCGGCGCGAATGGACTTGCGACAGCGGTGACGCCGCTGCGCGTTGGTGGGGCGCTGTCGCAGACCGCCTGATCAGGGAAACAGCGCGCTCGCCGAGGCCAGCGCGCCGTCCTCGACCAGGTCGATGCGCCGGACGCTGACCGGCACGGGATGACCGGGCAGCGACAGGAACTCCGCCGTCCGGCCCGCCTCGCCGTCGCGATGAACCCGCACGGCGACGGTGCGTAGTCCGGCGGCGCTGTCGATGCCGGCGAAGACCAGATGGCCTTCGCCGCGCGCGTCAATCAGGGCCACCCGGTCCAGAAGGGCCTCCCGCGTTGCGGAGGCCGCTTCCGGAAAGCTGCAGAGCAGGATGACCGCCATCTCCGTCAGCCGTTGCGGAAGAGGTAGCTGTAGCCGTTGATCGCCGGCACGCCGCCGAGATGGGCGTAGAGCACCTTCGAACCCTTGGGGAAAAAGCCCTTCTTCACCAGGTCGATCATGCCCTGCATCGACTTGCCCTCGTAGACGGGGTCGGTGAGCATGCCTTCGGTGCGGGCCGAGAGGCGGATCGCCTCGACGGTCTCGGGCGAGGCCAGGCCGTATTCGGGATAGGCATAGTCCTCGTTCAGCACGATGTCGGCATCGGTGATGGCCCGGCCGAGGCCGACGAGATCGGCGGTACGCTCGGCGATCCGCTTGATCTGCGCGCGGGTCTCTTTCGGCGTGGCCGAGGCGTCGATGCCGATGACGCGATCAGCGCGGCCATCGGCGGCAAAGCCCACCACCATGCCGGCCTGGGTGGAGCCGGTGACCGAACAGACGATGATGTAGTCGAAGGCGAAGCCGAGCTCGGCTTCCTGCGCGCGCACTTCCTCGGCAAAGCCGACGAAGCCGAGGCCGCCATATTGATGGTCGGAGGCGCCGGCCGGGATCGCATAGGGCTTGCCGCCCTTGGCCTTGACGTCTTCCAGCGCGTTTTCCCAGCTCTGCTTGAACTCGATGCCGAAGCCCTCGTCGACCAGTTCGACATGGGCGCCGAGGATGCGGCTCATCAGGATATTGCCGACGCGGTCATAGACGGCGTCGTTCCAGTTGACCCAGCTCTCCTGGACGAGGCGGCACTTCATGCCGAGCTTGGCGGCGGTGGCCGCCACCTGGCGGGTGTGGTTCGACTGGACGCCGCCAATGGTGACCAGCGTGTCGCAGTTCTGCTTGATCGCCTCGGGGATCAGATATTCGAGCTTGCGCAGCTTGTTGCCACCGAAGGCGAGCCCGCTGTTGCAGTCCTCGCGCTTGGCCCAGAGCTCGACGTCGCCGCCGAGATGGGCGGAGAGCCGGTCGAGCTTTTCCAGCGGCGAGGGGCCGAAGGTCAGTTTGTGGCGGTCATATTGGTCGAGCTTGAGCTTGGTGGCCGTCGTGGTCTTCATCGCAATGCCTCCGCTTCGCCGCACGAGGACAGGCAATCCGGCGAGGGATGGCATCGGATCTCCTGCGGGCAATCTGATGGGACAATCCTGCCATGGGCGGCCCCATTTCGGGTTGCGAAGTTGCGCAAGAAATTGTCTGATGATTGCGAGAATTCTCAGCCAATGAGCAATCGGCATGAAGAAACCATCACCGCCGCGCAATCTGAAGTCGCCCACCGTCGCGGAACCCGAGCCGCTCGACCGGATCGACCGGAAGATCCTCAACCGGCTGCAGCGCAATTCGGCGATGCCCAACCAGGATCTCGCCGCCGAGGTGGGTTTATCGACGGCTCCGACGTCGCGCCGGGTGAAGCGGCTGAAGGAGGACGGCTACATCACGCGCGAGGTGGCGCTGGTCGATCCGGCGCGCGTCGGCAGCACCCTGGTGGCCTTTGTCGGGGTCGAACTCGACCGCCAGCGCGAGGACGTGCTGCGCTCGTTCGAGCGGCACATCGCCAACCAGCCGGAGGTGCAGCAATGCTATTTCGTCTCCGGCGAGACGGATTACCTGCTGGTCGTGGTGGTCCGCGACATGGACCATTACAACAGCTTCGTGCGCAGCGTTCTGGCCAACGAGCACAACATCAAGCGCTTCCGGTCGAGCTTCAACCTGCAGCGGATCAAGTTCGATACGGGGATCTATCTGGAGGAGTGAGGGACGATTGGGGACCGTTTGCGCCCGCCTGGCACCCCACCCCAACCCTCCCCGCAAGCGGGGCGGGAGCCGATCGCGCCATCGGAACCATGGCGATCGTCCCCTGGCACGGCGGTCGTCGCGGAAGCGGGCTCCAGCCCCCTCCCCTCATCGAGGGAAGGGTTGGGGTGGGGTGACAGGCGGACATTAGACAGACCGCGTCCTCCCGCCGCTTGACCCATCCGCGCCTTCCCCCTAATCCGCACGCCATGTCGCACAACACTTTCGGCCACCTGTTCCGCGTCACCACCTTCGGCGAGAGCCACGGGGTCGCAATCGGCTGCGTGGTCGATGGCTGCCCACCGCGCATTCCGCTGACCGCCGAAGACATCCAGGCCGATCTCGACCGCCGCAAGCCCGGCACATCGCGCTTCACCACCCAGCGCCGCGAGGCCGACGAGGTGAAGATCCTGTCGGGCGTGATGGTGGACGACAATGGCGTGCAGGTGACGACGGGGACGCCCATTGCGCTGCTGATCGAGAACACCGATCAGCGTTCGAAGGACTATTCCGACATCAAGGACAAGTTCCGTCCGGGACATGCCGATTTCACCTATGAAATGAAATATGGCATCCGCGACTATCGCGGCGGCGGGCGCTCCTCGGCGCGCGAGACGGCCTCGCGGGTGGCGGCGGGCGCGATTGCGCGCAAGATCGTGCCCGGCCTCGATGTGCGCGGCGCCCTCGTTCAGATGGGCCCGCATGCCATCGACAGGTCGCGCTGGGACTGGGACCAGATTGGCCAGAACCCGTTCTTCTGCCCGGATGCCGAGATGGCGACGTTTTATGAGAGCTATCTCGACGGCATCCGCAAATCTGGTTCGTCGATCGGCGCCGTGCTGGAGATCGTGGCGGAAGGCGTGCCAGCGGGGCTTGGAGCGCCGATCTATGCCAAGCTCGATGCCGATATCGCTTCGGCCCTCATGGGCATCAATGCGGTGAAGGGCGTCGAGATCGGCGACGGCTTCGGCTCGGCGGCGCTGTCAGGCGAGGAGAATGCCGACGAGATGCGCATGGGCAATGACGGCGTGCCGTTGTTCCTGTCCAACCATGCCGGCGGCATTCTCGGCGGCATTTCGACGGGCCAGCCGGTGGTCGCGCGTTTTGCCGTGAAGCCGACCTCGTCGATCCTCACTCCGCGCCTCACCATCGACAAGCATGGTGCCGAGGCCGACATCCTCACCAAGGGCCGCCACGACCCCTGCGTCGGCATTCGTGCCGTGCCGGTGGGCGAGGCCATGGTGGCGTGTGTGATCGCGGATCATTATCTGAGGAACCGCGCGCAGAACGGGTAGGATTGGTCTTGGGGCACCTGCAACTGACGCGTCAGTCCCTCCACGTCATGGCCGGACTTGTCCCGGCCATCCACGTCTTCTCGGCGCCCTAGACTCAAGACGTGGATGCCCGCCACAAGGGCGGGCATGACGAATTGGAAGGGTCGGTTCGGCAAGTGTGCCCTCCCCACTTGCGAGGAGGGTTGGGGTGGGGCATTCGACCGATTTCATTCACCCTTGCTGAAATGCACGGCTGTATCTGCACAATTTCAGTTTGACTGAAATTCTCACTCGCCCCATCTTCTCCCCATGAAGCTCGACATCTGGCTCACCCGTGCCGGCCTGACCCGGTTCGCCTTCGCGAAGACGCTCGGCGTCTCGCCGGCGACCGTGACGGCTTTGTGCAATGGCGAGGCGCCGTGGATGTCGCGCGAGACGGCCGCCCGCATCGCCGAGATCACCGGCGGCGCCGTCACCCCCAACGACTTCATCGGCCTGAAGGGGCCGCAGGATCTGGAGCTTGCCATGCTGGAATCAACCGAACGCGTGAAGGCCGCCCTCGACGCCTTCGCCAAGGGACAGATCGTGGTCGTGACCGATGACGATGACCGCGAGAACGAGGGCGACCTGATCGTCGCCGCCTCGCTCTGCACGCCCGAGCAGATGGCCTTCATCGTGCGCCACACGTCGGGCATCGTCTGCACGCCGCTGACGCTGGACGAGGCACGGCGCCTGCGCCTCGATCCCATGGTGTCGTCGAATGACTCACCCCATGGCACCGCCTTCACCGTCTCGGTCGACTATCGCCACGGCACAACCACCGGCATTTCGGCCGATGACCGCACCGCCACCGTGCGCGGCCTCGCCAATCCCAATGCTGGCGCCGTCGATTTCGTCCGGCCCGGCCACATCTTCCCGCTGATCGCCAAGGATGGCGGCGTGCTGATGCGCTCGGGCCATACGGAGGCTGCCGTCGATCTCTGCAAGCTCGCAGGGCTCCCGCCGATCGGCGTCATCTGCGAACTGGTCAATGACGATGGCACGGTGACCCGCGGCCAGCAGGTGCGCGATTTTGCCGCCAAGCATGGCCTCGTGCTGGTCTCGGTTGCCGATCTCATCAAGTACCGCCAGGCGCGCGACCGTCTGGTGGAGCGGGCTGGCGAGTTCACCGTCGACACCCCGTTCGGACCGGCCCGCGGCATCGCCTATCGCACGCCCTATGACAAGGTGGAGCATCTCGCCGTGGTGTTCGGCGATATCGAGGCCGGCCAGCCGGCGCTGGTGCGCCTGCATCGCGAGACGGTGCTGCGCGACGTGTTCGGCAAGAACCGCGTCGCCGAGCGCGCCATGGCGCAATTGTCGAAGCGCGGCGGCATCATGATCTATCTGCGCGACGGTTCGGCCGGCGTGCCGGCGCAGTCGCTGGCGGCCAGCGCGCCCGCCCCCGATATCCACGAGAGCCATGGCTCGGCCAAGATGCGCGACGAGCAGTGGCGCGAGATCGGCCTCGGCGCACAGATCCTCCGGGATCTCGGCGTCAGCCAGATCACGCTGCTCGCGTCCAAGAGCCGGCACTATGTCGGGCTCAACGGCTTCGGCATCGAGATCAAGGATACGGAGATGCTGGAGGGGTGAGGGGCGGTCGGGCGCATCTGTCCCCGGCACCCCACCCCAAATCTCCCCTCACGAGGGGAGGGAGAAGATCGCGCCACCGACACGATTGCGCGCGAACTCTGCAAGAGGCGGCACATAACCCCCTCCCCGCTTGCGGGGAGGGTTGGGGTGGGGTGACAGGCGCGAGCCCCTACCCCCTCACGCCGCCTGGCGTTCGGCGCCGCCGCCGAAATGCTCGACATAGCGCGGGTGGATCGCCTCGACCGGCAGCACCACCAGCACGTCGGTGGTGCCGAACTGGTGGTCGACCACCGCGCCGTTGCCGATATAGGCGCCGAGGCGCAGATAGCCCTTGATCAGCGGCGGCAGGACATGAAGCGTCCGCTTCATGTCGATGGCGTCCTTTGACAGGCGGTCCATCGGCACATGCCGGGCCGGCAGCGGACCGGCGGCCCATTCGGCCGGCGCCTTGGCACAGTGGCTGAGGAAGGACAGTTCCATCGAGAGCGCCTTCGGATCGGTGCCCTCCAGGCTGGCGCAGCCGAACATCACGTCGATGCGGTGGGTGAGCACATAGCTCCAGATGCCCTGCCACAGCAGTTCCACGGTGCGCTTGGTGCGATAGGCCGGCAGCACGCAGGAGCGCCCGAGCTCCAGGAAACGGCGGCCCTTGTGGCGGGCGAGCAGGCCGGAAATGTCGAATTCGGAGGCGGTGTAGAAGCCGCCATGGCGATCGGCGATCTCCTGGCGCAGCAGGCGGTAGGTGCCGACAATGGCCGGGCGCGGCGGACCGAAGCGCGGCCGCTCGATCAGGTCGTGGTCGACGACCACGAGATGGTCGCAGATCGCGTCAAAGGCGTCGATGTCGCGGCGGGCAAGCCTGGAGGGGCCGTCGGCGATCGCCCGCATCTCTTCGTAGAAGACGTGGAAGCGCAAGCGCTGGGCGCGGCGGACTTCCGTTGCATTGGCGGCAAGGCGGACTTCCAGCGAGCCGATGCGGCCAAGCGAGCGGGGTTCGGCGACCCGCGCGGCGCGCGGGCGGATGCCGCCATAGGCGCGCACGATCGGGATGATCCTGCGGCCGTGATCGGCCCAGGCGGCAGGGTTCCATTGCTTGATGAAGGCGTTGCCGCCTCGAGCCTGGGGCGCATTCATCGTCGCTCTCTCCGCCGTGCCGGGCTGCCGATTCGGCAGACCCCGTCCATGACGACCGTGGTCTTACACGGATCGGACACGGCAATGACGATGATGCAACGGAACGGTGACGGAGGCGCCGCGCCAAGGCGACGCGGCCACCAGCCTCAATGGGCCATGGAGAGCGACATCGGCTCGGGAACCCGGCTGGCGCGCGCACCGGCGAGATAGGTGGTGGTGGCGTCCATCATCGAGCCGGAGGCTTCGGCGAGGCGGGCGAGAACCCGCGACTTCTCTTCGTTCGAGAGGGTGCTGTTGCGCACGGCGGCGCCGAACGAGGCGATGCCCGATGTGATGGTGCGCAGGGTCTCGAGTTCGGCAGCCTTGAGGACACCCTTCCTCGGCATGTCGTCGGATGTCGTGTCGGTCATGGCGCCTGCCCCCTGTTGGCGATTGAGACAACGCTCGCATCGCCATGGTTAACGGCAGGTAAATTTAGAGGACCGGCACGGGACTAAATCTTACGGAAGGTGAGGTCGGCAGGCGAGGCCACGCCTCGCCTGCCGACTCGACGTCAGATCGTCTGGTTGTAGGCGCCGACTTCCGGGTTCTCGCGGATCACCGCGTCGACCGCGTGGAACATCTCCCGCATGCGGGCTTCCGCCACCGGGCTCTCCACCACGACGACCAGTTCCGGCTTGTTGGAGGAGGCGCGCACCAGGCCCCAGGTGCCGTCAGGCGCGGTGATGCGCACGCCGTTGACGGTGACGAGATCGACGATCGGCTGACCGGCGACGGTCTCGCCCTTCGCCTTCATGTCCTCGAACCGCTTGATGACGCGATCGACCACCTCGTACTTGATCTCGTCGGCGCATTTCGGCGCCATGGTGGGCGAGCCCCAGGTCTTCGGCACAGCCGCGTAGAGATCGGCCATCGACTTGTCCGGATTGCGGTCGAGCATGTCGATGACGGCGATGGCGGTGACGACACCGTCGTCATAGCCGCGGCCGACGGGCGCGTTGAAGAAGAAGTGGCCCGACTTCTCGAAACCCGCCAGCGCGTTCAGGTCGCGCACCCGCCGCTTGATGTAGGAATGGCCGGTCTTCCAATAGTCGGTCTTGGCGCCGAGGCGCTGCAGCTCCGGATCGGAGTGGAACAGGCCGGTCGACTTCACATCGACGACGAATTGCGAGGGGCCGTGGACCTTGGTGAGGTCACGGGCGAGCATCACGCCGATCTTGTCGGCGAAGATCTCCTCGCCGTGATTGTCGACCACGCCGCAACGGTCGCCGTCGCCATCGAAGCCGAGCGCCACATCGGCGCCGTGATGCTTCACCGCATCCGCCATGGCATGAAGCATCTTCATGTCCTCGGGGTTCGGATTGTAGCGCGGGAACGTGTAGTCGAGCTCGACATCCATCGGGATGACTTCGCAGCCGAGCTTTTCCAGGATCTGCGGCGCAAACGCGCCCGCCGTGCCGTTGCCGCAGGCCGCGATGACCTTGAGCTTGCGGGTGATCTTCGGCCTGTCGGTGAGATCGCGGATGTAACGGGCGGCGAAGTCCTCAATGTAGAGATAGGAGCCGTCGCCGATGAGGTCGAAATCGGCCTCCAGCACGATCTTCTTCAGCGCGGTCATCTCGTCGGGGCCGAAGGTAACCGGACGCTGGGCGCCCATCTTCACGCCGGTCCAGCCATTGTCGTTATGGCTGGCGGTGACCATGGCGACGCAGGGCACGTCGAGTTCGAACTGGGCGAAATAGGCCATGGGCGACATGCAGAGCCCGATGTCGCGCACCTTGCAGCCGGCGGCCATCAGGCCGGTGATCAGGGCGAGCTTGATCGACTGAGAATAGGACCGGTAGTCGTGGCCGACGACGATCTCGCGCTTGACGCCCATGCGGCCGATCAGCGTGCCGAGGCCCATGCCGACGGCCTGGACGCCCATCAGGTTCAGTTCCTTGCCGAAGAACCAGCGCGCGTCATATTCGCGAAAGCCGGTGGGCTTCACCATGGGCAGCAGTTCATAGGCTGCGGTGTTCGGCGTCAGTTCGGCGGAAGGTTTCGGGAACATCAGGAACTCTGACCTTTGCGACGACAAGGATAAGGGTGCGATGCGGTATAGCATCGCCGGGCGCGACAGGACATGCCATGGCAAGGATGAACGGCCGGTGAGCGCCAAACGTTCCGCTCAGGCGGCGCAGGCGAGCGGCGGGGCGATCCGATAGCGTTGCAGGACGAACGGCGCTTCATCCAGCGTCATGATGCGGAGTTCGCGCGCATCGGCAAGCAAGACCTTCAGGTAGTCCTCGATGGCAACGAGATCGCCGGTATCCAGGCGCAAGGTCAGGCGGTCGGTGACGATCTCAAGAATATGGCCGCGATAGCGGGCATAGAGCTGCGGTTCGTCCGGCATGACCAGCCTCCGGTTCGCGGGAATGCGCATGCCTTGCCCACGAGCGGACCCGATATCCGGCTGGCTCGTTCATATGCTTGAGGATGATCCGGGACTGCCGGTCTATCAAGCCGAAAGGCCGGACGGACCGGACCTTTCCCCAGCGCCGTTCAGCTGAAGCCGGTGCGCTGTTCGTCGTAGATGACGCGCACCAGATCGGCGGCATTGCGCGCGCCGAGTTTTTCCATGATGCGGGCGCGGTGGACCTCGATGGTGCGTGGGCTGATGCCGAGGCTGCGGCCAGCCTCCTTGTTGGAGGCGCCGCGCACCAGTTCCTGCAGCACGTCGCGCTCGCGCGGGGTCAGCAGGCTCGCGCCTTCCGGCCCGAGGGCTGCCACGGGGTCGGCACGCTCGGCGCGGCGGCGCGAATGATTGGCCAGCGCATTGGTGATCTGGGCGACCAGCCGGTCGAGATTGAACGGCTTCTCGATGATGTCGGTGGCTCCGGCCTTGATCGCCTCCACAGCCATGGGGATGTCGGCATGGCCGGACATGAGGATGATGGGCCCCGGAAACTTGCGGGCATGGAGATGGCGCAGCACGTCGAGGCCACTCGGGCCCGGCAATTGGACATCGACCAGCAGGATGTCTGCGGAACGGTGCTGCAGGGCCTGGAGCAGGCCCGGCCCGTCAGCAAAGCCGGAGACGCGGAAACCGGCCTGTTCGAACACAAGCCCCAGCGCGTCACGAACGGATGGATCGTCATCAACGAGGTAGAGATCGGCCCCCTGGCCCGGTTCCGCCCGCATGACAGGTACTCCCGCTGGATGAACTCAAGCTTGCGACAAGCTGGAGGATAGCGGGCCCCAGCGTCAAGGGCGTTCATGCGGCACTTTACGGATGCGACAATCTGGCCGGCTCAGCCGCCGCGGATGGTCCGTTCGCGGAACAGGAGATAGAGGCCGGAGGCGATGACAATGCCGGCGCCGACCAGCGTGTTGACGGCAGGAACCTGGCCGAAGACCGCCCAGCCCAGACCGATCATCCAGATGATCTGGCCATAGATGAAGGGCGCGAGAATGCCGGCCGGCGCATAGCCGTGCGCGATGATCAGCACCCAATGGCCGAAGGCGCCGAGCGCGCCGATCGCCACCATGGCGGCCACCACGGACCAGCTGTCCGGCGTGGTCCAGTAGCCGGGCACGAGAGCGGTTGCGACGATGGCGCCGAAGGCGACCGAATAGATGGACGTGGTGCCGGCGGAATCGTGACCGGCGAGCATGCGGGTGAGGATGTTGTAGACCGCGTAGCAGGTGGTGCCGAGAAGGGTCAGGCCCATGGCCCAGTGCATGTTGCCGCTCCAGGGCTGGGTGACCACCAGCACGCCGATGAAGCCGACGACAACCGCCATCCAGCGGCGCGGGCCAATCCATTCGCCGAGCAGCGGGCCGGATATGATCGCCACGATGAACGGATTGGCGAACATGATCGAGACGGTCTGGTCGAGCTGGAGATATTGAAGCGCGAAGAAATTCAGCGCCGTCGACAGGAACAGCAGCGCCGAACGCACAGCCTGCAGCCAGGGCCGCTTGGTGACCAGCACCTTCGGGTCGCGCAGCGGGTTGAAGATGATCAGCACGAAGACCAGAGCCGCAGTGTAGCGGGTCCAGACCACCTGCATCGGGTTCATGGACGTGCCGAGCCATTTGCCCAGCGTGTCGAGGCAGGCGAAGCAGGCGAGCGCGATGCACATCAGCCCGATGCCCTTGAGGCGCATGCGCTGCGCCACCTCCGCCGATGGCTGCGCGGGAGCGGATGGGCTGGGACTGGTCAAGGTTGATGTCCGGAGGGCGACATGACGGCATTCTAACCGATTTGATCGGTGAGCGGCGGGAGCCCTCGACATGGGAGCCGTGCGGCGGCAACCCATGCGCGAGGCAGCTATCTCTTGGGCTTATGGGCTGAGGGCTCTTTCCGAGATCGGGGCTGTCATTGGCATGCGGCCTTCGCCCGGCAATGGCGATCACGCCCGTCATGGATTTGTGCATGGGGATGGGCTTTATGGCCTTGGTCGGCCTCACGACGAGCGCCGGCGCAGGATCACCCCCGCATGACCACCGTCACCTCCGAAACCGCCACTCCTTTTCCAGCGGTCCCGTTCTCCGAGGCCCTTGCGGTCTGGATCAAGGTCGGCCTGTTTTCATTCGGCGGCGCGGCAGGCCAGATCGCCATGCTGCACACGATCATCGTCGACGAGAAGAAATGGCTCGACGAGAAGCGGTTCCTGCACGCGCTGAACTATTGCACCCTGCTGCCGGGGCCGGAGGCGCAGCAGCTGGCGACCTATATCGGCTGGCTCTTGCACGGGGTGCGCGGCGGGCTGGTGGCGGGCCTCTTGTTCGTGGTGCCCGGCGCGCTCGTCGTCCTCGGCCTCACCATGCTCTATGTGGCTGCCAAGGGCGTGCCGCTGGTCGAGGGCATCTTCTTCGGCATCAAGGCGGCGGTGCTGGTGATCGTCGTGCAGGCGCTCCTGAAGATGGCCAAGCGCGTCGGCCATACGCCCCTGCTCTACGGACTGATGGTCGCCTCGTTCCTGGCGATCCTGGTGCTCAAGCTCCCCTACCCCGCCATCGTCGCCGGTGCGGCGCTGGCGGGCGCGCTGTTCGTCCATCCGGCCACAGAGAGCTTCACCGCGCCGGCTGCGGCGTCGGGGTGGCTCGGCCGCACGCTCGTCACCATCGCGGTCTGGACGCTGGTCTGGTGGGCGCCGGTGGTGATCGCCGCCCTGGCGCTCGGCCAAGGCCACGTGCTGACCGAGATCGGCCTGTTCTTCTCGAAGCTGGCGGTGGTCACCTTCGGGGGTGCCTATGCGCTGCTGGTCTGGCTGGCCCAGGCGGCGGTCGAGCAGAAGCACTGGCTGACCGCTCCCGAAATGGCCGATGGCCTGGGGCTAGCCGAGACAACACCGGGGCCGACCATTCTCGTCACCCAGTTCGTCGGCTTTCTCGCGGCCTATCGGCTGCCCCAGCCGTTCAGCCCGATGCTCGCCGGCATTCTCGGCGCGCTGATGACCACCTGGGTCACCTTCGCGCCGTCCTTCCTGTGGATCTTCGCCGGCGCGCCCTATGTCGAGGATCTGCGCTCGAACCGGCGGCTCGCCGGCGCGCTGCAGGGCATCACGGCGGCGGTGATCGGCGTCATCGCCTATCTCGCCGTCTGGTTCGGCCTGCACGTGCTGTTTGGTCAGGTCGGCGAAGCGAGCTTCGGGCCGTTCCACCTGCCGACCGTCGATTTCAAGCGCTTCGACATATGGGCGGCGGTGCTGTCGGTCGCGGCCTTCGTCCTCGCCTTCCGTTTCAAGGTCGGCATGATCGCGCTGGTCGGCATCATGGCGGTGGCGGGCGTAGCGGTGAAGCTGACGCTCGGCTAAGTCGCAAGGACCTGCGAAGGACTGGCGCATTGACGGGGCCGTCCGCGAATCTGAAAATCAACCAATGGCGGGCTGGTGTCGACGACGCGGACGATGGAGCAGACTTTAGGAGAAGTTGAAGTCTACTGTACCCCATCCTGCAGAGTGCCTTGAACCGCCCCACACTTTCTGGACGCCCTCAGTTCCCCGGCGCGACAATCTGGAGATCGTCTATGGCGACAACGACAAGGCCCACAGCATTCGTCACGGGCGGCGGTTCTGGGATCGGACGTGCCTTGGCCAAAGCATTGGCTGCGCGCGGCACGACAGTGTGTGTCGCAGACACGAACGTGGCCGCAGCGGAAGCGGTGGCCAAGGAATGTGGCGACGACGCCAGCAGCCTTTCACTTGATGTTCGCGATGCCGCCGCGATGAAAAGAAGCATCGAAGAATTTGCCACCCAGAACGGTCGCCTCGATTACATGTTCAACAATGCCGGCATCGGCATTGCCGGAGAGGTGGATGACATCCCTCTTTCAGGCTGGCACCGCATCGTTGACATCAATGTTTATGGTGTCCTCCATGGCGTCCTGGCGGCCTACCCCATCATGCTCGAGCAAGGATTCGGGCACATCGTCAACACAGCTTCACTGGCAGGACTGGGGCCGGCCCCGCTGTTCACGCCCTATGCTTTGACCAAGCACGCGGTCGTGGGCTTGAGCACCAGTTTGCGCATCGAGGCGGCCTCACGTGGTGTGCGGGTGAGCGTGGTGTGCCCCGCGGCTGTGGAAACACCGTTGCTCGATGCAGAGAACCCCGGTGACCTCGGCATTGGCTGGGCCCCCGATGCCAGACGCTTCCTCACCGCCATGGCAGGGCCACCCTATCCGGTCGAGAAGTGCGCGGACGACATCCTTGCCGCCCTGGACAAAAACAAGTCGGTGATCGTGCTTCCCGGTCGCGCCCGGCTGGCGTGGCGATTGGGTCGCCTGTTTCCCGCTCTGGTGGAAAAGATCGGGCTATCGGCAGTCGCCAAGGAGCGAAGTTCGCGGGCCTAGCAGCACCCGATGTCGCACCAGAGCGGAGCACCGTTGGTGCTTCGAGGGACCTTGGGCGGCCTCATCCAGGCCTGGGTGGCTCTCGCCACACAAGCGATCATGCAGACGATGCGGGCGTGGGAGATCAGAGGTGATCTCGCACGCCCGCACACCGATAGACTGCGGAACCCCAGAGGGTGCCGATCGTCGCGAGATCAGGACCCGCCGCCAAAGGTCCGCGGCGCCGGACTGACGACCCGGCCACCGGCCTGGATGACGGCCAGGCCGCGCTGCGGCGAGCCGTCGGCACGGAACCGGAACAGGCCATCGACGCCGTTGAAGCCCGACGAATTGGTCAGGACAGTCTCCGAGAAGCGCTGCGTGCCCTGCGTGCGCACCAGTGCCGCCACCAGCGACACGGAATCATAGGTCAGCGACGCGATGCGGGCCGGATCCTGGCCGAAGCGGGCGCGATAGCGGCCAGCGAAGTTCTGGAAGCCGGCCTCATCAGGCGCGGCATAGAGCGCCGACGGCGCCGCCTGGGCAGCTGCGCGATTGCCGACCCACGGGCCGACGCCCAGCACCTGCACGCGGCGAATGTCGACATTGGCCGCCGACAGCGCACGCAGCGCCGCGCCATCATAGGGATCGGGCACGAAGATCGCGTCGATCTGGCCGGCAATGCCGCTCAGGCGCGCGGCGGCAGCGGTGACACCTGCGGGATCGAGCGGGAATTTCTCGATGGCGACGACACGCCCGCCCGAGCGGCTCACCGCCTCCTGGAAAGCCCCCTGCACGACCTGGCCGAAGGCCGAGTCGGGCACGAAGGCCGCATAGGAGCGCTTGCCCATCTGGGCGGCGTGCTGAACGATCCGGTCGACGGTGTTCTGCGGCGTGAAGCTCATCAGATAGACGCCGCGGGTGGCGACGCTGGTATCGGTCGAATAGGCCATGATCGGCTTGCCGGCCGGGCGCGCCACCGCAGCCGCGCCGCGCACCGATTCGGCGAGCAGGGGCCCGAGAATCAGTTCGGCGCCTTCCTGCAGGGCTGCCTGGGCGGCCGCCTGGGCGCCCGCGGCAGTGCCGCCATCATCCTTGACCAGGATGGTGATGTCGGGGTTCTGGAATTCGGCGACCGCCATTTCGGCGGCATTGCGCAGAACGGTCGCGGTGTTGCCGGCGGCACCGCCAGCCGTCAGCGGCAGGATCAGCGCCACTTTCACCGATCCGGTGCCAATTGTGGTGCCTGAACCGGGCGCGGCCTGCGCTGTGGGCGCGGTGCCGACGGGAACCGGCGTCGGCGGTCCACCGACATTGGCCCCGGAACAGCCGGCCAGCGCCAGCGCAAGGGAAGTCGCCGCAAGGCCCGCGAAAGGCCAGCTCCGGACGGTCCGCCGCATCAGACCGAAACGTTGCCCATCGGACAATTTGATTTTCACGAAAGGCCTCCAACTGCCTCGAACGCCCGTACCCAATGTCGCATTAACCGTGTCGGATGGCCAAGGTCAAACCGCCGGTTGGTTAACGGCGTTGCGCCAGCGCAACACCTGGCCGGTCGGCACCCGCCGACCGATCCTCTTGAAACAGCCGCCCACGCGCAGCGTCGCTGGTGTATGAAGGCCGTTCCGGAGCCGTTTGCCACCATGTCCAAGTTTGCCGATCCCCCTGCCGAAACGCCTGCCGCAGCCCCTGCCTCGCGCCGCTACCAGATCGGCGGAACCGTGTTCACGGCGCGCGTGCTGGAGCCCGGCCTCCATGTCGTGGCGACCCCGATCGGCAATCTGCGCGACATGACGATCCGCGCCATCGAGACGATGGCCGCCGCCGATGTGGTGGCCTGCGAGGACACCCGTGTTTCCCGCAGACTGGTCGATCATTTCGGCATGACCGTGTCGCTGGTGCCCTATCACGAGCACAATGCAGCCGAGATGCGCCCGAAGCTGATGGCCCGGCTTGCCGCGGGACAGGCGGTGGCCCTGATCTCCGATGCCGGCACGCCGCTGGTCTCCGATCCGGGCTTCAAGCTGGTGGAAGCCGTGCGCGCAGCAGGCCTTCCCGTGGTGCCGGTGCCCGGCCCCTCCGCCGTGCTGGCGGCTCTGGTCGCGGCGGGACTGCCGACCGATGCCTTCTTCTTCGACGGGTTCCTGCCGCCAAAGACCGCTGGTCGTCGCAGCCGGGCGAAGACCTTGTCAACCGTGCCGGGCTCGCTGGTGTTCTTCGAGAGCGGCCCGAGGCTCGCCGCATCGCTGGCCGATCTCGCCGCCGAGCTTGGCGAGCGTCAGGCCGCCGTCTGCCGGGAACTGACCAAGAGCCACGAGGAGGTGCGGCGCGGCACGCTTGGCGAACTCGCCGCCCATTATGCAGGCGCCGCCGATCCCAAGGGCGAGATCGTGCTGGTCATCGGCCCGCCGGGCGAGGCGCCGCCGCCTGAAGCCGCCGATGTCGATGCCATGCTGGTGCAGGCGCTTGGTAGCCATTCGGTGAAGGATGCCGCCGGCCTGGTGGCGGAGGCGACGGGGCTTGCCCGCCGCGACCTCTACCAGCGCGCCCTCGACCTTCAGGCCAAGGCCCGCGGCTGATGGCGCGGGAGGCCGACCCGAAGCGCTCCGGCGCCTGGGGACGCGGCCGGATCGCCGAGACGGTCGCCGTCCTGATGCTGCGGCTGAAGGGCTATCGGATCCTGGCGCAGCGCTGGCGTGCACCGGGCGCCGAGATCGACATCATCGCGTCGCGCGGCAATGTTCTGGTATTTGTCGAGGTCAAAGCCCGTGCGAATGCCGACGCAGCCGAGATCGCGCTGGGTCCGGCGCAGGTCCGGCGCATCACGCAGGCCGCCGATCTCTATTGCGCCAGGAACCCTCGCCATGCGACGGGCGATAGGCGCTATGATCTGATCCTGGTTTCGAAAGGCACCTGGCCTCGCCATATCCAGGGCGCGTTCGACGCGAACTTCTGAAAGGTATGCCCCCATGCGGCTCAAGGTCGCCGTCCAGATGGACCACATCGAGACCATCAAGATCAAGGGTGACAGCGGCTTTGCCCTGCTGCTCGAAGCACAGAGCCGAGGCCACGAGGTCGCGGTCT
Organism: Phreatobacter aquaticus; assembly: GCF_005160265.1. Classification (NCBI taxonomy): domain Bacteria; kingdom Pseudomonadati; phylum Pseudomonadota; class Alphaproteobacteria; order Hyphomicrobiales; family Phreatobacteraceae; genus Phreatobacter; species Phreatobacter aquaticus. The sequence continues at coordinate 2,499,205 of NZ_CP039865.1, read as the reverse complement.
ATCATCCCGACCAATTGTCGATGCGCGACGGCGTGGTGACGGCCTTCGCCTCACCTCTGCAGGTGCGCGACGTCGAGGGCGATCATTTCACCAAGGGCGCGGGCAGCCGCGTGCGGGTGGACGAGTTCGATGTGGTGCTGATGCGCCAGGACCCGCCCTTCGACCTGCACTATATCACTGCCACCCATTTCCTGGAGCGCGTGACGCCGAAGACCCTGGTGGTCAACGACCCCTTCCACGTCCGCAACGCGCCGGAAAAGATCTTCGTCACGCTGTTCCCGCAGTTGATGCCGACGACACTGATCAGCCGCGACGCGGACGACATTCGCGCGTTCCGGAAGGAAATGGGCGACATCGTCATGAAGCCGCTCTACGGCCATGGCGGCGCCGGCGTGTTCCGCATCCGCGCCGAGGACGAGAATTTCGGCTCGTTCCTCGACATGTTCTCCGCCACCAGCCGCGAGCCCTGGGTGATCCAGCGCTATCTGCCGGCGGTGCGCGACGGCGACAAGCGGATCATCCTGGTCGACGGCAAGTTCGCCGGTGCGGTCAACCGGGTGCCGGCCGCCGACGATCTCCGGTCCAACATGGTGCGCGGCGGTGCCGCCGAGACGACCCAGCTCTCCGAGCGCGAGCGGGAAATCTGCGATACGATCGGACCGGAACTCAAGAAGCGCGGCCTGCTGCTCACCGGCATCGACGTGATCGGCGGCAATCTCACCGAGATCAACGTCACCGCACCGACCGGCATCCGCGCCATCAAGCGACTGGGCGGGCCAGATCTCGCGGTCACCGTCTGGGACGCGATCGAGGCGAAGCGGGCTTAAGGCGCATCCAGGGTCGCGGGCGGCGCGCGCCGCCGGCGACCCTCGCCGCTCCGCCAGATTCTTTTCGTTCCCTACTTGTTCTCATGTTCATGGCATGTACTATCCCCTCCTGCGGGTGGGGGTTGGCCATGGTGCAGCGGGTCGCGACGGTCGCATTCGAGGGCATCGAGGCCAAGCCGGTCGACGTGCAGGTGCACGTGCTCACCGGCCAGGTCGTGTTCAATATTGTCGGCCTGCCGGACAAGGCGGTGAGCGAAGCGCGCGAGCGGGTGCGCTCGGCGCTGGTGGCGTCCGGCTTGGCGCTGCCGGGCAAGCGGATCACCGTCAATCTGGCGCCCGCCGATCTGCCCAAGGAAGGCTCGCATTTCGACTTGCCGATCGCGCTTGGCCTGATGGCGGCGATCGGCGCCATTCCGGCGGATGCGCTGGGCGGGTTCATGGTGCTGGGCGAACTGGCGCTCGATGGCCGCATCACGCCGGTCGCCGGTGTGCTGCCCGCCGCGATGGCCGCCAACGGGATGGGGCTCGGCATCATCTGTCCGGCTGCCTGCGGCCCGGAAGCGGCATGGGCCGGCGAGGATGTCGAGGTGCTCGCGCCCGACAACCTGGTCCAGCTCGCCAATCATTTCAAAGGCACGCAGGTGCTATCGCGCCCCAAGCCGGGCATCCGGACGGTGGAAGCGCCACTTGCCGATCTCCGCGACATCAAGGGCCAGGAAAGCGCCAAACGGGCGCTGGAGATCGCGGCCGCCGGTGGCCATGCGCTGTTGATGAACGGGCCGCCGGGCTCGGGCAAGTCGATGCTGGCGAGCCGCATGCCATCGATCCTGCCGCCCTTGTCGCCGGCCGAACTGCTGGAAGTCTCGATGATCCATTCGGTCGCCGGCGAATTGCAGGGCGGCGAGCTGACGACCCGCCGGCCCTTCCGCAATCCGCATCACTCCGCCTCGATGGCAGCCCTGATCGGCGGCGGGCTGAGGGTGAGACCCGGCGAGGTGTCGCTGGCCCACCACGGCGTGCTGTTCCTCGACGAATTGCCGGAGTTCCAGCCGCAGGTGCTGGACGGCCTGCGCCAGCCAATCGAGACCGGCGAGGCGGTGATTGCCAGGGCGAACCAGCGCGTCAGTTTCCCCGCGCGGTTCCAGCTGGTCGCGGCAATGAACCCCTGCCGCTGCGGTCATGCGACCGAACCGGGCTATGCCTGCAAGCGCATGCCGAACGAGCGCTGCATGGCCGATTACCAGGCCAAGATTTCCGGCCCGCTGATCGACCGGATGGATCTGGTCATCGAGGTGCCGGCGGTCTCGGCAGCCGATCTGATCCTGCCGCCGCCAGCCGAGGGCAGCCGGGAGGTTGGCGAGCGCGTGGCCATGGCGCGCGCGCTGCAGGCCGAGCGCTATCGCGGGCTCGGGCTGAAGGCCATGTTGAACGCCCATGCGCCGCCCTCGGTGCTCGACACGGTGGCAACGCCGGACAAGGGCGGCCTGGCGCTGCTGCACGACGCCGCCGACACGATGCGGCTCACCGCACGGGGCTATCACCGGGTGCTGAAGGTCGCCCGCACGCTCGCCGATCTTGATGGCGCCAGCACCATCGGCCGGCTGCATCTTGCCGAGGCGCTGAGCTATCGCGGCGCCACCGACAGGGCCCGCGCCGCCGCCTGATCGAGAGCCGCCGGTAACCAGCCATCAACCCTGTCTGTTTACGCTGGCCGCGCCGTTGCCTGTGCGTGGAGAGGCCGTCTCGTGGATCCGTTTGCCCTGATCGCCGGCATTGCGACCGCCTTCGCCGTCGCCGGCCTCGCTGCCCTGTTCCGCCTCGCCCTGGTCCGGCGCGCCCTGTCCCGCAAGACAGCAGCGCTCGAGGAAACGGTCGAGACGCTGACCGACCGGGTGTTCGAGCTCGCCGAGAGCGAGGAGCGCCATCGCGGGCTGATCGACTCGCTGGGCGATCTGGTGGTCCGGCGCGACCGCGTCGGCTTCGTCACCTATGCCAACCAGGCCTATGCCGATCTTCTGGGGCTTCAGCCCGGCAAGCTGGTTGGCACTGAACTGATGCATACGGTTGCGGAGACCACGCCGGAGCGTCATGACGCCGACGGCTCCCATGGCGCCGACGAACGGGTCGTCACGCCAACGGGAGAGCGGTGGATCGCCTGGCGCCACCATGCGGTGCGCGGCGCCGACGGCCGGCTCGACGAGATCCAGTCGGTCGGCCGCGACATTACCGACCGCAAGGGGTCGGAGGCCGAGCTGGCGCTGTCGCGCGCCCGCGCCGAGGCGGCAAGCTCCGCCAAGTCGCGGTTTCTGGCCACCGTCAGCCACGAGATCCGCACGCCGCTCAACGGCATCATGGGCATGGCCGATCTGTTGATCGACACCAGGCTGACGCCGGAACAGAAGACCTATGCCAGCGCGGTGAAGACCTCCGGCGAGGCGCTGCTCAACCTGATCGAGGAGATCCTCGACTTCACCAAGATCGAGGCCGGCCGCCTGGACCTGGAGGAAGCGCCGTTCGAGCTGGTGCCGCTGATCGAGGGCGTTGCCGAACTTCTGGGGCCGCGCGCCCATGGCAAGGGGCTGGATCTCGCCACCGCGATCGCGCCGGACGTGCCGGCCCGCCTCGTCGGCGATGCAACCCGGCTCCGGCAGGTGATCCTCAACCTCGCCGGCAATGCGGTGAAATTCACCGAGGCCGGCGGCGCGGCGCTGACCGTCGACCGCTCCGCCGACAGCCTGATGGTGGCGGTCCGCGACACCGGCCCGGGCATCGCCCCGGATGATGTCGAGCGCATCTTCAGTGAATTCGAGCAGGGCGAGACGACATTCGCCCGCCGCCATGCCGGAACAGGTCTCGGTCTTGCCATTTCGCGGCGCATCATCAGCCATATGGGCGGCGAGCTCTCGGTCGACACCGTGCTCGGCAAGGGCTCGACCTTTCGCATCCGCCTGCCGCTGAAGGCTGCCGGCAGCGCGGTGGCGACGCCCGAGCGGCTGGATGGCCTGTCGGTGGCGATCGTCTCCGGCCGAGGCGTGGAAAAGGCCGTGCTGGCGCGCAGGCTGGCGGCGCGCGGCGCCGAAGTCACCCGGTTCGAGGACCCGTCCGAGATTGCCACCGATGCCCGCTTCGACACCGTGCTGGTCGACCACCGGCTCGGCGAGACAGCCATCGGCGAAACGGTCGCCGCCCTCAAGGCGCGGGCCGGCCGCATCGTGCTGGTGGTGACGCCCTCGGCACGCGGCGATGTCGCCCGCTGGCGAGACCAAGGCATTTCCGGCTGGCTCGTCTCGCCGGTGCGGGAAGCCTCCCTCGTCATGCAGATGCGCCCGACGGAGGCCGGTATCGCCACATCCGATCCGCTCACCGATGCAGAGCCGGCCAGGCGCGAGGCAAGGGTGCCGGCGACTGGCGACCAGCGTCGGCGGATCCTGATTGCCGAGGACAACGAGATCAATGCGCTGCTGGCGCGCCGGCTGATCGAGAAGCTTGGCCATGAGCCAATCTGGAAGGCCGATGGCCGCGCGGCGGCAGCAGCCGCGCTCGACCCTGCGGAGCGGATCGATCTCGTGCTGATGGACATGCAGATGCCCGAATGCGACGGGCTGTCGGCGGCCAAGATGATCCGCGCCGGGGAGCCAGAGGGCCAGCGCCTGCCGATCATTGCGCTGACCGCCAATGCCTTCGCCGAGGACCGGGCGGCTGCGGTTGCCGCCGGCATGGACGGGTTTCTGACAAAACCCCTCGATGCCGACAGGCTGGCCGAGACACTCGCCGGCTATGCCGGCTTCAGACCTCAAGCCCCCGTGCGCGCAGTGCGGCGGAAAGCGAAGGGGCGTCGGTGAACACGATGCCGTCCCAGCCCTCGGCCTGAGCGGCCGCGACATTGGCGGGGTTGTCGTCGATGAAGATCAGGCTGGACGGCGTCAGGCCGTTGCGCTCCGCCAGGATCCGATAGATCCGGGGATCGGGCTTGTTGATGCGGACATCGGCCGAGAGCACCAGGTCCGTGAAGCGCTTGAGGAACGGATAGGCCGGCACGGTCCGGTCGAACATTTCCCGCGAGAAGTTGGAAATGCCGAAGACCGGCCCCTGATCCGCCAATGTCTCGAACAGCGCGCGGGTGCCGGGGACCTCGCCTGGCACGCTGTCCAGCCAATTGTCGTAATAGGCGCTGATGACCTCGCCATGGTGGGGAAAGCGACTGACATGATCGGCCACGGCGTCGGCCACCAGCCGGCCGGCATCCTGGTGCGCGTGCCAGCCGTGGAAGTCGATCTCGTCCATCACGGCCCTTGCACGCTCAGGGTCGCCGAGCAGCCGGGTAAAGCTGTTCACGGGGTCCCAGCGCAGCAAGACTTGTCCGATATCGAAGACAGCTGTCGGCTTGGTCGGTGTCATCATGGTCATTCCGCGCAATTCCTTTCGGGAAAGAAAGCCAATAATTCAAGAATGTAACGAGTTGATAATCGCCAGCCGACAAAGTGCGTTCGGGAACGGTGAATTGGGGCAATGACAAAGACCCGGAGCAAACGCCAGGCTAATCAGACCCTGGTCGCGCGCGGACCGGGCGACGCCGATATGCTGCACCGGGCCCTGATGATTGCCCGCATGGGCTATTGGCGCTCGATCGAGCGCACCTCTCCCGACCTCTGGCTGTCGCCCGAACTGGTGGCGATCTATGACCTCGAGCCAGGCTCGGCGCATGTCGCGATGACCAGAATCCGCAGCCGCTATCTGGGCGACGCCCCGGACCGGCTGAAGGCCGCCTACTACCATTGCTGGGATACCGGCGAGCCCTATGTGGTCGAGGGCGATTATCGCGGCGCCGAGGACCGTGTGCTCACCTTCGCGGTCTATGGGGAGGCGGAACGCGATGCGGCCGGCGTGATCACCGGCGTCTCCGGCATCGTCAAGGACGTGACCGATGAGCGACGCGCCCTGACACGGCTCGCCGCAAGCCAGGCCAGTCTGACCGATTTCGTCGACACCGCGTCCGACTGGTGCTGGGAGACCGATACCGAGCATCGTTTCGTCGACCTGTCGCTCAAGGAACATTGGACGCGGAGCCCGGGTCGCCGCAACTTCTCGAGCAGGACGCGGCGCGACATGCCCATCATCCCGGAGGACCGGGCCAAGATGGACGAGCATTTCCAGGACCTGGAGGCCCGCCGCCCGTTCAAGGACTTCGTCTATTCCTATCTCGACCCATCCAAGGAAGGCGGCCGCGTCTCGGTTCGATCCAGCGGCAAGCCCATCTTCGATGCCAATGGCGCCTTTCTCGGCTATCGCGGCACCGCCAGCGACATCACCCAGTTGCGCCAGGCCGAGGAGCTTCTGAACCAGCGCACCGCGGCACTGCGCGAAGCCCATCGCATGGGCAAGATCGGAACCTGGAGCTATCGCCTCGGATCCGAGCGTGTGACGCTGGCTGACGAATGCATCACCCTGTTCGGGCTCGAGGCCGCGACGTTCGACCCGACCCACGCCAATGTGCTGGCCTGTTTCGGCGCATCGGCAGCCGAACAAGTGATCAAGCTCCAGCGCGAGGCCATCCGGTCGCGGACAACCCAGGCCATCGACGTCCAGGTCGTCCGGCCTGATGGCAGCTCGGCGGATCTTGCCCTCACCTGCGAGCCGGAGCTGGATGCTGCCGGCGAGGCCATCGGGATCATCGGCACGGTCCAGGACATCACCGAGCGCAAGGAGGCCCAGCGCCAACTCGAGAAGCTCGCCTATCACGACCCTCTCACCGGACTTGCCAACCGCGCGCTGTTCAAGCGCGAACTGGCGACCGTGCTCGACGCCTGTTTTCGCAAAGGCACGTCTGGCGCCCTGCTGTTGCTGGACCTCGACCGGTTCAAGGAGGTCAATGACTCGCTCGGCCACGCAGCAGGCGATGAACTCTTGTCCAAGGTCGGTGTGCTGCTGCGGGCAGAGCTTGGGCGCAACGCTTTCATCGCCCGGCTTGGCGGCGACGAATTCGCTGTGCTGCCCGATCCGACGACCGGCGCAGACGATGTCGAAATGCTGGCCGCCCGCATCGTCGACCGATTGTGCGGCCCGATCCAGCTCTCCGAGGGCGAGGCCTTCATCGGCGCAACCATCGGCATCGCCCATCTGCCGATCGACGGCACAACCGTCGATGAGGCGATGCGCAATGCCGACCTCGCGCTCTACATGGCCAAGGAAGCTGGCCGAGGCCGCGCCATGGTGTTCGAACCGGCCTATGCGCAGGCCGTCGAACAGCGGCTCGATCTTGCCCGCCACCTGCGCCATGCGGTGGAAGCCGGAACGCTGCACGCCCATTATCAACCGCAAGTGGACCTGTCTTCGCACAAGGTCACCGGCTTCGAGGCCCTGCTGCGTTGGAACCACCCGGAGCGCGGACCGATCCCGCCAAACGAATTCATCCCGATCGCCGAGAGTTCCGGCCTGATCGTCGATCTCGGCCTGTGGATCCTGCGCGAGGCCTGCACCCAGGCCCGCGCCTGGATCGATCAGGGTTTCAAGCCGCGCTCGGTCGCGGTGAATGTGTCGCCTGCGCAGTTCTGGAACATGGATTTCGAAACGGCGGTATCGGCGGTTCTGGCCGAGACCGGCCTGCCGCCGCACCTGCTCTGCCTTGAACTGACCGAGAGCCTGTTCGTCGATCATACCGAACACCGCATCAGCCGGACGCTCACCGCGCTGTCAGCACTGGGGGTCCGCCTCGCCCTCGACGATTTCGGTTCCGGCTATTCCTCGCTCGGCTATCTGACCCGCCTGCCCTTCGACCGGCTGAAGGTCGATCGCTCCTTCGTCGACGGCATCTCGACGCGGCCGGAAAAGCGCAAGCTGCTCGGCGGCATCATCGCCTTGTCGCGCGGTCTCGGCATGTCGGTCGTGGCGGAAGGCGCCGAACTGCAGGCCGAGGTCGACGTCCTGGCCGACCTCGACTGCGACTGCGTCCAGGGCTACGTGTTCTCCCGGCCGGTGCCGCCGGAGACGGCGCCTCTGATTGCCGACGCCATCGAGCGCCGGTTCCAGACCATCTCGCCGAGCCTTGCCCCTGACGACGAGGCGGCCTTCGCCGCCGCCCCGATCGGCGTCTAAGATCAGCCGCCGACGTTGTAGGCGGCCAGTGCCGCCATGTTGACGATGTCGGAATCCTTGGCGCCGAGCGGCACGATCTGCACCGGCTTGTCGAGGCCGACCAGCAACGGGCCAATCACGGTCGCGCCCGCCAGTTCCTGCATCATCTTGGTCGAGATCGAGGCCGAGTGGAACGCCGGCATGACCAGGACATTGGCCGGACCCGACAGGCGGCAGAACGGATAGGCCTGCATCAGGTCGCGGTTGAGCGCGACATCGGCGGCCATTTCGCCGTCATACTCGAAATCGACGCGCTTGCTGTCGAGGATGCGGACGGCCTCGATCACCTTGTCGGACCGCTCGCCCTTCGGATGGCCGAAGGTTGAATACGCCAGCAGCGCAACCCGCGGCTCGGTGCCGAGCCGGCGGGCCACATGGGCTGCTTCGATGGCGATCTCGGCCAGTTCCTGGGCCGAGGGCATCTCGGTGATGGCGGTATCGGCAACCAGCACGGTGCGGCCGCGCGACAGCACGATGGAGGCGCCGATCAGCCGATGGCCGGGCTTGGGATCGATGACACGACGCACATCGTCGAGCGCCGACGAATAGTTGCGGGTGACGCCGGTGACCATGCCATCGGCATCGCCGGCCGCCACCATGGCGGCGGCGAAGACGTTGCGGTCGAGATTGACCAGCCGCTGGCAGTCGCGGAACAGATAGCCCTGCCGCTGCAGGCGCTCGTAGAGCTGGTTGGCATAGTCGGCATTGCGGTTGGACAGCCGCGCATTGGCGATCTCGATGCCGTCCTTTAGCTCGATGCCGGCAGCCGATGCTGTCGCCCGCACGCGGTCCTCGCGGCCAACCAGGATGGCCGTGCCGAGGCCCTGGTTGACGAAGCTCTGGGCGGCGCGGATCACCTGCTCCTCCTCGCCCTCGGCGAAGACGATGCGCTTGGGCGAGCGGCGGGCGCGCTCAAAGATGCGGGCGAGCACGCCGGCGACCGGATTGAGCCGGGCGCGCAGATCGGCCTTGTAGCCTTCGAGATCGACGATCGGCCGGCGGGCAACGCCGGTCTCCATGGCCGCCTTGGCGACCGCAGCCGGCACGGCATAGATGAGGCGCGGATCGAACGGCACGGGAATGATGTATTCCGGGCCATATTTCGGCCGGCCACCGCCATAGGCAGCCGCGACATCGTCCGGCACATCCTCGCGGGCGAGTTCGGCGAGCGCGCGGGCGGCCGCGATCTTCATGTCCATGTTGATCTGGGTGGCGCGCACGTCGAGTGCGCCACGGAACAGGAAGGGGAAGCCGAGGACGTTGTTGACCTGGTTGGGATAGTCAGAACGCCCGGTGGCGACGATCGCGTCGCTGCGCACCGCATGGACTTCCTCAGGCGTGATTTCCGGATCCGGATTGGCCATGGCGAAGATGATCGGCTTCGGCGCCATCGACATGACCATTTCCTTGGTCAGCGCGCCCTTCACCGACAGGCCGAAGAAGGCGTCGGCACCCTTCACCGCGTCGGCGAGCGAGCGGGCGTCGGTTGCCACCGCATGGCCCGACTTCCACTGGTTCATGCCTTCGGTGCGGCCGCGATAGATCGCGCCCTTGGTATCGCAGAGCACGACATTGTCGGGCGTGAAGCCCATGGCTTTCAAAAGTTCGACGCAGGCAATGCCGGCGGCGCCGGCGCCATTGACCACGAGACGGGTGGTCTTGATGTCGCGGCCGGTGATGTCGAGCGCGTTGATCAGGCCGGCGGCCGCGATGATCGCGGTGCCATGCTGGTCGTCATGGAACACCGGAATGTCCATGAGCTCCTGCAGGCGCTGCTCGATGATGAAGCACTCGGGCGCCTTGATGTCCTCGAGATTGATGCCGCCGAAAGAGGGGCCGAGATAGCGCACCGCGTCGATGAACTTGTCGGCATCCTCGGTATCGACCTCAAGATCGATGGAATCGACGTCGGCGAAGCGCTTGAACAGCACCGCCTTGCCTTCCATGACCGGCTTGGAGGCGAGCGCGCCAAGATTGCCGAGGCCGAGGATCGCCGTGCCATTGGTGATCACCGCCACCATGTTGCCGCGCGTCGTGTAATCGAACGCCTTGTTCGGATCCTCGGCGATGGCGAGGACGGGAACCGCCACGCCCGGCGAATAGGCCAGCGACAGGTCGCGCTGCGTCGCCATGGGCTTGGTTGGAACGACCTCCAGCTTGCCGGGCTTGCCAACCTGGTGGAAGGCGAGCGCCTCCTGGTCGGTGATGGTCATGCGAATGCGGCGAATGGGATCTTTGTCTGTCGACATGAGCTTTTCTTGGTGCGTTCCTCGAAGGGACAGGACCATAGGGGCCGGTTGCGAGCGCGGCAACGGGACATCAGACAGAGAGACTGCGGAAATTTCCCGCAGCCTCAGCCGCTCACGATCAGGGCTGGCGGCAAGTCAGCCGCCGAACCGCTCCTTGACGACCTCGAAGACTGCCCGCGCGCCGTGCATCTCGCCGCCGACCGGACGGCCGGGCTTCTCGTTCGGCACCCAGGCGTAGATGTCGGCATGGACCCAGGCCTTGGCCTTCTCGACAAAGCGGTCGAGGAACAGGGCGGCCGTGATCGAGCCCGCAAAGCCGCCGGTGCCGACATTGTTGAAATCGGCAACCCGGCTGTCGAGGGCCGCGACATAGGGCGCCCACAGCGGCAGCCGCCAGACCGGATCGGCAACCCGGATACCCTGCCGGACGAGATCGGCAGCCAGGGCATCGTCGTGGGTATAGATCGGCGCAAGATCGGCCCCGAGCGCCACGCGCGCAGCGCCGGTCAGGGTCGCGAAATCGACCATGAGGTCCGGCGCCTCGTCATCGGCGAGCGTCAGCGCATCGCAGAGGACGAGCCGGCCCTCGGCGTCGGTATTGCCGATCTCGACGGTGATGCCCTTGCGGGTGGGATAGACATCGCCCGGACGGAAGGCGCGGCCGGATACCGAATTCTCAACCGCAGCGATCAGCAGGCGGAGCCGCACGGGCAGTTTCGATGCCATGATCATGTGGGCAAGGCCAATGGCGGCGGCGGCGCCTCCCATGTCCTTCTTCATCAGGAGCATGGAGGCGTCAGGCTTCAGGTTGAGGCCTCCGGTGTCGAAACAGACGCCCTTGCCGACAACCGTCACCTTCGGGTGGCTTGGATTGCCCCAGGTGAGGTCGATGAGGCGCGGCAGGCGCGGCGATCCCATGCCGACAGCGTGGATCATGGGGAAATTGCGGAGCAGCAGGTCGTCACCGACGATCGTCGTCATGACGGCGCCGTGGTTGCGGGCGAGATCGGACACAGCCGCCTCGAGTTCGACCGGGCCGAGATCGTTGGCCGGCGTGTTGACGAGGTCGCGCGCCAGGACAATCGCGTGGATCTGCTGACTCAGCGCTTCGCCGTCAACGCCATCCGGCACGACGAGGGAGGCGTCCTTCGGCGTGACCTTCTTGTAGCGGGCAAAGCGGTACTGCGCGGTGACGAAGGCCAGCGCCGCACGCATGGCATCATCCGGCGGATTGGCCAGACGATAGGTGCCGGAGGGCAGCTGCGCTGGCAGCTTGCCGAGGAACAGGGGATCGTGGTGACGGGCGGCCGGATCCTCGGTACCGAAATAGACCGCTTCGATCGTGCCATCGCCGCCGGGAATATAGACGGCGCGTCCTGGCTTGGCTTCGAACTGGGCCGCCCTGAGGAAAGCCTCGTGCGGCGCGTGTTCGGGCAGGGCCAGGAATTCGCCGAGGCCGGCCTGGGAGACGAGGTATATCGGGGTGGCACCCTGGGTGCCGGCGGGCCTAAGCAGCGAGTGCAGCATTATTAACTTTCCGGATCAAACGTCCTCGAACCGCTTGTGCGACAAAAAGGCAAGCGGGGACTGGTCGCAAGTGCGCATTTTCAACGAAATCTCGGGCCTGACGGCCGTTTTTCAAGTCCAACCCTGCATTGTGTCAGCCCCCGGCCGGGGACGGGTGAAGAGAGAGTAGCCATGCCCGCTCGCTCCTCCGCCGTCCGATTCACTGATCCTTATCGGGTGGTGTCCTAGAGTTCGATCACAATTTCTTCGCCCCTTGCCGTGGCTCGCACCCACAGTCCTGAGTAGTCTCGAAATCCGGTCGATCGCCTCATGCCACTTGCTCTTCTCAAAGAGATATCATCGGGTCCGACATCCGAACGCCGGCTGGAACTTCTGAGAAGTGTCGCGGACATGTACCTCTCGCACCCCGAGGGTCCGTCCGAGATCGAGGAAGAGCTGTTCGTCGACATTCTTGAGCGCGTTCTCGACAGCGGTCCACCGCAAGCGCGGGCCGCGCTGGCGGACCAGCTCGCCGACAGCGTCCGGACACCGCATGCGATTGCCCAACGGCTCGCCTGGGACGACAATGAGGCGGTCTCAAACCCGATCATCGCGCGTTCGCCGGTGCTGGCGGTACAGGATCTGCTGTCGCTTGCCGCCCAGGGGAGCGATGCGCGCCTGCAGGCCGTCGCGCTGCGCCGGGTCATCCCGGCAGCGGTCACCGACGTGCTGATCGAACGCGGCAGCGCTCAGGTGCTGAAGACGGTCGCCGGCAATCAGGGCGCCGAGATTTCCAACGGCGGCATGATGCGGCTTGCCACGCGCGGAAGCAACGACATCGACATTCTCGAAGCCCTGTTCAAGCGCGGCGATCTGCAGCCGGATTCCATCGTCATGCTCAAGGGCGTCATCTCGGACGACTTTGCCCGGCGCCTCACCGAGCGCGGCATCGATGTCGACGGCGGCGTTGCGGCGAAGGCCCTGAGATCCGCAACGGGTCGTTTTCGCGAGGAAATGCGGCAGCGTCGCGAAGACGTCAAAGGCGCCGAGCGCCTGCTCGCCGCCATCGAGGCTGGCACGCTCACGGTCGATCGCGCTGTCCACACGGTGCTGGAGAAGAAGCGGCTGCTGGAAGTCGCGAGCTTGATGGCGCCCCTGCTCGGGCTCAGCCGCAACTTCGTGTTCCATACGCTGGCGACGGGGGCTTCCGACCGCATCGCGGTCATGTTCAGGGCGCTCGATATCAGCTACGGCTGCTACGTCGCGGCTGTCGCGCTGCGCAAGAAGAAGTCCGCACCGACCGCCCATGGCGCGGATGCCATGACAGCGCTCTTGCAGGACGAGTTCGACGCCATCGACGTCGCCGTGGCCCAGCGTAGCATGCGCTTCCTCAAGGTGCGCCTGTCAGCGGCCTGACCAGGCGGCGGCCTGCCACCCGCCGGGACCCATGATCCCGGCGAGGGCTCGCGTCTCACGCCCCCGGCTGGACGCCCTCGTAGCCCTCGATGCAGATCGCATCCATGATGGCGCCGCCCTTCTGCTCGGCCTTGGCGGCCTGGTATTCGGGCGAGTGCCAGCAGGCGAGTGCCTGCTCATAGCTCGGGAACTCGATGACGACGTTGCGCGAGCGGCTGGTGCCGGCCAGCGTCTCGAACTTGCCGCCGCGCACGACGAAGCGGCCGCCGAACTTGGCGAAGGCGATGCCGTTCTTGGCGACGTAATTCTTGTAGGATTCGGTGTCGTTCACATCGACGCGTGCGATCCAGTAGCCCTTGGCCATGAAGTCCTCCCTTGTGGCGGCGGCACTCTGGATCGGCCGGCCCGCTTCGGGCAAGCCACCCCGCCGCGCGGCCACCCCGCACCTGCCCTGCGCCGGGCCGCTTGATCTCGCCTCTCCAGAGCGGCACAAGGGGTCACCCCCGCTCGTTCTCGTCCCTATGCGGCGAGAGACAGTTCAGGAGGCCCTGATGCCCGCCCATGTCCGGTTTCTGCTGCGCAATGCGCTGATCGGCTTCGCGCTCGCCATTGCCATGGTGGGCGCCATGGTCTGGTTCGATTTTGCCGGCCTTCGCACACTGGCGGCCCAGAGCAATTCCGGCCTCGTCGCCTTTCCGGTCCTTGCCTTCTTCCTCGGGCTGACCTTCGCCAGCGTCCAGATGGGCGCGGCGATAATGCTCCTTCCGGCCGATGGCGACGGCGGCAATGGCGGCAATCGTAGCAGGGTGACGTCGCTGCTGGCCCTGCTTGTCGGACCGGTTCCGGTGCTACAGCCGGCCGAGGCCAAGGCCGGCCGCCGCTGAGGATCAGACCAGCCTCGCGCGGGCGCTTGTCCTTCAGCTGATTGTCCTGTATAGGCCCACCCCTTCGGATCGACCGGCTGATTAGGGCTGCCGTGGCGATCCCGAATGCTCATCCGAGCAACTCAGGGACGACCCGTTCCGGGCGCAAGCCTGCGAATAGATGGTGGTCCCGCCAACGAATGAGAGAGCCAAATGCCCAAGATGAAGACCAAATCGGGCGCCAAAAAGCGCTTCAAGATCTCCGCGACCGGCAAGGTGATGTACGCCCAGTCCGGCAAGCGCCACGGCATGATCAAGCGGACGAACAAGCAGATCCGTGACCATCGCGGCACCACGGCCATGTTCGAAACCGACGGCTACAACGTCAAGCGGTACTTCCTGCCCAACGGCTGATCGCATCCGTTCCGCAAGAAACCCAAGTACGATTGAAGGATATCAGCCATGGCTCGCGTCAAAAGGGGCGTTACCGCCCACGCCAAGCACAAGAAGACCCTCAAGGCCGCCACCGGTTTTCGTGGTCGCCGCAAGAACACCATCCGCGCCGCAAAGGCTGCCGTCGACAAGTCGATGCAGTACGCGACCCGCGATCGTCGCATCAAGAAGCGCAATTTCCGCGCCCTCTGGATCCAGCGCATCAACGCCGCTGTCCGTGAGCAGGGCCTGACCTATTCGCGCTTCATCGCCGGCCTGATCAATTGCGGCATCGAAGTGGACCGCAAGGTTCTCTCCGACCTCGCGATCACGTCGCCTGAAGGTTTTGCGGCCCTGGTCGAAAAGGCCAAGGGATCGCTGCCGGCAGCTGCCTGACCTCATCTGATCTGAGGTCTTTCACATTCGGCCCGCGCGACCCTCACCGGGGTGGCGCGGGCTTTTTGCTTTCATGATCGGCCGCGAGAAGCTGCCAGGAGATCACGGAGCCATCATGCAGGGTCTGACCGCCGAACTGATCAAGGGCCTGTGGTACGTGGCAGCACCCGGCCGCGACCTGAAGCCCGGCAAGACGCTGGCGAAGACGCTGGTCGGCGAACCCGTCCTGATGGGCCGCTCCAAGACCGGCGAGGTCTTCGCGATCCGCGACGTCTGTCCGCATCGCGGCATCCCGCTGCGCTACGGCCAGTTCGACGGAGAGACGGTGCAATGCTGCTATCACGGCTGGCGCTTTGACCAGACCGGCACCTGCGTCGAGATCCCGTCGCTGCGCGAGGGCCAGCAGATGGATCTCGGCAAGATCCGCTGCGGCTCCTACCCCTGCGTCGAGCGCCAGGGGATGATCTGGATCTTCTTCCCGCGCGCCGGCGAGACACCGGCGGAAGCCGGCTATCCCGAGCCGCCGCTGATGCCGGACTTCGACGTCGCCACCGGCCCGCGCTTCCACATCATGCTGCCGTTCCACTGCTCGATGGACCATGCGGCCTTCGGCCTGATGGACCCGACGCACGCGGCCTATGTGCACACGTCCTGGTGGTTCAAGAAGGGCGCGAAGAAGCTGCGTCCGAAGGAGAAGCATTTCGCGCCGTCGGAGCTCGGCTGGTCGATGGTGCGCCATGAACTGCCGCCGCAGAACATCGCCTACAAGATCCTCGGCACGCCGGTGACCACCGAGATCAGCTACATGCTGCCGGGCCTTCGGATCGAGAATATCCGCGGCTCGAAATATCAGGCGACCGGTCTCACCGCGATCACGCCGGTGAACGAGGGCGAGACCGAAGTGCACCAGTTCTTCTGGGTCTCGGCCGGCTGGATGTCGGCGTTCAAGCCGATCTTCGAGCACCTCATGCGGACCTTCCTTGACCAGGACCGCGTGGTGGTGATCCAGCAGCGCGAGGGGCTGATCCACAAGCCGAACCTGATGCTGATCAACGATGCCGACACGCAGGCCCGCTGGTGGATGCGGGTGAAGGACACGTTCGTGAAGGCGCAGGCCGACGGCAAGCCCTTCGAAAACCCGATCCAGCCGATGACCTTGCGCTGGCGGAGCTGATCCGACGGCTTGACCGCCACGCTACCCCGCGCCAAACGAAGCTTCCCGAATTCCAGGCGACCCGATGACCGATCTCGTCCAGCTCGAAACTGAACTCCTCTCCGCCGTGGCAGCGGCCTCCGACGAGGCCGCGCTGGAAGCGGTGCGCGTGGGCGCCCTTGGCAAGAAGGGCTCGATCTCGGCGCTGCTGGCAACCCTTGGCCAGATGGCTCCCGACGACCGCAAGGCGGCCGGCGCTGCCATCAATGCGGTCAAGGACAAGGTGACCGAGGCGCTGGGAAGCCGTCGCGAAACGTTGAAGCAGGGCGCGCTCGCCGCGCGGCTTGCCTCCGAGACGATCGACGTGACGCTGCCCGTCCGCGAGAGCCCGACCGAGACCGGCCGCATCCATCCGCTGAGCCAGGTCTATGACGAGCTCACCGCCATCTTCGGCGACATGGGCTTTGCGATTGCCGAGGGTCCGGATATCGAGACCGACGATCTCAACTTCACCAAGCTGAACTTCCCCGAGGGCCATCCGGCCCGCGAGATGCACGACACGTTCTTCTTCAATCCGAAGCCGGACGGCTCGCGCCTGCTGCTGCGCACCCATACCTCGCCGGTGCAGGTGCGCACCATGCTGGGCCAGAAGCCGCCGATCCGGGTGATCTGCCCGGGCCGCACCTATCGCAACGATTCCGACCAGACCCACACGCCGATGTTCCATCAGGTGGAAGGGCTGGTGATCGACCAGGGCAGCCATATCGGCCACCTGAAGTGGATCCTGGAGGAATTCTGCAAGGCGTTCTTCGAGGTCGACGGCGTGAAGATGCGGTTCCGACCGTCGTTCTTCCCGTTCACCGAGCCGTCGATGGAAGTCGACATCCAGTGCAACCGCCAGGGCGGCGAGATCCGCTTCGGCGAGGGCACGGACTGGCTAGAGATCCTCGGCTGCGGCATGGTGCATCCGAACGTCATCCGCAATTGCGGGCTCGACCCCGACATCTACCAGGGCTTCGCCTGGGGCATGGGCATCGATCGCATCGCCATGCTGAAATATGGCATCAGCGACCTCCGCCAGTTCTTCGAGGCGGATGTCCGCTGGCTGTCGCATTACGGCTTCAAGCCGCTGGACGCGCCGTCGCTGGCGGGCGGTCTGTCGAGCTGACGCTGCGATGCGCTTCGATCCCGCCCAGTATCCGGACGCACCGCGTTGGCCCTTTGGCGACAGCCCGGAGCTGGCGGACGAGCTGCTGGCGCTCGTGCTGGCGGGACAGAAGCGCGCGACCTGCAACTCGCTCGCCGATGCCAAGGCGCGCGGACTGATGCCGAAGCTCGGCGAAATCAATATCGTGCTCGACGGCGCCGGCCAGCCGGCCTGCAGCATCGAGACAACAGCCGTGGATATCATGCGGTTCGACGCCGTCGACGCGGCTTTTGCCGCGGAAGAAGGCGAAGGGGACGGCTCGTTGGCCTTTTGGCGCGACGCACATCAGGCCTACTTCCGGCGTCAGGGTACCTTTGACGCCGACATGCTCGTTGTTTGCGAGCGCTTTGCATTGCGCGACATTTTCGAAAGACCGGAACCCGTCCGATGAAGTTCACGCTCTCCTGGCTCAAGGACCACCTTGAGACCGACGAAACGCTCGATTCCATCGTCGAGGCGCTGACCCGCATCGGCCTGGAGGTCGAGCATGTCGACGATGCCGGCGCCCGGCTGAAGGACTTCACGATCGCCTATGTGATCTCGGCCGAGCAGCATCCGAATGCCGACCGGCTCCGGGTCTGCATGGTCGACACCGGCTCGGGCGATCCGGTTCAGGTGGTCTGCGGCGCGCCGAATGCGCGCACCGGCATGAAGTCGGTGTTCTCGCCCCCCGGCACGTTCATTCCCGGCAAGAAGATCACGCTGGGCGTCGGCACGATCCGCGGCGTCGAGAGCCGAGGCATGCTGTGCTCGGCCGCCGAGCTCGAGATCTCCGAAGACCATGACGGCATCATCGATCTGCCGGCGGATGCGCCGGTGGGCGAGCGCTATGCTGACTGGGCGAAGCTCGGCGATCCCGTCATCGAGATCAATCTCACGCCGAATCGCCCGGACTGCACCTCGATCCATGGCATTGCCCGCGATCTGGCGGCCGCCGGTCTCGGCAAGCTGAAGCACGAGCGTGCGCCGCATATCGAGGCCAAGTTCCCCTGCCCGCAGAAGGTCGAGCTGCGCTTCGATGGCGCGGACAAGAAGTTCTGCCCGGCCTTCGCGCTGCGCCTGGTGCGCGGCGTCAAGAACGGCCCCTCGCCGGAATGGCTGCAGCGCCGCCTCACTGCCATCGGCCTCCGTCCGATCAATGCGCTGGTCGATATCACCAACTACATTACCTTCGACCGTGGCCGGCCGCTGCACGTGTTCGACGCCAAGAAGGTGCATGGCACGCTGGTGGTGCGCCGCTCCGCCAAGGGCGAGACCGTGCTGGGTCTCGACGGCCGCATCTACGGCTTCACCGGCCAAGAGACGGTGATCGCCGACGACAATGGCGTGGAATCGATTGCCGGCGTGATGGGCGGCGAAGCTTCCGGCTGCGACGAGACGACGACCGACGTGCTGATCGAATCGGCGCTGTGGGATCCGATGGATATCGCCCGCACCGGCCGCAATCTCGGCATCATCACCGATGCGCGCTACCGGTTCGAGCGCGGCGTCGACCCGATCTACACGGTGGAAGGCTGCGATCTCGCGACCCGCATGGTCATGGAGTTCTGCGGCGGCGAGGCCTCGGAGCTGTCGCTCACCGGCGAGATCCCCGAGCAGAACCTGATCATCCATTTCCCGTTCCACGAGACGAAGCGGCTGACCGGCCTCGACGTGTCCGACCGGGAATCGCGGCGCATCCTGGAAAGCCTCGGCTTCATGGTGTCGGGCAACGGGCCCAGCGTGAAAGTGGCCCCGCCCTCCTGGCGCCCGGACGTGCAGGGCAAGGCCGATCTCGCCGAAGAGGTCATGCGCATTGCCGGCGTCGACCGCGTGCCCTCGACCCCGCTCGATCGCGGCGGCACGGTCCCGAAGCCGGTGCTGACGCCGATGCAGAAGCGCACGCGGCTTGCCAAGCGGACGCTTGCCGCCCGCGGCATGGTGGAAGCCGTCACCTGGAGCTTCGTGTCGAAGGCCAATGCCGAAGCCTTCGGCGGTGGCCAGCCGGAGCTTGCGCTCGCCAATCCGATCGCCGCCGATCTCTCGGACATGCGCCCGACCCTGCTCGCAGGGCTGATCACTAGCGCGCAGCGCAATGCCGATCGCGGCTTTGGCGACGTCGCCCTGTTCGAGGTCGGCCAGATCTTCCGCGGCGACCGTCCAGAAGACCAGCAGATCGCGGCCTCGGGCGTGCGGCGCGGGCTTGCCCGGCCGGCCGGCACCGGTCGTCACTGGCAGGGTGCGGGTGCAGCCGACGTGTTCGATGCCAAGGCCGATGCGCTGGCCGTGCTGGCGGCAGCAGGCGCGCCGATGGCCGGCATCCAGGTGGTGGCGGGCGGTCCCGCCTGGTTCCACCCGGGCCGCTCCGGCACGTTCCAGATGGGTCCGCAGAACGTGTTCGGCTGGTTCGGCGAACTGCATCCGACGGTGCTGGAGGCGCTCGACGTCAAGGGGCCGATCGTCGCCTTCGAGCTGATCCTCGACAAGATCCCGGCCCCCAAGCCGAAGACCTCGCGCGCCAAGCCGCAGCTGGCGCTTTCGGCCTTCCAGCCGGTGGAACGCGACTTCGCCTTCCTGGTCGATCGCGCGGTCAAGGCCGGTGATATCGTCAAGGCGGCGCAGGGCGTCGACAAGCAGCTGATCACCGGCGTCTCGGTGTTCGACATCTACGAGGGCAAGGGCATCGACGAGACGAAGAAGTCGGTCGCTCTCAGCGTGGTGCTGCAGCCGCGCGACAAGACGCTGACCGATGTCGAGATCGAGGCTGTGGCGGCCAAGGTTGTCGCGGAAGTGGCGAAGAAGACCGGGGCGACGCTCCGGGGGTGATGGCAGGCACAGGGGGTTCCGGGCCAAGCGCCCGGTTCATGCCCTTTGCAATCATGTGCCGTTTCAAGCACCGACGTCATCCCCGGCGAGGCGAAGCCGAGGGAAGGGGATCCAGATTTCTTTAGCTGGACCCTCCACAACGATTCCTGGACCCCCTTCCCTCGCCCTTCGGGCTCGCCGGGGGTGACGGACTGAGCGTGAGACTGCGCGAGACAAGCAGTTCGGACGGCAATTTCACTTGGCGCGCCCTCTCCTCACCTCATCCAGAGGTGCGCGGCGAAGCCGAGCCTCGAAGAATGAGGTACTTCTCGTGGGTGCCCTGGCGTGGCCCAAAAACGTAAATGCCCGGCACAAGGCCGGGCATGACTTTGGATAGGATGTGCTGAAAGCCGAGAGGCCAGCCGTTATCAGCCGCCTGTCGCCTCGATCACGTCGTCGAGCGTCCTGAGACCCGGCTTCGGCGAATTGACCAGCACGGCCATGTTGCCCGGCGCATGCTTGTTGGCGAGCATCAGCGCATGGGCCGCCGGGATCTTGTCCCAGGGGAACAGCTCGCTCATGCAGGGGTCGACACGCCGGTCGAGCACGAACTGGTTGGCGGCGGCGGCCTGTTTCAAATGGGCGAAATGCGAGCCCTGCACGCGCTTCTGGCGCATCCAGACATAGCGGGCGTCGAAGGTGATGTTGAAGCCCGAGGTTCCCGCGCAGAAGACGATCATGCCGCCGCGCTTGGCGACAAGGCAGGAGACCGGGAAGGTCGCTTCGCCCGGATGTTCGAAGACGATATCGACATCCTTCTTGCCGGTGATGTCCCAGATCGCCTTGCCGAACTTGCGGGCTTCCTTGGTCCAGGCCGTGTACTCGTCGGAATTCACCGTGGGCATCTGGCCCCAGCAGTTGAAGTCCTTGCGGTTGATGACGCCCTTGGCGCCGAGCTGCATGACATAGTCGCGCTTGGTCTCATCCGAGATGACGCCGATGGCATTGGCGCCGGCGGCCGCGACAAGCTGCACGGCGAACACGCCGAGACCGCCGGATGCGCCCCAGACCAGCACATTGTCGCCGGGCTTCAGCGTGTGGGGCGGATGGCCGAACAGCATGCGATAGGCGGTGGCGAGCGTCAGCGTGTAGCAGGCCGCCTCCTCCCATGGCAGGTGCTTCGGCTTCACCATCAGCTGGCGCGACTGAACCCGGCAGAACTGCGCGAAGGAGCCGTCCGGCGTCTCATAGCCCCAGATCCGCTGGGAGGAAGAGAACATCGGGTCGCCGCCGTTGCACTCCTCGTCGTCGCCGTCGTCCTGGTTGCAATGGACGATGACCTCGTCGCCGACCTTCCAGCGCTTCACCTTGGACCCGACGGCCCAGACGATGCCCGAGGCATCGGAGCCGGCGACGTGGAACGGCGCCTTGTGCACGTCGAAGGGCGAGATCGGCTGTCCGAGGCCGGCCCAGACGCCATTATAATTGACGCCGCCGGCCATCACGTAGATCAGCACTTCCTCTTCGCCGAGCGTCCAGGTGGGCACGACCTCGACCTTGAACGACTGTTCCGGCGGCCCGTGGCGGTCCCTGCGGATGGCCCAAGCATACATGTTGGCCGGCACATGGCCGAGCGGCGGGACCTCGCCGAATTCGTAGAGATCCTTGAGCGGCTTGGCCGCGGGGGCGGTGGCTGGCTCTGCCATGGTGTTACCTCGATGGGAGTGCGGACCTTCTGTGAACCGGGTCCTGATCCTGAAATTATGTGCACCGCAACATGGATGTGCAAGTGCGAAATTCCGTTTCCCGACAGGATATGTCGCGATAGTCCCTCCATCTTTCGTCTTATTGCGCGCATTGTCCTCCGCCGACAGGTGAAGGGCCGTTTTGCCGCACATGTCTGGCCCGCTGGAACTACGAGCGCCCTCGCGCGTTACTTGTTCCGCATTCGCGCAGGTATTCAGCCTGTGCAGCGAAATTGCCGGCAGGCGGGCAGACCGCTCCGGCCAAAGGGAGACCTGACCATGCCTATCGAAAGTCTGTTCGTGCTGCTGATCGTGGGCGCGGTGGCTGGCTGGCTCGCTGGCGTCATCGTCAAGGGCTATGGCTTCGGCCTCATTGGCAATATCGTCGTGGGCATTGTCGGCGCGCTGATTGCCACCTTCCTGTTGCCGAAGCTCGGCGTGCGGCTTGGTGGCGGCATCACATCCGCAATCTTCAGCGCGACCATTGGCGCGGTGATCCTGCTGTTCCTGCTGAGCATCGTCCGGCGCGCCTGACACGAGTCCGGTGGCGCCGCGCCGCATCGCTGCGGCGCGGTCCGTCTTTCGCTGCATTGCAATATGCCCGGGCAGAGCACAGAATGTCGCTCAAAGAACCGCTCGGGAGGCGAAGATGCGCAGCAAAGACACGCGCGACAAACCCTGGTTGATCCGCACCTATGCGGGCCATTCGACCGCGGCGAAGTCGAACGCGCTCTATCGCGCCAATCTCGGCAAGGGCCAGACCGGCCTGTCGGTCGCCTTCGACCTGCCGACCCAGACCGGCTACGACGCCGACCATGTTCTCGCCCGTGGCGAGGTGGGCAAGGTCGGCGTGCCCGTCTCCCATCTCGGCGACATGCGCACCCTGTTCGACGGCATTCCGCTGGATGCCATGAACACGTCGATGACGATCAATGCCTGCGCGGGCTGGATGCTGGCGCTCTATGTGGCGGTGGCCGACGAGCAGGGCGTGCCGCGCTCGTCGCTTGCCGGCACGACCCAGAACGACATCCTGAAGGAATATCTGTCGCGTGGAACCTATGTGTTCCCGCCCGAGCCGTCGCTGCGGCTCACCAAGGACACGATCCTGTTCACGACGGCCGAGATGCCGAAGTGGAACCCGATGAATGTCTGCTCCTACCACCTGCAGGAGGCCGGCGCGACGCCGGTGCAGGAACTGGCCTTCGCGCTGGCCAATGCCATCGCCATTCTCGACACGGTGAAGGCGTCCGGCGAAGTCCCGGCGGGCGGCTTCGGCGAGGTCGTCGGCCACATCTCGTTCTTCGTCAATGCCGGCATGCGGTTCGTCACCGAGATGTGCAAGATGCGCGCCTTCGTCGACCTCTGGGAGGAGCTCGTCGAGACCCGCTACGGCGTCACCGATCCCAAGCAGAAGCTGTTCCGCTATGGCGTTCAGGTGAACTCGCTGGGCCTGACCGAGCAGCAGCCGGAGAACAATGTCTACCGGATCCTCATCGAGGCCCTGGCGGTGACGATCTCCAAGAAGGCGCGCTGCCGCGCGCTGCAGCTACCGGCGTGGAACGAGGCACTCGGCCTGCCGCGCGCCTGGGACCAGCAATGGTCGCTGCGCCTGCAGCAGATCCTCGCCTTCGAGACCGACCTCCTGGAATTCGGCGACCTGTTCGACGGCAATCCGGTGGTGGAAGCCAAGGTCGAAAGCCTCAAGGCCGAGGCGCAGGCCGAGATGAAGCTGATCGAGGAGATGGGCGGGGCGATCGCCGCCGTCTCCTACATGAAGTCCAAGCTTGTCGAGAGCAACAGCAAGCGTCTCGAGGCGATCGAGGCCGGCGAACAGGTGGTGGTGGGCGTCAACCGCTTCACCGAGACCGAGCCCTCGCCGCTGACCACCGGCGAAGGTTCCATCATGGTGGTGGATCCCGCCGTCGAGGCGGCCCAGGTCGCCAATCTCAAGGCCTGGCGCGAAGCGCGCGATGCCGGGGCCGCGACCAAGGCGCTGGCCGATCTGCGCGCCGCCGCAACCGAAGGGCGCAACATCATGGAGCCCTCGATTGCGGCTGCGAAGGCCGGTGTCACCACCGGCGAATGGGGCCAGGTGCTGCGCGAGGTGTTCGGCGAATATCGGGCACCGACGGGTGTCGGGCGTGCTGCGCGCGCCGAGACCGGCGATCTGGGGCCGATCCGCCTTGAGGTGGAGCAGGTGTCGCGGGCACTTGGCCGGCGCATCAAATTCCTGGTCGGCAAGCCCGGCCTTGATGGCCATTCGAACGGCGCCGAGCAGATCGCGGTGCGCGCGCGCGATTGCGGCATGGAGGTGGTCTATGAGGGCATCCGCCTGACGCCTGCCGAGATCGTCAATGCGGCGCTGGAAGAGGGCGTCCATGTGGTCGGCCTGTCGATCCTGTCCGGCAGCCATATTCCCCTCGTCACCGAGGTGATGGAGCGGATGCGCGAGGAAGGGCTGGAGGATGTGCCAGTGGTGGTCGGCGGCATCATCCCGCCGGAGGACGAGGCCGTGCTGAAGAAGGCAGGCGTCGCGGCGGTCTATACGCCGAAGGATTTCCAGCTCAACGCCATCATGGCGGATATCGTCAGGATCGTCGGCGAAGGCGCCAAGCAGGCGGCGTGAGCCCGCTCAGGGAGCGTTGCGAGCCGATGGTGAAAAATTGCTCACCCGTCGCTCCAGGAGCAAATCATGATTAATGCCGTCCTCTACAGCGATCAGATCATTCCAGCGAACGAGAAAGTTGACCTTCGCCTATTGGAATTGATGAAAGGGCGCGGTTCTCGGATTGGTTATGTCCCTTCTAGTCCAGAGCCCGACTTCAGGTTCTACAAAGAGAGACAAAGCTATTATGGACGTCTACACCTAAACCTCGACGTCTTTTACGACCTTGATCGAGAACACAGCAATGCCGAAACAAATATCTTGTTGGCATGCGATGCTATCCATCTGTCGGGCGGCAACACCGCTGCTTTTCTTTCTCGTGTACGCCGCAGCGGCATGCTCAAGAAATTGCAGGACTGGGCCAACAATGGAGGTCTGTTAATCGGAACAAGTGCCGGTGCAATTTTGATGACCCCGACTATTGCGGTGGATGCTCTGTTCAGCGCGAGACGCCCCGAAGACGTGGAAGAGGGTGCGGCGCTCAATCTGGTGCCATTTGAGTTTTTCCCCCATCTTCATGAAAAGCAAAGCTACCTGCCAGACTTGATTACCTACAGCACGCACAATTCCAGACCCATCATCGCCTGCCCGGACGGAGATGGAATTGTCATCACAGATGGCGTCGTGGAATGTGTGGGCGATCTTCTTTGGCTTTCAAAAGGGTCGGTCAGTCCGTTGGAAGGGCGCCGATTCCAGTGTTGCATGCCCTTTGATCTCGCCTAACGTATATCTGTGCCCCTTTAATGTTCAGGGGCCCATCTATGGCAGCCGCACCATGCTGCTCGGCGCGATCGCCCTGGTGCTGCTGTCGCTGCGCAATGTGCGCGCCCTGGCCTGGATGCTCGCCATCGGCGCATTCCTGCCGTTCTTCGATATGGGCCTGATCATCAGCCAGACAGGGCCTGGCCCGATCCTGCTTCGTCACGCCGCCTATATCGTCTGGTTAGGCCTTGCCGCGCTGCTCTTTTGGCGGCTGGCACCTGAGGCGGCATCACCCAGCCGGGAGGCGTTGTCATGACACTCCCCATCCTGGAACAGATCAGGGCCATCAACGCCTCGGCGCCGTTCAATCGCTGGGCGGGGTTCGACGTCACCGCGGCCGGCGAGGGCCGTGCGGAGATCCGCCTCGCGATGCGCGATGAGCTCACGCAATATTCCGGCTTTCTGCACGCTGGCGTCACGGGTGCGCTGATCGACACGGTTTGCGGCTTTACCGCTGCAACCGTTGCGGGGCGTGTGCTCGCCTCGCACTATCAAGTCGGATTCTACGCGCCGGCGGTTGGCCAGCTCATGATCGCCCGGGGCCATGTCGTGAAGGCCGGCAAACGACAGATCTTTGCCAATGCCGAGATCTTCGCGGTCGCCGATGGAGAGGAGCGGCTGGTCGCCGGTGGCAGCAGCGTCCTGATGGTAGCAACGGGCTAGCGACTGGACCGCATGGCCGCGTTGGAGTACCGGTCTCGGCCCCTGTGAGTTCCGGCCATGCTCCCTCCCCTTCGCGACTATGACGCTCTCGTCCGTGCCTTCCGCTGGCAGATCCCAGAGCGCTACAACATTGGCGTCGATGTCTGCACGCGCTGGGCGAAGCTGGTGCCGGACCGCGCGGCGATCCTGTGGAAGAAGCCCGACGGCACGATCGAGCCGGTGACCTACGGGCGGCTGGAGGAAGCCTCCAACCGGCTGGCCAATGTGCTGGTGGCCAAGGGTGTGAAGCGCGGCGACCGTGTCGCGCTGGTGCTGGCACAAGGGGCGGCCGCGGCCATAGCCCATGTCGCGATCTACAAGATGGGCGCCATCGCCGTGCCGCTGGCGGCGTTGTTCGGCACCGATGCTTTGGCCTTCCGGTTGTCGGATTCCGGCGCGCGCGCGCTGATCACCAATGGCGAGGGCCTCGCCAAGCTCGACCAGATCCGCGACCAGTTGGGAGAGCTCTCTGTCGTCCTGTCGGTCGATGGCGCCGGCGACCATGGCGTGGCCGACTTCTACGACAGCCTGGAAGAGGCTTCGTCGCGCTTCGAGGCGGTTGACACCGCCGCCGACGATCCCGCCATGATGATCTACACGTCCGGCACCACCGGCCAGCCCAAGGGCGCGCTGCACGGCCATCGCGTGCTGCTCGGCCATCTGCCGGGCGTGGAGATGCCCCACGAATTCTTCCCCCAGCCGGGCGACCGGATGTGGACGCCGGCCGACTGGGCCTGGGCGGGCGGCCTCCTCAACGTGCTGCTGCCGTCGCTGCATTTCGGCGTGCCGGTGGTGGCCAAGAAGTTCGAGAAATTCGATGCCGACGAGGCCTTTGCGCTGATGGCGGAGATGGAGGTCAGGAACTCCTTCGTGCCGCCGACCGCGCTGCGCATGCTGCGCTCGGTGGAGGACCCGCGCTCGCGCCACAAGCTGGTGCTCCGCACGCTCGCCTCAGGCGGTGAGGCGCTGGGCGCCCAGACGTATGACTGGGGCCGCGAGGCGCTGGGGCTGACCATCAACGAATTCTACGGCCAGACCGAATGCAATCTCGTGCTGTCGTCGTCGGCCGCACTTGGCGTCAGCCGTGCCGGCGCCATTGGCAAGCCGGTGCCGGGTCATACGGTCGGCGTCATCCGCGATGACGGCTCGCTGTGCGACCCCGGCGAGCGCGGGCAGATCGCGGTGCAACGGCCCGACCCCGTCATGTTCCTCGGCTACTGGAACAAGCCGGAGGCGACGGAGGCCAAGTTCATCGGCGACTGGATGACCACCGGCGACCAGGGCATCGTGGATTACGACGGCTATGTGCATTTCTTCGGCCGCGACGACGATGTCATCACCTCGGCCGGCTACCGCATCGGCCCCGGCGAGGTCGAGGACTGCCTGATCAAGCATCCTGCAGTGTCGCTCGCGGCGGCCGTCGGCAAGCCGGACCCGCTGCGCACCGAGATCGTCAAGGCTTTCGTCGTGCTGAAGCGCGGCGTCGAGCCGTCAAAGGAACTGGAGGAGGACATCCGCGACTTCGTGAAGACGCGCATGTCGACCCATTCCTATCCGCGCGAGATGGAGTTCATCGACGAATTGCCGATGACCACGACCGGCAAGGTCATCCGCCGGCTTTTGCGCGACCGCCCTTGAGCCGCGCGAGCAGGGCCTTGGCGGCGCGCCGCGCTCCGAGACGCAGCCGCTCCGTGCCGGCGACGATCCGGTAATCGACGCTGGGCCGGCCCGGAGGCACCGCGATATAGCGGCTGGCTATGGCCATGCGTTCCGGCCAGATGCGGTCGATCATCGAATGGCCGGGAATGGCGCAGGAATCCACGAGAGCAAAGCGGCCGTCCTCGGCGAGATCGGCTGCCAGCGCCTGGGTCAGCAGGATGCCAGGGGAGTAGCGCGCGAGGGTCTCGTCATAGGCCGTCTTCCAGTACCAGGCGCGGTTGCCCGCCGCGAGGACGACGCCAGCGGCGATCGGGCGGCCGTCCAGTGTGAGCAGGTCGATACGGGCATCGCCTGCCTCGGCAAGGCCCAGGGCAACCTCGTGGAAGAAGGCGAGCGTCTCGCCGGAGCCTGCCAAGGCGGTGCCCTTCCGGCCTTTCCAGCCGTCGGCCTCAAGCTTCAGGAACGCATTGGCGGCAATGTCCATCGGCAGGTCGCGGGCCGTCGTGCAGTGACGCAGATCGCCGGTCTCGCCGAGGCGGCGGGAGAGGCGCCGCATCTCCTTGGACGGTTTCGGCGGCGCAGCCGTCATCACCGCGCGCCGATGATGGTCGAAAAGATCGACCCGGCGATGGCCAGCTGAAATGAGCCCTTCGAGCGCCTGCGACGCCGGCCCCTCGTCAGCCAAGGGCCAATCGAGCGCCGCAACGCCGGCATCGGCCAGATGCCGGAACAGGGCGTCGAGAATATCGGCCTCCCTGCCCCGCTCCATCAGCGGCAGGCCATAGGGCGCATAGGGGTGTGTCCAGAGCGAAAAGACCAGACCGCGGCGGCGGAAGCGTCCCGCCGCGAAGCCGACGAGAAAGCCGTCGCGCTCGATCACCACGGCGCCGAGGTCGGGCTCCTGATCGATCGCCCTCGCGGCCAGCGCGAAGGCCGGGCACAGGAAGACATTGGGCTCGGCGCAGGCGGCAAGGGCGCGCCAGGCCGCCTCGAGCTGCGCCCAATCTTCAGCCTCGACCCAGCGTGTGGTCAGAGCGCCTGCATCCCGGTCGGCGGTGCCATAGGGCTGGAGCGGCGGCGACGCCATGCGATCCAGCCGATCATCCACCGGATCGAGGGGAGCCAGGTGCGGTCTTTGGGTGAGATCGGTGCTCATTCGGCGGCTGCCGGACTACGGCGCGCGAAGGGCGAGACGGTCAGGCCAAGCCTGGTGCGGGTCACCCAGAACAGCAGGACCGATTCCAGGGTCAGGGCAATGGCGGTGGCGCTGGCGGCTCCCATCATGCCGAAGGGCGGGATGAGCAAGACGCAGAGGATCACGGCGGTGGCGAAGGCGGTGGCATAGATCAGCGCACAGAGTCGCTGCTGGCCGGACATGGAGAGCAGCCGCTCGACCGGGCCAACCGCCGCGCGGGCGAGAAGGCCGATCGAGACGACGAACATGGCGGGATAGCCCGCGACGAAATCCGGGCCGAACAGCATGAGGAAGGGCTTGCCCAGCGCCAGCACCACGATCGTGGCTGCGAGCGAGGGATAGAAGGTCCAGCGGATCGAGGCCGACAGGAATTCCGACAGCTTCTGGCGGTCGCCGGCGGTGTGATATTCGCTGAAACGGTGGGCAGCCGCGGCGGCGACCGAGAAATAGATGAAGGCGACCAGCGCCAGCGTCTTCACCGCGGCCCAGTAGATCGCGACCTCTTCCGCTGGGCGGAACTGCTTCAGGAGGATGATGTCGGTATAGGTCAGGGCGAGATAGAACGCCTCGACCAGGAAGATCGGCACCGAGGTGGCGAGCCAGAAGCGGCCCTCATAGCGGCGCGGGCCGGCAGCAACGCGGCCCTTCAGGCGGCGCCCGAGCAGCCAGAACTGGATCATGCCAGCAGCCCAGGTGGCGATGACCGCGGCCGCCATGGCGGTGGTGGCATTGGCCGCAAGGCCGAGCATGTGGCCCGCCGCCATGCCGGCGAGCAGGATGACCGGTCGGATCAGATAAGGTGGGCCCAGCGCCAGGTCGGTCCAGTTCTGCGACCGGGCAATGCCATCCTGGATGTCGGTCAGCACATAGAGCGGCAGACAGATGGCCGCGAGCGCCAGAGGCACGCCGAGGCCGGTGCCGATCGAGGGGCCTGCGAGCCAGAGGCCGGTGAGGCCAAGGGCCGCGATGACGGTGCCGGAGGCCATGCCGATCAGCCGCGCGCCCTTCAGGAAGCCGCGCAGGCCGTCCTCGTCGCCGCGGCCGGCATATTCGGGAATGAAGCGCTGGGCGGCGGAGGCCAGGCCCAGATTGGAAAAATGTCCGAGCAGCAGAACCCAGACCCAGACCGAGACATAGATGCCGAATTCGGAGCCGCCCATCCAGCGGGCCATCAGCACCTGGCTGACATAGGCGATGGCCGCGCTCATGACGCGAATGATGAAGGCCGCGCCCGCCATGCGCTGGGCGATGGAATGATCGCCGCTGCCGGTCAGGACCGAGCGCAGGCGGTCAATGACGGCCGATGGCGACAGGAGCGTCTTGGCGCCCCGCCCCATCTCGGCTTCGTCGGAACCCATGACAGACACGAGCGGCTTCCCCGGCGGGCCGGCCCCGTCCTGCGACGGAGCCCGATCCAAGATGCCCTCAATAGCCTGCCCTGCCTTAAGAAACGGTTCGAAAGGCAGGGCTGTTGGTCAGGGCCTGGCAGGGGCCGGGGTCGCCGGGGCGGCACCCGGCGCAGGAGCCGGAGCGGCCGGCGGCAGCAGCCGCTCGACCTGGGCCTCGGAGCGCAGCTTCTGCACCAGCTCGGCCTGGGCGCGACGGGTCAGGAAGTCCTCGATCTGGCCACGAACCTGCTCGAAGGTCGGGATCGGGCGCTCGCGCTTCTCGACAACCTTGATCACATGCCAGCCGAACTGGGTCTTGACCGGCGTCTCGGACAGCGCGCCCGGCTGCATGGCGAAAGCGGCGGTCGCGAATTCCGGCACCATCTGGGCCTTGGAGAAGAAGCCGAGGTCGCCGCCATTGGCACCGCCCGGATCCTTCGACTTTTCCTTGGCGAGGGTCGCGAAATCGGCACCGCCGCGCAGCTGGGCGATGATCGCCTTCGCCTCTTCCTCGGTCTCGACGAGGATGTGGCTGGCGCGCACTTCCTCCTCGGGCGTGATCCGCGAGCGCTGCTCGTCATAGACCTTGCGCATCTCGGCTTCGGTCACCCGGGAGGCCGTCTCCGCGTTCAACAGGCTCTCGACCAGCAGCTTGTTGCGGTAATAGGAGAGCTTGCGGGCGAAATCCGGGCCGTTCTGGATGTTGCGAGCCTCCGCCGCGCGGGCGGCGATCGTCAGGTCGATGACGAAGCCGAGGAGATAGTCGCGCTTCTGGTCGGGGTTCATCTGGGCGGTCGCCTGGCCGCCGATATCCTCTTCAGCCGCGTCGAGATCGGCCTGGCGGATCTCGACGCCGAAGACCTTGGCAAGAACGGCGTCCGGCGCCAGCCGGGCGGCAGGCGCGGGTGCGGCGGGGGCCGCAGGGGGCGTCTGCGCCATCAGGGGGCCGCTCAGGCCGAGAACAAGGGCTGCGAGGGCAAAAGGAAGGCGAACGGTCATCGGAAGCGGGCCTTTGTCACGGTTGGCGAGGGTCGGCTACGCGGTGCCGCTGGTCGGGCAATGCACGAATGAACAGACCATGCGGCAGAACGTCTGGGACAGCCTTTGGGTTCACTGCGCCGGGTGGGGCAGGAATGCCCGGTTCGCGCTGAATTGACAACCCTTTCCACCGTCCATATCTACCGCACGTCTTGGTGAATGGGTGGGATCGCCCCTCGTCCGGGATTCCCTGCTCGGGAATGAAGACGGGACCGCCCTGGGTGGCCCCTCAACCTGCCTTGTGAGGCCGGTGACATGAACCGATCGGCAGTTGGGTGCGACCCATCTGCTCAACCGGTCCCCTGTCAGGCGCGGCCTCAAGCGAAGGAACGATCATGCTCGGTGCGCTCGCCCGCAAACTCTTCGGCAACGGCAATGACCGCCGGATCAAGGGCTACCGGCCCCGGATTGACGCCATCAATGCGCTTGAGCCGGACATGGAGAAGCTGTCCGACGAGGCGTTGCGCGCCCGCACCGATACATTCCGTGCCGAGCTCGCCGCCGGCAAGACCGTCGACGACCTGCTGGTGCCGGCCTTCGCAACCGTGCGCGAGGCCGCCCGCCGCGTGCTGAAGCAGCGCCATTACGACGTCCAGCTGATCGGCGGCATCGTGCTGCACGAGGGCGCGATCGCCGAGATGAAGACCGGCGAGGGCAAGACGCTAGTTGCAACCCTTGCGTGCTATCTCAACGCATTGCCCGGCAAGGGCGTCCACGTCGTCACCGTCAACGACTATCTCGCCAAGCGCGACGCCGAGTGGATGGGCCGCGTCTTCGGCTTCCTCGGCATGACCACCGGCACGATCGTGCACGGCATGGACGATGCCCAGCGGCACGCGGCCTATGCCTGCGACATCACCTACGGCACCAACAACGAGTACGGCTTCGACTACCTGCGCGACAACATGAAGTACTCCGTCGAGGAGATGGTTCAGCGCGGGCACGCCTACGCCATCGTCGACGAGGTGGACTCCATCCTGATCGACGAGGCGCGCACGCCGCTGATCATTTCCGGCCCGCTCGACGATCGTTCCGACTTCTACGCGACCATCGACCGGTTCATCCCGATGCTCGCCAAGGAAGATTACGAGATCGACGAGAAGCAGCGCACAAGCTCGCTGACCGAGAGCGGCAACGAGAAGCTCGAGAAGGTGCTGGGCGAAGCCGGCATCCTGAAGGGCGAGCTCTATGACGTGGAGAACGTCTCGACCGTCCACCACGTCAACCAGGCGCTGAAGGCCCACAAGCTGTTCCAGCGCGACAAGGACTATATCGTCCGCAACGGCGAGGTCGTCATCATCGACGAGTTCACCGGCCGCATGATGCCGGGCCGCCGCTATTCGGAAGGCCTGCATCAGGCGCTGGAGGCCAAGGAGCGCGTCCAGGTCCAGCCGGAGAACCAGACGCTCGCCTCGATCACGTTCCAGAACTATTTCCGCATGTACGGCAAGCTTGCCGGCATGACCGGCACGGCCAATACCGAGGCCGACGAGTTCATGGACATCTACAAGCTCGAAGTCGTCGAGATCCCGACCAACCGCGGCATCGCGCGTCTGGACGAGGACGACGAGGTCTACAAGTCGGTTCCCGACAAGTATCAGGCGATCATCGCCGAGGTTGAGGCCGCCCGCGCCAAGGGCCAGCCCGTGCTGGTCGGCACGACCTCAATCGAGAAGTCCGAGACGCTGGCCGAGATGCTCAAGGCCCACGGCTTCATCCAGGTCGACCTGGAGGACCCGGCAGCCTTCGCGCCGCTCTATGACGCCGACCAGGCCAAGGCCGTGCAGGTCTTCGCCGTGCTGAACGCCCGCTATCACGAGCAGGAAGCGTTCATCGTCTCCCAGGCCGGCGTTCCCGGCGCGATCACGATTGCCACCAACATGGCGGGGCGCGGCACCGACATCCAGCTTGGCGGCAATGCCGACATGCGCATCTCGGTCGAGCTCGCCGACATGGAGGACGGCCCCGAGAAGGAGGCCAAGGCCGAGGCCATCCGCGTGCAGGTGGGCGAGCTGAAGCAGCGCGCGCTTGCCGCAGGCGGCCTCTACATCATCGGCACCGAACGCCACGAGAGCCGCCGCATCGACAACCAGCTGCGCGGCCGTTCCGGCCGCCAGGGCGATCCTGGCCGATCCAAGTTCTACCTGTCCCTGCAGGACGACCTGATGCGCATCTTCGGGTCGGACCGGATGGAGGGCATGCTGACCAAGCTCGGCCTCAAGGAGGGCGAGGCGATCGTCCATCCCTGGATCAACCGGGCGCTGGAAAAGGCGCAGCAGAAGGTCGAGGCGCGCAATTTCGACATGCGCAAGAACGTCCTCAAATATGACGACGTCGCCAATGACCAGCGCAAGGTGATCTTCGAGCAGCGCATCGACCTGATGAGCCAGGCCGACCTCTCCGAGATGGTCGGCGACATGCGCCATGGCGTCGTCGAGACCCTGGTGCACGCCCATATCCCGCCGGATGCCTATGCCGAGCAGTGGGACACCCAGACGCTCAAGGACGAGATTTACCGCGTCCTCAACCTCGACCTGCCGGTGACCGAGTGGGCGAAGGAAGAGGGCATTGCCGACGAGGAAGTGATCGAGCGCGTCTCCAGGGCGGCCAATGAGATGATGGCCTCGAAGGCCGCTCGCTTCGGCCCGGACATCATGCGCCAGATCGAGAAGGCGATCGTGATGCAGGTGCTCGACCACCTGTGGCGCGAACATATCGTGCAGCTCGACCATCTCCGGCAGGTGGTGGGCCTGCGCGGCTATGCCCAGCGCGATCCGCTGAACGAGTTCAAGTCGGAAGCGTTCCAGCTGTTCGAGAGCCTGATGGACCGGCTGCGCGAGATGACGACCCAGCAGCTGGCCCTGGTCGAACTGCAGGAGCCGCCGCCGATGCCGGACCTGCCGCCGATGAGCGCCCATCATGTGGACCCGCTGACCGGGATGGACGAATTCGCCGCTCTCGGCGCGGCCTCGCCGGGCTTTTCAGCGACTGCTGCCGAACCCAATCCGGAGCGCGATCCGAACGATCCGCGCACCTGGGGCAAGGTCGGCCGCAACGAACTCTGCCCCTGTGGCTCTGGCAAGAAGTTCAAGCATTGCCACGGGCAGAACATGTGAGGGTTTGCGGGGCGGACGCCGCGCCCCGCATGTCGCCTCAAACGCCTGAGGAACCACGCGACGTGACCGCATGGTGGCACGCCGGTTGCGCGGTGGATCAGCTGCCGCCACGCTTGACACGCCGGAGGCCCAGACCCTAAAAGGCCGCTCCGGGCGGGGGCTGTAGCTCAGATGGGAGAGCGCTGCAATCGCACTGCAGAGGCCAGCGGTTCGATTCCGCTCAGCTCCACCAGCCCGTCTTGACAAAGCCCGGCCGTTCAGCCGGGCTTTTGTTTTGTCGCGACATGTCCGTGGGTTAGCTGAGGGCGCACCCGACGTCCCGGGTGGCGATGCTCAGGCAGGGTCCGACCTGCCGATGCCGTTCAGTCTCCGGCGGCGACGATGCGCGCCACATAGTCCTGCAGATGGTCGAGGCCGCGCTGCATGTGATGGTCGAGTTCCGCCAGCATCAGGTCGAGCCGGTCGCCGGTCGCGAGATCGACATAGGCGCGGTGGGCATCGTCGAGCGGACCGGAGCGGCCATGGGCTTTCTGATGGACCGCGAGGTAGAGATGGAGACGGGGCGCAATCCGGTTCCAGGCCTCCAGAAGCAGCTTGTGACCGCAGAATTCGTAGACGGTTGCGTGGAGCCGCACCTCGGCCTGCGACGTGGCGAAGCCGTCGCCGCTGGGCAGCGCCGCCAGCAGGGCTTCGTGCCGTGCCCTGAGGGTCGCGGCAAAGGCCTCGGTCCGATGGTCCCAGATCTGCGCGAAGGCAAGGCGCTCCATCGCGGTGCGCAAGGAATAGATCTCACCGACGTCGTGGCGCGACAGCGACATGACGCGGGTGGCGGTATAGGGCACCGAGACGAGGAGACCCTCCTCGACGAGTTGGCCCATTGCCTCACGCAAGGGGCCGCGGCTGACCCCGAACTCGGCCGCGAGCTGCTGTTCCGTCACCGTGCTGCCCGGCGCGATGGAGCCGTCGATAATGGCCTGGCGCAAGCGCTCGGCGACCAGGTCGCGGAAGGTCGCGCGCCGGAGCGGCGCGACGCCCGTTTCCATGGCGAGGCCCGCCGCGCGGCTCATCGGGCGACCCAGGCCTGGTAGTGCTCGGAGGCGAGCTTGGTCATCGCTCCGGGCGTGCCGGTGCCAATCACCCGTCCGTCAATTTTCGTCACCGGCGTGACGCCGCCGAGCGTTCCGGTAATGAAGGCCTCGTCCGCGGCATAGACCTCGGCGAGCGTGAAGGGACGTTCCTCGGCGGGCAGTCCCGCGGCGCGCCATGCATCCAGCACGGCCTGGCGGGTGAGGCCCTTGAAGCAGAAGGCGCCGGTGGAGGTCCACAGCGTGCCGCGGCGCACGATGAAGAAGTTGGTGGAGTTGCAGCTGGCGACGAAGCCCTGCGGGTCGAGCATCAGGGCTTCGTCGGCGCCAGCATTGATGGCCTGGATCAGCGCCTGGATCAGGTTGAGGCGGCTGTGCGAGTTGAGGCGCAGGTCGAAGACATCCGGCGTGCTTGTCCGGAAGGCGGAGGTGAAGAGGGACAGGCCGCGGGCCTTCGATTCCGGGCG
This sequence comes from Phreatobacter aquaticus, assembly GCF_005160265.1. Taxonomy (NCBI): domain Bacteria; kingdom Pseudomonadati; phylum Pseudomonadota; class Alphaproteobacteria; order Hyphomicrobiales; family Phreatobacteraceae; genus Phreatobacter; species Phreatobacter aquaticus. The sequence goes on along the minus strand of NZ_CP039865.1, from coordinate 2,463,419 downwards.
CGGCGTCTTGTATTCGGCGACGATGACGATGGTCGCCTTGCCGATGACGAAGCGCGGGTCCTGGTTGACCGTCTTCTTGATGCCACGGCTCACCATGAGACGCACATGGGCGCCATCGGTCATGCCATTGCGCGCCAGGGTCTCGTTCACCGCGGCGGCAACCCCGTCACGGTCGAGGCCGATGTCGAGGGCGATGGAATTGGCGCCCTCGAAGAGCCGGTCGAGATGGGCGTCGAGCTGGATCAGCCGGCCGTTCTTGAGCCGGAGGCCCTCCCAGACGCCGTCGCCCAGCACGAAGCCGCTGTCGAAGACCGAGACACGGGCTTCATGGCGCGGAACGAAGGCGCCGTCGACATAGACGAGAACCGCCTCGTTGCGCGGATCGTCGAGATAGCCCTGGGCACTGCCCGCGGTGGAAGTCGCTGCGCTGGTCATGGCACTGTTCCGTCAGAAGCTGAACCGGCGATGGCCGGCGATGAAGTCCTGGGTCAGAGGCCGGCGCGGCGCCTTCAGCACCTCGTCCGGCGTTCCCTGTTCGTAGATGCCGCCCTCGGCGAGGAAGAGGACGCGGGTCGCCATGTGATAGGCGAAGCCGATCTCGTGGGTGACGAGGATCATGGTGCGCCCTTCGGCGGCAAGCGCCTGGATCGTGTCCAGAACCTCGCCGACGAGCGCCGGGTCGAGCGCAGACGTCGGCTCGTCGAACAAGAGGATCTCCGGCTCCATGGCCAGAGCCCGCGCAATCGCGACGCGCTGCTTCTGCCCGCCGGACAGATGCGCCGGATAGGCCTCGGCCTTGTCGGCGAGACCGACGCGGGCGAGTTCGGCGAGGGCGCGCTCGGCGGCCGGCCCGCTCGCCATGCGCTTCACCGTGACGAGCCCTTCCATGACATTGCCGAGCGCCGTCATGTGGGGGAACAGGTTGAATTGCTGGAACACCATGCCGACGCGCTGACGCAGCCGGTTGAGGCTTGCCTCGTCGTAGCGGATCTCGGTGCCGCCGGAGCGCTGGCGCTCCGTACCGACCGGCTCGCCGTTCAGGATCACGCGGCCGGCGTCGGGTCGTTCGAGAAAGTTGATGCAACGCAGCAGCGTGGACTTGCCCGACCCCGATGCGCCGATGAGGGCGATGCGGTCGCCACGCTTCACGTCGAGATCGACGCCGGAGAAGACGGCCTTGTCGCCGAAACGCTTGTCGAGGCCCGCGAGCCGGAGGAGAGGCGTGTCCATGGCTCAGTCGCTCCGTGCGAGCCGCCGCTCGAGCGCATAGGTCGCGCGCACCAGCGGGTAGAGGAAGAGGAAGAAGAGGGCGCCGATGACGGTGTAGACCTCCAGCGGATTGAAGTTCAGCGAGGCGATGAGTTTGCCCTGGTGCAGGAGCTCGATATAGGCGACCACCGAGGCCAGCGTCGTCATCTTGAAGATCTCGATGCCGCGGTTGGTCAGGGCCGGCAGCACCCGCCTCAGCGCCTGCGGCAGGACGATCCGCCGGAGCGTCTGCAGGCCGGACATGCCGATGGCGCGCGCCGCCTCCCATTGGCCCGGCTCGATCGACTGGATGCCGGCGCGGTAGATTTCTGCCGAATAGGCGGCCGAGTTCAGCGAAATGCCAAGAATGGCCGCCGCGAAGGGCGTGATCTCGACCGGAACCAGCATTGGCAGGGCGAAATAGAACCACAGGATCTGCACGAGGACCGGCGTGTTCCGGAAGAACTCGATGAAGCCGATGGACACCCATCGCGCCATCCGCCAGCGGGACCGCCGCGCCAGCGCCACGACCAGGCCGAAACCGAGGCCGATCACCAGGCAGATGGCGAAAAGCCGCAGAGTGCCGATGGCGCCCATGGCCAGCGCCTGCCAATTGTCGATGAGCGGCGTGAAGTCCCAGCGATAGGTCATCGCGCCATCTCGCCGCTTTGCGCCATGCGCCGCTCGACCAGCGCGCCCAGTGCGCTCACCAGCGTGATGGTGACGAAATAGAGGAGCGCCGCCGCGGTGAAGACCTCGAGGGGACGGAAGGTCTTCTGGGCCAGTTCGTTCGCCTGATAGAGGAGGTCGGCATAGGAGACGGTGGCGACGAGAGTGGTCGTCTTCATCAGCTCGATCGAGCGCTCCATCATGGCGGGGAACATGCGCTTCACCGCCTGGGGCAGGATGATGCGCCGCATCGCCTGCGCCTTGCTCATGCCGATGGCGCGGGCCGCCTCACTCTGCCCCTTGTCGACCGAGACGATGCCGGCGCGAAAAATTTCGGCGAAGAAGGCCCCGGACTGGATCGTGAAGGTGAGAGCCGCGGCGAGATAGGGCGTCATCTCGACCTTCAGGATGATCGGCAGCCCGAAATAGAACCAGAACAGCTGGACGAGCGGAGGCGTCGTGCGGAACACCTCGATGACGAGCCCGGCCGGGGCCGCCATGAGGCGATTGCCGGACAGGCGCGCCAGCGCCAGCGCGAGGCCGACCGGCAGACCGCCGGCCAGCGCCACGCCTGTCAGGACAAGCGTATTGCCAAGGCCTGCCAGCAGCAGGTCACCATGCGCCCAGATCGGCGTGAAGTCCCAGCGGTACACGGGAGCCGCGTCAGCCGAGCATTTCCTTGATGATCGGTGGGGCCGCCTTGGGGTCGAGGCCGAAGCTGGTGAGGAATTCCTCGTACCAGGTCTGGATCTGGCGGCTGCGGTAATAGCCACTGATCTGCTCGTCCACCCAGGCAACGAAGGCGGTGTCGCCCTTGCGGACGGCCGCGCTGGACGGGTTGGACCGGGTCGGCTGAGGCACGACGATCTTGCCTGCGCCGAGGCGCTGGCGGGCTGCGATCAGCGGGGGATGGAACAGGCAGACCGCTTCGACCCGGCCCGACTGGAAAGCGGCGATGGCCTCGGTATTGCCGGGAAAGCGCTGGATGGTGGCCTTCGCGACATTGGCGGTGAGGAAGGCGTCCATGCTGGTCGCCTGCGGCACGGCGATCCGGACCTCCGGCTTGTTCAGGTCCTCCCAGTTGCGCACGGCGAGCTCATCCTTGGCCAGCACCGCGAGGGAATAGTAGAGCAGAGGCGATGCCGGGAAGTCGACCGCCTGGGCGCGTTCAGGCGTCGCGTCGAGCACATACATGATGTCGATGCGGTTGGCCTGGAGGGCCGCGATCGCCGTGCCCCAGGTGACCTCGACCGGTTCGAAGCGGACGCCGAGCGCTGTTGCCATGGCCTTGCCGACCGAGACGCCGACACCGGACGACCATTCGCCGGTGCGGGGATCCTTGGAATACCAGGGGGGCGCCTGGGTCACGCCGACCCTGAGCGAGCCGCGGCGCTTGACCTCGTCCAGGGTGCCCGCGCCTTGCGCGATAGCTGGGGCGACGAGTGTGGCTCCCGCCGAGACAACAAGGGATGCGGCAAATATCCGTCGATCGATGCTCATGGGACCCTCCGTCCGGCCTCGGCTGAAGCTCTGTCGTCGGACAGTCAAAAGCGCAGATTGTCGATTGTCAACAATCCAGCGAAGCCAGGGGGCGGGCGGACCTGTCCTCGCGACACCTGTTCGTTCCCGGCGGATGCTCGCCGCGCCGGCCGGCCATCTTAACCGTCCCCTCCATCCTTCGCTCGCTTGACAATTGCCGGTCACCCGATGGATGAATGAATGAACATTCATTCTTAAAAAGACCAATGGAGGAACGACCCATGCAGACGACAAGAAGGACGCTTCTGATCGGCGCGTCGAGCGTTGTGCTCGCCGGAGCTGGTACGGCCCATGCCCAGACCAAGGAGCCGCTGAAGATCGGCGTGCCCACGGCACTGACCGGCACCTATGCCCAGCTCGGCGACGAGGCCAAGCGCGCCATCGAATTCGCCGTCGCCGAGGCCAATGCCGCCGGCGGCGTCAACGGCCACAAGGTCGAGGTCCGCTTCCTCGATACCGAGGCCAAGCCCGAGCTTGCCCGCCAGCAGGGCGAGAAGCTGGCGCTGGCCGGCTTCAACGTGCTGACCGGCTCCATCGCGTCCGGCGAGGCTCTTGCCATGGGCCCGATGCTGGCGCGCTGGAACGCGATCTATGTCGCGACCATCAACAAGGCGGACGACATCACCGGCAAGCAGTGCCAGGGCCGCATGTTCCGCGTGAACCGCCCCGATTATTCCGATGCCGCCGTGGTGCAGCCCTGGCTTGCCACGCGACCGGAAACCAAATGGGCCGTCGTCGCGGCCGATATCGCCTGGGGCCGCAATTCCGGCGCGAGCTTCAAGAAGGCCTCGGAAGCCACCGGCAAGACCATCGTCTCGGAAAACTATCCGGCCTTCGGCAGCAATGACTACGCCGCCCATATCCAGAAAGTCGCCGATTCCGGTGCCCAGGCCCTTTGGGTGGCGCTCGCTGGCCGCGATGCCATCAATTTCGCCACGCAGGCCAAGCAGTTCGGCCTGTTCGAGAAGGTCGTCACCGGCGGCACCAGCTTCACCACGGACGGCACGGTGAAGGTGCTGGGCGAGACGGTGAAGGGCATCCACACCATCATCAACTACAGCGCGACGCTGGATACGCCGTCGAACAAGAAGTTCGTCGCCGACTGGGCGGTCAAATATCCGGGCAGCTTGCCGACCAATTTCGAAGGCGAGACCTATATCGGCATGCAGGTGATCTTCCAGGCAGTGAAGAAGGCCAACAGCGTCAAGCCGGCCGACATCGCCAAGGCCATGGAAGGCGCCAGCTTCGACACGATCCTCGGCTCGCAGATGATGCGCAAGGAAGACCATCAGCTGATCGGGCCGAACTATTTCGGCCAGGTCGCGATGGCCAATGGGGCGCTCCGCCCGGTCATCAACATGACCGTTCCGGCGGACGTCGCCACGCCGAAGCCCGACGGCACCTGCCGCCTCTGATCCCGACCATGCTGTCCGGTCGCGCTTCGGGCGCGGCCGGACCCGTCTGGCGAGAGCAAGGCACACGGTTGCCCCCGCATCCCGCAACACTCCCAATCGGCGGATTGTCCCGCCGCGCGGCTTGGACCTACCCTTCGCTCCCCTACCCGCGAACGAGGCCCGGTCATTGACAGACGCAAACTGAATGAATATTCATTCAGCAACGACGCGATCGCAACGCGTCATGCAGAAGGGAAGGACGTCATGGCAGGATTGAGCGGCCCGGCCCGCACCGAGATCGCCTACGGCGCGACGTTCGCTCCCCGCGCCCCGTTGACCCGGATGCGACTGGCATGATCCAGATCATCAATGGCTTGGTCTATGGCAGCTTTCTCTACCTGCTGTCCGTCGGACTGGTGCTGATCTTCGGCCTGCGCCGCGTGACCAATTTCGCCCATGGCGGCCTGTTCATGCTGGGCGCCTACATTTCCTACGCGGTCGCCGCCTATCTCGGCTTCTGGACCGGCATGGTCGTCTCGGTGGTCGCGCTGGCAGCCCTTGGCGTGCTGCTCGACCGCTTCGTGTTCCGGCCATTGGCCCATGAGGACGCGATCGTCACGCTTCTGGTGACATTCGGCCTGTTGTTCGTCGTCGAGGATCTCGTTCGCACCATCTGGGGCAAGGACTTCCTCACCGTCGCGCCGCCGCAGATCCTCTCCGGTGTCGTGCCGATGTTCGGCGCGACCTTCCCGGTCTATCGGCTGTTCGTGATCGCTGTCGCCCTGGCCGTCGCCGCCGGCCTTGCGATCTGGCTGCGCTCCAGCCGGGTCGGCCTCTATGTCCGCGCCTCCAGCGTCGATCCGGTCACCACGGGCATGCAGGGCGTCGATACGGACCGGCTCAGCGCTCTGGTGGTCGCCATCGGCACTGGCCTTGCCGGCCTCTCCGGCACGATCGCCGGGCCGCTGCTCGCGCTGTCGTCGTCCATGGGCGGCTACATCATCATCGACTGTTTCGTGGTCGTGGTCACCGGAGGCCTCACCAGCTTCACCGGCGTGTTCATCGCAGCCCTGCTGATCGGCCAGGTGCACAATCTCGGCATCGTCTTCGTCCCCGAACTCGCCTCGATGCTGCCGCTGGCCATCATGGCGCTCGTGCTGACCCTGCGTCCGCAAGGCCTTGCCGGAGCCGGAAAATGACCATGCCCTCCGTCGAAACCAACGCGGCTTCGCCTCGTCCGGCATCGCGGTCACCGCTGCCACTGGCGGCCGTTGTCATCGCCTGCGCCCTCGGGCTCGGGCTGCTCGTGCCGGTCCTGGTGTCGTCGCAGCTGGCGCTCACCCTGATGACCCAGGCGGTGATCAGCGCGGTGCTGGCCACGGGCATCGGTTTCATGATCCGCCAGAACGGCCTGACCAGCTTCGGCCATGCCGCCTTCTATGGACTGGCGGCCTATGGGGTCGCGCTCAACGGCAAGTTCGGCCTGATGCCGACCGAACTCGCCATCATCCTCGCGATCGTCCTGCCGTCGATCCTCGCCTTCGTCGCCGGCCTCGGCATCGTCCGGCTGCCGCCCCTCGCCTTCTCCATGCTGACGCTGGCCGTCGCCCAGTCGTTCCACGAGATCTTCCTGCGCTGGCGCGACCTCGCCAATGGCGACGACGGCATGGCGGTGCGCCTGCCATCCACGCTGTTCGGGATGGACATCGCCGTGTTCCAGCAGCCCGCCACCATGTTCGTCGTCTGCTGGATCGTGCTGGTGCTGATCATCGGCGGCCTCTGGCTGATCGCGCGCTCGCGCTTCGGGCTGCTGACCATCGCCATTCGCGAGAACGAGGAGCGGGCCCGCTATATCGGCTTCGAGACCGTGGTGCCGCGCGCCATCATCTATGGCGTGTCGGCCGCCGTCGGCGCCATCGGCGGCGTGTTGTTCGTGCTCTACAACGCCTTCGTCACGCCGGGTGTCCTGCACTGGTCGCTGTCGGGCGAGGCGCTGGTCATGGCGGTGATCGGCGGCGCGCGGGCCATCTGGGGCCCTGCCCTCGGCTCGGTGATCTTCTTCATGTTCAAGGATGCGGCCGGCGACCTCACCGAGCACTGGCCGGCGATCATCGGCGTGACGCTGATCGTCGTCACGGTCCTGCTGCCCCATGGCGTCAGCGGCCTCCTGTCCAGCATGGTCGCCAAACTGAAGGGGAAGGCCCGATGAGCGGCTTTGCTCTCGAAGGCATCGACATGACGCGCCGCTATGGCGGCTTTGTCGCGGTCGACAAGGTCTCCATCGCGCTGGTCCCCGGCGAGATCCGCGGACTGATCGGCCCCAATGGCGCCGGCAAGTCGACGCTGATGGACGCGCTCTGCGGTCGCGGCGGCGGCACGACGGTCGGCACCGTGCGCTTCCAGGGGCGCGATATCAGTGGCTTGTCCGCCCGGGCACGGCGCCGTGTCGGCCTCGCCCGCTCGTTCCAGAAGACCAATATCTTTGCCGACCTCGAAGTGCGCGAGCAGATCAGCCTCGCCGCCAGCGCGGCGGAGACCGACAATACCGAGGAGGTGATCAAGGCGCTTGGGCTGTCAGCCCTCGCCGACCGGCGCGCCGCCGACATTTCCTATGGCGACCAGCGCCGTCTCGACCTGGCCCTTGCCCTCGTCGGCAAGCCCTCGGTGCTGCTCCTCGACGAGCCCGCCGCCGGCCTGTCGATCAGCGAGTCCCTGGTGTTGGCCCGGCTCCTGCGTGAACTCGCCACCAGCTGGGGCGTCACCGTGCTGATCGTCGAGCACGACATGGACGTCATCTTCTCGATCTCGGATCGCATCACCGTGCTGCATCTCGGCAAGATCCTGGCCGACGGTCCGGGCGAGGAAATCCGCGCCAACCAGGAGGTGGTGCGCGCCTATCTCGGGACCAGCATCACATGACCCTGCTCCGGCTCGACGGCGTCCATGCCTCCTACGGCGAGGCCCAGGTGCTCCACGATATCTCGATCAGCGTCGCACGCGGCGAGCGGGTCGCGATCCTCGGCCGCAACGGCGTCGGCAAGACCACCGTGGTCAATGCCTGCCTCGGGATCGCCCGGCTGCGCAAGGGCACCATTGCCTTTGCCGGTCAAACGGCGTCGGCGATCCGCCATTTCACCGCCGCGCGCGCCGGCATCGCGGTCGTGCCGCAGGGCCGGCGGATCGTGCCGGGCCTGACGGTGCGCGAGAACCTGCTGCTCGGCGCGGCTGTCGGCCGCAGCGGGCGCTGGTCGTTCGAGACGGTCTGCGAGCTCTTCCCGATCCTGCGCGAGCGGGCCGACACGCCGGGCACCGCGATGAGCGGCGGCCAGCAGCAGATGCTGGCCATCGGCCGGGCGCTGATGGCCAATCCCGATCTCCTGGTGCTCGACGAACCGAGCGAGGGACTGGCGCCGGTCATCGTCGACGAGCTCGGCGAAACGCTGGTCGGCCTTGCCGCCGGCGAGACCTCGATCCTGCTGATCGAGCAGAACTTCAGCCTCGTTCACCGTGTGGCCGAGCGATACTACGTCATGTCCAAGGGCGCCGTGGTCGAGGAAGGCCGGCTCGAGGGCCTGTCCAGGGAAAGCCTGAAGAAACACGTCGCCGTCTGATCCGGCGGCGATGCCAATGGAATGAGAGGAAGCCCAGCCATGTCCCAAGCTCCTGCCGATCCCTATGCCAAGTACCAGCGCCTGAAGTTCGACCGGCCGCACCCGCGTGTGCTGCGCGTGACCATGTACAATCCGGAACGGCTGAACTCCGCCGACGAGATCATGCATGGCGAACTCGCCACTATCTGGCAGGACATCGACAAGGATCCGACCGTCTCGGCGGCGATCCTGACCGGTCACGGCAAGGCCTTCTCGGCCGGCGGCGACTTCAAGATGATCGAGAAGATCATCAACGATTTCGAGACGCGCGCCCGCAACTGGAAGGAAGCGCGCGACATCGTCTACAACGTGATCAATTGCTCCAAGCCGATCATCAGCGCCATTCGCGGACCGGCGGTCGGCGCAGGCCTCGTCTGCGGCCTGCTTGCCGACATCTCCATCGTCACCAAGGACGCCCGGCTGATCGACGGCCATACCCGGCTCGGCGTTGCAGCCGGCGACCATGCGGCGATCATCTGGCCGCTGCTCTGCGGCATGGCCAAGGCCAAATATTACCTGCTGCTGTGCGACCCGGTCTCGGGCGCCGAGGCCGAGCGCATCGGTCTGGTCTCGCTGGCGGTTGACGATGCCGACCTCGACGCCAAGTCGATCGAGATCGCGACCCGTCTCGCCGAGGGCGCGCCGAACGCCATCCGCTGGACCAAATATGCGCTGAACAACTGGCTGCGCCAGATGGGCCCGACCTTCGACGCCTCGCTGGCGCTGGAATTCATGGGCTTCACCGGCCCCGACGTGAAGGAGGGCCTCGCCTCCCATGTCGAGAAGCGCAAGCCGGTGTTCCCGGAAAGCTCACCGCTCTGACGTGACCTGACAACCGGCGGCGACACGACCGCCGGACATCAAAATGCGCGGCGCCTCAAGGGCGTCGCCCGGAAACGACCGCCCGAGGGAGTGGACCATGCATATGGATGGGTTTGCCGCGCGCCGCGACGCCATGGTGAAGGCTGGATTCTGGAAGAACCGGACCCTGCTCGACGATTTCGACCATCGGGTGAAGGAGCAGCCGGGCGCCCTGGCGATCGTCGCCCATGACGTGACCCAGGCGAGCCAGACGCGCCTCACCTATGGCGAACTCGACGAGCGGGTGACGCGCATCGCGGTCAACCTCGCGGGTCTTGGGGTCGAGGTCGGCGATGTCGTCTCCTACCAGTTGCCCAACTGGTGGCAGTTCGTCGCGCTGCATCTCGCCTGCCTGCGCATCGGCGCGATCACCAATCCGATCATGCCGATCCTGCGGCGCCGCGAGTTGGAATTCATGCTCAACCACGCCCGCTCCAAGGTGGTGGTGACGCCGCAGGTCTTCCGCGACTTCGACCATGGCGCGATGATCGCCGGCATGCGCGATGTGCTGCCCCATCTCGCTCATGCCCTGGTGATCGGCGGCGAGGGTGATGCAGCGTTCGAGCGCCTCCACGACAAGCCGGTCGACCAGACGGCGGCCACAGCGCTGTTCGCCGCGCGCCGGCCGAAGCCGGACGACATCATCCAGGTGCTCTACACCTCCGGCACGACCGGTGAGCCCAAGGGCGTGATGCACACGTCCAACACCCAGATCAGCAATCTCGGCCCCTATATCGAGCGGCTGCACCTGTCGGGCCAGGACATCGTGTTCATGGCCTCCCCGCTCGCCCACCAGACCGGCTTCATGTACGGGCTGATGATGCCGATCGTGCTCGGCTGCCACGTGGTGCTGCAGGATATCTGGAACCGCAAGGTGGCCGCCGACCTGTTCGCAGCCGAGCGGCCGACCTTCACCATGGCCTCGACGCCATTCCTCGCCGACCTCACCGACGAGGCGGAGGCGAGGCCCGAGGCCTTCCGCTCGCTCCGGGTGTTCCTGGCGGCCGGCGCGCCGATCCCGCGCGTGCTCGTGCGGCGCGCCACCGACCATATGGGCGCCACCATCGCGTCCGGTTGGGGCATGACGGAGAACGGCGCGGTGACCGTCACCAAACCGGAAGATCCACCGGAAAAGGCCTTCGAGACCGATGGCTGCCCGCTGCCGGGCATGGCGGTGCGCGTCGTCGACCCAGCCGACAAGCCGCTGGCCGCCGGCGAGGAGGGCCGCCTGCAGGTCAAGGGCTGCAGCAATTTCGTCGGCTATCTGAAGCGGCCGGATCTCAATGCGGTGGATGCCGAAGGCTGGTTCGACACGGGCGATCTCGCGCGCATCGACGCCGAAGGCTATGTCCGCATCACCGGCCGGGCCAAGGACATCATCATTCGCGGCGGCGAGAACATCCCGGTCGTCGAGATCGAGGGCCTGGTCTACAAGCACCCCGATATCAACGATGTCGCCATCGTCGCCATGCCGGATGATCGCCTCGGCGAGCGCGCCTGCGCCTTTGTCACCACCCGGCCCGGCACAAAGGTGACGCTCGGCGACGTGACGGCCTTCCTGTCGAGCCAGCACATCACCAAGAACTATCTGCCTGAACGGCTGGAAGTGCTGAGCGAGCTGCCGCGCACCGCCAGCGGCAAGATCCAGAAATTCCGCCTGCGCGAGATGGCCAAGACGATGAAGCCCGGCGAGTGAGCAGGGCGGCAGCCGGAAGGAGCACGCCGTGAAAGCAGTGGTGGTCGAGCGGTTCGGCCCGCCGGAGGCCCTGGTGTTCCGCGACTGGCCGAGGCCGGAGCCGTCACCGGGCGAGGTGACGGTCGACGTCCATGCTGTCGGCCTCAATTTCCCCGACGTGCTGGTCGCCGCCGGCAAGTATCAGACCCTGCCGCCTCTTCCCTTCGTACCGGGCAAGGAATTCGCCGGGATCGTCGCGGCCGTTGGCGAAGGCGTCACGCGCTTCAAGGCGGGGGACCGCGTCGTCGGCCAGCTGGAGAACGGTGCCTTCGCCGAGACCGTCCGGGTGTCCGCCGAGCATTGCTATCCGATGCCCGCCGGCCTTTCGATGACCAGGGCCGCCGCCCTGGGACTGACCTATCAGACGTCCTGGTTTGCACTCTTTGATCGCGGCCGGCTGAAGCCCGGCGAGACCGTGCTGGTAACCGGTGCCGGCGGTGGTATCGGCGTCTCGGCCATGCAACTCGCCAAGGCCGCGGGATGCCGGGTGCTGGCCGGCATCGGCAGCCCCGACAAGCGCGACTTCGTGCTGGCGCAGGGCGCCGATGCCGTGATCGACATGAGCGGCGCAAACCTGCGCGACAACGTGCGCGCGCAGGTTCAGGCGGCAACTGACGGGCATGGCGCCGACGTGGTGATCGAAAATGTCGGCGGCCCCGGATTCGAGGCCTGCCTCAGGGCGCTTGCCTGGGATGGGCGGCTCGTGGTGGTCGGCTTTGCGGGCGGCGAGATCCCGAGCGCGCGGGCGAACTACATTCTGGTCAAGCATATCGCGGTGACCGGTATTCACTGGAGCGACTATCTCGAGCGGATGCCGGACCGGGTGCGCGAGGTGCAGGCGGACCTGTTCGCCATGGCGGCGGATGGCCGTATCGACCCGCCGCTCTGCGCGGTGGTGCCGATCGAGGAGATCGCAGACGCCATGGAGCTGATCGTCACGCGCAAGGCGCTGGGCAAGGTGGTGCTGGTCACGGCGCGTGGGCGCGAGCCTTCGTCATGATCCGATGACCAGCGCAGTCCCACCCGGCATTCCCGAAGGCTATGAGCCGACACCGGCGCTGGATGGCAATTTCGATCGGGTCCTGGGGCCGCTCTACAGGCGATCCAATGGCCCCGGCTTCGCCTTCAGGACTGGCGAGGCGCACAGCAATATCCGCGGCGCGATCCATGGCGGCGTGCTCACCGCCCTTGCGGACCAGACGCTGGGGCTGACTGTCATGGAGGCGATCGACGGTGGCATGGCGGTCACCATCAGCCTCACTTGCGATTTCGTCGACGGCGCCAGGCCGGGCGATCTGATCGAGTGCTCGGCCGCGGTGACGCGGGTGACGCGCTCGGTCGTTTTCGTCCAGGGCGAATTGCGCTGCGGAAAAAGGTTGCTTCTGACCGCAACCGGGCTTTGGAAACGGTTGCGTCCGGTTTATCCAACAGGTTGATGCCTGTCCCGGCGACGGGACAATCGAGCCGAACTAGATCGGAAGACGATGAAGAAGCCTCTGACACCCCCCCCTAGGGCTTTTGATCAGACGATCGTCAAGAGCCAGGTGACCGACGAGAAGCTGGTCATGCGCAGGCGTGAGCAGATCGTCGCGGCGGCGGTCGAGCTGTTTTCCGATCAGGGCTATTATCGCACGACCATCCAGGACATCGCGCGCAAGGCCGGCGTTAGCATCGGCCTGATCTACCAATATGCGCAGACCAAGGAAGACGTCCTGCTGCTCTCGCTGATGAGCGTGCTGGAATCGTACAAGCAGGAAATCCCGCTCTCGGTCACCACGATCAGCGATCCGCTGGAAGCCTTGTGGTCGTCGCTCGCAACCTTCTGCCGGGTCATCGATCACCGCAGGAGCGCGGCCGTTCTCGCCTATCGCTCGACGAAATCGCTGCCGCGCGAGCAGCGCGAGCTGATCAAGCAGCTGGAGCTCGAGACCAACGAATTCATCGCGCAGCGCCTGCGCGACTGCGTGGCGGCCGGCGTGTTTCGTGAGGTCAATGTCGATCTCGTCACCTACCAGCTGGTGCTCTATGCCCATACCTGGGCGCTGAAGCACTGGCGGCTCAGCCAGATCACCACGATCGAAGGCTATATCGAGCAGGGCTTCGATTTCTTCGTCCATGCCATGGCGACCCCGAAGGGCCTGATCCAGTACGGCCAGTTCCTCGCCGCCCACCGGGCGACGGCGGCCAGGGCCGGCAAGGCGGGAGCCAGCAAGACGAAAGCGCCGGCCAAGGCCCGGGACTGAGACCTGGATCGGCCGCTCGCCGAGGCTGGGCAGTCCGCTTGCCATGAGCCTGGTCGCTGGCCCCTCTGATCAAGAGCGCCCGTCACCCTGCCCCCGCCTGGCAGCGCCGCAACCTCGCCGGTCGCTGAGCCCCAAACCGGTCGTCTCGCCGCCACTGAGGCCGCCACGCCCGTCGCTTCGCCACAGGGCGCGCGGCATCCCGTCCCGCCGCCACTGACCACGACAACCCATGCGCCATTCGGCCGCTTGACGCAGGCACCAGCGTCCCATATTCCAGAAGAATGAATGATCATTCATTCGGTGAACCCATGTTCAGAACAGAGACCAGGGGATCGGTGTTCGTGCTCACGATGGAGCGCGCGCCGGTCAATGCCATCAACCGTGCCTGGATCGACGGCTTCGACGCCGTGCTCGACGAGCTCGACCAGCGCCCGGACATCACCGTGCTGCTGGTGCGCTCGTCGCAGCGCACCTTCTCGGCCGGCGCCGACCTCAAGCTGATGCGGGAGTGCTTCGCGACCGACGATGGCCCCGACGCGATGGTCGAGACTGTCCGCCGCATCCAGCGGCTCTATGACCGGATCGAAAGCGCATCCCAGGTGGTGATCGCCGAGATCGGCGGCGCGGCCCATGGCGGCGGTTTCGAACTGGCGCTCGCCTGCGATCTCCGGGTGGCGGCGAAGACCGCGCCGCTCGGCCTGCCCGAGACCCGCCTCGGCCTGCTGCCGGGAGCCGGCGGCACGCAGCGCATGTCCAGGCTCTGCGGCCCGGGCGTGGCGCGGCGGATGATCCTGACCGCCGAGGTGATCACCGGCGCTGAGGCGCTCGGTCTCGGCCTTGTCCAGTGGGCGGTGCCGGCGGAAGAGCTCGCCGCCTTCACGCTCGCGCTCGCCGAGCGAGTGGCCACCATGTCGCCCAAGGCGCTTTCCGCCTGCAAGCGCTGCTTCTCGGCCGCCGATGCCGAACTCGGTTCAGGCCTGCAGATCGAGCTTCTCGAAACCCACAAGCTTCTCAACACCGGCGACACCCGCAGGCGGGTCGCCGCATTTCTCGACCGATAGAGGACTGATCCCATGAGGCTCGAAGGCAAGACCGTCGTCGTCACCGGAGCGGCATCGGGCATTGGTCTCGCGACCGCGGAAGTTCTGGCGCGTGCCGGCGCGGCCGTTGTGCTGGCCGACCTCTCGGCCGACAAGGGCGAGGCCCAGGCGGCCAAGATGCGCGCCGAAGGGCTGAAGGCGACCTTCCTCCACCTCGACGTCGCCTCCGACGAGTCGATTGCGGCTTTCGCCGCCGCCGTGCTTGGCCGCGGTGAGGTTCACGTGCTGGTCAACGGCGCCGGTTACGGCAAGGGCCAGCCCTTCGTCGAGAATGACAGCGCCTTCTGGGACCGGGTCGTCGACGTCAATCTGATGGGGCCGGTCAAGCTGATCCGCGCCCTGCTCGATCCCATGATCGCCCGCCGCTCGGGCAAGATCGTCAATGTCGCCAGCGATGCCGGCCGCGTCGGCTCGTCCGGCGAGACCGTCTATTCCGGCGCCAAGGGCGGTTTGATCAGCTTTTCGAAGGGTCTTGCCCGCGAAATGGCGCGCTATTCGATCAATGTGAACTGCATCTGCCCCGGCCCGACCGAAACGCCGATGCTGATGGCGCTGCCGGAAAACCACCTCGAAGCCTTCAAACGTGCGATTCCGTTCCGCCGTTTCGGCAAACCTGAGGATATCGCCAATGCGATCCTGTTTTTCGCCAGCGATAAATCCGATTACATCACCGGACAGACGCTCAGCGTCTCCGGCGGCCTGACCATGGCCTGACCCGATCATCGTTCAAGAGGATTTCCCCGTGCAGACGTTCAAAGCCGCTGATTACAAGGCGACCCATTTCAAGTGGGAGGTTGCCGGCAAGGTCGGGACCGTCACGCTGAACCGGCCCGAGCGGAAGAATCCGCTGACCTTCGAAAGCTATGCCGAACTGCGCGACCTGTTCCTCAAGCTGGTCTATGCGACCGATGTGAAGACGGTGGTCGTCACCGGCGCTGGCGGCAATTTCTGCTCTGGCGGCGACGTCCACGAGATCATCGGCCCGCTGGTCCGCATGCAGGAAGCCGGCGACATGCCGGGCCTGCTCGCCTTCACCCGCATGACCGGCGATCTCGTCAAGGCGATGCGCCATTGCCCGCAGCCGATCATCGCGGCGGTCGACGGCATCTGCGCCGGCGCTGGCGCCATCGTCGCCATGGCCTCTGATCTCCGCATCGGCACGCCGCGCGCCAAGACCGCCTTCCTGTTCGTGCGGGTCGGCCTTGCCGGCGCCGACATGGGCGCCTGCGCGATCCTGCCGCGCATCATCGGCCAGGGCCGGGCCTCCGAGCTGCTCTACACGGGACGCTCGATGTCGGCGGAGGAAGCCGACAAGTGGGGCTTCTTCAACAAGGTCGTCTCGCCTGACGACGTGCTGGCCGAGGCCCAGACGCTCGCCAAGGAACTGGCCGACGGCCCGACTTTCGCCCACGGCATCACCAAGACTTGCCTCCACCAGGAATGGTCGATGGACATCGACAGCGCCATCGAGGCGGAGGCCCAGGCGCAGGCGATCTGCATGCAGACCAAGGATTACGGGCGCGCCTACAACGCCTTCGTTGCCAAGCAGAAGCCGGTCTTCGAGGGCAATTGATCATGCGTGCCCCGTCTCATCGAACAGCGGAGAGCGTCCATGCTTGCCGCTGATTTCCTTGCGCTGCCGTTCTTCGATGACGCCCACCGCGCCTTCGCCGACCGCCTTGGCACATGGGCGGAGGCGACGGTCCCCGGCCTCGTCGACCATCACGATGTCGATGGCTCGTGCCGCCGGCTGGTGACGGCGCTCGGCGAGGCTGGCTTCCTCAAGGCCTGCGTGCCCGGCGATCAGGGTGGCCTTCGCGCCGCCCTCGACGTGCGCACGCTCTGCATCGCCCGCGCGACGCTTGGCTATGTCGACGGTCTCGCCGACTTTGCCTTCGCCATGCAGGGGCTGGGCACCGGTCCGATCTCGCTGTTCGGAACACCTGCGCAGAAGGCCGCCGCCTGCCCCTCGGTGCGCGACGGCAAGGCGATCTCAGGCTTCGCGCTGTCCGAGCCCGATGCCGGGTCGGATGTCGCGGCCCTCTCCACCACGGCCACGAAGGTTGCCGGTGGCTGGCGGCTGGATGGCACCAAGACCTGGATCTCCAATGGCGGCATTGCCGACCGCTACGTGGTGTTCGCGCGCACCGGCGAGGCCGCGGGCGCCCGCGGCATCTCGGCCTTCATCGTGCCGGCCGACACGCCAGGTCTCTCGGTCATCGAGCGGATCGAGGTCATCGCGCCGCATCCGCTGGCGACCCTCGGCTTCGACAATTGTGTCGTGCCGGAGGACGCCCTGCTGGGCCGCCCCGGCCAGGGCTTTGCCATCGCCATGGCGACGCTCGACGTGTTCCGCTCAACCGTTGCGGCGGCCGCTCTCGGCATGGGCAATCGCGCCCTGCATGAGGCGAGCCGGCGAGCGGTCAGCCGCAAGATGTTCGGCGCGCCGCTCGCCGACCTCCAGCTCACGCAGGCCTCGCTTGCCGACAGCGTCGCGGAGCTCGAAGCTTCCGCCCTGCTGATCTTCCGCGCAGCCTGGGAGAAGGATCAGGGCCGCGAGCGCATCACCAAGGAGGCGGCGATCGCCAAGATGGTGGCGACCGAGAACGCCCAGAAGGTGATCGACCGCGCGATCCAGATCTTCGGCGGCCTCGGCGTGAAGAAGGGCGAGAAGGTCGAGGAGCTCTATCGCGATATCCGCGCGCTGCGGATCTACGAGGGCGCGACCGAGGTCCAGAAGATCGTCATTGCCCGCGCCCATCTCGCCAAATTCCAGAACTAGAACAGACCATCCGGGACGAACGCCATGATCCTCACCGAGCAGCAGACGATGATCCGCGACATGGCGCGCCAGTTCGCGCGCGAGAAGCTGGCACCGAACGCTGCCCGGTGGGATCGCGAAAGCCATTTCCCGATGGCGGAAATCCGGGAAATGGGCAGCCTCGGCCTGATGGGCATGAATGTGCCGGCGGAATGGGGCGGTGTTGGTGCGGATTATGTGTCGACCGCGCTGGCGCTGGAGGAGATCGCCGCCGGCGATGCCGGCACATCCACCGTGATGAGCGGGCACAATTCGGTCGGCTGCATGCCGCTCGTCACGTTCGGCACCGACGAGCAGAAGGAGCGGTTCCTGAAGCCCATGGCCGAGGGGCGCATGATCTCCGCCTTCCTGCTGACGGAAGCCCATGGAGGCTCGGATGCCGGCGCGCTGGCCACCCGCGCGGTGCGCGACGGCGATCATTATGTGCTGAACGGCACCAAGCAGTTCATCACCACGGGCAGCAATGCCGATGTCGCGCTGATCTTCGCCCGCACCGGCCCACAGGACGGCACCAAGGGCATTTCCGCCTTCATCGTGCCGCTGCCGGCGCCGGGCTATGTGGTGGTGCGCAAGGAGGAGAAACTCGGCCAGCACTCCTCCGACACCTGCCAGATCGCGTTTGAGAACCTGCGCGTGCCGGTGGCGAACCGCCTCGGCGCCGAGGGCGAGGGTTACCGGATCGCACTCTCCAACCTGCAGGGCGGACGCATCGGCATTGCCGCCCAGGCCGTCGGCATCGGCCGCGCGGCCTATGAGGCGGCGCTCGACTATGCCCGCGACCGCGTGGTGTTCGGCAAGCCGATCATCGAGCATCAGGTGGTCGGCTTCCGCCTTGCCGCCATGGCGACGCGGATCGAGAGCGCCCGTCAGATGGTGCTGCATGCGGCCGCACTCTCCGATGCCGGCCAGCCTTGCCTGATGGAGGCCTGCATGGCCAAGCTCGTCGCGTCCGACGCGGCCGAATGGGTCTGTTCGGAAGCGATCCAGACCATGGGCGGCTACGGGTATCTCGCCGACTTCCCGGTCGAGCGCCATTATCGCGATGCCCGCGTCACCCGCATCTACGAGGGCACCAACGACATCCAGCACCTCGTCATCCTGCGTGAGATGCAGAAGCGCAACGCCGCCTGAGCGGGGGACAGCCATGGCCGCGCCGCTGCCGCCGCTCAGCGGCCTGAAGGTCCTCGACTTCTCCAACCTCCTGCCCGGACCGCTGGCGAGCCTGATTCTGGCAGAGGCGGGTGCGGAGGTGATCAAGGTCGAGCGGCCCGGCACCGGCGACGAGATGCGCTCCTATGCACCGCCCTTTGCCGGCGCGAGCGGCAATTTCGCCCTGCTCAACCGCGGCAAGGCGAGCCTGGTCGCGGATCTGAAGGATGCCGGCGACCTCGCCCACATCAAGGCGCTCGCCGCCGAGGCCGATGTGCTGATCGAGCAGTTCCGGCCGGGCGTGATGGCGCGGCTGGGGCTCGGTTACGAAACACTCGCCACGGACAATCCGCGGCTGATCTATTGTTCCATCTCCGGCTACGGCCAGTCGGGTGAGCGGGTCGCCAAGGCCGGTCACGATCTCAACTATCTCGCCGAGGCCGGCCTGCTCGGCCTGACGCGCGGCACCGATGGCGCGCCGGTCCTGCCGCAGGTTCTGGCCGCCGATATCGGCGGGGGCGCCTATCCGGCGGTGCTGAACATCCTGCTGGCGCTGCAGCAGCGGGCGCTAAGCGGCCGGGGTTGCTCGATCGATGTCGCCATGGCCGACAATCTCTTCACCTTCGCCTATTGGGGACTGGCTGCAGGCCATGCCGGCGCCTGGCCAAGGCCTGGCGGCGAGCTGATCACCGGAGGCTCGCCCCGCTATCAGATCTATCGCACCGCCGATGACCGGTTCCTCGCGGCAGCGCCGCTGGAGGAGCGGTTCTGGCAGGTGTTCTGCGACAGGATCGGACTTGGCCCGGAAGACCGCGACGACCGTCCCGATCCGCAGGCGACCCGCGCCAAGGTTGCAGGCCTGATCGCCGGACGCAGCGCTGCCGCATGGCAGGAGGCGTTCGGAGATGCCGATGTCTGCGTCTCGGTGGTCGCGACGCTGGAGGAAGCGGCCAACGATCGTGCCTTCGTCGGGCGCGGCCTGTTCGCGCGTGAGGTCTCGGGCGTGGGCGGCGCGATGGCCGCCCTGCCGGTGCCGATCGATCCGGGGCTCAGGGAGCCGTCAGCATCGCGCGCCTTTCCCATGCTGGACGAGGCCGCGCGGCGGACCGGCTGGGCAGGCGGGTGAGGACAGGCAGGTGCGAGCCTGCCGCTTCTTCCTCCTTCCAGGCCTTTCCATGCGTCATGGCCGGGCTTGTCCCGGCCATCCACGCCTTGGGTTCGTCTGGGCGACGGATCGAAGACATGGATGCCCGCCTCAGGGGCGGGCATGACGTGGTGAGAGTGAGCCTGAGGTTCTGAGTGTTCGGGCCGTGCCACCAGCCAAGCCGCGCATCCGTCACCCCCGGCGAGCCCGAAGGGCGAGGGAAAGGGGGTCCAGGAGCTGTTCGTCCTGGTCTCACAGCAAGCGCTCGCCTGTGAGCGCGAGTGTGACCCTCGTGGCCCCTGGATCCCCTTCCCTCCCTCGGCTTCGCCTCGGTCGCCGGGGATGACGTCGAGAGAGTTCCGACGTCATGCGCTTGTGGCTGCCGGTAACAGACCCGGCCTCCAAAAGGCTCACGCCTTCGCCACCACCGCCTTCAGCCCGTCCACCGCCTCCGGATTGACCAGGCCCGACAGGTCGCCGACCGGCTCGCCGAGCCAGATCGAGCGCACGACGCGCCGCATGATCTTCATGCTGCGTGTCTTGGGGATCGCGTCGACGAAGGTTACCGCCTTCGGCCGGAACGAGGCGCCAAGACCGGCCACCACGGCCTTTTTCAGTTCGTCGGCGAGTTCCGGTGTCCCGGTAACGCCGCGCGCGGGCACGCAGACGCAGATCACCGCCGAGCCCTTGAGTGGGTCGGGAATGCCGATCACCGCGGCCTCGCCGACCTTGCCGGTGCCGAGCAGCAGCGCCTCGACCTCCGAGGGGCCGGTGCGCTTGCCGGCAATCTTGATCGTGTCGTCGGACCGGCCATGGACGAACCAGTTGCCGTCGAGGTCGACGGAGGCAAAGTCGCCGTGGATCCACATGTCCGGCACCTTGGCCCAATAGGCCTCGATGAAGCGCTCCGGCGAGCGCCAGAGGCCGCGCGTCAGGCCGATCGAGGGGATTGTCAGTGCGAGTTCGCCGACCTGGCCGCGCGGCAGCGGCTTGCCCGCATCGTCGACGACGGCGGCCCCCATGCCCGGGATCGGACCTGCGAAGGCGCCAGGCGGCAGGTTCTGATGCAGCATGGTGCCGGAGACGATGCCGCCGCCGATCTCGGTGCCACCGGAATAGTTGAGGATCGGTGCGCGGCCCTTGCACACATGCTTCAGGAACCAGGTCCAGGCCTCGGGCGTCCAGGGTTCGCCGGTCGATGCGGTGATCCTGAGCTTCGGGAAGTCGAAGCTGGCGATGACCTCCGGCGGCTGCTGGATGAAGTTGCGCACCATGGTGGGCGCGACGCCGAGGAAGGTGACGTCGTGGTCCTGGGCGAGGCGCCAGAGCCGGCCTTGGTCGGGGAAGTCCGGCGTGCCCTCGGCCAGCACCATGCTGGCGCCGATCAGCGGCACGGCGACGGCAAGGATCGGGCCGGTCAGCCAGCCCATGTCGCTCATCCAGAGCAGGCGATCCTCGGGCGTCAGGTCGAGGATGATGCCGAAATCGAGCGCCACCTTGGTCATGAAGCCGCAATGGCTGTGCACCGTGCCCTTCGGCTTGCCCGTCGTGCCGGAGGTGTAGACGATCATGCAGGGGGCATCGGCCGGCATCGGCTCGGCCGGGCACGAGGCCTCGCCCTTGGTGAGGTCATGCCACCAGAGCCGGTTATTGCCCTGGGGACGGTCGGCATGGCGCGCGACGACCACCACATGGGCCAGCGCCGGCAGGTCCGGCCGGACCTGGTCGATGATGTCGGCCATGGCGATCGGATTGCCGCGCCGGTAGGTGACATCGACGGTCACCACGGCCTTCGCCTCGGCATCGGCGAGCCGCTCGATCACCGCCTGCGGCCCGAAGCCCGAGAACATCGGCAGCGCGATGGCGCCGATCCGGGTGATGGCGAGGAAGGCCGCGATCGTCTCCGGCAGGAACGGCATGTAGATGCCGACCACGTCGCCCTTGCCGAGACCGAGCCGCTTCAGGCCCGCTGCGGCGCGCTCCGCCTCGGCTGCAAGCTCCGAATAGGACCAGACCCTGTTCTCGCCGTCCTCGCCTTCCCAGAAGATCGCGGCCTTGCCGCCATGGCCGCGGGCGAGCGTCCGCTCCATGCAGTTGTAAGCGATGTTGGTGGTGCCGCCGATGCACCATTCCGGCCATTGCACGCCCTTGGAGGTGTCGAGCACCTTGTCGAACGGCTTGAAGAAGGTCAGGCCGTGGAAATCCATGACGGCCGGCCAGAACCATTCGGGATCGCGGTCCGCGCGCGCGATCAGGTCCTCATAGGATGCGAAACCGTGGCGATCCATGAAGCGCTGCAGCTGGAAGGGTGGGGCTGTCATCGCTCAGGCTCCCTGATCGGTATCGAGGACGACGATGCGGTCCATCCGCGTCGCCATGAAGGCCTTCATCTCCTGATGGACGGGCGAGACCTGGTAGGCATCGTGGGCGGCCGATGAGGTGAACACGCCGACGATGCCGTGGGTCAGGCCGTCGCTGCGCGCGGCGATGTTGTCCGCCAGGAAATAGCCGATGACATCGGCGCATTCGGCCTTCACCCGTTCGACGTAATGCTGCGCCTTGGCGAAGAAGTCCGGCCCGGTTCCGGGCGTGAAGCTCATCAGGACGATGTGGTGGAACATGGCGTGGGTCCTTCGGGAAATGGGGTCAGCCGGTGGTCCAGCCGCCATCGACGATCAGCGCCGAGCCGGTCATCAGCGCGGATGCGTCGGAGGCCAGGAACACGACAGCGCCCATCAGGTCCTCGACCGCACCGACGCGACCGAGCTTGATCTTGGTGGTGACGAAGGCGCGGAACGCCGGATCGCTCAGCGCCGGCCGGGTCATCGCCGTCTCGATGAAGGTCGGGCACAGGCTGTTGACCCGGATGCCGAGGCCGGCGAGATCGGTGGCCATCGATTTGGTCATGCCTTCGACGGCGAACTTGCTGGTCGAATAGGTCGAGCGGGCCGCGAGCGCGATATGGCCGGCCTGCGACGAGATGTTGATGATCGAGCCCTTCACGCCGGCCGTCGCCATGCGGCGGGCCACCGCCTGGGCCGCGAAGAAGGCGGCACGCACATTGAGATCGATCACCGCGTCGAAATCGGGCTCGGTGACCTCCAGGAACGGGCTCGGCCGGTTGGTGCCGGCATTGTTGACGAAGATGTCGAAGGCCGCCCGCGCATCCATCGCGGCCCGGAAGGCGGCGGTGTCGGTGACGTCGATCACCAGCGTATCGGCCTTGCCGCCCGCCTTGCGGATCTCGTCCGCGGCCGCCTCGATCTCGGAGCCGGTCCGCGCGGCGAGCGTCACCATGGCGCCCGCCTGGGCGAGGGCAGCCGCCAGAGCGACACCAATGCCTCGGCCGGCTCCGGTCACCAGCGCCAGCCTGCCGTCGAGGCGGAAACTTGGGGTCGTGGGCAGCATGGGGCGCTCTTTCTGGATCAGCCGAAGGCGAGATAGCCGCCATCGACGGTGAGGACGGTTCCGTTGACGAAGGCTGCACCGGGAGAGGCGAGATAGACGGCGGCCGGCGCGATGTCGTCGGGCTGGCCCCAGCGGCCGTTCGGCACCCGCTCCATCAACTTGGCGGTGAACACCGGATCGGTGTGCAGTACCTTGGTGAACTCGGTGGCGGTATAGCCAGGCGCAATGGCGTTGCAGGTGATGCCAAGCGGGCCGAGCTCGATCGCCAGCGCCCTCACCATCGAGGTGACACCGCCCTTGGCGGCGGCATAGGCTGAGATCTGTGCCTTGGGCGACTGCACGGCGATGGAGCCGAGCATGATGACCCGGCCATAGCCGCCCTTCTCCATGTGCGGGATCGCCGCGCGGGTGCACAGGAAGGCGCCGTGGAGATGGGTGTCGATGACCGCGCGCCACTCGTCATAGCTAAAATCGACGAAGCGCTTGCGCCGCTGGATGCCGGCATTGTTGATGAGGATGTCGAGCCGGCCCTGATCGGCGGCGATGGCATTGATGCCGGCGGCCACCGCCTGCTCGTCGGTCACGTCGAAGGCGCAGGCCGAGCCCTTGAGGCCCGCGGCCTTCAGTTCCGCAAGCTTTGGCTCGAGCGCCGCCGGATCGAGATCGTTCAGCACGACATGGGCACCCGCTTCCGCCAGGCCGCAGGCTATGCCCCAGCCGATGCCGCGGGCGGAGCCGGTGACCAGCGCGACGCGGCCGGCGAGCGAGAAGGTATCGGCGTGGGTTCTGGCGGTGCTCATCGGCTCTGGTCCCGGCGCTGTCAGGAGATGGTCAGGCCGCTATCGACCGCCAGGATATGGCCGGTCGTGCGGGCGGATTCGTCGGAGGCGAGGAACAGGGCGGCCTGCGCGACATCGTCGGGCTCGGCGAGGCCGACCAGATGACGCTCGGCGATTGTCCGGGTGGTCTCGTTCTCGGCGAACTGGGCCATCACGCGCGCCGTGCGGGTGACGCAGGGCGCGACCGCATTGACCCTGACCTTGTCGGCCGCGAATTCCACCGCCATCGAGCGGGTGAGCGCGGAGATAGCGCCCTTCGACGCCGTGTAGGCATCCTTGCCGGGCCAGCCCATCAGGGCGACGATGGAGGAGGCATTGATCACGGAACCGCCGCCGGAGCGGACGATCTCCGGAATGGCGTGTCGGCTCATCAGCCAGGTGCCGAGCAGATCGAGCTTGATCGCGCGCCAGAATTCGTCGATCGGCGCCTCGGTCAGCGGACCGTCCTGCAGCGTCGAGCCACCGGCATTGTTGTAGAGGATGTGGAGACCGCCGAAATGGGCGACGGTGGTGGCGACAGCCGCGCTGACGCTCGCCTCGTCGGTCACATCAGTCTGCACGAACAGTGCCCTGCCGCCGGCCGCATTGATCGCCGCAGCGGCGTCCGCGCCGGTCCTGGGGTCGAATTCGGCGATCACCACGCTTGCGCCCTCGCGGGCGAACAGGTCCGCCGACGCGCGGCCGATGCCGCTGCCGGCACCGGTGATGAGGGCAATCTTGTCCTTCAGTCTGGCCATGTCGTTCCCCAGTCCCCGGCGCCGGTCAGCGCATGTAGGCGCCGCCATTGACGTCGATGGTGGTGCCGCAGATGAAGCTCGCGCCGGGCGAGCAGAGGAAGGCGATCGGCCAGGCAATCTCTTCGGGGCGGCCGAAGCGGGGAACCGGCATCGCTTTCAGCGCGGAGGGATCGGCGGTCGCGACCATGGCGGTATCGGTCGAGCCCGGCGCGATGCCGTTGACCAGCACTTCCGGCGCGGCGCGGCGGGCCATCCAGCGCACCATCGTGTGCACCGCGCCCTTCGAAGCCGCGTAGTGCAGCGGCGAATGTGCATAGGTACCGCCGGTATGGGCGGCGACCGAACCCAGCAGCACGATGCGGCCCGAGCCACGCGCCTTCATCGCCGGTAGCAGCGCCCGGGCGAAATGGGCGGGCGCCCGGACATTGATCGTCATGGCGGCCTCGAAATCGTCGTCCCAGGCGTCATCGGTCCACTGGCTGGTCGGGAAGATGCCGGCATTCAGAACGAGGGCGTCGATCGCGCCTGCATCAGCGCAGAGCGAAGCGATCTGTGAGGGCAAGGTCACGTCGCAGGCGATGAACCGATGGCTGCGCCCATTGCCAGCAAGACCGGCGAGCAGGTCCGGCGCGGCAACGCGGTCGGTCAGCACGAGTTCGGCGCCAAGGTCGGCGAGCAGCGACGCGGTCGCCCGGCCGATGCCGCCGGCAGCCCCGGTCAGCAGGATCCGCTTGCCGGTGAGGTCATAGGGGCGCGACGAGAGCGCTGCTGCAGAAGCCGCCACGGTGTTTCCTCGAGTATAATTCTTATTATGCGAGATAATTGATTGCGCGCGAACATGTGTCAATCGCCGTTGCCACCCTGCGCGGCTGCCTTGCGCAGGACCGTCAGTGGATGTGGTAACCGCCGTTGACGTCGATGACCGTGCCGGTGAGGTAGCCGGCGAGCGGACTCGCCAGGAACAGGATCACGCGCGCCACGTCCTCGGCCGTGCCGAACCGGCCGAGCGGGATCGTCTCGCTGATGGCGCGACGGCGGTCGTCGTCATATTTGCCCTCGGTCATGCCGGTATCGATGATGCCAGGCGCCACCGCATTGGCGCGGATGCCGAACGGCCCGCATTCGCGCGCGGTCGCCTTGGTGAAGCTGATCACACCACCCTTGGACGCCGCATAATGCGACCCGCCGAGCAGGCCGCCGCCGCGCTGGGCGGCGATCGATCCAAGATTGACGATCGCCGGCCCGGAGCGGCTTTGCTTCAGATGCGGCAGGGCCGCCTGGGTCACATTGAAGGTCCCCACGACGTTCACCTCCAGCATCCGCGCGAAGTCCTCCGCCGTCATGTCGGGAATGCGGGTGGGGGCGACGATGCCCGCATTGTTGACGACGATGTCGATGCCACCGAGCGTGCGCGCGGCCTCGTCGACCGCCAGCCTGCAGGCGGCGGCGTCGCTGACATCGAGCACGCGGGCGGTCTGGCCGGGGCCGAGCGTGCCGATCGGAAAGGCACGATCGAACACCACGACCTCGGCGCCCTGGTCAACGAACAGCCGGGCGGTTGCCTGGCCGATCCCGGCGGGATGGCCGCCGCCGGTGACGATCGCCCGGCACCCCTTCAGCAGCGTCATGTCTTGGCCAGCGGACAGACGCTTTCGGCCAGGGGCCGGAAGGCCTTTTCGGCCGGGATTGTGGTGATCATCTTGTAATAGTCCCAAGGCTTCTTCGACTCGCCCGGGCTCTTCACCTCAACCAGATACATGTCGTGGATCATGCGGCCGTTCGGCATCAGCTTGCCGTTGCGCGAGAACATGTCCTCCACCGGCGTGGCGCGCATCTTTGCCACCACCTTGTCGGTATCCTTGGTGCCCAGCGCCTGGACCGCCTTGAGATAGTGGAGCACGCCGGAATAGACGCCGGCCTGGGATTCGGATGGCATCTTGCCGAGCCGGGCGTGGAAGCGCGTGGCGAAGGCGCGCGTCTTCTCGTCCATGTCCCAATAGAAGGGCACGACGAATTGCAGGCCCTGCATCGTGGCGAGGCCGAGCGAGTGCACATCGGTGATGAAGGTCAGCAGGCTCGCCAGCTTCTGACCGGTCTGGTGCAGGCCAAACTCGCGGCCCTGCTTGATCAGATTGACGGTGATGTCGCCGCCCGAGGCGAGCGCGACGATCTTGGCGCCGGAGCCTTGCGCCTGCAGCAGGTAGGACGAGAAATCGAGCGTCTGGAGGGGATGACGCACGCTGCCGGCGATCTTGCCGCCATTGGCAATCACCGCTTCGCGCATGGCCTGCTCCATGCTGTGGCCATAGGCGTAGTCGGCGACCAGCAGGAACCATGAGTCATAGCCCTGGCCGATCAGGGCGCCGGTGGCGCCGCGGGTCTGCGAATAGGTATCGAACGTCCAGTGCAGACCGTAGGGGCTGCACGAATCCTCTGTGAGGCGATCGGTTGCCGCATTGGCGTAGATGGCGAGCTTCTTCTTTTCCTTGGTCAGATTGTTGACGGCGAGAGCGATCGCGGAATTGGGCACGTCGAGGATGACGTCCACGCCATCGAGATCGTACCACTGGCGTGCCAGATTGAGCCCGATATCCGGCTTGTGCTGATGATCGGCGAAGACAACCTCGATCGGCGAGCCGAGCACGGCGCCGCCGAAATCCTCGATGGCGAGCCGGGCCGCCTCGACGGAGCCCTTGCCGGAAATGTCGGCGAACGGCCCGGCCATGTCAGCCAGCACACCGAATTTGACTTTCTCGGCGGCGGCGGCGCGGCCGGCCGTCATCGCCATGGCGGCGCCTGCAGTGAAGACCCTTCTCGTGACCGATGACATCAGCTTCTCTCCCTGGGGTTTTTTCCCGGCGCTCGAGGACATCGGCACCGGGCTCGGCCGCACCTTGCTCGGGTCGGGGTCGGGGACGTGTCCCGGCACCACCCTCGTCAGGCATCAGTCGAAATTTTGCTCAGGATGATTGAGAATTCTCACAATGCAAGAAAAATCATAACATGACTTCCAGGCGGCTTTCTGCCACAGAGAGAGGCCTCGCTCCTGTTCCACGACGCCTCCAGCCGAAAGCCCATGACCAGCCTCGCCAAGATGCTCAAGATTCTCGAGCTTTTCGAGGACGATAGGTCGAGTTTCGAGCTGGATGACGCGGTCGCGGCAACCGGCGCCTCGCGGGCAACTGTCTACAGATATCTCCAGGCGCTCTCGGCCTCGGGACTGATCGCGCCGGCCACCGGCGGCAGTTTCGTGCTGGGGTCGAAGATCATCGAGCTCGACCGTCTCGTTCGGCGAACCGACCCGCTTTCGACCAGCGCGCGGCCGATCATGGAGGCGGTGAGCGCCCGGCTCGGGCTCAACATGCTGCTGTGCAGCTACTATGGCGACAAGGTCATGTGCGCGGAGATCGTCTGGCCCGATCGCAGCGTCCGGCCGGCCTACGAGCGCGGCCGCACGATGCCGATGTTCCGCGGCGCCATGGCCAAGCTGATCCTCGCCCATCTGACGGCCTATCAGCTGCGCAACATGATGCTCTGGCACGCTGACGAGATCCGCGCGGCCGGCCTTGGCGACGATTGGGAGGCTTTCCGCCAGGCCATGGCGCGGATCCGCAAGGACGGCAGCTGCGTCACCCGCGGCGAAGTGGTGGAGGGACTGGTCGGGATCGGTGCGCCGGTCTTCGATCCGGACCGGCGCATCCTTGGCAGCATCGTCTTCGCCGTGCCCGAAAGGCGGGTCGCCGAGATCGGCGAGACGGTGTTGCGCGCCGAAATCATTGCGATTGCCGGCCAGATCGACACCGAAATCAGCCGTCACATGCCGGCTGGCAGCGGAGCGGCCGGGCGCTCCGCCCGCCCCAGGCGCGCGCGGCGGACCGACTGAACGGCGTTCTGCTCAGTCGATGATGGCGATGGCGCGGGTCCAGCCTGCCGAGGCGCGCTCGATCTTCACCGGGAAGCAGGAGACCGTGAAGCCGGTGGAGGGCAAGAGCTCCAGATTGTACAGCTTCTCGATGTGCGAATAGCCGATGTGACGGCCGGCCTTGTGGCCCTCCCAGATGAGGCTCGCGTCGCCGGTCTCGGCGTACTTCTTGGCCGTGTGGACGAACGGCGCGTCCCAGCTCCAGCCGTCGATGCCGGTGACGCGGACGCCGCGCTCCAGGAGATACATGGTTGCCTCGTGGCCCATGCCGCAGCCCGAGGTGACATAGTCCTGCTGGCCATATTTGAGGCCCGCGCTGGTGTTGACGACAACGATGTTAAGCGGCTGCAGCGTGTGGCCGATGCGCTTCAGCTCGGCTTCGACATCGGCGGCGGTTGCGACGTAACCGTCGGGGAAATGGCGGAAGTCGAGCTTGACGCCCGGCTGCAGGCACCATTCCAGCGGAACCTCGTCGATGGTCCAGGACCGCTCTCCGCGGTTCATGGTGGGATGGAAGTGCCAGGGCGCGTCGAGATGGGTGCCGTTGTGGGTCGAGAGCGTCACGCGCTCGACCGCCCAGGCCTGGCCGTCCGGCAGATCCTCCGGCTTCAGACCGGGAAAATGCGGCAGCATCCGCTTCATGCCGGCCTGGTGGTCGACATATTCGATGGTCGGATGCCCGCCCGGGGGATCGGCGGGGACATCGTTCTGCAGGGGTACCGAAATGTCGATCAGCTTGCGCGCCATGGGATGTTTCCTCGTGTTTTCTTGATTGACCGGCGGAGCCGCCGAACCTGTCAGGCTTGGCTCACCACCGTGTTGGCGAGAATGCCGATCTTCTCGATTTCGAGCTCGATGCGGTCGCCGCTTTTGAGGAACACACCAATCTCCAGCCCGCAGCCGTTGCCGACCGTTCCCGAGCCGATAAATTCGCCCGGCATAATCGTCTCGTCCTGCGACATGTGGGCGATGATCTCCTCGAACGAATAGAGCATGCCGGAGCTGGTGGAATCGCAACGCGTCTCGCCGTTGACGCGGGCCTGCATGCGCAGATTGTAGGGATCGACGATCTCGTCGGGAGTGACGATCCAGGGGCCGAGCACATTGCCATTGTCGAAGCTCTTGCCCTTGGCGGGCCCGAGGCGGCCGGCCATCTCGATCCGCTGGGCGTCGCGGGCCGAGAAGTCGTTGAAGATCGTGAAGCCGAAAATGTGATCCTTGGCCTTGGCAGCCGAGATGTTGGCGCCCCGGCCCTTGGTGATGCAGGCCAGTTCCAGCTCGTAGTCCATCACCTTGCTGTATTTCGGCCATTTGACCGTCGAGCCGGGCGCGCCGACGGTGAACCGATTGGTGATGTAATAGATCGGCACCTGCCGATAGACCTCGGGCAGTTCGCCGAGCGGCTCGGCTTCGAGACGCGCCAATTCCGCCATGTCGCCCTTGGCACGGGCCGCCATCTTGGCGCCGCCCCTCGGTCCCTGGAGGATGTGGATCGGAAACGACATCGCGTCCCGCATCTGGCGGGGCACCGGCAGCGGCGCCAACAGTTCGACATCCGAGACCTTGTGCGTCAGGTCCGCCTCGTTGACGCGGGACTGAAAGATCGTCCGGGTCGCGTCGAGGCCACGGTCACCCGCATCGATCAGATCGAGCATGGAACCGAAGGCACCGGCATCCTGGCCGCCGCGCTTAGCCGCAAGCGCGAGGTCGAAAAGGCCGGAATCGTTGGAGTGCACAATGCCGATGCGCTCTGTCCCCTGATGCCGAAAGGTTGCGAGTTTCATCGTCTGCCCTTGCTTTGAAAAAATATATATGCATGAAATATCGATAAAGAAGGACGAGTCAAGCAGCGCCTTGGCTCGCACACAGGGAGAGATTTCCATGGCTTGGATGGCAAAAGGCCTGGCTGCGCTAGTCGCGGCAGTGATCGGCACCAGTGTATTCATGGCAGGCAGCGCCAGCGCGCAGCACCGCATCAAGATCGGCTGCACCGCGACGACAGACTGCGCGTCAGCCATGGTCGCGATCGACCAGGGCATCTTCCGCAAGCATGGGATCGAAGCGGAAATGGTGCTGATCGGCATCAATTCAAACATCCCGGCGGCCCTGCTGTCGAATTCCATCCAGATCGGCGGCCCGACATCGAGCGTCTTCCTGCAGGCGGCCGATGGCGGCCTGCCGATCGTTGGTGTGGCGGGAGCATCGGTGATGTCGCCTGCGACCAACCCGCTCGTTGCGGCCTTCGTGCGCAATGGGCTGACACTGACAAAGCCCGCCGACTTCATCGGCAGGAAGGTCGGCGCTCCCGGCTTCGGTGCCTATCTCCACGTGCTGTTCGTGAAGTGGCTGATGGACAACGGGGTTGACCCTTCGAAGGTCAATTTCGTCGAGGTCAGCTTCCCGACCATGAGCGATGTGATCCGCTCACAGGCGGTCGATGTGGTCCTCGCCGGCGAGCCGACCGTTGCCCGCATGCTGGAGGCCCGCGTCGGCACGATCGGCGCCCGCTATGTCGCCGAACTCGCGCGCACCGATCCGATCATCTTCTATGCCGCCGCACGCAGCTGGGCCGCCCAGAACCCGCAAGCCGTTGCCGGATTCCGGGCAGCGATCCGCGAGGCCGCCGAGATCGTCAACACCGATGACGACAAGGCATCGGAATCGATCGCAAAGTTCACCCGGCAGCAAATGGCGCTTGTGCGCTCGGTCCCGCGCTCACGCGCCAACCCTTCCCTCACCGGTGACAACCTGCGCTGGTGGGTCGAGGTCATGACCCAGCAGAAACTGCTGCAAGGGACTCCCGATGTGAACTCGTTCATCCTTCCATAGGACAGCCCATGGCACGCACGGCCCTTGTTGCAGACACCTCCGCCGTGCCTCCGGATACGCTGACCGACCGCGCCATCGCGCTTGTGCAACGTGACATTCTCGGCGGGACTCTTCCACCGGGAGCAAAGCTTCGGATCGCGGAACTGGTCGCGCGCTACGAGATTGGCGCGACCCCCTTGAGGGAAGCTCTGTCGCGGCTGGTGTCGCTTGGCCTCATCATCGCGATAGGTCAGCGCGGATTTCGCGTGCCAGCGGTCAGCAAGGACGACCTGAACGATATCACCACCATCCGGCTGCTGATCGAGTCAGAGGCCATCCGGCTCTCAATAGAACGGGGGGCAGACGCCTGGGAGGCAACAATCCTGTCCAGCCTCCATCGGCTCAAGCGCTATGTGGAGCGCCATGGCAAGGCGTTTGGCGAGGGCACGGAGGAGTTCGATGCGCTTCATAAGGACTTCCACCACGCACTGATCAGCGCATGCGGATCGCCGCGACTGCTCGATGCGGCTTCGAACCTTTACGACCAGGCCTATCGCTACCGTCGCGTCATGATGCGCGGCTTCTCCGATCCGCAGCGCTTCATCGCATCGCATGCACGCATGGCCGACAGAGTGCTGTCGCGCGATTTCACCGTCGCCCGCGAGGAACTGTCGTCCCACCTGAGGTCGACCCTCAACTACGTTTATCCAGAGACATGAAACCTGCTCCCGCCATGGCCGAACCCCACCCCGACGGTACGCCCCTCTACAGGTTCGAGCAGGTCTCATTGTCGCTTGGCGGCAAGCTGATCATCGACGGCCTCAGTCTCGACGTTCGCCGTGGCGAGTTCGTCTGCATCGTCGGCGCATCCGGTTGCGGGAAGACGACAGCACTCAGGCTTGCTGCCGGGCTCTACCAGCCATCGGGCGGCGATGTGCGTTTCGACGGCAAGACGATGAGGACGCCGCGCCAGGACATCGCGATCATCTTCCAGGACTATGGCAAGGCCCTGCTGCCATGGCGTACGGCGAGCGCCAATATTTCGCTCGCGCTTGAAGCTGCCAAAGTGCCGAAGTCGGACCGCCCCCGCCTGATCCGGGAAGGCCTCGCCAAGGTCGGCCTCGGCGACCATGGAGACAAGTACCCCGCGGAAATGTCGGGCGGCATGCAGCAACGGCTGCAGATCGCGCGGTGCCTTGCCCAAAATCCCCAGGCCCTGCTGATGGACGAGCCATTCGGAGCGCTCGACGCGATGACGCGCCAGTCGCTCCAGGACGAGGTCCTGATGCTGGCCGCCGATACGGGCGCAACGGTGATCTTCGTGACGCACGATCTCGAAGAAGCGATCTATCTCGGCGACCGGGTGATCGGCCTCCTGCCCCATCCCGGCCGCATCGGCATCGAGCTGAAGGTCGATCTGCCGCGACCACGCAACCAGTTGACCACCCGGGAGGAGCCGGAATTCCTGCGGCTCAGGCGCATCCTGTTTGACTTCATCAAGGCGTCCGAAGGCGGCGCAGCATGAACGGAGACCGCCTGAGGGGCCTCGTTCTGCCGGCCGCTGCCGTTCTGGCTCTTGAGGCGTGGCTGCGGATTTCGCCGATCAAGAGCGATGCTCTCGCACCACCGTCGGAGGTGGTGATCGCGCTCGCGGCTGCCCTCGGCGACGGTTCGATCCTTCTCGCCACGGGAGATACCCTGATCGGGGCCCTTGCAGGCCTGATGCTTGGCGCCGCCATCGGGCTCGCCATCGGCATCCTCATCGGCCTGCTGCCGCCGATCGACCATCTGCTCGAAGTGCCGATCGAATCCATTCGGCCGATCCCCTCCGTCGCCCTGCTACCGATCGCACTGATGGTGTTCGGCTTCGGCTATCTCCTGGAGATCAGCATCGTCGCCAAGACCTGCATGTTCGCCACCCTGATCATGACGAGGGCGGCGGTGCGAGGCGTCGAACCCCGGCTGATGGAGGTCGCAAGGGCGCTGCGGCTTTCGCCCATCGCACGCGTGACCAAGATTGTCCTTCCTGCCGCCCTGCCGGGAATATTTGTTGGTTTCCGGCTTGCAGCCAGCGCCGCCCTGATTGTTGCAGTGACCGCCGAGATCACCATGAATCCTCAGGGTCTCGGGCACGCGATGATGACGGCGCAGCAAGCGCTTCGGCCCGACCTGATGCTGGCCTATCTCGTGTGGATCGGGCTTGTCGGCTTCCTCTGGAACGCGGTCCTGCTGTTTGCCCAACGCCACCTCTTCGGGCGCGCGGCTCTTGCCGAGGGCGACCGATGATGATCGACATGCGACGCCTCGCCTGGCGGTGTGCCAGCTTCGCATTTGCCGCCGGCCTCATCTGGCTCTGGCAGATGGTCGCCAACGCGCGGCTGATCTCACCGATCTTCCTGCCTGGACCGGACCGCGCATGGGCGGCCCTGATCAACGGCTTCGCCTCCCGCGACCTTGGGGCCAAGCTTCTCGGCACACTGCAGCACATGGCCTTGGGCTGGCTGGTGGCCTGCATCGCCGCCATCGTGCTCGGTTCGCTCATCGGCTCATCGCGCCGCGCGCGGATCTATGTCGCGCCGTCGCTGGAATTCCTGCGACCGCTGCCAGTCTCCGCGATCATCCCGGTCGCCATTGCGCTCTATGGGCTCAGCGAGGGCATGGCGATTTTCGTCATCGCTTTCGGCACGCTCTGGCCCATGCTGCTGGCGACGATCCAGGGTTTTGCCAGCGTAGAGCCCCGGTTGCTCGAAGTGGCTAGGGCGCTCAATCTGTCGCGCCTTGAGACCATCGCGAAGATCTCCCTGCCCTCCGCCATGCCGGACATTCTCAGCGGCATGCGGGTGAGCCTGACCGTTGCTCTGATCCTGTCCGTGGTCTGCGAGATCGTCGCTGGCCTCAGCGGTCTTGGGCAATGGATCCTGATTTCCGCCCGCATGTTCCGCGCGCCGGACCTGTTCGCTGGCGTGATCCTGCTCGGTATCGTTGGCTATGTCGCGGCCGCGGCGATTTCCTTTGTCGAGCACCGCCTCCTTACCTGGCGCAGAGCAGGCCACTGAAACGTCGAGGCTGACCTGACGGGTATCGCCTTCTCCTGCCTGGTCAAAGCCGGTAGACCCGGCTTGCCCAATGCGATTCCTGAACACCGTCTCTTCGACAGCCCTTCCGAGGTGGAACCTGCGACATGAGCGACAGCACATTTGAAGACCGGCGCGCGATGAGGCGTCAGAGGGACGAGAACAAGCCGCTTGTGACATCCCAGGGAGACCTGCGGACCCATTTCGGGCAGGTCAGTCCGCTTGCGGAGAAGAAGGTCCTCACGCGGCTCGACAAGTTCTGCCGTGACTTCATTGCGCTCTCACCATTCCTGGTCCTCGCCTCAAGCGATGGACAGGGCAATGCGGATGCGAGCCCGCGCGGCGACGGGCCAGGCTTCGTCGCCGTTCTCGACGATACCAGCCTGCTCATTCCGGACCGTCGCGGCAACAATCGCGTCGACAGCTTCGCCAATGTCCTGGCTTCGCCCGGTATCGGCCTGATCTTCTTCGTCCCGGGGGTCAACGAGACGCTGCGGATCAATGGCAAGGCCGAGATCACGCAGGACCCCGCCTTGCTCGCGCCTCTCGCCGTGCAGGACATCGTGCCGACGATCGGGCTCAAGGTCCGTGTCGAGGAGGCCTATTTCCATTGTGGCAAGGCGCTGATGCGATCGAAGCTCTGGGACCCGGCAACCCAGATCGAGCGCCACAGCTTCCCGACACTCGGCCGGATCATCGCGGAGCAGACAGCCGCGATCGAGGTCGATGTCGCGGAGAAGGCGATGGAAGAGGGCTACCGGACAAGACTTTACTGAGGCTTTGCCGGTCGCCGCCTCACTCGAGCGTGATGGTTCGAACCGACCCAAGCCCCTTCGGCTCGCGATGCGCGATAATGACGAAGGTCGCATCGGGAAGCTCACGGCGAAGCGCGGACAGGACGGCCGCCTCGGCCTCCTCGTCCAATGCGCTGGTCGCCTCGTCCAGCAAGACATGATCGGGACGGTCAATCAGGAGCCGCGCCAGCACCAGCCGCTGCCGTTCTCCGCCGGACAGGCCGAGTGTTGAGACGTCCGCGTCGAGACTGGCCGCCGCGGCAAGCCGCGTGAGCCCAACCAGCGTCAATGCGGCAGCGATATCTCCGTGATCAAGGTTGGCGGCATCGGCCGGATAGACAGCGGCATCCGCGACCGAACCGATCGGCAGGTAAGCCTGCTGGGGCAGGACGACGAGGTGCCCTGGCGGGTAGTCGATCCGGCCTGTGCCGTGGGGCCAGATGCCTGCGACCGTGCGGGCCAGCGTTGTCTTGCCAAGCCCCGAGCGACCGCGAAGCCAGACTGTTTCGCCAGGTGCCACATCGATGCCATCGATCCGCAGGATCGACCGACCGTCTGGCTGGTGGAGTTCAACGTTCCCGAGACGAAGGGAGGCCCCCTTCCCCCGGGTTGTGCCGCTCTCGGTCATGGAGGCTGTGACGGCCGCCTCGCGGAAATTGTCGAGGCGCTTGGCGGCCGATGCCAGCTCAGCGAGATCGCGGTAGGAAAAGATGAACCAGGAGAGCGTCGTCACCACGTTCTGGAACGCCGATCCGATCTGCATCAGACCACCAAATGTCAGCCGCCCGGCGAGAAAGGCCGGCAGCGCCAGGAACAGCGGAATGCGCAACACGGTCTGCATGTAGGGCCGGGTGAAACAGCCGAGGATGAACTCGCGGTTCATCAATTGTCGCCAGTTCAGAATGATCGCCTCGAAGCGTTGCTGGAATAGACGCCGTTCCGCGGCCTCGCCGCCGATGAGCGCGACCTGCTCGCCCGCACCTCGAAACCGCGACAGGGCAAAGCGAAAATCGGCTTCGGTCTTCTGCTGCTGGACATTCAACGGCACCAGGGGAGCGCCGAGCCAATGGGTGACACCGCTGGAGATCGCCACATAGATCGGCGCCGCCCACACCATGTAGCGGGCAATCGAGATATCCACCCCGAACAGTTGGAAGCTGAGCGGGAATGTCGAGAGGTTCCACAGGATGGCGAAATAGGTGACGAGTGCGACGATATTGGTGATCAGTTCGAGCGCTTCGGTGGTCAGCCGATAGACGAAGATCCGGCAGTCATCGGCAATCCGCTGGTCTGGATTGTCCAGCCCGTGCTCGGTCCGGTCACGCATGTGCCAGTACGCCTTGCCGGCGAGCCAGTGGCCCAGCATCACGTCGGTCAGCACTTTCCGCCAGCGGATCTGCAACATCTTGCGCAGGTAAGCCGACGCCAGATGAAGCGCTGCACTGATCGCCACCAGCAGGAAGAAGACGCCAATCTGGTTGATTGCCTCCGCCACGTCGACGCGTTGGAGCGCGTTGTAGAAATCATTGGTCCAGCGGATCAGCCGCACCGTGATCTGGACGCTGACAAGCCCCAAAGCGAAGACGACCGCGAAGAGGGCGATGCCGAACCGCCCTCCCGGCTGCCACGCGCAGATAACCGCGAGACGCCAGATCTGGCTCAGAACGATCCTCACGACAGGTTGGCCGGCCCGCGGAGCACCAGGCCGATATCTCGCCCCTCGCCATCCTGTGCATGGAGTTCGACGCCGACATCGGTCGGCTCCTGCCGCCACCTGCTGACAGCGCCAGCCTTCAAGTGCAGGTGAAAGTCGGTCTGGATGATGTTGAAGAAGCCCATCATCGGTTTGATCTCGGCAATCGTGCCGCTCCAGCGCTGCTCCAACCCATTGCCGCGATAGATGATGCTGACAGTGTCGCCGTTCTCTCTTGCCGCATGGAGGGGGCGAGCACCCACATCCTCTGGATCAACGTCGGCGGCTTGGCCACCGCCGGAGGGCACTGGCTTCAGCTTCTCGGGCAAAGTCGTTCCAGGCTCGACCCCGGCCAAAGCCTGATCGAATGGCTCGATCCCTTCGAGGCCGATCACACTGAACAAGGCGGTGCCGGCCGAGTCCTGGAATTCCAGGCGCGGCATGGCCTTGTCCCTCATCTTGCCGGATCGGTCGACGACGACGGCGGTCACGATGGACAGGTCGATCCGGGCATCGTGCGCCGAGCCTGAGAGCGTGACTGAAGTCGTATCCGCGACAACGCGGTCGACGACACCAATTCGCTCGTGGGTTGTCCCCTTGTCGGAGACCGAGAGCATGACGCGGCCCATGCCGCGTGTGCAGGCAAGAGCTGCGGCAACGCCGCAGGTCAGAGCCTCTCGAATGGGACGCGTATCGGTGGTCATGGCATGCTCGCTAGGTTGGATTGGAGGCGGGTGGGCGGCCGGCACTCTGGGAGGAGAGGCCAGGCCGCCATGCTGCACGGCCGCCCGGGCACGGGCGGGCCGGCGGCTGGGGTGTCAGAAGTCAGCGGTTGCGGAGAGCTTGAGTGTGCGGCCCGGCGCAACTTGCAGTTCCAGCGGGTTCGATTGCGCCTGTGATGTGGTCGGCGTGATCGGGTAGGTCGTGCCCGTTCCGAGATTCTGGAAATAGCGCGTATCGAAGATGTTCTGCACACCGGCGCGGAGGGTCACGTTCGACTGGGGCTTCCAGTTGACGAAGGTGTCGAGCACGAACCAGCCGCCGGGCTTGTAATAGGTCGCGGAGCTCACGCGCGTGACCGGCGCCGAAAAGCGCCCGACCACTTCGCCATCGAGATTCCATTCCCGCTTGAACCAGCGCAGTCCGAGCGTTCCATTGAATGGGCTGGCAGCATCGAAGGCCGTGACGGCGGAGGTCGGCGTCGCTCGCTGATTGCCGAACTGATAGGAGAAGCCGGCATTGAGGATCAGGTCGTCGGTCACCCGATATTCGGCGGAACCCTCAACCCCCCAGAGTACGACAGAGGCGAGATTGAGCGACGTGTAGTCGTTCGTCCCGGCCACCTGCTGAAGGGTTGCGATGAAGTCTTTGTAGGTGGAGTGGAAGACGCCAAGCGAGAACCAGCCGCGCTCATAACGCCCCCGGAATCCGGCCTCCCAAGTGCGCGAACTCTCCGGGTTCAGGTTCGGGTTGGGCACAAGATTGAAGGACGTACCGGGCAGCGACATGTAGAGTTGCTGGGCCGTCGGCATCTTGAAGCCCTCGGCATAGCGGGCATAGACGGAATAGACGTCGGTCAGTTTGAAGATGGTCCCGACCTGCGGAATGAACCGCGTGGAGGTGAGTTCGCGCGGCGGCGCCGCGGGGTCGACCACATAGCCCGCGCCAATACGTGGCGTGATGCGATAGGTGGCGAGGCGCCCACCGGGCGTGATCGTCCAGCGGCCATCGATCAGCTTGATCTCGTCCTGCAGATAGCCATCGGCCCGCACTGTCGTCGCATTGGCGAAGTTGAAGCCGCCGGCGATTGTCGTGGTGGAAGCGCCGGTTGTCAGGTTGGTGGTCACGCTCTCGCGGTAATAGTCGGTCTTGGCGATATCACCCTGGAAGCCGTAGGTCAGGGTGTGGAGCGAGGGTCCGAGATTGAAGTGCGACGTGAACTGGATGTCGCTCTGATAGAACTTCTCGGAATAGTTCAGGATGTCGTGAACCGTGCGCGTCTGCCCGGCATTGGCGCCCGTGCCCGTCTGCCAGCGCGTGCTGTCGAGGTCGCGGCGCTGCGGCGAATAGGTCAGATTCCAACGGACCGCATCGATCCAGCCCCAGGCCGGCGTCCAGGCATGGGACAATGTGGCCCGCTGCCGCTCCAGCTCCTGCAAGCGCGGATAATTTCCGTTCTGCCAGTTGGACGAGATCACGCCAAAATCATAGAGCTGCGTGGTGATCGTTGCCTTGCTGTAGCGCTCATAGGTCAGACGAAACTCGTGGTCGTCCGCGGGGCGCCAGATCACCTTGCCGAAGCCGTTCCAGTTCTGGGCCCGGAATGGGTCGGTGATGTTGCAGGCAATTGCGCGGGTGGCCGGGCAGCCCCAGCTGCCGCCATCTGCGCGGGCCGTCGAATAAGTCGGCTGCAGCGCGGTGCCGTGGCTCAACGAAAAGATCGCCTCGATATTGGGCGAGAGCGTCACGCCGGCCATTGCCGTCTTGACGATGGAGCGGGTGAAACTGTCGAAGCTCGTTTGCAGTCGTGCGCCCCAGCCCCGCGGGTTGCCCCGAATGAGATCCTGCGGATCAAGGGTGCGGAAGGCGACGAGACCGCCGAGCGCATCGGCGCCCCAGAGCACCGAAGCCGGGCCACGCATGATCTCGATCGACTTCATGTAGGGAAGGTCGATCAGGTCGCGCGTGCCGTCGGTGATCCGCTCAATGGTGCGGGCGCCGTCCACCGTGATGGCAACACGGTTGCCGGACATGCCGCGAACCGTGAAGCCACCGAGGTTCTTCCAAGGATCGGTGCCGGAGGTGACTCGCTCCACTGAAACGCCCGGCGTGTAACGCACGACATCCTGGATGTCGCGGACCTGGCGTTCATCCATCTGCTGGCGGGATATGACGTCGATGGTTGCCGGAACGTCCAGTCGCTGGCGCTCCTCGCGGGTGGCAGTGACCGTGATTTCGTCACCACCAACCGACTGTGCCGTGGCCGCGCAGATCGATGCAGCGAGCGCGCATGCGGACATAGACGCCCTAAGCGCCAATTCTCGTGAAAGAGCCATGTGCCCCAAACCCTTTGCCTGACCAAGATGATGGCTGGCTGGCTTGCGGCGAGCTGGCTGGAGCGTCGCCTCCCCTCACGAGGCGTCGCTTGGAGCATGCCTATATATCTTGATTTTTTTTGTCAACAAATTGACTCACAGAATTCCTGCAGGCATCAACAGCGCAATGCGCCGGCCTGCAACATGGCAAGTTCGATCGGGATCGCAGCCAGGCTCGACACTTGTCCGGCGCGCTCACGATCATAGCCTGCTGCGCTTTGGTGCTCCGCGCGTCCAACAGGCTGGTGACGTCTCCTCAGGAGGAACCATGGAAGAGTCAGAGAAACACCCGATTACCCGAGTCCGGCACGACCTCCATCTGCGACGGGTCGTCGTCCGCCGGACTGAATTCGTTACGCCCAGGATGCTCCGGCTGACATTGGCAGGCCCGGCCCTGGCAGGCTTCACCAGCCTCGCCGCCGATGATCACATCAAGGTCATTGTGCCAGGATCCGAGCCTGTGGAACGGCGCGACTACACGCCGCGCCGGTTCGATGCGGCGACCGGCGAGTTGACCATCGACTTCGCGCTCCACGAGGCCGGCCCGGTGACCCAATGGGCGATGCAGGCAAAGCCCGGCGATGAAGCAGAGATCGCCGGTCCCCGAGGCTCTGTTCTGTTCCCCAACGACTTCGATTGGTGGTTGTTGATCGGCGATGAAACGGCCTTGCCAGCAATCGGCCGCTGGATCGAGAGCATGGCGGCGGGGACCAAGGTCACGTCAATCGTGGCCGTCACCGCGGCCACCGAGCAGCAACGTTTCGAAACGAAGGCTGACCACCGGGGCATTTGGATTCATCGGGCCGCCGAACAATCCGCCGACCCGGAACCGCTCCTTGCGGCCTTGCGCAACCAGCCAATGCCGCCGGGCGATGGTCTTATCTGGATCGCAGCCGAGGCCAAGGTCGCCGCGGCGCTGCGGCAGCATGTTGTCGAGGAGATTCAGCATCCCCTGGCCTGGCTCAAGGCGAGCGGATACTGGGTCAAGGGCCAAGCGGATTCCAAGCAGAGCGTCTCGGAATCGAATGCAAAGGCGCGCTAGCTCTCCCGGCAAAAGCCTCCGCTCCCGCCGGTTGCCTCTACGCCCTCAGGAGGGTGCCGTAGCCTTCGATCGGCCTCCGGCACCCTGAGACCTCAAGCGCCCGCCAGAGGCTTGCCTGATTGGCGGTCACGACAGGGCGCTTCAGCCGCGCTTCGATGGCATCAATGATCCCTGCACAGCGCAGGCCCGTGCCGGCCAGTAGAACGCTGTCTGCCTCTGGTGGGCAATGCCGGCAGACCTGATCAAGCAGGCTGTCCGTCTCCTGGTCGATCGCCATGCCGCGACCGTAGAGATCCTGCGGCGCAATGCCCTGCCATTGGCTTGCCGGCTGGTGGCGCCAGGCCGAGGCGATCGACAAACCAAAGGCCGCAAAATAGGCGACGGCGCTCTCGACGAGCCGGTCGGTCATCCAGGCCGGCATGACAAGGAATGGACGGGCGAGGCCCAACCGGGCTAGCGCCAGACGCAGATCAAGGCCGTTGGTCGTGGCCGTTGTCTGGGGTGACAGGCGCGCAACCATCTCGGCGATCACGGCATCGTCCCACCCTGGGCCGCCGACAAAGCTGCTCGATGAATGGGCCAAAACCGCCACGGACGGGCGAACCTGCTGGAACGCACTGCAACCCCGCACCATGTCGGGTGCGAGATCGACCC
Source organism: Phreatobacter aquaticus (assembly GCF_005160265.1). Taxonomy (NCBI): domain Bacteria; kingdom Pseudomonadati; phylum Pseudomonadota; class Alphaproteobacteria; order Hyphomicrobiales; family Phreatobacteraceae; genus Phreatobacter; species Phreatobacter aquaticus. Next base: position 2,421,800 of record NZ_CP039865.1, on the reverse strand, counting down.
CGCTTCGGTCATCGCGCCAGGTGGCCCAGGGCGCGGAAGCGGATACCCGAGCGGCATGAACCGATACGCCCTGCGGAGCCATGGCCCACCATTCGGCCTCGGGCACGACCTCAGTCGCGACGATGAAGATGCCGATACGGGCTACAACGCCCCAATTGTCCGCCTGCATCTCGGGTCGCCTCGCCGTTTGCTGGCGAGAAGTCATGCCCTCTTGCCCTCGCCCGGACAAGGCCTGCTGTCGGACGATGCAAGGTGACCGCCGATCACCCCTGCCGGAGCTTGGCCAGTTCCGCCTCGGCGACATCCTGCCGGACCTGGCGGCGGCCAATCAGGATGGCAGCCAGGGTCTCGATCTCGTCGCCAACGGCACCAACCACGATCGCAATGTTCTTGGCATGCAGCGACATGTGGCCCTTCTGCACACCTTCGGTTGCAAGCACCCGCATGGCGGCGAAATTCTGCGCCAGGCCAACGGCGGCAATGATTCGTGCCAGTTGCTCTGCGGTCGTGACGCCGAGCAGCTTGATGCAGGCTCGCGCTGTGGGGTGGACCTTGGTCGCACCGCCAACGAGGCCGACAGCCAGCGGCATTTCGAGCGTGCCCGCCAGGCTGCCGTCCGCCGTCACTTCCCAATTGGTCAGGCTCTTGTAGCGACCGGTCCGTGCAGCAAAGGCATGGGCGCCCGCCTCGACCGCGCGGGTGTCGTTGCCGGTCGCCAGTACGACGGCCGAGACGCCGTTCATGATGCCCTTGTTGTGGGTGGCCGCGCGATAGGGATCGGCTTCGGCGAACTGATAGGCGGCGATCATCGCATCGCGAACGGCGGGCCCTCCGATGGCATCCGCCGGCCAGACGGCACGGGCGCGGGCCAGACGGCGATCGGCAAGATTGGACAGGATGCGCAGCAGCACGCGGCCGCCGGTCCAGGCCTCGATGGAGGGCGCCAGCGCCTCTGCCATCGTGTTCACAGCATTGGCGCCCATCGCATCGCGGGTATCCACGATGAGATGGGTGACGACGATTTCGCCGCCACGGGTCGGCACGACGCGCACCTCGAGATCACGGAAGCCGCCGCCGAGCTTCACCAGCAGCGGATCGCAGGCATTGCAGGCTGCGGCGATCTCGTCGCGCCGTTCCAGAATTCGGATGCGGGCGCTCTGAGGGTCGCTGACGCCAAGCAGCTGGATCTGCGCGATCATCAGCGTACCAGAGATCGACGTCGTGAAGCCGCCAGCGTCGTAACACTGCTTGGCGGCATTGCAGACAGCCGCGACCACCGAGGATTCCTCGGTCGCCATCGGCACCAGCACATCCTGGCCATCGACCTTCATATTGGTCGCGACACCGATCGGGATCGCGATCGTACCGACGACGTTTTCGATCATGTGATCGGCGATATGGGCATCGAGGTTGCCGGGCATGGCAAGCTGCGCCACCGATTCCTCGTCGAGCCCGCAGAAGGCGGCCACAGCCGCCCTCCGCTCATCGGTTGTCATTCTGTGAAAGCCTGGAATGCGGGAGTTCGCGGCGGGCTGGGGGGACTTCGACATGTCAGGCTCTCGATCGGACGGAAGGGGAAGGACGCTGCTTCGTCCTCACTCCAGCTTGATGTTGGCGGTGCGAATGACGTCGCCCCAGCGCTGGGTCTCGCTGGCCAGCATCGCGCGGAGAGCCGCGGCATCGCCGGTCAGCACGTCGATCCCCTGGGCGGCGAGCCTGGCGCGCAAGGCCGGATCCTCGGTCGCCTTGCTGAGCGCATCGCCCACCTTGGCAATGATGGCAGGCGGGGTTGCTGCCGGTGCGAACAGACCCTGCCAGAAGGTCACCTCGCCGAAGCCCGGAACCGTGTTCGCGATCGGCGGCAGATCGGGGAACAGCGGTACGCCGCTCTTTACGGAGACGCCGAGGCCACGGGTGTTGCCGGCCTGGATGAAGGCCATGGCCTCCTGCACGCCCTGGAACACCGCGTGAATGCGACCTGCCTGCAGATCAAGGGCCGCGCCACCGCCGCCGCGATAGGGGACGTGCAGGATGTCGATACCGGCCTGGGCCTTGAAGATTTCGAGGCAGAGATGGCTGACCGAGCCAGTGCCAGGCGATCCGAAGGCGATCTTGCCGGGATTGGCCTTGCAGTGCGCCACCAGTTCGCCAACCGTCTTTACCGGCAGCGAGGGATGGACATGCAGGATGAAGGCGGTGCGGAACACCATGCCGATCGGCGCCAGTTCCTTGTCCGGCTCGCGGGGCGTCAGATTGGGCTGGAGCGTCCGGTTGATCGCCAGCGTCGTCGTGCCCATCAGCAGCGTGTAGCCATCGGGCTGGGCCCGTGCGACGCCGGTCGCAGCCACCGAGGTCGCAGCGCCCGGCCGGTTTTCGACGACGACCGATGCATTGAGGGTCCGGGCCATATGCTCGGCGACAATCCGGCTCGTGACATCCGTGAGGCCGCCCGGCGGGTAGCCTTCCACGATGGTAACGGCGCGTGCCGGCCAGTCGGTTGATGCCGCCTGCGCCAAGGCTTCTGACGCCGGCAGCGCCAGAGGTGCGGAGAGCGCGGCGCCAACAAAGGCGCGACGGTCGAGCAGCGCATGCGGTGTGCCCGCGGGCTTGCCGGTGATCTCAGACATGGTGTCTCCTCCTCAGAGCGTCTCTGTTGCGGACAGCGAAGCGGATCACCCGGGCCTTCTCGGCATGAGGAGGTTGATGACCGACTGCGGATGCTTGCGTGTCCGGGTTTCCTCGACCTGGATTTCTGGCCCTTTTGGAACTGGCACAGTTGACTGAATTGTCCCAGTAAACAACGATCCGACAAGGGACAGTTTGTCGAATTTCAACGGCATCTGTGCAGGCAAATCGGATGGGACAGCCGTGGTGGATGACCGGGATTTCCAGCGCCGGGCGACGCGAACCGACAGGATCGTCGGTGATATCGCGGCCTTGATCGACAACGGCGCGCTGAAGCCCGGCGAGCGGGTGGCTTCGGTGCGGCGAGCCGCGGCTGACCAGGGCGTCTCCAAGAACACGATGGCAGAAGCCTATGACAGGCTGGTCGCCTCCGGCCATCTCGTGGCACGTGCGGGTTCCGGCTATTTCGTCGCCATCGATGCGCGGCCTCCGAGCCTGGCTCCCCGTGCCAATGTGGCCGAGGCGCTCGATCTGGTCTCGCTTCTGCGCGAGCAGTTCGAGCAGCACTACGAAGTTCGCCCCGGTGACGGCCGGCCACCGCCGAGCTGGATGGAAAACTCCGAGCTCGGTGCGCATTTCGGCGGCCGGAAATGGCATCGCGGCGAAACGGTCGAGCACGGCTATGGCAGTTCATGGGGCTACCGCCCGCTGCGCGAACGCATCGCCGTATCGCTCGGCCACAGGTCGATCAAGGCCGCGCCGGAGCAGATTCTGCTGACACTCGGGGCCAACCACGCACTGGACCTGATCGTGCGCCAGTTGATCGAACCCGGCGATACCGTGTTCGTCGATGACCCCGGATATTACCCCCTCTTCGGCAAGCTGAAGCTCGCGAAGGCCAGGGTTGTCGGGATCAAGCGAGGCATGGATGGCCCTTGCCTACAGGACCTCCAGGCGAAGCTCACGCAGGAACGTCCCAAGGTGTTCTTCACCCAATCGCTGGCCCACAACCCGACTGGCGGAGGCCTGTCGCCTGCAGCCGCCTATGGGGTGCTGCAGGCTGCCCATCGCCACGGCTTCCTGATCGTCGAGGACGATCCGTTCGCAGATATCCTGCCGGCCAATGCTCCGCGTCTTGCCGCTCTCGATCAGTTGGATCGCGTGATCTATGTCGGCACCTTCTCGAAGACTCTGTCGGCTTCGCTGCGAGTTGGCTATCTCGCGGCCTCACCCGCGCTCGCCGGTACCCTGACGGACATCAAGATGCTGTCGGTTGCCGCAACCTCCCAATATGTCGAGCGCTTCGTCTTCGACCTGATCGCCGGAGGGCACTATCTCCGCCATCTGCGCCGGCTGCGGGCGCGCATCGAGAGCGCGACCGAAGCAGCGCTCGGCGATCTGGCAGGCCTGGGTCTCAGCATCCAGCGCCCGGATGGCGGCTTCTATCTCTGGGCTCGGCTGCCGGAAGGCACGGATGAGATCGCGCTCTGCCGGCAAGCGGCAGCCGAGAGCATCTTCCTGGCGCCAGGTCAGGTCTTCTCGCCAGAGCGGGACAGCGACCGCAACCCGGCTATCCGGATCAACGTTGCCCATGCCAGCGATCAGCGCTTCCTGGACTTTCTGTCTCGCACCTTGCGTTCGACGGTTCAACGCGTCGCCGTCCATAGGATTGGAAACAGCTTGTGAGCGCTTGGCGAAGCCTGCCAGATTGCCGAAAATCCAATCAAGGGACGGATGGTCGTGCTCGCGACAATCCTGCCCCGCTGCATGAATTCCGCTGATGGTGCATCGCAATGATTTGATGGTTCACTTCGCGCAATTCAGTTGAGGCGTCTCGGCGATCCGCCATATACATTTGCAGATGTGTATCGGGGTGGATGCTTGCCGATTCTGCCCATCCCAAACTGCCACATGAGGCTTTCGTGACATTTTCCCCCCGATCGCGCTTCAGCGCAGCGCTGCTTCTGTCCGCCATGACGATCGCACTCGGTTTGGACGCGGCGTCTGCCCAGCAGGGTCCGCCGCCGCCGCCCGTCGGCATCGTGACCGTTCAGCTGGAAGCCATTCCGATCACCAACGAACTGCCCGGACGCATCGCGCCGACGCGGATCGCCCAGGTGCGGCCGCGCGTCTCCGGGATCATCGTGGCACGGGTGTTTCAGCAGGGGAGCCTGGTGAAGGCTGGTGACGTGCTCTATCGAATCGACCCGGAGCCGTTCCGCGTCGAAGTTCAGCGCTCGCAAGCAACCCTGCAGCGCGCCGAGGCCACGCGCCTTTTGGCCCAACAGCAGAACGAGCGCACCGAACAGCTGCGCGTGCGCAACGTTGCGAGCCCGCAGCAGCTCGATAGCGCAGTTGCCGCGTTGGCGCAGGCCGATGCCGATGTCGCCAGCGCCAAGGCTGGCCTCGCCTCCGCTCAGCTCAATCTGCAATATGCCGACATCACGGCACCCATCAGTGGGCGGATCGGCCGCGCTCTGATCACCGAAGGGGCACTGGTCGCCGCCAACGGTTCGGAAGCGCTTGCCACGATCCAGCAGCTCGATCCCGTCTATGCCGACTTCACCCAGTCGGCGACCGACCTTATCCGCCTGCGGCGTGCAGTTCAGGCCGGGGCTCTTTCGGCCGGCAATCCGACGGATGAGGCCCGCGTCAGGCTGTTCATGGATGATGGCAGCGCTTATCCGCATCCGGGTCGGCTTCTCTTCTCGGAGGCGACCGTCGATGCCGGTACCGGCCAGGTGACGCTGCGTGGCGAATTTCCCAATCCCAATGGCGACCTGCTGCCCGGCATGTATGTGCGCGTTCTGATCGAGCAGGGCGTTCAGCAAAATGCGATCGCCGTCCCGCAGCAGGCCATCCAGCGGGATACCGCAGGGCGGGCACAGCTCTACATCGTGAAGACAGACGACACGGTGGAACTGAGAGTCGTGCGCACCAGCCGGGTCGTCGGCACCCGCGCCGTCATCGATGACGGGCTCGCCGCCGGTGACCGAGTGGTGGTCGAAGGCTTCCAGCGGCTTCGACCTGGCGGCAAGGTCACCGCCCAGCCGTGGACCCCGAGCGGCCCCACGGCCGCTGCGCCCAGCGGTTCCGGCCGGTAAGGACCGCTTCCATGCCCCAGTTTTTCATCGACCGGCCGATCTTCGCCTGGGTCGTCTCGATCCTGATCATGCTCGCCGGCATCATCGCGATACCGCAATTGCCGATCGCGCAATATCCGGACGTCGCGCCGCCGCAGATCACCGTCAACACGGCCTATCCGGGCGCCTCGCCCGAGGACGCCTACCAGGCCGTGACGCGACCGATCGAGGAAGAGCTGAACGGCATCGAGGGACTGCTCTATTTCGAGTCGGTCGCCGACACGACCGGCTCCATCAGCATCACCGTCACTTTCAAGCCCGGGACCAATGGCGCCGCAGCGGCCGTCGAGGTCCAGAACCGCGTGCGCCGCGTCGAACCCCGCCTGCCGCGCTCTGTGAGCCAGCAGGGCGTGCAGGTCGACCAGGCTCGCTCCAACTTCCTCATGGTTGTGACCCTCACCTCCACCGACGGGTCGATGGATGATATCGGCCTCGGCGACTACATGAGCCGGAACCTGCTCGGCGAGATCCGCCGCGTCCCCGGCGTCGGGCGCGCCCAGCTCTTCGCAACCGAGCGCTCGATGCGCATCTGGATGGATCCCGACCGCATGGTCGGCCTCAACCTGACCGCATCCGACATCGTCACCGCAGTGACCGCCCAGAATGCCCAGGTTGCCGCCGGCAGCATCGGCGCCTTGCCCAACCCGGTGAACCAGCAGGTCACGGCGACGGTCATGGTCAAGGGCCAATTGTCGTCCCCGGACGAGTTCGGATCGATCGTGCTGCGCGCCAACCGCGACGGCTCGCTCGTGCGGTTGCGCGACGTCGCGCGCATCGAGGTCGGCGGCCAGTCCTATGCGACTTCGGCGCGTCTCAACGGCAAGCCCGCGGCAGCCATCGGCGTCCAGCTGGCGCCCACCGGCAATGCCATGGCGACCTCCGAGGCGGTGAAGGCGCGCATGGCCGAACTCGCCCGCTTCTTCCCCCCGGGTGTCGAACATGCCGTGCCCTACGACACATCGCCGTTCGTGAAGGTGTCGATCGAGAAGGTTCTGCACACGCTGGCGGAAGCCATGGTGCTGGTCTTCCTGGTGATGTTCCTGTTCCTGCAGAACCTGCGCTACACGCTGATCCCGGCCATCGTCGTGCCGGTGGCGCTGCTCGGCACCTGCGCCGTCATGTATGTGACGGGCTTCTCCATCAACGTGCTCACCATGTTCGCCATGGTTCTGGCCATCGGCATCCTCGTCGATGACGCGATCGTCGTGGTGGAGAACGTCGAACGGATCATGTCCGAAGAGGGCCTGCCACCGCGCGAGGCCACCCGCAAGGCCATGGGCCAGATCACCAGCGCCGTCATCGGCATCTCGGTGGTGCTGGTGTCAGTGTTCATCCCGCTCGCCTTCTTCCCTGGCGCCGTCGGTGTCATCTACAAACAGTTCAGCCTCACCATGGTGGTGTCGATCCTGTTCTCCGCCTTCCTGGCGTTGAGCCTGACGCCCGCCCTTGCCGCCACCTTCCTGAAGCCGGTCGAAGCCGGCCACCACCACGAGAAACGCGGCTTCTTCGGCTGGTTCAACCGGGGCTTCAACAAGACCTCGCGTGGCTACAGCAGCGTCGTCGGCCATCTGGTCCGGCGCGGCGGACGCTACATGGTGATCTATCTGATCCTCCTCGCGGGCATGGGCTATCTCTATCTGCGCCTGCCCACGTCGTTCCTGCCGAACGAGGACCAGGGCTATGTCATCGTCAATTTCCAGGCCCCGTCGGACGCAACCGTCAATCGTACGATGGTGGCTATCGAGAGGGCGGAGAAGCAGTTCGCCTCGGAACCGGCGGTCGACCGCATCGTCACCGTCAAGGGGTTCAGCTTCTTCGGCCTCGGCCAGAACGCGGCGCTGGCTTTCGTCACCCTGAAGGACTGGAGTGTACGCGGTCCGCGCGACGTGGCCTCTGCCATCGCTCTGCGCGGCACGATTGCGCTCAGCCAGGTGCGTGATGCCATCGTCTTCGGCCTGTCGCCGCCGCCGATCCAGGGCCTGGGCAATTCCAATGGTTTCTCTTTCCGGCTGCAGGCTCGCGCCGGCCAGACGCAGCAGCAGCTTGCCGCCGCGCGCGACCAGTTGCTCGCCGGTGCCATGCGCAGCCGCATCCTGACACAGGTCTTCGTCGAAGGCCTGCCGGATGCCGCACAGGTCAGCCTGATCATCGACCGCGAGAAGGCCAACACGTTCGGGGTCACCTTCGCCGACATCAACTCGACGATCACAACCAATCTCGGCTCCGCCTATATCAACGACTTCCCGAATGCCGGCCGCCTGCAGCGCGTGCTGGTCCAGGCCACCGCCGAAAATCGCATGCAGACCGCCGAGATGCTCAATCTCAACGTGCGCAATGCCAATGGCGGCATGGTGCCGCTGTCGGCCTTCTCGCGGATCGAGTGGCAGCGCGGACCCTCGCAGATCATCGGCTACAACGGCTATCCCTCGATCCGCATCAGCGGCGCCTCCGCCCCGGGCTATTCGTCGGGCGATGCGATCAACGAGATGCAGCGACTGGCAGCCGAACTGCCGCCGGGATTCGGCTACGAGTGGACCGGGCAGTCGCTGCAGGAAATCCAGTCGGGATCGCAGGCACCGCTCCTGCTCGCGATCTCCTGCATACTGGTGTTCCTGTGCCTTGCGGCGCTCTATGAAAGCTGGTCGATCCCGATCTCGGTGATCATGGTGGTGCCGCTCGGCATCATCGGGTCGGTTTTGGCTGTCACCCTGCGTGACATGCCGAACGACGTCTATTTCAAGGTCGGTCTGATCGCGATCATCGGGCTTTCGGCCAAGAATGCCATTCTCATCATCGAGTTCGCCAAGGATCTGCGCGCGGAGGGCAAGGGTCTGATCGAGGCGACCATCGAGGCCTCGCATCTCCGGTTCCGACCGATCATCATGACGTCGATGGCCTTTGCTCTCGGCGTGCTGCCGCTGGCGATCGCAACCGGTGCGTCCGCGGGCAGCCAGAAGGCCATCGGCACCGGCGTGCTGGGCGGCATGATCTCGGCGACTGTCCTTGCCGTGTTCTTCGTCCCGATCTTCTTCGTCGTCGTGTCGAGACTTTTCGGCGGCGGCAAGAAGAACGACGGACCAGAGAACAAGGTGGAGCCGGCGCCCCCGGGCCCCAGTTCGGATCACTGAGGCAAGCGGAGCCCTGCGCGAATTCATGGCCACGGGTCCGCCGCTTCGGCTGGCGGGCCCTGGCATGGCACGCTAAGAGTGTGCCCGCCGCGCACGGCCCGAAACGCCACCAAGCAAAACGCCAGAAGACGAGATCCGTCCATGCCAGTCTATCGCTCCCGCACGACCACCCATGGCCGCAACATGGCCGGCGCCCGCGGCCTGTGGCGCGCAACCGGCATGAAGGACGGCGATTTCGGCAAGCCGATCATCGCAGTGGTCAACTCGTTCACCCAGTTCGTTCCTGGCCACGTGCACCTGAAGGACCTTGGCCAGCTGGTGGCGGCGGAGATCGAGAAGGCGGGCGGTGTCGCCAAGGAATTCAACACGATCGCGGTCGATGACGGCATCGCCATGGGCCATGACGGCATGCTCTATTCGCTGCCGTCGCGCGAGATCATCGCCGACAGCGTCGAGTACATGGTCAACGCGCATTGCGCGGACGCGATGGTGTGTATCTCGAACTGCGACAAGATCACGCCCGGCATGCTGATGGCATCGCTGCGGCTCAACATCCCGACGGTCTTCGTGTCTGGCGGGCCGATGGAAGCCGGCAAGTTCATTGCCGAGGGCGTGCTGAAGAAGGTCGACCTCGTCGATGCCATGGTTGCCGCGGCGGACGACCGCATTTCCGATGCGGTCGTGGACGTCATCGAACGCTCGGCCTGCCCGACCTGCGGCTCCTGCTCGGGCATGTTCACCGCCAATTCGATGAACTGCCTCACCGAGGCCCTGGGTCTTGCCCTGCCCGGCAATGGCTCTGTCCTAGCAACCCACGCCGACCGCAAGCGCCTGTTCGTCGAGGCCGGCCACCTGATCGTCGATCTTGCCCGCCGCCACTACGAGCAGGACGACTTCTCGGTGCTGCCGCGCTCGATCGCCTCGTTCAAGGCCTTCGAGAATGCCATGACCCTCGACATCGCCATGGGCGGCTCGACCAATACCGTCCTGCACCTTCTGGCTGCAGCCTATGAGGGCGAGATCGACTTCACGATGGAGGACATCGACCGTCTGTCGCGCCGGGTTCCGGTTCTCTGCAAGGTCGCTCCCTCGGTTGCCAATGTGCACATGGAAGACGTGCACCGCGCCGGCGGCATCATGGCGATCCTTGGTGAACTCGCGCGCGCCGGGCTGATCCACACCGACCTGCCGACAGTTCACAGTGAAAGCATGGCCGCAGCCATCGGGCGTTGGGACGTCGCGGTGACCGACAGCGAGAGCGTCCGTACATTCTTCAGCGCGGCCCCCGGCGGCGTGCCGACGCAGGTCGCCTTCAGCCAGAACCGGCGCTTCGAACAGCTCGATCTCGACCGCGAGAAGGGCGTGATCCGCAAAGCCGAGCATGCCTATTCGAAGGACGGCGGCCTTGCCGTGCTCTCCGGCAATATCGCGCTCGACGGCTGCATCGTGAAGACGGCCGGTGTCGATGCGTCGATCCTGAAGTTTTCAGGCCCCGCCCGGGTGTTCGAGAGCCAGGACGCGTCCGTCGACGCGATCCTGACCAACAAGATCAAAGCCGGCGACGTGGTGGTGATCCGCTATGAGGGACCGCGCGGTGGCCCCGGCATGCAGGAAATGCTCTATCCGACGAGCTATCTGAAGTCGAAGGGCCTTGGAAAGGCCTGCGCCCTGATCACCGACGGTCGGTTCTCAGGTGGGACGTCAGGTCTGTCCATCGGCCATGCCTCGCCGGAAGCGGCCGAGGGCGGCGCAATTGGCCTGGTCGAAGAAGGCGATATCATCGACATCGATATCCCCAACCGCACGATTGGGGTGCGCATATCGGACGAGGAACTCACCCGCCGCCGGGCCGCGATGGAGGCGAAGGGCAAGGATGCCTGGAAGCCGGCGGCACCGCGCAAGCGCAAGGTGACCACCGCGCTCAAGGCCTATGCGGCTCTCACCACGAGCGCCGCCAAGGGCGCCGTGCGGGTGGTCGATTGATCTAAGGGACAGGGCCGGCATCTGGCCGGCCCGATCCCTGCGCGTCAGACCCACTCACCCTTGCGGAAGACCGGAACGCGCGTTCCGTCGGCTGCGATGCCGTCAATGTCGATGTCGCCCGAGCCAATCATCCAGTCGATATGGATGAGGCTGGTATTGCCGCCCTGGGCGGCGATCTGGTCGGGGCTGAGCGAGGCGCCATCAAGGAAGCACTTCGAATAGCACTGGCCCAGCGCGATGTGGCAGGCCGCGTTCTCGTCGAACAGCGTGTTGAAGAACAGCAAGCCGCTTTTCGAGATCGGGGAAGAATGCGGCACGAGCGCCACCTCGCCGAGGCGGCGCGCGCCCTCGTCGGTGTCCAGCACCTTGCCGAGCACCGTTTCGCCCTTGCTCGCCTTGGCGTCGACAATCCGACCGCCCTCGAAGCGCACCCGGATCTCGTCGATCAGCGAGCCCTGATAGGACAGGGGCTTGGTGCTCGACACATAGCCCTCGACTCGGCGGGCATGGGGGGTGGTGAACACCTCTTCCGTCGGGATGTTGGGATTGCAGATGATGCCGTTGCGGGCCTTGGAGGCGCCGCCCTGCCATTCGTGGCCGTCGGCGAGGCCAACGAGGAGATCCGTCCCTGGCCCAGTGAAATGCAGCGAGGCAAACCGCAGATCATTGAGCCAGGCGGTGCGCCGCTTGAGACCGGCATTGTGAGCGGCCCAGGCGGCGACAGCATCGTCGGTATCAACGCGCGAGGCGCTGAAGATCGCCTCGGCGAGCTTTGTGACTGCGACATCCTCAGCTTCGCCCGGAAAGACCTGGGCAGCCCAAGCAGGACCAGGATAGGCGACGATGTTCCAGTTGACCGCGAAATTGGTGATCTTCTCGAGCGCCGGGCGATAGGCAAGGGAATTGGCCTTGCTGGCTCGGGCAACCTTCGCCGGATCCTCGGCGGCAAGCAGCATCGGATTGTCGCCGACAATGGCAAGCCGCGCCGTATTGGCATCGAAGGCCTTGCCGAGGCCGTCATAGAGCCAGCCTGCAGCCCGGTCGAAGCTGGCATCCGCGCCAAAGCGGTAGCGGGCGAGCGTCACTTGATCATCCGACAGAAGCGGCGTGACCAGACCCGCGCCAGCCTTGTAGGCATGTTCGGCGATCCGGCGGACCAGGGGCAGTGCCGCGACGGGCGCGGTCAGGAACAGGTCCTGGCCGGGCTGGAGGCCGAGCCCGATCTTGACCGCGACCTCGGCGAGGCGGTCGAGCTTGACGGGATCGATGGGAGACGAGGCAGAGGCGGATGACATGATGGGACACCGGCTGAAGGAGTTCGGTGTGCCGTCATAGCGCGATCCCCGGATTCTGTCCGCCCCTCAGAGAGGACCGCAGGCGCCTGGCGGCGTCAGGTTGTCGAGCCGGTGTGCAGGCGTGCGGCCTTTGGCATTGAACCCCCGCCGCTGTTCCTGCACGCTGCCAACCAGACGACCACAGGCTCAGGAGCAGGCCATGACGACACTGGAAAAGGGTATCACTGCTGGCGGCAGCGGCTATGCCGGGAAGACGTGGAACATCCTCGGCCAGGTCTATTTCCCGAAGGCGGTCTGCGAGGCGACCTTCGCCTTCGAGACCAACAGCGAGCCGGGCCAGTTCGTGCCCGTCCACATCCATCCGACGCAGGACGAGTTCATCCTGGTCCAGGAGGGAGTGCTCGACCTGAAACTCGACGGCCAGTGGGTCAAGGCGAAGGCGGGCGATCTCGTTCGACTGCCCCGTGGCATTCCGCACGGCTATTTCAACAAGTCCGACAAGCCGGCCCGCGCACTGTTCTGGGTGTCGCCCGCCCGGATGCTCGAGGAATTGTTCAACAACCTGCACAATGTCGCCGATCCGGCGGAGGTGGTGGCCATTTCCGCCCGGCATGAGGTGAATTTCCTGCCTCCTGAAGCCAATGCCTGACGCGCGCGATTTTTTCGGCGGAGCGATGAACCTTCTGGCCTGAAGCCGCGACCCATGGAGGACCGGGGCGATCAAGCCCCACCCGAACCTCCAAGGAGACCTGCCATGACCCGCTTCAAGACCCTCGCCCTCGCCGCCGTCGCCGCCGCCTCCCTGATGGCTGCCACCGCTCCTTCCGCCGAAGCCCACGGCTTCCGTCACCGTGGGATCGGCTTCGGTGGCCTCGCCGCCGGCCTGATCGTCGGTGGCGCCGCTGCCGCCATCGCCGCCAACGCCTATGCCGCTCCGGCCCGCGAATGCTTCCTCACCCGCCAGTGGGTCGATACCCCCTACGGCATGGAGCGCCGCACGGTCCGCGTCTGCAACTGATCGCTGACAGCCCACTTCCCCAGTCTCCCGAAACCCCGGCTCCCCAGAGCCGGGGTTTTGCGTTTGGGGTCCGGCTCAACGGCCCAACATATTTCGAACATTTTTCGGTCCGGCCTCGAACCTTTTTCCGGCGCGCCGCGACCCATGGAGGACCGGGGCGATCAAGCCCCACCCGAACCTCCAAGGAGACCCGCCATGACCCGCTTCAAGACCCTCGCTCTCGCCGCCGTCGCCGCCGCCTCCCTGATGGCCGCAACCGCCCCCTCCGCCGAAGCCCACGGCTTCCGTCACCGTGGCATCGGCTTCGGTGGCCTGGCTGCCGGCCTGATCGTCGGTGGCGCCGCTGCCGCCATCGCCGCCAACGCCTATGCCGCGCCGGCCCGCGAATGCTTCCTCACCCGCCAGTGGGTCGACACCCCCTACGGCATGGAGCGCCGCACGGTCCGCGTCTGCAACTGATCGCTGAAAGCCCACTTCCCCAGACTTCCGAAACCCCGGCTCACCAGAGCCGGGGTTTTGCGTTGTGACGTTCAGCCCCGTCCTCACGGTAGCGACATCGCAACCACTTTCACCTAGACTGCGTTGTTGGGGGAGGTGTTGGCGCCTGGGCAGCACGGTCCTCGCCTGCCCTGGTGCGTTTGAGTTGAAAGGTCAGGAATGCTGCCTATCGGGAAGGGACGATCCCGCGCTGGCCTTGTTCTGCTTGCAGCCTCCCTGATGGCAGGTACTGCGCCGGAGGCGCTTGCCCAGAATTTCTTTGGTCTGTTCGGCTCCGACAAGCCCTCGGTGTCGGCCCAGACAGTCGCCTATCAGCTGGACATCACCGGGCTTGGCGGCGACGATCAGGCCTTGGGCGCGATCCGCGATGTCTCGACCCTCTATCGGCTGCGTCTCGAGCCCCCCCAATCCGGTGACGAACTGGTCCGGCGCGCCGAGGCCGACCTCCCTCGCATTGTCGATGCGCTCTGGGGCTCCGGCTATTATGCAGCGCGCGCTTCGATCACGATCGGCGGGCAATCGGTCATGCTTGAGCGGACCCTGTCGGCTTCCGCACGCGCAGCGCTGGATCAGTTGCGTGGACGGGCCCTGGTGCCCGTCGCAATTGTCGTAGAGCCGGGACCACTCTATCGCTTCGGATCTGTCCAGGTGCTGGAGGAGCACGGGCAGGCGCCGTTCAGTGGCGACATCCTCCCACAGCGCGTCGTCCCGGTGAAGGCCGGAGAACCCGCGCGGACGTCGAGCGTCCTCAATGCGGCGGCTGAGCTTTCAGACCATTTTCGCGACCGTGGCCACCCTTTCGTAAAGGTCTCTCGACGGGTTCCGATCATCGACCATCGCACACAAACGGTCGATCTCGTGCTGCTCGTCGATCCGCGAGCCAGAGCCGGCCTCGGCCGGACAGCGGTCAAAGGCGCGCAGACTGTCGACCCCGCCGTCGTGCGGTCCTTCATTTACGCGCAACCGGGCGATCCTTATTCCCGCCGCGCGGTGAACGACATCCGCAAGTCGATCCTGCGGATCGAGGCCATCGGCGGGGTGCGTGTACGGGAGGCCACGGCACTTGATGCCGAGGGCAATCTGCCGTTGGACGTCGAGATCACCGAACGGCTGCCGCGCGTGGTCGGCGGGTCGGTCCGATATTCCACTGTCGACGGCCCGGCGCTCAAAGCCTATTGGGCGCACAGGAACCTGTTCGGCGGGGCGGAGCGGCTCAGGTTCGACGCTGACCTGTTCTATTTCACCGGCAACCAGAACTGGCCGGGCGGCAGCAGCCGGCGCGGCTTAAACGTCGACGACATCGGCGGTCGCCTGTCGATGTCGTTCCTCAAACCGGCGCTCTGGGGCACCCGCAACGACTTCCTGTTCGACGCCTATATCCAGCGCGAGCTGACCAATTTCTACACGAGCCAGCTGATCAACGTCACCACGGCGATCCGCCATCGGTTCACAGATGCCTTCTCGATGCAGATCGGGCTTGAGGGTGAAATCGGCCGCTCGGTCGATCCCTTGCGGCGCGTCGATTACGGGCTGATCGGCGTTCCGGTGTCGGTAACCTACGACACGACCGACCGGGCACTGGATCCAACGCGTGGCGTTCGCGTTACCGCGTCGATCACGCCCTATCACGGCTTTGGCGACGCGCCTGATGTCTTCGCCGTCGGCAAGGCTCAGGCCTCGGCCTATTATGCGATCGACGACGAGGCGCGTTACATTCTCGCCGGCAGGATCGGCCTCGGGTCGATCGTCGGGGGTACGCTGCTGGATATACCGGCGGCCCGACGGTTCTATTCCGGCGGGGGCGGCTCGGTGCGCGGCTATGACTACAAGAGCCTCGGCCCGCGCGACATCTTCGGCAATGTGATCGGCGGCAAAAGCCTCCTTGAGGCCTCCGTGGAAGCGCGCATCAAGGTGAGCGAGACGATTGGCCTTGTGCCGTTCTTCGATGTCGGTCAGGCCTATGCGTCATCCTACCCGGACGGTTCCGCGCCTCTGCGCTACGCCGCCGGTCTGGGCTTGCGCTATTATACCGCCATCGGCCCGATCCGCTTCGACGTTGCCGTGCCGCTAGGCAGACGCCCCGGGGAACGGCCCTACGCCATCTATGTCGGCATCGGACAGGCGTTCTGACCATGCGCAACATCAGGCTCCGCCATTTCCTGCCCCTCGTCCTGATCATCGGCTTCGGCCTGATGATCCAGGCGTCGACGCCCCGCGCGCAGGAAGACCAGGGCGTGCTGGCAAGCTTCATCTCGCGCGTCCTGTCGACCCCGACATCGCGGGTGACCGTCGGATCCGTGGAAGGACCGCTGTCGTCGGATGCGATGATCCGGGATGTATCGGTGGCGGATGCCGATGGCGTCTATCTGAAGATCGATACGATCAGGCTCGTCTGGCGCCGGGTCGCACTGCTGTCGCGGCGGCTGGAAATCCAGAATCTCGAGATCGGCAGGATCGAATTCTCGCGTAGGCCGGCGCGCGATCCGGCTGCGGTCCCAGCCAATAGCACCGACCCGATCCTCCCGGAGCTGCCGCTCAAGGTCGAAATCGGCAGGCTCTCCGTCGCAGAGCTTGTTCTGGGCGAGCCGGTTATCGGGCTTGCTGCGCGCTTCTCAGCCACGGGCAATGCGACGCTTGGCCCGCCCGCAGAGGGGCTGAACACCAGCCTCGATATTCGCAGGCTGGATGCGCCGGGCACGACGACGCTGAAGCTTGCCTTTGCACCCGCGACCGAACAGCTGGACTTGACCCTGCTGCACGATGAACCGGCAGGCGGCGTTGCGGCCCGTCTCGCCAACCTGCCCGGGCTGCCACCGGTCAAGCTCGATCTGACAGGAGCCGGGCGGCTTGATGATTGGCGCGCCCGTATCGCCTTTGCAGCTGGCGCCGGTACCGATGCCATCGGCGAAGCACGGCTTTTCCGCACCGGTGCGCTGCGCCGTCTTGGTCTGCGACTGACCGCGCATATCGAGAACCTGCTTCCGCCGGCGGTAGGTACAGTGTTCGCCGGGACGACCGCCCTCACCAGCGATGTCGTGTTCGAGGATAGCGGCGCCTATGGCATCGAAAACCTGAGATTGGCCTCGGACCTTGCCGAACTGACAATCGCCGGCAAGCTCGACGCGAACCAGATCCTCGACGTGACGGCTTCCGCCCGGGCCTTGCCGAACAATGGCCAGCAAACGCGCCGGGGCGACGGTTCGCTCGGACAACTGGTTTTCGACGCGAGCGCCAAGGGACCGGTGGCGAGGCCGCGCATCGCTGGCCGCTTGACGCTTCGTGACCTAGCAAATAGCCAGATCACGCTCGGCTCGCTGACCGCAACATTGTCGGCGGAGCCCGCGCCCGAGGATGCCCGCCAGCGCTACGGCCTTGCGCTTGAAGGGCGCGCCGAGGGACTTGCGCTCGCCGATCGGGGGTTCTCCGAAGCGCTGGGCGACCGAGTCGCGGTCAATTTCCGCGCCATGATCGATGGCGATTCCGTTGCTGACATCTCTGAGCTGTCTGCAACAACGCCCAATCTCAGACTGGCCTATGCCGGCCGCGCCGGAGCAAAAGTCCTGGAGGGTCGCGCACGCGTCGAGATCACGCGGCTCCGCGCGATATCGCGGCTCGCTGGCCGGACCTTGTCCGGTGAGGCGGTGGTCACTGCGGCGCTGTCTGGAAACCCTGCGACGTCCCTCGCCGCGAATGTCGATGGCCGCGCGACCAATCTGACCCTTGGTGACCCCATCGCCGACCGTTTGATGGGCCGTCAGGCGACGATCGCCGGCACCATCCGACGAGGTCCGGACAGTCTGCGGTTCGAAAGCCTGACCCTGCGAGGCCAGCATGTCGCATCGACCCTCAATGGCGGCATGGCCAACGGAACTTTCGATCTGCGGGCAAGCCTCGGCCTGCCGGAGCTCAAGCAGGTTGACCCAAGGCTCGCCGGTGCGGCGGAGGCCAGCGCACATCTCGCCGGCAAGGTCGACGATCCCGACGTGTCACTGCTCCTGGATGCACGAGACGTCCGGGCGCTTGATCGGCCGGTGCGGGATCTGCGGCTGACACTCGCGGCCCGCCAGACTGCCTCGACACCCACGGTCACGCTGAATATCGGAGGCCTGGTCGATGGCAAGCCGCTCTCGGCGCATGTCCAGGCAGCGAAGGATGCGGCGGGCACGTGGACCCTCTCGCGACTGGAGGCCCGCCTCGGTACTGCCTCCGCACAGGGACAGGGCGAGATATCGCCGAACCGGCTGGCAACCGGACGCATCACCCTATCGGCCAGCGACCTCAACGATCTCTCGCCTCTCGTCCTGACACAGTTGCGCGGTAGCCTTCAGGCAACGATCGATGCCAATGCGCAGGACGGTCGGCAGCGCGCCGCGCTTCAGGCCGTGGGCGGGCGCATCATTGCCGGCGGCCTGTCGCTCAACGCGATCCGCGCCAACCTGACCGGCGAGGATCTGTTCGGCCGTCCGGTGGTCAATGGCGATGTGTCCATCGACCGGCTCGTCGCTGGCGGCGAGACGATCCAGCGCATCGCACTGAAAGCGGTCGGGACGCCAGCCGGAAGCGACCTGACATTGAGCGCCGAGGCGCGTGGGTTCCAGGTCGCCAGCACCGGCAGGCTGGTGCCAGGCGAAACGCTTCGGCTCGACCTCGCGTCGTTCGCTGCGACGAGACAGGGCGGACGCATCACGCTGACGGCCCCAGCGAGCCTGCTTTTCTCCGATGGGTCGGTCAGGACGGACAAGCTGTCGCTTGCGGTCCTTGGCGGCGCCGTCGACGTGAGCGGCCGGATCGGCAGCAATCTCGATATCTCCGTTGCAGCTCGAGCGGTCCCTCTCGCCGCAATCGATATCGTCGCGCCCGGAACCGGGCTCCGTGGCACGCTCGATGCCCGAGCGACTCTCAGCGGCCCCGCCTCAGCGCCTCGCGGCCCCTATGAGGCAAGCCTGCGTGGCTTCAGCCTGCCGCAGACACGAGAGGCTGGCATTCCGGCACTCGACATCACGGCGCGAGGCGAAGCCCAGGGCGAGCGGGCAAGCGTCAACGCCCGGATAGCTGGCGGCCGCACCATTGCGTTTGACGTCAGCGGATCGGTCCCGATAGGCCCAGCGGACGCGCTTGATCTGCGGGGCCGTGGGACCCTTGATGCTGGTCTCCTCAATGCGTCACTGGCAGGAAGCGGGCGTCGCGTCGCCGGGCGCGTGGCGATCGATGGAGCGCTGCGCGGGTCGCGGTCGAACCCTGAGGTGCAGGGCAGCGCCACATTGACCGGCGGCTCGTTCTCCGACCCGCTTCAGGGCGTGAGCCTGACCGGGATAGAGGGTCGCGTCATCGGGCGGGGTACGTCACTCGTGATCGAGCGGCTGACTGCACGGGCCAAGAACGGCGGCACGCTTACGGTGACCGGCCAGGTGGATGCCGATGCCCAACGTGGCTTTCCAGCCAATCTGCGGATCGCGGCGCGCAATGCGGAACTTGTCTCCAGCGATGTCGTGACGATGAACGCCAGTCTGGACATGACAGTCACCGGCCCCCTGGCAACCCAGCCACGCATCAGTGGCCGGATTGATGTGCAGACGCTGGAGGTGCGCGTCCCTGACCGGCTTCCGAGCAATACAGAGCCCTTCCGCGATGCACGGCACGTGGCGCCGCCGCCCCAGACGCGCGCGAGGCTTGCCCAGATTGCCCGCCAGCGCGCTACGGCACAACGGCGGGCGGCGGTCTTCAATGCCACGGTCGATCTTGCGATCGATGCTCCGTCCCGCGTCTTCGTTCGTGGGCGTGGCATTGATGCCGAGCTTGGTGGGCAGGTGCGCCTTTCGGGAACAACCAACGATCTCAGGGCCAATGGCGCTTTCGAGCTTCGGCGTGGACGCCTGTCGCTCTTGACCCAACGGCTCGATTTCACCCGCGGCCGCGTCACGTTCGGTGGTGGCGATCTCGTTCCCGATCTCGATTTCGTCGCGGAGACGCGGGCAACCGACATTGTCGCGACGATCGGTATCCGTGGGCGGGCGAACGAGCCGGAGTTCGTGTTGTCCTCGACGCCGAGCCTGCCACAGGACGAGGTCTTGTCGCGCCTGCTGTTTCAGCGCGCCGCAGGCGGCCTGTCGCCGTTTCAAGCTCTTCAGTTGGCCCAAGCCGTGGTGCAATTGTCGGGCAGCGGTAGCGGTTCAGATGCTTTCGAGCGCGCGCGACGGGCCTTGGGCGTCGACAACCTCGACGTGACAACGGGAACAAGTGGCCCGGCCGTCGGGGTGTCGCGCGCGATCAACGACCGGATACGCCTGGGTGTGAGGGCGGGCAGCAAACCGGAGAACAGCGCTGTCGGCGTCGATATCGACCTGACGCGGCGGCTGCGGATCCAGACGGAAATCGGTGCCGACGGGCGGGCGTCCGTGGGCGTTGGAACGGAACTCGAATACTAGCAGACCGACGTGATCGGGAGCGGAAACGAAAACGGCCCGCCAGATGGCGGGCCGTCGGGACAGCAGCCGGTCGAACGGCGGCTATCACATGGCGTTGCGGCGCATCCACCGACGGCGATGCATCCGGCGATTGCGGCGATACCAGCGGCCGCGACGTGCCTCACCGCGCTGGGTTGCGCCGCTGCGGGTCATGCCACCATTGCCAAGACCGGGCGAAATCGGCGAAGGCGCAGGGGGCTCTGCGTGCCCTGCATTTCCAGCAGTTCGCTGGCGTCAGCGCGCTGCGAGACAGCCAATCCGGCGATCGCTGCACCGGCAAAAAGCGTCGTGAAGAAGCTTCGTCTGTTGAACATGTGGGGTCTCCTCGTTTCAAGAGTCGGATACCGCCGCCGCCTTGAGTGACGATGACTATCCCGCCTCTTGAAAACGACGCCGGCAAATGATCGTTCCCTCGGGCCCCACATTTGGCGGCACGCCTGTCAGCCACGCATCTCAAAAGGCGCGGTCAGACTTCTGTGGCCACGCGCTGGCGCCATCGTCATTGCGACAGAGAGCGTGCTTGCAAGGCCACGGCCTGCTCGGTCATTCTGAGGTGAAGGCCGTATGATGAGGCCGAGATGGAGGACATTCGCATGATCACGCGCCGGACCACCCTTGCAGCCCTTGGGGCTGGCCTCGCCGCGCCCGCATTTCGCTCGGCTTCGGCCCAGGACGGCTTCCCCAATCGCCCCCTGACCATGATCGTGCCTTTTCCTCCAGGCGGCTCGACTGATGTTCTGGCAAGGGTGATCGCAGAGCGGTTGGGCGCGGCTCTCGGGCAGTCGGTCATCGTTGAGAACCGCCCGGGCGCAGCCGGCAATGTCGGTGTCAATGCGATCGCCCGGTCGCAGCCCGATGGCTATACATTCGGTGTTTCGACGATCGGGCCGCTTTCGGCCCATGTTGCGCTCTACCGCACGCTGCCATTCAATCCGCAGACTGACTTCACCTATCTCGCCGACATCTACGAGATTCCGAACGTCTTCGTTGTCAATCCGCAGAACCCGGCGAAGAACATCCAGGAGTTCATCGCGTGGGCCAAGCAGCGCGGCGCCGGCAAGGTGTCGTATGGCACCCCCGGCATCGGAACGACAGGCCATCTGGGTACGGAATATTTCGCCCGCCGCACCGGCCTTGAGCTGCTCCACGTGCCTTATCGGACTGGCGCCGTGGCGGTGCAGGATCTGATCGCCGGACGCATCGACTTCATGTTCGACAACTTGCCGACCATCCTCGGCCAGATCCAGGGCAATCAGATTCGTCCGATCGCCGTGTCGACCGCCAAGCGCTGGCCAGGCCTGTCTGATGTCGCGACAATGATGGAGAGCGGCATCCCCGATTTCGATGTCACCTCCTGGTCTGGGATGCTGGCGCCGAAGGGCATTCCGGAGGCAATTGCCAAGCGTCTGACGGCGGAGCTGATCAAGATTGGCGAGGATCCAGCATTCCGGGCCCGTTTCGAACAGATGGGGGCCGTCTCAACAATGAAGGGCCCCGATGTCCTGCGGGCCCGTGTCGAGCGTGAACTGCCAAGGTGGGCGGAGGTCGTGAAGGCTTCCGGCGCGCGCGTCGATTGAAGCCTTCCCGCACGCGCGGCTAGAGTTCGACCACTTCAAAGCCGCTGCCGGTGTGAACCGGCGGTGGCGCTTGACCTTTGACATAGCGCCGGCAGACGCAGTTGCGCGTCAGCGGACAGCGCTCCTGGTCAACCGGCTGCATGCGGATTGCACATGTCAGCGACGTCGTGCGCAATGCGCTGGCTTTCTGGATGACATCGGCGGCAATGCGCTCAGAGCGCGGGACGGGGCCGAAGAAGGTCCGCGTCCTCAGGAATGGCAGTGGCTCCTGCAGAAGGATTTCCGAGCGCCGCCGCATGATCGCCAGGCTGAACGGCTTGGCGACAATGTCGTTGACGCCAGCGGCGAGGGCCGCCTTCAGCATGGCCTGCGTGGTGTCGCCGCTTAGCATGATGATCGACACAAAGCGCAGTTCGCTGGCCGAACTTCTCAGGAGCTTGGTCGATTCCAGAGCGTCCAGCCCATGAAGCTTGCGGTTCATCACAATGAGGTCGGGGCGAAGACGCTCCGCCGCTTCGATGACATCAAAGCCAGTGCGGGATTCGTGGAATCGCCCAAGGCCGGACAGCGCCGACCGGATCAGCCGCCGCTGAAAGGCGAGCGGATGCGCGACCATGATCAATCGTTGCCGTGATGAGGTCGCCACCGCTGGTACGCCTGCCACTTACCTAGCGGCACCATCGCACCGCAGGGTTAACAAACGGTTGGGGCGTGGCGATCAGATACGGACCAGCAGGCCTACAGCAAACAGCCGTCGGCAGAATGCCAGTGCGGCCTCACCGCCGCCAAGCGCCGTTGGCGAGACGCCTTGCGACAGCTTTTCCAGCCAGCCCAGTTCGACCATGGTCAAAGGCACAGGCGCACCGGACCAACGCAGTTCCGCGCCATCCCCGACCGGAACGACGTAATGATGGACGGCGTCCGCCAGAACGAGCCGGTCATCCGCACCCAGCGCCGGCGCTACCAGCGTCCTGCCCGACATCGGCATGCGATCCTGAGCAAGCGCCTGCAGAAAATGCATGGCCGCGAGGTCGACGCCCGATTGGCTACCGATGATGGCGGCCCGCTCGGCCGCAGCCTTGACCAGCGCCGGACGGCTCGCCTCGTCACCCAGGCGCCACATCGGGAAAGCCTCGCGGAGCTTCGGCTCAGTCTGCTCGAGTTGGTCGATGGCCGCCTTCAGCGCATCGGCCCAGGTCTGGTCCAGAAAACCGACAGTGATGTGCAGGGACGGTTCGCCACCCGGCTGCACCGATGCATCGTGAAGCACGCCGCGCGGCACATAGAGAACATCCCCGGCCTCCAGCAGGAGGTCGTTCGCTTTCGACTGGTCGGGCTTGTAGATAGCGCCATCCCAGGGTGTCCGGCGCGTCGCGTGAGGCTGGGCCGTGTCGCTCCAGACGCGCCATTGCTTCTTGCCCGACACCTGCAGCACCAACACATCATGCGTGTCGAAATGGGTGCGAAATCCCTGGGCACCGGGCGGTGTCAGATAGATATTGGCCTGGACACCGTGCTGGAAGACCTTCTCCAGCCCACGGCAGAAGTCGGCCAGCGGCGGGTGCAGTTCATGGAACTGCGAGACGACAAGCGTCGCACCGGCATCGAAGAGTGGAAAGAGTTTGGAGGGGTCAACCTTTCCGTCGCCAAAGGTGAAATCTTCCTCCGGCACGGCGGCAGAGCCATTCCGCCCTGAATCCGCCATGGCCACCCGGGGCACCTGTGCAGAGCCCGTCGCCAGGAACGCGTCGAGATCGCGGATGGACAGCAGCTTGCCGAAGCGGGAACGGTCCTGCGCCTTGAAATGGCGCATCGAGCCCGCTTCGCGCAGCTTAAGGCCGTCCTCGGCCTTCAAGCCGGCGAACGCGAGCTCAAAGGCGGCGGTGGCCAAGGTCATGATATCAGGCCGCTCTACCAGCCGCGTCCACCACCGCGCGGATCGCGCGGATCATTGTCCGTCACGCGCACACGGCGGCGATAGGTCCGCACCCGGCCCCTGCCCTCGGCATCATAGGGATCGGCGTCAGTGCCACGCCGGCGTACGAATCGACCACGGCCACGACCCTCGCGATCGTAGGGATCGCTGTCGGTCACTCGCAGGCGCTGGGCCTCGGCCGGTGTCGACGTGGTCACGGCGGTCGCAGCGGTCAGTGCAGCCGCACCGAGCAGCGTCTTGAACATGAACAAGCGGCGGTCGAGCGGATTCGACGGGGCCTCGAGGTCGTCTGCCTTTTCGGCGTCGATCTTATTGGAATCGGTCACTGCAGCCTCCCTCGTCGATTTGCCCGACGCGCTCGCGTGACGGCTAGTTTCTAGCCGTTCTAATCGGGAAACATTTGCACAATTCCGCTGGCAGCCTCAAGCGGCAATTTACGTACCGACAGGTTCAGACGTTGCTGGCGGAACGACTGTGTTCGGGGGCTGGCATATGCACGCGTCCCGGCATGGCCGCGTTCCGGGAACGGACCGATCGATGATGGACGGTGTGAGGATGTTGGTGGGATGGAGGGGAGGAGATCGCTTTCAAGGGGTCGCAGATTGCGGTCCCCTCCCATCCTAGCCAGTGAGCCGGCGACGCAATACCAGATGCCGGTTCGAATTCAGTTGTGCACCCGGCATGCCACGCCAACCTCCGAGCCATATTCGCTAAATGTGGTGGGTTGCGGACCCCACGCCCACAACCTCTCGATCTCGGTTGATGCAATCAAGCCACTCTCTCGCGGATTGAGACTCGCATTCTGCAAGGGTCTCCCATAATGCGAGGGCAATGATTGCACGGCACAATCGCGTCTCTTCGTGCTGTTTTGATTGCGCCGGTGGCCCGCGTCCTATAAGTGCACCGCAACAAGGCATGCGGGCCCGCGATCTCGGGGGTCCGCTTTTTCGCTTTCCGCGACCGGACGCCCCTTCCCATGAAAATGCGCAACATCGCCATCATCGCCCACGTCGACCACGGCAAGACTACGCTGGTCGACAAGCTCCTGCAGCAATCGGGCTCGTTCCGAGAGAACCAGCGCGTCGCCGAACGCGTGATGGACTCCAACGATCTCGAAAAGGAGCGTGGCATCACGATCCTGGCCAAGGCGACCTCGGTCGTCTGGAAGGACACGCGGATCAACATCGTCGATACCCCTGGCCACGCCGATTTCGGCGGCGAGGTGGAGCGCATCCTCTCCATGGTGGACGGCGCGATCGTTCTGGTGGACGCAGCCGAAGGGCCGATGCCGCAGACCAAGTTCGTGGTCGGCAAGGCCCTGAAGATCGGCCTGAAGCCGATTGTCGCCATCAACAAGATCGATCGTCCCGACGCGCGCCATGTCGAGGTCATCAATGAGGTGTTCGATCTGTTCGCCGCACTCGACGCGACCGACGAGCAGCTCGACTTCCCGATCCTCTACGGGTCAGGCCGCGAGGGCTGGATGGCCGAGAAGCCCGAGGGCCCGATCGATCAGGGTCTTGGTCCGCTGTTCGATCTCGTCCTGAAGCACGTGCCGCAGACCAAGGTCGAAGAGGGTGGCTTCCGGATGCTCGGAACCCTGCTCGAGGCCAATCCGTTCCTCGGCCGCATGATCACCGGGCGCATCTCGTCGGGCACTGTGAAGCCCAACCAGCAGATCAAGGTTCTGTCGCGCGACGGCGCCGTGGTGGAGACCGGCCGCGTATCGAAGATTCTCGCCTTCCGCGGCATCGAGCGCCAGCCGATCGAAGAAGGCGTGGCCGGCGATATCGTCGCCATTGCCGGCCTGTCGAAGGGTTCGGTCGCCGACACGTTCTGTGATCTTTCGGTCGATACGCCGATCCAGGCCCAGCCGATCGATCCGCCGACCGTCATGATGAGCTTCATCGTCAACGACTCGCCGCTGGCCGGCACCGAGGGTGACAAGGTCACCAGCCGCATGATCCGCGACCGCCTGCTGAAGGAGGCCGAGGGCAATGTGACCCTGAAGATTGAGGAGAGCCCGGACAAGGACTCGTTCTTCGTCTCGGGCCGCGGCGAATTGCAGCTCGCGATCTTGATCGAGACGATGCGTCGCGAAGGCTTCGAACTGGCCGTGTCGCGTCCGCGTGTCGTCTACCAGAAGGGTGAGAACGGTGCGACGCTTGAGCCCATCGAGGAAGTGCTGATCGACGTCGACGAAGAGCATTCCGGCGTCGTCGTGCAGAAGATGAGCGAGCGCAAGGCCGAGATGGTCGAGATGCGCCCCTCCGGCGGCAACCGTCTGCGCCTCGTGTTTCATGCGCCGACCCGCGGCCTGATCGGCTATCAGGGCGAGTTGATGACGGACACGCGCGGCACCGCGATCATGAACCGCCTGTTCAAGGCCTACGAACCCTACAAGGGTGAGATTGCCGGCCGCGTGAATGGCGTCCTGATCTCCAATGATATCGGCGAAGCGGTCGCCTATGCCATGTGGAACCTGGAAGATCGCGGCCCGATGATCATCGATCCCGGCGTCAAGATCTATCGCGGCATGATCATCGGCATCCACAACCGGGACAATGACCTGGAAGTGAACGTGCTGAAGGGCAAGAAGCTCACCAACATCCGCACGACATCGAAGGACGAGGCTGTTCGCCTCACGCCGCCGATCCGGATGACGCTGGAGAAGTCGCTGGCCTGGATCCAGGACGACGAACTCGTCGAGGTGACGCCGAAGTCCATCCGTCTGCGCAAGACCCATCTCGATCCGAACGAGCGCAAGCGGGCCGAGAAGAGCCGCGAGGCCGTTGCGTGATTTGCCGCAGTAGACCTTGGGCGGATTGAACGGACGCGGTCGGGGCACTATGTCCTGACCACGTTCCCCGCTTCCAAGATCAGTCCGTTGAGGAACACTATGCGCATCATCATCGCCTCTGCCGCCGGTCTCCTGCTGTCTGCGTCCATTGCCTCCGCCCAGGATGCCCCCCCGCACCCGGGCCAGGCGGTGTTTGCGCAATGCCGCGCCTGCCACCAGGTCGGGCCAACGGCCCGCAACGGTGTCGGCCCCCAGTTGAATGGGCTTTTCGGGCGTACCGCCGGATCGGTCGCCGGGTACAATTACTCGCCGGCCTACAAGACACCGGAAGTCACCGCGAAAGTCTGGAGCGAAGAGAATTTCGCCGCCTACATCCGGGATCCGCGCACTGTGACGCCCGGCACGCGCATGGTCTTCGCTGGCCTGCGCAATGACGACCAGATCAAGAACCTGATCGGCTATCTCGCGCTGTTCAACCCGGACGGCAGCCCGCGCGCGGCGGCTGCGGCTACCCCGGCGGCTCCTGCGGCTGCCACGCCGCCTTCGGCTGACACAACGACACAGCCGAAGCCGTAACGACCCCTGTCATTCCTGCTGGAACGGCGGCCCATCAAGGCCGCCGTTTTACTGTCGGGGTGTCAGGACGTTCGTTCAGCCAGCACGGCTTGTCCTTCGCGTTCGGCTGCGGCCTTCTGCGCGACATACATCACAAGCAGGACAGCCAGCGCCGTTGCTACCCGGTACCAGACCGGCACCGCGTCAGCCAGGGCGAGTGCGATGCCGAAGGGAATGAGCGGCAAGCGGAGCGCCATGGGCAGCGGCGCGCGGAAGAACCCGAAAAAGCCCGCGGCCAGCAGCGTGAGGCCCGCCGCATTGGCGAGAAACTCGCCAATAATCTCCGACCAGCTGTCCTGCAGCAGCAGCGCTGATGAGTGGAGATAGGAAAACCCGACCACGAAACCGGCGATCGCCAGCCGGAACGCGACGACACCGGCAGCCATTGGCGAACATCGCGCGATCGAGGCCGCAGCATAGGATGCGACCGACACTGGCGGCGTGGCATCGGCAAGGATCGAGAAATAGAAGACGAACATATGGGCCGGGAGCTCCGGCACCCCGAGCTTCTGCAGGATCGGCGCGCCGATCGCCGCGCCGATGATGTAGGCCGCCGTGGTCGGAACGCCCATGCCGAGGATCAGCACCGTGATCGCGATCAGGATGCCGGCGAGATAGAGATTGGAGCCGGCAAGACCGGTGACGATGGTGGAGAACGAGATCACCATGCCGGTGACGGTCAGGCAGGCGACAAACATGCCGGCACCTGCACAGGCTAGGGCCACCACGACCATGTTGCGGCCACCCACTGCCAGCATGCGCAGCACATCGGCAGGATAGAGCCGGGTATGGTGCCGAAGCCACGACGCCGGGACCATGGTGACCACGCCCCAGAACGCCGAGAAGGCCGGCGAATAGCCGAATCCCATGGCGCCGACCATGACGAAAACCGGCAGAAGCAGATGCGCGTCCTTGACCACCTCGCTCCAGTCGGGAATTTCCGACGGATCGCAGCCGACCAGCCGCAGCCGCTTGGCCTCAAAATGGACGCTGATCAGGATCATGAAGAAGTAGAGCAGTGACCCTGCGATCGCCCCGATTGCGATGGTCTGGTAGGGGATATTCGTGATTTCGGCCATGATGAAGGCCCCTGCCCCCATCACCGGTGGCATGATCTGCCCGCCAACGGATGATGCCGCCTCGACGCCTGCAGCAAATTGCTTGCGGTAGCCGAGTTTGATCATCGCGGGGATGGTGAATGAGCCGGTGGCAAAGACATTGGCAACTGACGAGCCCGAAATCGTGCCGAACAGGGCTGACGACACCACCTCGACCTTGGCGGGACCGCCCGCCTGGCGCCCTGCGACCTTCATGCCGAGATTGTGGAACAGGCGGCCGACGCCCGATCCCTCGATGAAGGCGCCGAAGATGATGAACATGGCGACCATGGTCGCGGAGATGCCGGTGATCGACCCGAAAATGCCGAGCGAATTGAACAGATAGAGCGTCTCGACAATCTGGGTCGCGGGAATGTCGCGAAAGAACAGAATGCCCGGCATATACTCGGTCACGAAGAGATAGATGATGCCAAGTGCGACAAGGCCAGCCAGGATCGGCGTCACCGCACGGCGGAGTGCTTCAAGAACCAGCACAACGGCGATGGTGCCCAGCACCCACTCGATCGGGAAAACAGGATCAACCGTCTCGAAGCGCAGGTTGATGATCGACGCACAATAGGGACCACCATTGGCGCAGCCCAGGGAATAGAGGCAGGGCAGGATGGCGAGCGCGCAAAGTATGGCATCAATGACGCTCGGGCGGTCTTTCGGCGAGTGCTCGGTGGCGGGATAGAGCAGAAAGGCCAGCGGCAGGAGCAGAAGCAGATGGACCGAGCGCTGCTCGCGCGGCTCCATGAAGCCGAACCCGCCCGTCCAGAGGTGGAACAGCGACGCCGAGACGGCAAGGGCCGCAGCCAGCCAGAAGACAGGACCCTTCAGGTCGCGCATGGAAGATCCCGGGTTATCGCCAAAGGAAAAGCGGCCCGGGCGCCTCCGCCCGAGCCTTGAACACTACAGTCCGGAGCTTAGTTCGGCGCGAAACCGCGTTCGCGATAGTAGCGCAGCGCACCCGGATGGACCGGAACCGGCCGATCTCGCACCGCCGTCTCGCAGCGATAATCGGCGAGCGAACTGTGGATGCGCGGCAGTTCCGCGACGTTCTCGCAGATGGCCTTGGTGACGCGGTAGATGACGTCGTCCGGCACATCGGCGGAGGTGATCAGGGTGGTGGCCATCACCAGGGTCTTCACGGCGCCGCGGCTGCCCTGGAAGCGCGGATAGGTGGCGGCGGGAATGCTGCCGGATCCCATTCCATGGCGCTGCTTGAAGCCGTCCAGCACGTCCTGGGGAATGTCGAGCAACTCGCCGTCACGGCCGGTCGCCATGTCGACGACCGCCGAGCCGGGAAGGCCAAGCGCGAAGAAGGCATAGTCGATCTGGTTGTCGCGATAGGCCGAAGCCAGGTCGGCATAGGCGGCCAGGGTGAAGCGCCAGCCGCGGGCACGAAGGCTGTCATAGGTCTGGCCGTAATGGGCGAGCAGCCAGCGCAGCGCGATCTCGTCGGTCGCGCCGTTGGAGGCACCACCGAAGCGGATGTTGCGGCCTTCCTTGAACAGCGTGGCGATGTCCATGGTCTGGCCGGGCGCGCGGATGAAGTGGAATGGGGTGTCGCCGAAGGACTGCCCGATCATCCGCAGCTTGTCGGAGACAGGACGGCCCTGATACGTGCCGGTCGCGCCTGCGGCCATGGAAGCAAAGATATCGATCGACATGGCGAGCTGAGCCTGGCCCTGCTGTACCGCGATCGGATTGGCGGCGCCGCCGCCCGGAACGGCCTTCACCGTCAGGCCCGGCACCTTGTCCTCCAGCAGCTTGGCGGCTCCGGAGACGATCGTGTACCAGCCGCCGCCGATCGATCCGCCACGCCATTCGATGGTCTGCGCCGAGGCGCCGGTCGCCGCCAGAACAACCAGTCCGACGGCCGCTACGATCCGCTTCAACATGTCCGATCCGCCTTTGTAAGCGGGGCCATCTGCCCCATTGTGGCCACAGTCTAGCCAGCCATCCGCAGCTGGCAACCGGTTCCGGCGGGTTTCACCAGCGTTCCGCGCGAAATGGCTCCAACGGGACCGATGGCTTGGCACCGGTCGCCAGTTCCGCCACCAGCTTGCCGGTGATCGGCCCCGTGCCGAGGCCGATATGGCCGTGGCCGAAGGCAAAGATCACATGAGGATGGCGCGGCGCGCGCCCGATGATCGGCAGGCCGTCCGGTGTCGACGGCCGCGAACCACCCCATGGCTCCTGTTCCAGCGACGCCCCCAGCGCAACTGTTCCGCCCGCCTCGGCCTCGGCATGAACGAGCTGGACCGGGTTCAGGGGTACACCGTGGCGAGCGAGTTGTACGCCACTCAGCACGCGAAGCCCTGCCTGCATCGGAGAGACGACATAGGCGCCGCCGGTATCGTGGATCGGCCTGGACAGTTTGAACTCGCCTGCATCGGCGAAGTGCCGGTGGTAGCCACGCTCGGCGGCGAACGGGAAACGGTAGCCCAGGGTCCGCGCGAGATCGCCGCCAGCGGCTCCGGCTGCCAAAACAACTGTCCCGGCCTCGATCGTTCTGCCGCCTTCCAGGCGGACGGCAGCACCGTTGGCGGTCTCCGCGATCGAGGAGGCCCGAGCCTTGACGATATCGGCGCCGCGCAACCGCGCGGCCTCGCCATAGAGCTGGACAAGACCGCCTGGATCGGTGACCGACCCTGTCTCCGTGAACCAGAGGCCCTTGGCAAAGCGCCGTTTCAACGCCGGCTCGAACTGGGGCAGCTCGGCTCCGTCGATCAGTTCGGTTGCAACATTGTACTGCGCGAGAATTTCGCGTTCGAAGGCCGATGAGGCGAACGCTTCCTCTGTCCTGTAGAGCTTGATCCAGCCGCGCTTCTCGATCAGGTGGCGTGCGCCGATCTCGCCGGCGACCCGCCAGTGCTCGTCATAGGCACCGGCGCAGAAGGGATCGAGGGCTTTGGCAACCTCGCGCACGGATGCGACGTTGCACCGCCTCACGAACGCCATGAGCCATGGCATCACCGACAAGAGCGAGCCGTAGTCGACCCGCACAGCCGGATCCTGGTTCAGGGCATATCGCGGCAGCTTCGAGAGAAGGCCCGGCATCGCCATCGGAAACAGCGAGCCGCGCGAGATGACACCGGCATTGCCGTAGCTGGCCGCATCGCGAATTTCGCCTGGATCGATCAGCGCAACCGTCATCCCGCGCTCAAGACAGGCAAGCGCGCTCGCGCTGCCGACCATGCCGCCACCGACAATGGCGACGTCAACGCGTCCTGCGCCGCTCATCGCACGACCTTCGGGTGGCCGCCTTCGCCGAGATCCCAGTAGAGCCCTGCCATCAGACCAATCGCCTCGCGCAGAAGCTCGGAGGGAACGTGCTCGTTGGGGGCGTGTTGCGAGCAGCCGGGATAGGAATGCGGAACCCAAATGGTCGGCATGCCGATGATCTCGGCGAATACGTCATTCGGCAGCGAGCCGCCGGCATTCGGGATGACGGCCGTCTTCTTGCCGGTCGTCTGCTGGATGGAGGCTGCCGCCCATTGCACCCAGGGATGGTCG
This sequence comes from Phreatobacter aquaticus, assembly GCF_005160265.1. Lineage (NCBI taxonomy): Bacteria > Pseudomonadati > Pseudomonadota > Alphaproteobacteria > Hyphomicrobiales > Phreatobacteraceae > Phreatobacter > Phreatobacter aquaticus. The sequence continues at coordinate 2,390,099 of NZ_CP039865.1, read as the reverse complement.
GGATCTGTGCGGGTTGCCTTGAAGGCGGAGTCGCGGCCGCTCGTCACCTCGACATCGGGGAAGCCTTGGCGCACGAGATGGCGCTTGATCGCCGGGATGAAGCCATCGGGATCCGAGCCGACGACGGTGCGGATCTGGCAGACGGCCTTGGCCGAGCCTGGCACGGCATTCTGCGGGTTGACGATGTCGCCCGATCCCAGCGCCAGCACCTCGAACGTGTTCCAGCCATAGACCTTCTCGGCCTCGGTGAAGCCGGGCTCGCCCCACCAGGGCTCGATCTGCGGATCGCCCTGGCCGCTCTGGGGCTCAATGTCGGCCAGCGCCCGCTTGACCGAGTCCGGCAGTTCCTTCGGCAGCAGTTCATGGACACGCACCTGGCCTGTCGGGCCGATGATGGTCGAGATCGCGTGGGAGAGCCGCGCCGCCGGATTCGACAGGAGGCCGCCCCAGTTGCCGGAATGGTTGCCGCCGTCGCGCGCCTTGATCTCGAGATCGATGCGGTAGGCGCCGCGCGAGCCAAGGCACATGGTCGGCCGCTCCGCGGTCAGGCGCGGGCCATCGGAACCGATCAGGATGTCCGCCAGGAACAGGTCGCGATGCTCGCGGGCGAGATCATGAAGACCGATGGAGCCGACCTCCTCGCCCATTTCGATGAGATAGCGCACGTTGAAGCCGAGGCGGCCGCGCGTTTCGAGCACGCAGCGCAGCGCCTCGATGTTGATCGTGTGCTGGCCCTTGTTGTCGACGACGCCGCGGCCATACCAGCGCGAGCCCGTGTCATCGAGCACCCAGGGATCGCGGCCATCGCGCCACTGGCCTTCCATTCCGCGCACGACATCGCCATGGCCGTAGCCAAGGACAGTGACGAGGGCCGGGTCCTCGATGCGCTCCGCGAGCAGGAACGGCGCGCGGGCATTGGGATGGGTCAGGAGCGTGCAAGTGAAGCCCAGCACCTCAAGGCTCGGCTTCATCTCGTCGGTCAGATAGCGCGCCAGATCGGCTGCGCGGTCCGGGTTCTGGCTCTCGGTCGGGATGGCGATGCGCCGGGCGAAGATCGCCTTCAGGCGGCCGTCGTCGAAGGTCTTGTGGGCAGCGGAAATGGCGGCGGCGCGTGTCATGTCAGGCTCGGTCTCGATGTCGGATGAGCGGACCTTAGCTCAGGCAGCGAGCGCCTTCGCCATGTCCGGATCGTGAAGGTGGCATGCAACATAGCCCGCCTCATCCTCGATCGGCCGCGGCACCACGGTGCGGCAAGCGTCGAAGGCGCTGGGGCAACGCGGATGGAACGGGCAGCCAGGCGGCGGATTGAGCGGGTCCGGGAAGGCAAGACCAAGTCCGGTCTCGGGGATACCGCCACCGGGCTCGGGGGTCAGCACGGAGGCAAGGAGTGCCTTGGTGTAGGGGTGCCTGGGCGCATGGAACAGCCGCGCCGTCTCTGTGCGCTCCACCACCCGTCCGAGATACATCACGGCAACCCGCGTCGCGATGTGCTCGACGACTGCCAGATTGTGCGAGATGAACACATAGGTCAGGCCGAAATCGCGGCGGAGATCGAGCAGCAGGTTCAGGATCTGCGATTGCACCGAGACGTCGAGCGCCGATGTCGGTTCGTCGCAGACAACCAGTTCCGGCTCCATGACGAGGGCGCGGGCAATGGCCACACGCTGGCGCTGGCCGCCGGAGAGCTGATTCGGATAGCGATCCGCGAAGCGCTTGGGCAGGCCGACCTTGTCGAGTACGGCGAGCGCGCGGTTGCGTTGTTCCTCGCCCGAGCCGAGACCGTGAACCGCCAGCGGAAAGGCGACGATCTGGGCGATGGTCTTGCGCGGGTTGAGCGAAGAATAGGGATCCTGGAACACCGGCTGGATGCGCCGCGCGACTGCCTTGCGATCCAGCGAGCGCATGTCCTGGCCGTCGAGCGCGATCGTTCCGGAGGTTGCCGGCAGGAGCCCCAGGATCATCTTGGCAAGTGTCGACTTCCCGCAGCCGGATTCACCGACGATGCCGAGTACCTCGCCCTTCTCGACGGTGAGGTTGATGCCATTGACCGCGTGCAGCGTCTTCTTGCGGGCAAACAGGCCCTGGCTCACCTCGAACGAGCGCGTGACATCGGAAATGGTCAGGAGCGCGCTCATGCGGCCTCCTTGATGCAGGTCCAGGCGTGGCCGCCAAGGCGGTGGGTGGGGACCACGCCAGCACAGGCCGCTTCCGCAAGCGAGCAACGGGTGCGGAAGACGCAGCCCGAGATGTCGCCGACGAGGGACGGCACCACGCCGGGAATGGAGCCGAGGCGATCGCCCGGCAGGGTCCGGCCCGGCACCGGGATGCAGTCCATCAGGCCGCGGGTGTAGGGGTGCTTGGGTGACCCGAAGACCTCGGCTGAGGTGCCGGTCTCGACGATCTCGCCCGCATACATGACCGCGACACGGTGGGCCATGCGCGCGACCACGCCGAGGTCGTGGGTAATGAGCAGCAGCGCGACCCCGAACTCCTTCTGCAGGTCCATCAGGAGCCGCAGGATCTGCGCCTGTATGGTCACGTCGAGGGCGGTCGTCGGCTCGTCGGCGACAATCAGGTCCGGGCCGCACATCAGCGCCATGGCGATCATCACGCGCTGGCGAAGACCGCCCGAGAGCTGGTGGGGATATTGCCCCAGGCGCTGACCGGCATTGGCGATGCCGACCTTGTCGAGCAGGAAGATGGCGCGCTCGCGCGCCTCCTCGGCGCTCGAGCGCTTGTGCAGGCGGTAGTGCTCGGTGAGCTGCTCGCCGATCGTGTAGGCGGGGTTCAGCGCCGTCATCGGCTCCTGGAAGATCATCGCCATCCGGTCGCCGCGCAGCGCATTCCAGCGCGCAGGACCTGCCGCGACCAGATCCTCGCCCGCGAGTGACAGGCGGCTTGCCGAGCGGATCGCGCGCGGCGGCAGAAGGTCCATCACCGAGAAGGCGGTCATCGACTTGCCGCAGCCGGATTCGCCGACCAGGCAGAGCGTCTCGCCCCGCTCGATGGAAAACGAGATGCCCCGCACCGCATGGAGCGTGCCGGCAGCCACCGGCAGGTCGACCCTGAGATCGGCAACGTCGAGGACGGCGGTCATGAGCGCCCCTCCGGCGCGGTCACGTCGCGCAGGCCGTCACCCATCATGTTGATGGCGAGAACCAGCAGAGCCAGCGCGGTGCCGGGAATGGCGATCAGCCAGAACGAGAAGAACATGAAGTTCTTGGCCTCCGAGATCATCAGGCCCCACGAGGGCAAGGGCGGCTGCACGCCAAGGCCGAGGAACGAAAGCGCTGCTTCCAGCAGGATGGCGCTCGCCGCCTCCACGGTTGCCACGACGATGAGCTGCGGGGCCACATTGGGCAGGATTTCGCCGAAGATGATGCGCGGCGTCGAGGCGCCGGCGGCCTCCGCGGCGGCGACATAGTCGAGCGAGCGAACCTGCTGGGTCGCCGAGCGCATGACGACGGCGAAGCGGTCCCATTTGAGGAAACCGAGAACAGCGATGACGATCAGCAGCGTGCCGCCGACCATCGCGACCACGGCGAGCGCCACCAGCACGACTGGCAGCGCCAGCCGCGTCGTGACGATGAAGGTGACGGCCATGTCGACCCGGCCGCCGAAATAGCCGGCCATCAGGCCGAGCGCCGTGCCGATGACGCCCGAGATCGTCATGACGGCGATGCCGATCAAGAGCGAGATCTGCGCGCCGTAGAGCGTGCGGGAGAGATAGTCGCGGCCGAGATTGTCGGTACCGAACGGATGGGCCCAGGAGCCCTTCTCGTACCAGACCGGTGGCACGAGGCGGTTCATCAGGTCCTGGTCATAGGGGTCGTAGGGGGCGAGGAAGGGCGCGGTCAGACCCATCAGCACGATGATCAGGAACAGGGTTGTTCCGAACATCAGGCCCTTGTGCCCGCGCACGCGACGCCACAGGCGAATTGCGGCCGAGGGCTCGGCGACATCGAAGGTATTGGGGTTGGGGATATCGGTCATGTCAGGCCACCCGGATCCTGGGATCAAGCCAGGCATTGATCAGGTCGGCGGCGAGCGTCAGGCCGACATAGCCGACCGACAGCAGCATCAGAACCGCCTGGATCACCGGGAAATCCTTCTGCGCGATCGACTGGTAGGCGAGATAGCCGAGACCATCGAGGGCGAAGACCGTCTCGATCACCACCGAACCGCCCAGCAGAAAGCCGAGCTGGACGGCGGTGAGCGCCACCACCGGCACCAGAGCGTTGCGCAGCGCGTGCTTCACCACCACGGTCCGCGGCGGCAGGCCCTTGGCCCGGGCGGTGCGGACATAGTCGGAGGCGAGGACATCGATCATGCCGGCGCGCACCAGCCGCATGAAGGGCGGCGTGACGTAATAGCCCAGCGCCACAGTCGGCATGATGAAGTTCTCCCAGCCATCGGTGCCGGAGACCGGCAGCCAGCGCAGACCGATGGAGAACACCATGACGAGGCAAAGTGCGAAGAAGAAGTTGGGCAGGGCCTGCCCGACGACGGCGATGGCCAGGCACAGCCTGTCGATCCAGGAGTTCTGCCAGATCGCCGCCATGACGCCGAGCGGCACGGAGACGATCAGCGCGAAGGCGATCGAGGCAAGGCCAAGGATTAGGGTCGTCGCGATCTTCTCACGGATGAGCTCGATCACCGGCGACTTGAAGTAGAGCGACTGACCGAGATCGCCGGTCAGCGTCCGCCCCAGCCATTCGAGATATTGCATGATCAGCGGGCGATCGAGCCCATATTGCTGGCGGATCGCGGCAATGTCCTCGGCGCGCGCGCCCTCGCCGGCAATCGCGATCGCCACGTCTCCGGAGAGACGCAGCAACACGAAGGCCAGCGCGGATACGGCGAAGGCGACCAGCGCCGCGAGCCCGAGGCGCTTGAGGGTGTAGATCAGCATCAGTTCATGCGCCTTCTAGAACTCCGACCACGGCGCGGGCGCCGCAGCCGGGAGCTTCGCTCATTTCCAGCGCATTTCCCAGAACCGCGGAAGTTCGTCGGGATAGGCCGCGAAGTCGAGGTCCTTCGCCGCCACATAGAAGGTGACGAGGTTGTAGAGCGGTACCGAATAAGCCTGCTCCGCGATGATCGCATGGGCGGCACGATAGGCGGTCAGACGGGCCTGCGGATCGGTGACCGTATCACCACGCTTGAGGAGCTCCACCACCTTGGGATCGCGGGTCAGATCGTCGTCGAGACCGCCATAATAGACCGGGGTCGCAGCGGAGACGTCGTTGACCGAGAATGAGCCCCAGGTCTGGTGCGCCAATGGCACGCGGAAGGCGCGGCTCTGCTCGCGCATGGCGGCATATTGGCCGAAGCGCAGCGTCGCGCGGATGCCGACAGCGCGCAGGTAGTTGATCATCGCTTCCGACTGGTTGCGCTCGCGATAGGCGTGGATCTCCGTATCGAAACCGTTCGGGAACCCGGCCTCGGCCAGCAGCTGGCGCGCCTTGGCGGGATCGTAGTCGTAGGTCATCACGCCAGTGGAATCGCAGCCAAATTGGCTCGGATAGCAGATCGCGTTGATCACCTCGGAGCCGGGACCGACGAGCTGGCTTGCCATGGTCTTGCGGTCGATCGCATGGGCGATGGCGCGGCGGACGCGCAGGTCACGCAGAGGGGCCGCGGGAGAATTGTCCATGGTCGCCATCTGCAGGAAGACGATGCGCATGGTGGCGCCCGACACGACCTGCAGCGTCGGCACGGCGCGCATCTGAGCGGCCTGGTCGGGGGCGACGTTCATCACGAACTCGAGGCCGCCGGACAGCATCTCGGCGATCTGGGTCTGGCGGTCGGGAATGAAGCGAATGACGACGCGCTCGATGGTCGGCTTGGGCTTCGGGCTCTCGCCGAAGTAGTCGGGATTGCGCTGCAGTGTGATGGAACGGCCGATCTGATGCTCCGCCACGCGGTAGGGACCGGTGCCGACGGGCTTCTCGTTCATGCCCTTGGGGCCGACCTGCTCGTAGTACTGGTTCGGATGGATCACCAGCGGCCCGGCCAGATACTCGATGGCCGCTGGGAACGGCCGGCGGGTGACGATGCGCACCTTGAACTGGTCGACCTTCTCCACCCGCTCGATCCAGTTGACGTTGGACTGGGTGGTGGAGCGGTTGGCCGGATTGGCCACATAGTTCAGCGTGAAGACGACGTCGTCGGCATCGAACTCTTCGCCGTTGTGGAACTTCACGCCGCGCCGCAGGTCGAGCTCGAGCGTCTTGTCGTCGACCCAGCGCCAGGCGGTGGCGAGCTGCCCCTTGTACTCGTTGGTCTTGGGATCGCGGTAGATCAGCGTATCCCAGACGTGGTGGGCGATGATGACGCCGATGCGGACATTGTTGAAATAGGGGTCGACGTTCTCGGGCACCTGGTCGTAGGCGAAGCGGATCGTGTTGGCGCGGCGCTGCGCCTCCGCAGGCGCCGTCATGCCGAAGGCAAGCGTTGCGCCCAGTACCAAACCGACAACCCAGCGCATCATGCTCTCCGTCCAATGCTCGTTAGGGATTTCACTAATCGTGAGACGTCGGCAGGTGATGAGTCAAGGCGAAGTGCTCAAACATCGCGCATGGCTATGAAGCGGGCGGCCTCTTTCAGCCGGTCAGCCCTTGGGCCAAAGGCAGCAAGCTTGGTCTCCGCCTCGCCGACAAGGCGGGCCAGTTCCTCGCGCGCCCAGGCTGCCCCGTTGAGCGAGACAAGCGTGCCCTTGCCGCGCGCGGCATCCTTGCCAGTCGCCTTGCCGGCGCTGGCCGCGTCACCCTCATGGTCGATCAGATCGTCGGCGATCTGGAAGGCGAGCCCGATGATCGCGCCATAGGCGTCAAGCGCCGCCCGTTCGGCAGCGGAGGCCCGGCCGAGAATGGCGCCTGCCACGCAACCGAAGCGGATGAGCGCGCCAGTCTTCATGGCCTGCAGCCGGCGGATCGCCGCATCGTCCAGCAGTTGGGGCCGGCCGTCCCCAAAGCGGCCTTCCGCCGCTAGGTCCAGCATCTGGCCACCGGCCATGCCGCCCAGGCCCGAAGCCCGTGCCAGCGCCTGGACAAGCTGGATCCTCACCGCGGCATCGGCATCCACCCGTTCATCCGCCATCACGTCGAAGGCCAGGGTCAGAAGCGCATCACCGGCGAGGATGGCGCTCGCGTCGTCAAAGGCCTTGTGAACAGTCGGCCTGCCGCGCCTGAGATCGTCGTCATCCATGGCCGGCAGGTCGTCATGGACCAGCGAGTAGCAATGGACCAGTTCGAGGGCGGCTCCGGCGCGGATCGAACTTTGATCCGGAACGCCGAACAGACGCGCTGTCTCGACCACCAGGAACGGCCGCAGCCGCTTGCCGCCGGCCAGCACGGCATGGCGCATGGCGCCGATCAGCCGCTCGGGCCGAGCCGTTTCGCCGGGCAGTGGCGCGTCATCGAGAATGTTCTGGAGGGCCGCCTCGACAAGGCCTGCGACCTCGGCAAGGGCGGCCGCGAAAGGCGTATCGACCATGGCCGAGGCGTGGCGCAGGACGCGCCAGCCGTCAAGAGGCAGGGGACGAGAAGTGGAGCCGCTTCGTCGTTGGACAAGCGATCCCGGGAACCTACCTAAGTAGGTGGGCGCCGTGTGCCCAAGTCCACGGACAAGGGCAGGGACAGCTCCCTAGAGATCGATAAGGCCCCGAGGAAATTTGTGCCCTGACGAACGTCGCAGCTCCGTCATCAAGATAGGCCTTGCGGGCCCGAACCGGAAGAGCCAATCGGCACAAAGGCCGCATGGCGTCACTCCAGACATCCGGTCTGACCGGTTGACCCCGCGCCCGCACCCGGCCCAATAAGGACCGAGACCCCCGAAGCGAAACGCCGAAGTCCGCCATGCCTCTGCCAAAGCCCGTCGACCATCTTGCCCCGCCGCTGCCGCAGGACCTCGTCAAGCGCTTCTCGGCGATCGTCGGCGAGCGCTATGCGATCACCGATCCGGACGACCAGCAGCCCTATCTGAAGGATTGGCGTGACCTCTATGTCACGCGGACCTCGCTGGTGCTCCGCCCCGGATCCACCGAAGAGGTCGCGGCCATCGTCAAGCTTGCCGCCGAGACCGATACCAAGATCGTGCCCCAGGGCGGCGGCACGGGCCTGGTCGGCGGCCACCTGCCCCATGAGGACGGCGCCGAGATCATCCTATCACTCAACCGCATGACCCGTATCCGGGCGATCGACCCGGCCGGCAACATCATGACGGTCGATGCCGGCGTCACGCTGCAACAGGCGCAGGACGCTGCTGCCGAGGTCAACCGGCTCTATCCGCTCAACATCGGCTCCAAGGGCTCCTGCACGGTCGGCGGCAACCTCTCCACCAATGCCGGCGGGACCCAGGCCGTCGCCTATGGCCTGGCCCGCGACCTCGTGCTCGGCCTGGAAGTCGTGCTGGCCGATGGCCGGATCTGGAACGGGCTCCGGACCCTCAAGAAGGACAATACGGGCTACGACCTGAAGCACCTGTTCATCGGTGCCGAGGGCACCCTCGGCATCATCACAGGCGCCGTGCTGAAGCTTTCGCCCGCACCCCGCTCGATCGAGGCGGCCTGGGTCGGCGTACCGTCGCCGGAAGCATCGCTCGCGTTGCTGACGCGGGCCCAGGAGAAGGCGGGGCCGGCCGTGAGTGGCTTCGAGATGATGCCGCGCAACCTGTTCGAGTTCGTGCTGAAGCACATGCCCGGCGTGCGCGATCCGCTGGCTCAACCCTCGCCCTGGTACTGCCTGATGGAACTGTCATCGGCCGCCGCGGGCGGCTTGCGCGAGACGATCGAGGAGATCCTCTCCAGCGGCTTCGAGGATGGGCTGATCGAGGACGCGGCGATTGCCGACAGCATCGACCAGCGCAATGCGTTCTGGCGCATCCGCGAGGGCATGAGCGAGGTGCAGAAGCAGGAGGGCGGCTCGATCAAGCACGACGTGTCCGTGCCCGTCGCCTCGGTGCCGGCCTTCATCGCCGAAACCAATGCCGCCTGCGAGGCGCTGATGCCCGGCTGCCGCGTGGTGCCGTTCGGCCATCTCGGCGACGGCAACATCCACTACAATCTCAGCCAGCCGCTCGACATGGACAAGGCGACCTTCCTTGGGCGGTGGGACGAGGTTCAGGCGCTGGTCCACGGCATTGTCGGCAAGTATCACGGCTCGATCTCGGCCGAGCATGGCATCGGCCGGATGAAGCGCGAGCTGCTGCCCGGCGTGAAGGACCCGGTCGAACTCGACCTGATGCGGACGTTGAAGGCCGTGCTCGACCCCAAGGGCATCCTCAATCCCGGCAAGGTGCTCTGAGCCGGGCGCTGTCCGTCAGAACAGGCTCCCCTGCCCGCTATCGCCGACCTTCCGGCTCTTCGGGGCCGGTGGCGGTTCGGCCGTCTCCCGATAGGGCTCCTGAACCTCAGGTCCGTCATTGGCGGCCTTGTTGACCGCCTTCGAGATGCGACTGAGGACGATGCTGTCAGCCGACGGCGCTGTCAGCATGGCCTCGGCCCGCTCGGTCTTGGTCTCGGGATCGAGCCATTCGCTCCACAGAGCGCGGTTCAGAATCACCGGGCTGCGCGGATGGATGGTCGCGAGCGGCGCCTGCGATGCCGTGGTGATCAGGGCGACGGTATCGACGGCCGACCCCTCCGGCCCCTCCCAGGTCTCCCACAGCGCGGGGAAGGCGAAGGGCGCGCCATCGGTGCTGCGGATCATCCAGGGCGTGGAGACCCGCCCCTCGCGCTGCCATTCGTAGAAGGCATCGGCGGGCATCAGCGCCCGGCGACGCAGGAACGCGGCGCGAAACGACGGCTTCTCGCGGGCGGTCTCGGCACGGATGTTGAAGATCAGCGGGTAGTCTTTCGGCTCCTTGACCCAACTGGGCATGAAGCCCCAGCGCATCAAGGTGAAATGACGAATCCCGTGATCGCAGATGATCACCGGTACAGGCTGGGTCGGGGCGATGTTGTAGCGCGGCGGGAAGTTCGGAAGATCCACATATCCGAAGGATGCCCGCAGGGCTTCCGGAGCTGTCGTGATGGCATAACGGCTGCACATACCGCATTCCCTTACCGTCAGATGCGAATTGCCCTGGCGACCCTGTGGTTCCTTAAGGCTTCTTTCACCGTAGCCATGGCTGATTGCCGGGTAAGCACGAAGGACCAGAATGGTTTCGATGTCTGCCCCGGTGATCGACGAAGCCCCCCCGCAGCTCACGCCAGAGCGTCTGCGGGCAGCCAACATCCATCCGGAAACCCGGCTGGCTACCGATTACCTCAACCATTTCAACGAAGCCATCATGCTTCTCGAGCTGATTCCGTCCATGCCGGATTGCATCGACGACGTGATCGGCTGGACGCCCCTGTCCTATGAGGACCATTTCGCCCGCTCCAACTATCGCGACAAGGAACTGGCTATCGCTGCCTTCCAGCAGGCGCCGATCGTGGTCCGGCGCAAGTTCCTGGCGGCGGTCGCCGAGATGGACACGATCATGGTCGATGTGATCGCTGGCCTGATTGCAGCAGGCCCGACGCCGCGCGCCGGGGTCATTGCCCGCGAGGCGGCAGCCCAGCTGAAACCGCTCGCCGCCCACACGGTCGGGCTGATGAACGCCGTCGTCGACGAGGATGACGACCTGATGGCGCCGCCCTCCGCACAGGACGCCATCGACGCCCTGATGGATCGCTAGAGCCCGCTTCCCTTAAGCGCGCCCGGAGGCTGCCGGATGTCCGACCGCGCCTATCCGAACCGTCCGATCCTCGCGGTCTCCACCGCCGTGATCCGCGAGGGCCGCGTGCTGCTTGCCGCCCGCGCCAATGCGCCGGGCGCAGGCCTCTACTCGCTGCCCGGCGGCGTGGTCGAGATCGGCGAGACGCTGGCGGAAGCGGCCGCGCGCGAACTGATGGAAGAGGTCGAGGTCACGGCAGCCCCTGTGGGTCTCTGCGGCGCCCGCGACATCATCGTCCGGGACGCCGAGGGCCTGGTCTCCCGTCACTTCGTCGTCGTCACCTTCGCCGCCCGCTGGATCGCCGGCGAAGGCGTCCTGTCGCCCGAGGCCTCCGACATCCGGTGGGTGAGTGCCAGCGAGGCGCGAGACCTGCCGACCACCGAGGGGCTGCACGATGCGCTCGCTGCCGCCTTCGCGCTGGCCGATCCGCGATGACCGGGCGCAGCCCGCTGTTGCGGCCGGGCGGGCGCTGGCGCATATGGGGAGGCATGCTGCGCCTCGCTTCCGCCCTGACGCTTGCCGCCCTGCTGGGACTGACGCTCGCCACCGCGCCGGCCCTCGCTCAGTCGCGCGCCGCAGCACCCACTCCACCACCTCCGGTTGTACCGGACGCACTCCTCCAGGCCCCCTACGAGCCACAATTAATTCGATTGTCGGAGATCATGGGCGCGCTGCACTATCTGCGCACCCTGTGTCCCTCGCCGGAGACCGGTGCCTGGCGCCGCGAAATGCAGGCGCTGATCGATGCCGAAGCCACCACCGCCGAGCGCCGCGACCGCCTGACCCAGAGTTTCAACCGCGGCTATGGCGGTTTCGAGGCGACCTATCGCACCTGCACCGCAGCCGCCCGCGTCGCCACCCGGCGCTATGCCGACGAGGGCCTGCGGATCGTCAGCGACATCACCAGCCGCTTCGTCAACTGACCTCGCGATCGTTCCGGCATTTTCACCGCAATTGCCGGGTGGCGTTAACCTTCCGGTCAGAATTGGCTCGTGGCGCCGGACACCCATGCTAGGGTCTTGTCGTGGGGTAAGGCCAGTTCTGCGGCCCGATTTCGGACGTGATGATGCATTTTCTGCCTGTGACCGACGCAAGATCGATCGAAGCCGAGGACCAGCGCCAGGCGGCGATGGGCTATGTCTCGGAGGCCTTTGCGGAAGCGCGTCTCGACGGGCTCGACGTCGACTGCATCGCCCAAGCCGCGATCTTCGCCTCGTTCGTGGAGATGGTCGCGACCTATGGCGAGGAAGCCAGCGCGGTGTTCGCCGAGCGGCTGGCCGAGCGCGTCCGCAATGGTGAGTTCACGGTGGAACGCTCGTCACACTGAGCTGCCACCGTCTTGATGCCATGGGGTAGACCGGCATGAGCCCGCGCATCGCAGCCATCGTCGGAGCGGTGATTTCCACCCTGGCGCTGGGCGTCGCGGTGGCGCAGATCATGCCGTCCGACCGTGCGCGCCTGCCCTCCTCCGCCCAGCCGCAGGCACCCGCCGGCGGCCCGCTGCGCCCCGCCATCCGCGATGTGACACCCGGCCCGAACGGCGCACCTGCGTCACCCCCTGCCGCCCCTCCAGCGAGCCCTGCGGCCCAAGTCCCGCGTCAAGCCGCGCCTGCGGCTGCCGCACAGCCGGCTCGCCCGGCGACACGCACCGTTTCGGTCGACCTCTTGCCCGACAACGAGGACCTCCGCGAGCGGGTCGGCGCGACCCGCGAGAAGCTGATCCTGGCGGCGAAGTCCGGCAATATCGAGCGGCTCGGCGTGGTGTTCCAGATGAACGAGACGACGCCGGTGTTCACGCGCGGCCAGGAACGCGACCCGATCGCCTTCTGGAAGCAGGCCTCCGGCGACGGACAGGGCCACGAGATCCTGGCTATCCTCTTGAACATCCTCGATCTTCCGGCCGCCCATATCAACAAGGGCACGCCGCAGGAAATGTATGTCTGGCCCTATCTCGCCCATGTGCCGCTAGCGACGCTGACGCCGCAGCAATCGGTGGATCTCTACCGGCTGATGACCGCGCAGGACGTGCGCGACATGCGCACGCTCAATTCCTGGGTGTTCTGGAGACTTGGGATCGGCCCGGACGGAACGCTCCACTTCTTCCTGGCGGGCGAATAAGGCGACCACGCCCATCGCCCGAACCCGGCCGCAGCCCGGATTTTCGCGGCAGCGCTTAAGCAATCCGCAATGCTCAACCCGTTATGATTGCTGGATTTCGTAGCGTCGCGAAGCCTTGGCAAGCGGTCCCCCATGTCGAAAAAATCAGCTGCAGCCGCGGCCGCGTCCGCCCCAGTTCCGACCGGCCCCGGCGAGACGTCGCGGGACGAGATCGGTCAGCTGCTGGCCGACGCGGGCCGCGACAGGCTGGCCGGCAAGATCCGGCGCCTGATCGACCGGTTCATCGCCGATACCGAGACGCTCAGCGACACCGAAGCCGACATTTTCGAACAGGTCATCGGTCGGCTGATCGCCATCGCCGACCCCGACGTCAAGGAAGAGATCGCCCGATGGGTCGCGGCCGAGGCGGATGCGCCGGCCGGCATCGTCGAGCAATTGGCCAATGACGACTGGATCGAGGTGGCGCGGCCGATCCTGATCCATTCGGAGTGTCTCGACGACGAGGCGCTGCTTGGCATCATTTCGCGCCGCGGCCCGTCCCATCTTCTGGCCGTCGCCCGCCGGTCGCAGCTGGCCAGCACGCTGACCGATGCCCTGATCGTCCATGGCAACGAGGCCGTGATGCGGGCGCTGTCGCACAATCCAGGCGCCAGCTTCTCGGACCGCGCTCCCGAGCTCATCAAGGCGCGGCGCAAGGTGCGCCTGCGCGAGCACCGCAAGTCGGTGCGCAAGGCCGTCTACTACCCGGCAGAACTCAAGACCGACGAGGGCGCAATGGTGGCGGCCTGCACCCTGGTCGACGTCTCGCGCACGGGCGCCCGCCTCAGGATGGGCTCCTCCGATCAGGTGCCGCGCGCCTTGCGGCTGGTGTTCACCGGCAGGGATGGCGGGGTGATCCGTGAGTGTGAAAGGGTCTGGCACGACGGCAAGCACATCGGGGTGCGTTTCGTCTGAGATCGGCGCCACCGGTTCCATGCGGGGCCTCCGGAGGCCGGATCCGCCCGGCTTGTCATCCGGAGCCTTCGTGGAACAGGAGAGAGGCGTCGCTCTTCCAAGACATCACGGGAAAGCACATCCTGCAGTTGCGTCACGCCGACCCTCGTGGCGGGCATGACGGCAAGGCCGGTGGCAATCGGCCCATCACATTGCCCCGCCAACCGGCGTCTCCAGCACCAGGTGGCTCCAGCTGACGCCGCCGCGATCGAACATGTCGCCGCGCGTGGCCCGGTGGCGTTCGACCAGCCCATGGCGCCTGCCGACAGCCGTCACCTCGTCGGCCGGGACATCGAACATCTGCCGCCCCGGAGGCACCGGACCGTGGCGCAGCGACAGGATGAGCCGGCCCCCGGGCTTGAGCAGGCCCGCCAGCACCGCCATCGCCGTCTGCCGGTCGCCCTCATCAAGGTGCATCAGAACGGCGGTCAGCAGGATGAGATCAAAGCGGCGACCGAGCGCGCGGGTCCCGGCAAGATCCGGCAGGCCGTCATCCAGCCAGACGATCGGATGGGCGGCATGCAAGCGCTCGCCATGAGCGCGCAATTCGGCGGTCGGCTCGGCCGCGACGAGCCGGTGGCCCAGGGCGGCCAGCGCCGCCGCATCGCGGCCCGTTCCGGCGCCGACATCCAGAACATCCGCCGGAGTGGCGGGAAAGAACGGCAGCACGAGCGCATGCACGTCGGCGAAAGCGATGCTTTCATATTGCACCGCAAGCCTGTCGGCTTCCTCGGCATAGCCGGCTGTCGATGCGTTCAGTCCAACCGTCATCCCATTCTCCTTGCGAACAATATAGGACGATCTTCCTGCTTCGCCAAATGCAACAAGCCCGGCCTTGCGGGCCGGGCTTGCTGGAAATGTCAGTGGCGACAGCCTGCCGCCGGATGGTCTCAGTAGCGGGCGACGACCGCCGAGGGGCCGGTCGAGAACAGGTAGTTCAGGCCGATGCGGACCTTGTGCTCCTGCAGGCTGACCGGGGGGCTCGTGACACCTGTATTGGCCGTAATGCCCTTGCGGCCGTAATTGGCGTACAGATACTCGCCGCGAATGGTCCAGTTCTGGGTCACGGCATATTCAAGGCCGGCGCCGAGCGTCCAACCCACGCGGGTCTGCCCGCCGGTCGCGGTGACAGCGAGCAAGGTCTGGCGGATGCCAATATCGGCAAAGGCCACACCGCCCGTCACGTAGAGCAGGGCGCGATCGACAGCGACGCCGGCGCGTGCGCGCAGCGAGGCGTCCCAGGTCGTCTTCCATGTGAAAATCGTCGTCGGGCCGCCGACGGCAACGATGGCCGCAGTGCGCGACACGCCGAAATATCCGAGATCAGCTTCAACGCCGAGGACAACGTTGTTGATCTGATGATTGTAGCCGATCTGGCCGCCAGCAACGAGCCCCGAGCCCGAGCTGGGAGCACCGGGGATCACAACGCCGAAATTCGTGTTGGCGATACCGAGGCCGATATTCAGACCGGCATAGAAGCCGGTCCAGTTGAACACCGGCGCCGCGATTGCGGCGGGAACGGCGACGCGGCGAACGCCGAGATCGGCTGCCTGAGCGTTGCCGGCAAGAGCGGCGGCGGTCAGCACGCCCAGAGCGATCTTCTTCATAACTTGTCCAGGAGATGAAGGGGTTCATGATGAATGCAGACGTGTACTTTATTCAGGCGAAGTGATTCCGCTAGGGCATCTGACGCGGGGTTGCTCTTTGCCGCGGCTTGTGACAACGCCGCAACAGGTGGCCTTCGTCGCTTCGCGCTGCCGCTGTTAGCCTGCCCAAATGCAACAAGCCCGGCCTTGTGGACCGGGCTTGATGGCAATGTCGGAGGCGGCAATGTGCCGCCGGATGGTCTCAGTAGCGGGCGACGACCGCCGAGGGGCCGGTCGAGAACAGGTAGTTCACGCCGATGCGGACCTTGTGCTCCTGCAGGCTAACCGGGTCCGTCACGCCGCCATTGTTGCTGCGGATGATCTTGCTGCCATAGTTGGCATAGAGATATTCGGCGCGAACCGTCCAGTTCTGGGTGAGCGCGTGCTCGATGCCGGCACCCAGCGTCCAGCCCACGCGGGTCTGGCTGCCGGACACCGTCGCACCACCGGCGGGGGTCTGACGAAGGGTGAGATCGGCAAAGGCCACGCCGCCCGTCACGTAGAGAAGCGTACGGTCGATCGCGACGCCGGCGCGGGCGCGCAGCGAGGCATCCCAGGTGGTCTTCCAGTTGACGGTGGCGCCGCCAACAACGGCCGAGCGCGACACGCCGAAATAGCCGAGGTCGCCTTCGACGCCGATGACGAAGTTGTTGATCTGGTGGTTGTAGCCAATCTGCGCGCCGCCAACCAAGCCGCTGCCGGAACCGGGGAAGCCAGGTGCGAGCACCGAGAAATTGGTGTTGGCAATGCCGACACCGACATTCAGACCAGCATAGAAGCCGGTCCAGTTGAACACCGGCGCCGCGATGGCGGCGGGAACGGCGACGCGGCGCACGCCGAGATCGGCGGCCTGGGCCTGGCCCATCATGGCGGCGGCGGCGATGGCAGCGAATGCAAGCTTCTTCATGGGTATCTCACTTCGATGGACTAGGGCACGGTCAGTTTCGGCTGACCGTCACTTACAAAGAGTCCCGTTTCCGCGACAAGTCAGGTTGCCCCTACGGGAGCAAAACCCGTTGGCAATGTTGCACGACCGCAACAGTGCCCGCGCACCGCTGCCCTCGGCAGGCGCGCGGCTGCCCACCCGACATGACGACGAGGTAGCCGGTCATGCCAAATGCAACAAGCCCGGCCTTGCGGGCCGGGCTTGCTGGCAAATGTCCGGGCGGCAAGCCGCCGGATGGGCTCAGTAGCGGGCGACGACCGCCGACGGGCCGGTCGAGAACAGGTAGTTCACGCCGAGCTTGACGGTGTGACCATCAGAGCGAAGGGTGCCGGCGTAGATCGGCCCAAGAGTCCGTGTACCGAAGTTATAGTACATGTACTCAGCCTTGACGGTCCAATTGTTGGTGATCGCATATTCATAGCCAGCGCCCAGAACCCAGCCGAAGCGCGTGTACTTCTCGGCCGCCCCAGCACCCTGGGTGAAAGACGCAGTCTGAATGCCGAGACCGCCGGTCACGTAGAAAAGCGACCTGTCGACTGCAAAGCCGGCACGGGCGCGAAGCGATCCAAGCATGTTGTTACGCCCGGTCAGACCAAGGGCGGTGTGCCCGCCGATCGTGGTGTAGGCGAGGTCAGCCTCCACACCCAGAACGAGGCTGTTGATCTGATAATTGTATCCGACCTGCGCGCCCAACAGCGCGCCGGAGGTGCTCAACGGAAACTGACCGCCGAAGGGGTTGGTGCCCGTGCTTCGGCCCCAGCCATAACCGGCGTGCACACCAGCGTAGAAACCGGTCCAGCTGAACCCCGATGCCATGATGGCCGAGGGGACCTCGACCCGGCGGACGCCGAGATCGGCAGCCTGGGCGCCTGTCACGAGAGCCAAGGCGGAAGCGGCGGAGAGGAGAATGCGGCGCATGGGGGGAAACCTCAGGTGATGATGGGCTACCGTATCAGGGAACCATCTCCAATTGCGTGTCCCCAGGGCAACACAATCACCGAGTTTACGTAGCGTTGGAGCTGTCCACTCCGCCCGTTGAAGAGTTTTGCGGCGTTCACTTGGTCACGCCTCGTCGATCAGGCAGGCCAAACATGCAAAGCCATTGCGGATCAACTGATCCCGGCAGGGCTCGAGCGTGCAACGACATCCTTCGCAATCGACCGCACCCACTCGCCATGGCGCCACTCCCCTGCTCTCCCGTCAGCGCTGATCCTGGAAACGCACGGCCTGCCCGCCTGACGGCGTGACGAGGTCACCCTCCCACATCACCCGCCGGCCGCGGATGATGGTGCCGACCGGCCAGCCGGTCACCTCGACGCCGTCATAGGGCGTCCACTGGCTCTTCGAGGCGATCCAGCTGTTGGTGATGGTCTGCCGGCGCTTCAGGTCGACAATGGTGAGGTCGGCGTCATAGCCGACCGCGATGCGGCCCTTGCCGGCGATGGCGAAGATGCGGGCGGGGCCGGCGCTGGAGAGATCGACGAAGCGTTCCAGCGTCAGGCGGCCGGCATTCACATGGTCGAGCATGGTGGCAACCAGCGTCTGGACGCCGGTCATGCCCGAGGGCGAGGCCGGATAGGTCTTCTGCTTTTCCTCCAGCGTGTGCGGCGCGTGGTCGGAGCCGAGCACGTCGACAATGCCCTGATCGATCCCCTTCCAGATGCCGGCACGGGCGCGGGCATCGCGCACCGGCGGGTTCATCTGGGCGAGCGTGCCGAGCCGCTCGTAGCAGTCCGGCGCGACCAGGGTGAGGTGATGGGGCGTCGCCTCGCAGGTCGCCACATCCTTGTGGCCTGCGAGATAGTCGATCTCTTCCGCCGTGGAGATGTGGAGGACGTGGATCTTGGCGTTGAAGCGCTTGGCTATGCCGACAAGGCGCTCGGTGCAGGTGAGCGCCGCGATCTCGTCGCGCCAGACCGGGTGCGAGCGCGGATCGCCCTCGATGCGTTCGCCCTTGCGGTCGCGCAGGCGATATTCGTCCTCGGAATGGAAGGCCGAGCGGCGGCGCGTGTTCTTCAGGATCGAGGCGACGCCCTCGTCGTCCTCGACCAGCAGCGATCCCGTCGACGAGCCCATGAACACCTTGATGCCGGCTGCACCCGGCAGGCGCTCCAGCTCGGCGACATGCTGGGCGTTCTCATGGGTGCCGCCGACCCAGAAGGCGAAGTCGCAGTGCATGCGGTTCGTCCCGCGCTTCACCTTGTCGGCGAGCGCTGCCTCCGAGATCGTCAGCGGGTCGGTGTTGGGCATTTCGAAGACGGCGGTGACGCCGCCCATGACGGCGGCGCGCGAGCCCGATTCGAGATCTTCCTTGTGGGTGGGGCCCGGCTCGCGGAAATGGACCTGGCTGTCGATGACGCCCGGCAGGATGTGGAGACCGGTGCAGTCCACCACCTCGCCGGCGGAGGCCTGGCTGAGGTCGCCGATGGCGGCGATGCGACCACCGGTCACGCCGATATCGCGGCTCGTCCGGCCATCCTGATTGACCAGAGTGCCGTTCCTGTAGATCACGTCATAGGTCGGCATGGGGCAGGTCTCCGGTCGGATGAATGGTCTTGGGGCTTGAGCCGCGCGGCGACACGCTTATGTCGGAGAACGGCAAGGGTGCCAAGATGGCGGCTGCAGTGCATGGCCGTTCGTCCGCATGACGCCAGACGAGCACAATCGTCATCCCCGGCGAGGCGCAAGGCGCCGAGGGAAGGGGATCCAGACTTTCGATTGCGTTGTCCGGCCGCAGCATTCCTGGCCCCCCTTCCCTCGCCCTCGCGGGCTCGCCGGGGGTGACGTGTGTGCTAGGTTGCGGGAAAGCACGTAAGACACTGACAGGGAACGCAACAATGCAGCAGGCCCATCTCGGCGAACGCGGCGTGGTGAGGGTGATCGGCGAGGATGCCGGGCACTTCCTGCAGGGCCTCGTCACCTGCGATGTCGAGGCTCTCGCCGAGGGCGAGGCGGGCTTCGGCGCGCTGCTGACGCCCCAGGGCAAGATCATCGTCGATTTTCTGGTGGTGCGCGCGCCCGACGCGATCGGCGGCGGCTATCTCCTCGACGTGAAGCGCGTGCTGGCGGCGGACCTTGCGCGCAAGCTCGGCTTTTACAAGCTGCGCGCCAAGGTGATCGTGGAGGACCAGTCGGACCAGTTGGGCGTCACAGCCTTCTGGGGCGGCGAGACTGCGCCGGAGGTCGGCGGGCTGCTCTACCGCGATCCGCGCCATCCCGCGCTTGGCTGGCGGATGTTCCAGCCGCTGCCGGTGGAGAACGCGTCGGGCGCGGATTACGACGCCCATCGCGTGGCGATCGGCATCCCGGAGGGCGGGCGCGACTTCGCCTATGGCGACGCCTTCCCGCACGAGACCGACATGGACCAGCTCCACGGCGTGTCCTTCACCAAGGGCTGCTATGTCGGCCAGGAAGTGGTGAGCCGCATGCAGCATCGCGGCACCGCGCGCACCCGCATCGTGCCCATCGGCTATGACGGGCCGGAGCCGCTGGAGGGCATCGACGTGGTGGCCGGCGACAGGCTCATCGGCCATCTGGGCTCGGTGCGAAGCGGCCGGGCGCTGGCGAAACTGCGCCTCGACAAGGTGGCCGATGCGATGACCGCGGGCGAGCCGCTGACGGCTGGTGGAATTGCGGTTCGGGTGGTGAAGCCGGACTGGGCCAGGTTTGCCTGGCCGGGAGAGATGACGGACGAGAAGGCTGGCTGAAAGAAGGCGGGGCGCGCCTCGTTTTCGTGGCTCAGTGGCCCCTCACCCTAGCCCTCTCCCCGCAGGCGGGGAGAGGGAACAGAGGCCGCCAGGCTCAGCCAGCGTGCGGTTCTCGACACCAGATCATGTGCGCAGGCTGACGCGACGGGAGCGGAGACATCCCCTCTCCCCGCCTGCGGGGAGAGGGTTAGGGTGAGGGGCCTGATGTCGCTATCGGATGATCCACACGTCAGCCCTGCCCTATCGGCATGACGTCGCCGGAAAATACTTGAGGTTGCATAATTTCGCCCGACGACAACCAATATAGATCGAAAAACAAGACGTTTGAGATTCTGTTTTCGTGAAACCTCAACCATCTTCTTGCTGTTTTTTATTTACGCATACCCATGACGATGGTGCGTAGCTGACAGCAAGGGAGCGCGCGACATGGGTATTGGACAGACCATCGCGGCAGGATATCGCCTCGTTACCGCCAAGACGCTTCTACCGCCCGCCCGGCGCTCGCCGTTTCGCCTGGTGGCCGTCACATGCACAATGATCGCCTGCCTTCTTCTCATCGACTGGGCAACATCTGGTGCCGATGGCACCTGGGACATGTATGGCCTGAACGCCCTGATCGCCTGGGTGGCCGTGCTGGTCGCCATCACCCTGGCCTTTGCCGGACGGGATCCGACGGCGCGCGTAACCTGGCATCTGCTCATCGTGCTGCTCGCCCAGACGGTAGCAGCGACGCTGGTGGTTCTGCTCGCGCTGCCCCTGCTTGGGCTGCCCGGCTGGCCCGCGATCGCCGGCCTGATCGCCAGCGCTGCCGCCGCGCTTGGCCTGCTGACACTTGCCTTCGTCGCGACGCGCCGCATCTTCCTGCATGGCGCAGGCTCGCGGCGACCGACGCTCCGCGCGCTCGGGCTGAGCGTCGCCAGTCTGGCCGCGGCCCTGGCCTTCCCTTATTCGCCAGCCTTTGTGGGCAGCGATTTCGACCGTTCGACTGCCAATGTCTGGGAGTTTGCCAGCCGTCTGTCACAGCCGCAGCAGACCGAGGCCATGGCGGAGCAGAGGCGGGACTATATGCGCCGGCAGGCGCAGGCGAAGCTTGCCCAGCCCGCGCTGATGACCGCAGCGCTCGATGGCCTGGCGCCCGTCGACCCATCGGCCCCCAATGTCTTCGTGCTGGGGATTGCCGGATGGGCTAGACAGAATGTCTTCCTCAACGAGGCCGAGCAGGCGGTTGCCGCTCTGGCCGTCAGGCTGCGGGCGACGGGGCGCACCATGACCCTGATCAACAATCCCGGCACGAGCGCAAGCCGGCCCATTGCCAGCATCCAGAATCTCGCTCAGGCGCTGCAAGGCATTGCCCGCCGCATGGATACCGAACGGGACGTGCTGGTCCTCGCCATGACATCCCATGGCAATCGCGACGGCTTCGCGCTGGAGTTCGGCGCGCTGGTCTATGAGACGCTGTCGCCCGAAAGCCTCAAGACAGCCCTCGACGAGGCCGGCATCCGCAACCGCATCCTCATCGTGTCATCCTGCTATTCGGGCACGTTCGTGCCGGTGCTCGCCGATGAAAACACGATGATCATGACGGCGTCATCGGCCGAACGGAACTCGTTCGGTTGCTCCGACACGCGCAGCCTGACCTATTTCGGCGAGGCCTTGCTGGAGAATGGCTTGCGGCAGAGCGACAGCCTGATCGGCGCTTTCACCGTGGCGCGCAGGCTGGTCGGCGAATGGGAGGCGGAGCAGAAGCTCACTCCATCACAGCCGCAGATCCATGTGGGAAGCCGACTGCGCACCCGGCTCGGCGCGGTGATCGGGACGGATGACGAATGGGTCCGGCTTGTCGCCAGCAACCGGATCGGCGCAAACGTGAGCCAGTAGCTTGGCGAGCGCCGTGGCTCGCCCCTCACCCTAGCCCTCTCCCCGCAGGCGGGGAGAGGGAACAGAGGCCGCCCGGCTCAGCCGGCGCGCTGCTCTCGACACCAGATCATGTGCGCAGGCGAATGCGCTGGAAGCGGAGACATCCCCTCTCCCCGCCTGCGGGGAGAGGGTTAGGGTGAGGGGCCCGATCTCCCCACCGACCGTTGCCTCTCATCCCGCCCTGCCCTCTAAAGAAAACTCTGCGGATCGACGTCGATCTCCAGCCGTACGTTCCCTCTCGGCGCCTCGACCTTCGACAGCCAGTCGCGCAGCCAGCCCGACAGATCGAAGGCGCGGGGCGAGCGCGCGAGAATGCGCATGCGGTGGCGGCCGCGCACCAGCGCCAGCGGCGCTTCCGCCGGGCCCAGGACCTTCACATCCTTCGAGGCCGGCGACGAGCGCACCAGCATGCGGGCATAGGCCATGGCGTCGGATTGCGCCTCGGCCGAGACGACAAGCGCTGCGAGACGCCCATGCGGCGGCAATTGCGCCTCCTCGCGCATGGCGATCTCGGCCTCGTAGAAGGCCTCGCGGTCGCCCTTCACGATGGCATCGATGATCGGATGGTCGGGCCTGTGCGTCTGGATCAGCGCGCGCGAGCCGTCCTTGGCGCGGCCCGCGCGGCCGACCACCTGCTGGAGCAGCTGGAACGTGCGCTCGCCGGCTCTGGGATCGCCGTTCTGCAGGCCGAGATCGGCATCGACCACGCCAACCAAAGCCAGATGCGGGAAATTGTGGCCCTTGGCGATGAGCTGGGTGCCGATGACGATGTCGGCCTCGCCTTTGGCGACGGCCTCGATCTCCTGGCGGATGCGTTCGATGCCGCCGGCCATGTCGGAGGAGAGAACCAGCAGCCGCGCCTCGGGGAACAGCGTCGCGCATTCCTCCGCCATGCGCTCGACGCCCGGGCCGCAGGCGACGAAACTATCGACCGCATCGCATTTCGGGCAATGTTCGAGGGGCGGCATGGAGAAGCCGCAATGGTGGCAGACGAGCCGGCGCCGGAAGCGGTGATCGACCAGCCAGGCCGAGCAGTTCGGGCACTGGATGCGTTCGCCGCAGGTGCGGCAGAGCGTGAGCGGTGCGTAGCCGCGCCGGTTCAGGAAGATGAGCGACTGCTCCTTCTCCTCCAGCGTGCGGCGCATGGCGAGTTCGAGCGCCGGTGAGATCCAGCGGCCGCGCGGCGGGCCCTGCACCTTCATGTCGACGGTGGAAATGGCCGGCATCTCGCGGCCGCCGAAGCGCTCGGGCAGGATGAGGCGGCGGTAGCGCCCCTTGTCGGCATTGACGCGGGATTCGAGCGAGGGCGTGGCGGAGGCGAGAACGACCGGGATCGCCTCCATCCGGCCGCGCACCACCGCCATGTCGCGGGCGTGATAATGGACGCCATCGTCCTGCTTGTAGGCGCCCTCGTGCTCCTCATCGACGATGATGAGGCCGAGATCCTGGAACGGCAGGAACAGCGCCGAGCGCGCGCCGATCACCACCGGCACTTCGCCGGCGGCAACACCCGTCCAGACCCGGCCGCGCCGCGCCTGTCCGACGCCGGAATGCCAGGCGGCGGGGCGATGGCCGAAGCGCTCGGCGAAGCGGTCGAGGAACTGGGTGGTCAGCGCGATTTCCGGCACCAGGATCAGCGTCTGGCGGCCCTGGCGGATGGCCTCGGCGACGGCCTCGAAATAGACCTCGGTCTTGCCCGAGCCGGTGACGCCATCGACCAGATAGACCTGGAAGGCGCGGGCGGCGACGCCATCGGCCAGCACCTGTGCCGCCTCGTGCTGTGCGGGATTGAGGGCGGGCCGGGCGTGATCGGGATCGAGCGTCTCCGCCACCGATTCCGGCGGCAGGGTGATCGCCTCCAGTGCGCCATCATCGATGAGCCCGTCGACCACGCCGATGGAGACACCGGCTTCTTTGGCAGCCTCGCCCTTGGCACGCGCCAGACCATCGGCCATCAGCGCCATCAGCTTGGTACGCGCCGATGTCGGCCGCGATGGCGGCTGGCCGGTGAGCCGCACGCCGATGCGCGGGCGGGGCGGCGCCAGATGGTCGGGATCGCGCACCGCCATGCGCAGCACCATGCCGCGCGGCGAGAGCGTGTAGTCGGCGATCCAGTCGACCAGACGGCGGATGGCGGCCGGCACCGCCGGCACCTCGTAGCGGGCCAGCACGTCCTTCAGGCGGTTGTGCGAGACGCCGCCGGGATCGTCGCGCAGCTGCCAGACGACGCCGAGCGCCGTGCGGTTGCCGAGCGGCACGGAGACGACATCGCCCGGCCCCAGTTCCAGCTCCGCCGGCACGCGGTAGCTGTAGGGGCGGTCGATCGCGACGGGAATCAGGACATCGGCGTAGCGCGGCGCTGTCATTCCGGCAGACAAAGCACGGGAGGCCCGCGAAGGGAATTGCGGAGCGCGGGGGATGGGACCCGCGCAGACTGGAATCATTCTGCAAACTGCGAATTGCGCCAGCCGCGCTGACACTTAGGCACATCTCTGGAATGGCTCCAATATTGCCTCAACCCATTGAAATCACGTATCTTTTGTTCTACATCAAGATGGCTCGATCGGATCTGTTCCATGCAGTCCAGCGGTTGGGGCGGAGACATCCGGTGATCGTCTGTCATTGCAATGTGCTGAGTGACCACGACATCCGCGCCTGCCTGGGCGATGGGCCGGACTGCCCGCGCGCCGTCGGCGAGGTCTATGCCTGCCTGGGGTGCAGCCCGAATTGCGGCCGTTGCGCCCGTACCATCCGCGCCATCCTGCGCGAAGCCGGCGTGTCACAGGGTTGCGCCGCCTGCCCGGTCGGCGAATGCGCCGGCCATGCGCACGGCGAGCCGGTGCTGATCGCCGCCGAATAAGGCCTGACGACCGGCTGCTGCCGCCTTGCCTTTTCCTGTCTGGAATGGTTGGAATCTGGCTTCCCCTGCCGGCCAGGATGCCGGCCATTGTCAGACATGGAGGCCAGCGATGAAGGGCGACAAGAAGGTCATCGAGTACCTGAACAAGGGCCTTCGCAGCGAGCTGACCGCGGTCAGCCAGTACTGGCTGCATTTCCGCATGCTGGACAATTGGGGCTTCAAGGACCTCGCCAAGTTCTGGCGCAAGGAATCCATCGAGGAGATGGAGCACGCCGACAAGTTCATCGACCGGATCCTGTTCCTGGAAGGCCATCCGAACCTGCAGGTGCTCGATCCGCTGCAGATCGGCCAGACGGTGAAGGAGGTCATCCAGGCCGACCTGAATGCCGAGATCGGTGCTCGTGCGCTCTACCAGGAGGCGGCGGCCTATTGCGAGACGGTGAAGGACTATCCCTCGCGCGACCTGTTCATCGCGCTGATGACCGATGAGGAAGGCCATATCGACTTCCTCGAGACCCAGCTTGAGCTGATGGCCCAGGTCGGCGAGCAGCTCTATGCGCAGAAGCATATGGGCAAGCTCGGCGGCGACGAGCACTGAGGGCGGGGACAGCGCGTTCGTCGCGTATCGGTTTTCCGACAGCGCATACCCTTACCTCTCCCCGCCTGCGGGGAGAGGTCGCCCGAGGCAAGGCCGAGGGCGGGTGAGGGGCCACGCTGAATGCAGCCGCTCGCCGGCACGTCGCCCCTCGTCGCCGATCAATCCCCTAGTCTCCGAACGGCCCCTCACCCTAACCCTCTCCCCGCATGCGGGGAGAGGGGACGTCTCCGCCTGCGGGAAGTACAATCATTCGTTGGGCACCCCTGCCTCGCCCCTGCCTCGCCCCTCCCCCATTCACCGCCCGTGAACTCTCCCCTGCCATGATCCCCTCATGGCCAGCCCTGCCGATTTCTCCGCCCCCGCCGATCTCCTGATGCCCGGCGCCGCCGCCGACATGGTGGCAGCCGTCGGCCGCTGGCTGCGCTATCTCGGCACCGAGAAGCGGCTATCGCCCAAGACGCTGGAGGCCTATGGCCGCGATGTCCGGGTCTTTCTCGGCTTTCTCGCCAGCCATCTCGGCGAGAATGTCTCGCTGGCCGCCATGGCCGGGCTGCACCCGCGCGATGTCCGTGCCTTTCTGGCCCGCCGCCGCGCCGATGGGCTGGAAGCCCGCTCGATCGGCCGGGCGCTGGCGGCGGTGCGCTCCTTCTCCCGCTTTCTGGAACGCGAGGGCGAGGGCCGCATGGCCGCCTTTGCCGCCGTGCGCACGCCGAAGGCGGGCACCCGCCTGCCCCGCCCGCTGGCCATCGGCGCAGCCCGTCAGGTGGTGTCTGCAGAAGCGCGCGACCACGAGGATACGGCCCCCTGGGTGATTGCCCGCGACTCCGCCGTGCTGGCCCTGCTCTATGGCTCGGGCCTGCGCATTTCGGAGGCGCTTGGGCTCAGACAGAAGGACGCGCCGAAGCCAGGCGAGCAGGGGCAGCTGACCGTCCTCGGCAAGGGCCAGAAGACCCGGCAGGTGCCGGTGATTGCCAAGGTCGCGACCGCGATCGACGACTACCGCAAGCTCTGCCCGTGGAGCCTCGGGCCGGACGATCCGCTGTTCGTCGGCGTCAAGGGCGGGCAGCTCTCGCCGCGCATCATTCAGCTCGCCATGGAACGGCTGCGGGGCGCGCTGGGGCTACCGGCAAGCGCCACGCCGCATGCGCTGCGCCATTCCTTCGCCACCCATCTGTTGGGGCGCGGCGGCGATCTGCGGTCGATCCAGGAACTCCTGGGCCATGCGTCACTCTCGACGACGCAGGTCTATACGGCGGTCGATACGGCAGCACTGATGAAGGTCTACGAGAGCGCGCATCCCCGGGCGTGATGGGCCTCAGGCGGAGCGCCGTTGCACCCTCCCCTGGAGGGAGACATGTCAGCCCGCGCACCCTTCACCTCGCCCCGACGGGGAGAGGTCGACCGAGGCGAAGCCGAGGGCGGGAGAGGGGGATCACTCTCACCGAACAGCAGCTCGCCCCCTCTCCCGTCGCCCTAACGGGCGCCGACCTCTCCCCGTCGGGGAGAGGTGAAGGTCTCAGCCCGGACTAACACTCGAAGGCCCCTTTGCCCGCTACGCATTCCCCGTTGCAGCGGTCCGCGCCATCATCGCCCGGCGCTCGCGGTGCACGCGGCGGAAGCGCATGAGCAGGCGAAAGGAGCGGCCCGAGCGGCCGCCGCGCACGAGGCGGGTATAGCCGGCGATCCGCTTCTTGACCGGGTCGATATAGTGGTGCGCCCAGACCACCCAGCGGTTCCACATGTCGTAGAGCCGCACGAAGAGCGGGATCTGCAGGAGCTTCGGCTTGCAAGCCTCGAACAGGAAGGCGGCAACGCCGACGCCCACTACCTTGGCGGCGCAGAAGATCAGGGCGCCGAGAATGAGGTGGCCGCTGGCGATCAGCGCCAGCGCCGCGAGCTTGAACGGGAACAGGACGGCGACCGGAATGGCGAAGACGGCCAGCGTCGCATAGGGCGGCAGCCGCTCGATGCCATCATGGATCGCCTGTTTCAGTGCCTTGAACGGCAGGATCTCGACGAAGCGGCGCACCCAGGGACCAAGATGGTCCCAGATCCAAGTCTCGATCAGGATGATGATCGCCGCGACGACGATCAGCGGGCGAAGCAGATAGCGGCGCATCGGCGCTCCATGGGCAGTGAACATGAGCGATTTCGCCAGTTCATTGTGTCTGGACGACGGCGCGGAAGCGAGGGCGAATGTTTCGGGGGTGACGGAGGTGCCGCGATTTCCGGCGGTCTGAGCTCCGACAACAAGAGGTCCTTCGAGGCTCGCTAACGCTCGCACCTCAGGATGAGGACAGGTTGGATTCCGC
Organism: Phreatobacter aquaticus; assembly: GCF_005160265.1. NCBI lineage: Bacteria > Pseudomonadati > Pseudomonadota > Alphaproteobacteria > Hyphomicrobiales > Phreatobacteraceae > Phreatobacter > Phreatobacter aquaticus. The sequence goes on along the minus strand of NZ_CP039865.1, from coordinate 2,362,280 downwards.
TGGCGGGCAGGCCGCCTTCCGGCACACCGTCTCCACCCACATCCTGAGGTACGAGCGTCAGCGAGCCTCGAAGGACGTCTTCAATCAACCAGCGCTTCTGCGGGACGTGAGCGCCCTCACCCCAGAGACCAGACTGCATTCTCCGACAACAGGTGATCCACCCGGCCCTCCTTCAGCGCGCGCAGCGCTTCCTCGGGCTTGTTGATGATCGGCTCCTCGTGGACGTTGAACGAGGTGTTGATCAGGGCGGGAATGCCGGTCTTCTGCTCATAGGCCGCCAGAACGTCGTAATAGACCGGGTTCTGCTCGCGGTGGATCAGCTGCGGCCGCGCCGTGCCGTCGACATGGACGCAGGCCGGGATCTTCTCGCGCCATTCCGGCTTCACGTCGCAGGTGACCGTCATGAAATTGGCGGTGTAGGCGAGCTCGTCCGGCAGCAGGAACAGGTCCTTCGCCTTCTCGGCGCGCACGACCGGGGCGAAGGGCATGAAGTCGGTGCGGTCGAGCCGCTTGTTCAGCCAGTCATTGATCGAGCGGTCGGTGGCGGCCGCAATGATGGAGCGGGCGCCGAGCGCGCGCGGGCCATATTCCATGCGGCCGAGATAGGTGCCGACAATGCCGCCGGCCGCAATGATGGTCGCCGCTTCGTCGATCGGGTCGGCGGCGGGGCGTTTCACCGCGCCACCCGCTGCAAAGACGCGGTCGACATCGCCGGTATAGTCGCGGCCGCGATAGACATTGCCGAGCTTCTCGCGATGGCCGAGCCAGCTCGCAAGACCGTCGCGCTTCAACAGGAATTCCAGCACGCCACCATCGGCCTCGCCCTGGTCGGACATGGCGGGATAGACGAAGATCTCGTCGAGATCGAAGCGCTCGGCGATGCGCTGGGTGAGCTTCACATTGGCGAAGACGCCGCCGGAAAGGCCGAGATGGCGGACCGGCGCGCGGCGGAGCAGTTTGGCGAGGGCTGCAAGAATGACGTTTTCCAGCGTCTGCTGGACGGAAGCTGCCATGTCCTCGCGCGAGCATTTCTTGGCCAGTGAATTGACCAGCATGCGCACGCGCCAGCGCGGCATGGCGCAATGGATCTGGCCATCATCGGACACCTGATAGAGCGCGGTCATGCGCTCCGCATGGACCGGCTTGCCGAAGGCCGCGAGCCCCAGCACCTTGCCCTCGTGGCGGAGCGAGCGGAAGCCGAGCGCCTCGGTCACATAGGCGTAGAGCTTGCCGAGCGAATCGCCCGGGCGCTGCGGCACGGTGCGGGCCAATGTGTCGGCCTCGCCGCCGAAGAGGTCGGTGAGTTGGCCATCCTTCAGGAGCCGCGCCGAATAGAACACGTCATCGCCGCCGCCATCGGCCGTGTAGAGCAGCACCTCGTCGGCTGGCATGTGGGCGAGCGTCGCCAGCGCGTGGGCCTTGTGGTGGTTGTAGAAGAAAGTCTCAGCACCCGCCGGCCAGCCGTGGCGGGCCGCGAAGGCGCTGACATCCACGACCTCGGCCAGGTCCTTGGCCCGGCCCGAGCGCAGATGCGCGATCGGGTCGACCTTGTGCGCCCCGAACAGGCCACCGAACCGGTGGAACCCGTTCTGGATGTCGTCTGCCGGATAGCGCATGCGGGGATAGCAGACCGCGCCGATATCGCCAGGCGTCAGCCCTGCGCTCGCAAGGCACTCGGCGACAGCCTCGGACGGAAAGCGATAGCCATCGGTCTTGATGCGGGTGACGCGCTCCAGCGCCACCGAGGCGAGGCAGCGATAATCGTCATAGAGCGCCGCGCAGGCATCATGGGACTGGTAGAAACCGAGAATGATCACAGGGTCAGGCTCTCTGGTGACGGCGCGCCCGTGATTAAACGCTTGGATACGGAGCCGCAATCAAGCGTTACAGATCAGGCGAAGATTCCCGGTCACTGTACCGGATTGCTCCACATTTTCGCACCCACCCCACCGCCAACTCGGGATCGGTCGCCGGCATGTCACGCCGCGACTGGCGGGCCTTTGCCGCCTCCCCCGAGTTGCGAGGATTGCGATGCCAAAGCGGACATGGACCGAACGGACCCTGGCGCTGGTCATCAGCCTGCCACGGGCAACCGCCCGGCGCATTCATGCACGCCGCCTGATCGACAGCCTGCCCATGACCGGTCACCTGATCGATGCCGTGGACGGCCTGGGCCTGACGCCGGATCAACGGGCAGCCCACCAGCCCGATCTCTTCAGGCCCCGTTACCCGTTCGCCCTCGGCGCGGCCGAGATCGGCTGTTTCCTCAGTCACCGCGCAGCCTGGCAGGCGCTGGTCGCCTCCGGCCACGACCAGGCGCTGATCCTGGAAGACGACGCCGTGCTGGGACCGCGTTTCCTCCCCGCGCTGGACCGGCTGGCCGCCGAGCGGGAGCAGTGGGCCTTCGTTCAGTTGCACAGCCACCGGTCACCCGAACGATCGCCGGACACGGACTTCATCGGATGCCGGACCTTGCCGCAGGTCGAGATGGTCGGCCAGATCGTGACAAGGGCTGCGGCCTCGCGGCTCATCGCCGCCAGCGAGTGCTTCGACCGCCCCGTCGACAGCTTCATCCAGCTCACCTGGGCGACTGGCGTGCCGATCCATCACCTGGTGCGGCCGGTGGTCGCCAATGGCGGCGCCTCGCTTGGCGGGTCGACGATCAGCCGGACCATGCCGGCGCTGGAGCGGATCAGGCGGACGGCGGTGCGCCCTCTCTACAAGACAAGCCTGCGCCTGCGCGCCGAATGGCATGCGCGGCGCGGCCCGGCATCCGGAGCCTTGGGGCTGGGGTCGCTGGAACGGGCGTGAGGGCAGGACACGAGCGGTCGTCGCTGCTGCCTCTACCATCCGTCACCGATCGCCATCCCCGATGGCGCGGTACCTCACCTCGCCCCGTTGGGGAGAGGTCGGACGCGACAGCGTCCGGGAGAGGGGGGCGAGCTCTATCCGGTGAGGACTGTCCCCCTCACCCGACCTCGGCTTCGCCCAGGTCGACCTCTCCCCGTGGGGGCGAGGGGAAGACTGCGCTGGCCGACAGGGAGCACCACAGGACGCTGCCCTGCCCCCAAAAGCAGAACGCGCGACCCGAGGGCCGCGCGTTCGGATCAATATGAGACGGGCCGGACCGCTCAGTACACGCGGGCCTTGGGCTCGATGTACTGGATGTCGTTGGTCATCGTGTAGGTGTGAACCGGGCGGTAGTCGATCGAGACCTGCTTCTTCTGGTCGTCGGCAAAGGCCAGCGTGTGCTTCATCCAGTCCTTGTCGTTGCGGTCCGCAAAGTCCTCGCGGGCATGGGCGCCGCGGCTTTCCTGGCGGTTGGCAGCGGAGTCCATGGTGACGACCGCCTGCGAGATCAGGTTGTCGAATTCCAGTGTCTCGATCAGGTCCGAGTTCCAGATCAGCGAGCGGTCGGTGGTCTTGACGTCGTTCGACCCCTGCCAGACCTCGTGGATCAGCTTCTGGCCCTCGGTCAGCACCTCGCCGGTGCGGAACACGGCGCAGTTGGACTGCATCACGCCCTGCATGCGGGCGCGCAGCTGCGCGGTCGGCGTGCCGCCGGAGGCATGGCGGAACTTGTCGAGGCGGGAGAGCGCGAGCTCGCCGGCATCCTTCGGCAGGTCCTGGTGCTTCTCGCCGGGGGTGACGGTCTCGGCGGCGCGCAGGCCCGCGGCGCGGCCGAACACCACGAGATCGATCAGCGAGTTCGAGCCGAGGCGGTTCGCGCCATGGACCGAGACGCAGGCGGCCTCGCCGATGGCCATCAGGCCGGGGACGATGGCGTCGGGATCGCCGTTCTTCTTGGTCAGAACCTCGCCGTGGAAGTTCGTGGGGATGCCGCCCATGTTGTAGTGGACGGTCGGAATGACCGGGATCGGCTCCTTGGTGACATCGACGCCGGCGAAGATCTTGGCGCTCTCCGAAATGCCCGGCAGGCGCTCGGCGAGGATCTTCGGATCGAGATGATCGAGGTGCAGGAAGATGTGATCCTTGTTCTTGCCGACACCGCGGCCCTCGCGGATCTCCATGGTCATGGAGCGCGAGACGACGTCACGGGAGGCAAGGTCCTTGGCCGAGGGGGCATAGCGCTCCATGAAGCGCTCGCCCTCGGAATTGGTGAGATAGCCGCCCTCGCCGCGTGAACCCTCGGTGATGAGGCAGCCCGAACCGTAGATGCCGGTCGGGTGGAACTGCACGAATTCCATGTCCTGCAGCGGCAGGCCGGCGCGCAGCACCATGGCATTGCCGTCGCCGGTGCAGGTGTGGGCGGAGGTCGCCGAGAAATAGGCGCGGCCATAGCCGCCGGTGGCCAGAATGGTCTGGCGGCCGCGGAAGCGATGCAGCGTGCCGTCATCCATCTTCAGCGCGACGACGCCGAGGCAGCGGCCGTCCTCGCCCATGATCAGGTCGATGGCGAAATACTCGATGAAGAACTCGGCATTGTTCTTCAGCGCCTGGCCATAGAGCGTGTGCAGCATGGCGTGGCCGGTGCGGTCGGCGGCGGCGCAGGTGCGCTGGGCCGTGCCCTTACCGAAATGGGTGGTCATGCCGCCGAACGGGCGCTGATAGATCTTGCCGCTCTCGGTGCGCGAGAAGGGCACGCCCCAGTGCTCGAGCTCGTAGACGGCGGCCGGCGCGTTGCGCACCAGATATTCGATCGCGTCCTGGTCACCCAGCCAGTCGGAACCCTTGACGGTGTCGTACATGTGCCACTGCCACTGGTCCTCGCCCATATTGCCGAGAGAGGCGGCGACGCCGCCCTGGGCGGCGACCGTGTGCGAGCGGGTGGGGAACACCTTGGAGATGCAGGCGGTGCGCAGGCCGGCCTGCGCGCAGCCGACGACCGCCCTCAGGCCCGCGCCACCGGCGCCGACGATGACGACGTCATAGGTGTGGTCGGTGATGTCATAGGCGCGGCCGTTGACGGCGGGATTGGTCGCTTGAGCCATGGCGCGGTGCTCCTGGATCGAAAGGGGGTCCCGGCGGGCCGGGGCAGAACGTCTCAGCGAAGTCAGACGCCGAAGGACAGTTTCAGAACGGCGAAGACCGAGGCGAGGCCAACGATGACCGAGAAGAAGGTGCTGACGAGCAGCAGCGCCACCTTCGGGCCTTCAGCCGGCACATAGTCCTCGATCACCATCTGCATGCCGAGACGCATGTGGTATATGGCGGAACCGATGAAAAGGATCAGCGGAATCGCCACGAGCGGCGAACCGAGCGTTGCCTTGACCGCCGCATAGTTCGAGCCGGCGGTGGAAATAATCAGCCCGATGACGAACAGCGACAGCGGGATGTTGGCGATCGCCGTGACGCGCTGCATCCAGAAATGATGGGTGCCGGAGCGGGCCGAGCCGAGGCCACGAACCTCGGCGAGCGGCGTGCGCATGGATGACTTCGAATGAGACATGATGCCGGCTCCCTCAGACGCCGCCGCGCACGGCATAGGCAACGACCCAGGTCAGGATCGTCAGCACAACCGAACCGATGAGATTGGCGCGCACCAGCCATTCGCGTTCGACCGGACCGAAGCCGCGGCCGGTATCCCAGATGAAGTGCCGGATGCCGCCGAGCATGTGGTGAAACAGGGCCCAGGTGTAGCCGAGCAGCACGAGGCGGCCGATGAACGAGCCGGCATACCACTGGAAATTGGCATAGGCCGTCGGCCCGGAGGCGGCGGCGATCAGCCACCAGACCAGCAGGACGGTGCCGAAGAACAGCGCCATGCCCGTGGCGCGATGCACGATGGACATCATCATCGTCAGCATCGGGCGATAGATTTGCAGGTGCGGGGAGAGCGGGCGCTCAACCATCGGCTTGGAATCGGCCATCGTCGAATTTGTCCTCGGAACAGGCCGGATGAACCGGCCGCCGGAAATCACGCGCCTGTTTACGAAACCCGGCGCTCCGGCGCAACGTAGACTGGAATGAGACGAAGGAGCTAGACGACAAAATGCGCGGCGGGCACGCGGGAGTGTGTGACATGGGGATTGTTTCGACGTCGCCGCTCTTTGCCCCGCCCCAACCCTCCCCGTTGGCACGGGGAGGGTTGGGGTGGGGTTATTGTCGAACCTGCCACGCTTTCGCCCAGCCGCCGCCCGCCCGCGCCGGATTGCCTCGCTTCGCCCACCCGGCTAAGTCCTGATCCCGATGTCCGACACGTTCTCCCGCTACCAGTCCCTGGTCGATTCCGGCGAAATCTCGTTCGATCCCGCGCAGGCGGTGATCGCCAAGCGCCTCGCGGCGCTGAATGCCGAACTCGGCGACTATCGCCTGGCGCGCCGGAAATCCGGCGCGTTGTCCTGGCTGTTTGCCCGCGGCGAGAAGCGCGAGCCGGTTCGCGGGCTCTACATCTGGGGCGAGGTCGGCCGCGGCAAGACCATGCTGATGGACCTGTTCATGGCGGCAAGCCCCGTCAGGCGGAAGCGGCGGGCGCATTTCCACGAGTTCATGGCCGATGTCCATGAGCGCATCCACATCTACCGGCAGAAGCTGAAGGCCGGCGAGGTGAAGGGCGACGACCCGATCGCGCCGGTGGCGGCCGATCTGGCGGAAGAGGCCTGGCTGCTCTGCTTCGACGAGTTCTCGGTCACCGACATTGCCGACGCGATGATTCTCGGCCGGCTGTTCGGCCGGCTGTTCGAGGAGGGCGTGGTGGTGGTCGCGACCTCCAACGTGGTGCCCGACGAATTGTATCGCGACGGATTGAACCGTGCCCTCTTCCTGCCGTTCATCAAGCTTATGCAGGAGCGCATGGCGGTGGTGAAACTCGAATCACGCACGGACTTCCGGCTGGAGAAGCTGTCGGGGCGGCCTGTCTGGCTGACACCGCTCGGGCCGGAGGCCGACCGCTCCATGGACGAGGCCTGGTCACGGCTCACCGGCGGGGCGCGTGGAGAGCCGGCCGAGCTGCCGGTCAAAGGGCGGCATGTGCCGGTGCCCCGGCAATCACACGGCATCGCGCGCTTCACCTTTTCCGAGCTCTGCGAAAAGCCGCTGGGCGCCTCCGACTATCTCGCCATCGCGCACACGTTCCACACGGTGATGATCGACGGCATTCCCGTGCTGCGAGGGCTTGCCCGGCGCAATGAGGCCAAGCGCTTCATCACGCTGATCGATGCGCTCTACGACAACCAGGTAAAGCTGGTGGCGAGCGCCGGCGCCGAGCCGATGGGCATCTATCTCAACGACGAGGGCGTGGAAGCCTTCGAGTTCGCCCGCACGGCGTCGCGGCTGATCGAGATGCGCTCGGAGGAATATCTGGCCTTGCCGCATGCCCGCCGTCCGCACAATGTCGGGGATACCGGCGGCATCGTCGAGACGTGACGGCGGGCCGCGGCCCGGCGGAGGATCCTGTGGCACATTCGCACGAGGGCGACGGCGACCAGCTCCGGTCCTGCGCCATTACCGGCAGCCCGATCGCACCCGGGGACGCCGTGCGGTTCGGCTCGCTGCGGGCGGGCCTTGCACAACGGATTCGCCAGGACGTGCCGTCCATTCAGTCCGGCGACTTTGTCGACCGGGCGGCGGTGGCCGATTATCGTGGCCGCTATGTCGAGGACCTGCTGAAATCCGAACGTGGCGAGATCACCGCGCTTGAGCGCGATGTCGTCGACAGCCTGCGAAGCCAGGACATCCTGGCGACCAATGTCGAGGACCAGATCGAGACCGAGCGGACCTTCGGCGAACGGCTGGCCGACCGCGTCGCCGAGTTCGGCGGTTCGTGGACCTTCATCATGGCGTTCTTCGCGCTGCTGGCCATCTGGATGGCTGGCAATGTGCTGATGGTCGCCAGGGCCTTCGATCCCTATCCGTTCATCCTGCTCAACCTGATCCTGTCGTGCATTGCCGCCATTCAGGCGCCCATCATCATGATGAGCCAGAAGCGTCAGGAGGCGAAGGACCGCCGCCGCTCCGAGAACGCCTTCCAGATCAACCTGAAGGCGGAACTGGAGATCCGGCACCTCCACGAGAAGATCGACCATCTGCTGAGCCGGCAATGGGAGCGGCTCGCCGAAATGCAGACGATGCAGATCGAATTGCTGCAGGACCTGAGGGATCGCCGTGGCAAGGCGGACTAGCGCGCGGATCACCGCGCCAAGGCGCGAAGGGCAGCAGCCCCCGGAAGACCGCGTGCAGGCGCGTCTGGTGGCGATTGCCGCCGATCATGTGCGCCGCTTCGGCCCCGAACGCGTGACAGTGGTGGCGGTTGCCCGCGAGGCCGGCATGAGCCACGCCAATGTCTATCGTTTCTTCCCCTCCAAGGCGGGGTTGATCGAGGCGGTGGTGATCGCCTGGACCCGCTCGGTGGAGGTGATACTCGGTGACATCGCCAATGCGCCGGATCCGGCCGACGACAAGCTGGAGCGCTTTCTCGTCACCTGGGGCAAGGCGGAGCGCGACGGGCTGGATCGCGACCCCGCGATCTACGGAGCCTTCGCCGATTTCTGGGCGGAACGGCGCGATGCCATCATGGTCCATCGCGCCAGGCTCAGGGCCTTCCTGGAGACCATCGTCGACGAGGGGCTGGAGCCCGGCCCGTTCCGCCTGCGCGACGAGGCCCGCGCCGTCGCCTTCATCGCCGACGCCATGCAGCGCTTCATCCACCCCGCGCTGGTGATCGAGACGCGCGACCTCACCCGCCAGCAGGTGGAGACCCGCCTCAGCACCATGGCGCGGATCATCATCCGGACGCTGGTGAGCGGCGGGGTGTGATGACGAAGGGACCGTTTCTCGCCCTGAGAATACGCATTAGCACCATGTAATACCGGTATCGCGTTTGAGGCAGTGTCCGGCAGGTCAACGGCCGGAGCATGATGCGCCGGCCGCTGTCAAAGGTTCGCGGCCCGACAGGGATACGCGTACGCCCAGACGCCGGAGATCCCCCCATGTGCGACCAGTGTGACACCTCTCGAATGACCCGCCGCGGCGCCCTGGGGCTGGCCGGTTTCGGCGCGGCCCTCGCCTCCGGCATGATGACCACCGGCAAGGCACGCGCCGCCGACGGGCCGGGAACCAGCCTGACGCCCGATCAGGCTCTGGCGCAGCTTGAGGCCGGCAACCGGCGCTATGTCGCAAGCCCCGAGGCCTGCGTGATCAACATGACCAAGCGCCGCGAGGAAGTCGCTGGCGGCCAGGCGCCCTGGGCGACGATCGTCTCGTGCGCCGACAGCCGCGTGCCGCCGGAACTGATCTTCGGAGGCCTGAGCCTCGGCGAGTTGTTCGTGGTGCGCAATGCCGGCAACACGGTGGACACCACGGCGCTTGGCACGCTGGAATATGGCGCGGCCGTGCTGAAATCGCCGGTGATCGTGGTGATGGGGCACCAGGCCTGCGGCGCGGTGTCGGCCGCCTGCGATGTGGTGACCAAGAACGCCACCTATCCCGGCGCCATCGGGCCGATGATCGAGCCGATCGTGCCGGCCGCCATCGCGGCGCGCGCCAAGGGCGGCGATTTCGTCGACCAGTCTGTGCGCGAGAATGTCCTGCGCACGGTGCGGCGCCTCAAGGCGACCGGGCCGCTGATCTCGGACCTGTCCGGCAGCGGCAAGGTGAAGATCGTCGGCGCCTATTACAATCTGGCCAGCGGCAAGGTGGACTTCATCGTCTGAGATCAGCCGGTCCTCGTCAGGGAACAGACCGCTTCCGCATGACGAGGATCGGCGTCCGCCCCACCGCCCAGGGCAGCCAGCGCTGGACCGGCCGGCTTTCGATGATGTCGTAGCCGGGGGCCGGACGAGACGCGACCACATAGTCCGGGGTGAGGAGCCATGTTTCCGGGTCGCGGGTGATGCCGAAGCGGCCGAAATTGCGATAGCCGTTGAGCACCCAGCCCGCATCGATGCGCTCGCTCGGAATTCCCTGGTCGATGAGAGCACTGACAGCGGCATCGTGTACCCTGCGGGAGGCCATGTAATCCCGGGTCGAGAGCACCGAAAAGGCCGCGGTTAGCGCCATTGCGAGCCAGAACACCACCTCCCCAGCGCGCGCGGGGCGCCGGAGCTCCCCGCCCCCGCCCGCCCCCATGACGGCAAGCATGATCAGGCAGGGCAACATGGGCAGCAGATAGCGGTCGAATCGCAGCGGGGTGATGGCGATCGGCGCCGCAATGATCAGCGCGGTACTGCCCGCAAACAGCATGGACCAGCGCATGGCCGGGGGCCATTCCCGCCAACGCAGGCAGTGGACGATGAGCGCGGCAAGAAGGGACCAGCCGGACAGACAGCCGACAAGGGTCAGGGCCGCCCACATCAGATAGGGGGCTCGCGGCCCATGGCCGTCGACACCCAGGCCGCTTTCGGTCAGCGTATTGCTCCAGACCGGCATCGGGTGCCCCAGGGCCAGCATCGTGACCGTCACCAGAAGCGTCGCACCGAGAAGAACCGCCCCCAGACGCAGTTTGATCGCCGGGCCAAGCCGGCGAAATGCCGGCGCTGCAAACATGACGGTCAGCGGACCAAGGAACAGGCCAAGGTAAAGCAGCAGGTAGAGAAGAAAGGCCGCGGCGCCCTCAATTGTCACGCTCAAGGGACCGGCCAGGCGCTGCAACATCAACTCGGAGTTCGTGCCGAACAGTTCCGGCATCCGCCCCGTCTCCGCGAGGAAGCGGGCATAACCACGCTGCACCGCGACGAAGGCGATGACCGGGAGGACCGCCCAGGCCATCGAGCGCCAGGTGGGCCGGCGCGTGACGATGTTGGCCACCGCATGGGCGAGAGGAATGGCCATGCCGACCTGCCGCATCAGCAGGGCGAACAGCGCGGCCGCCCAGCCGCCGGCCGTCGCACCACCATGTCCGCCGAGCGCTCCGCGTGTGATCAACGCCATCGCGATGGTCAGCGCCGCGGTGAACGGCACATCGGTCATGAACGAGAACGACAGCTGGACATAGAACGGATTGAACATCAGGCAGAACGCGGCCATCAGGGACCTGGCCGGCGAGGCGCCGGATTGCCTGGCCCAGCCATAGAGCGCGGCACCGCCCAGGAGGCCCGCAACCAGTGTCGACAGACGCAGGGTCTCGAACGAATAGCCGAAGACCAGTGCGAACAGGCTGCCCCACAGGGCGCTGGTCAGGTTGTTGGCCGCGATCCAGTCGGAGAAGACCAGACGATGGTCCTGGACGAGCGCCTTGACGGTGACCGCATAGGCCCAGTCGTCATTGATCGGGAACTCGCCTCGCGGCCCGACAACCGCGATGGCCGCGAGCCAGGACAGACCGAGGATCAGCAGGCAGATGATGTCGGGACTGCTTCGCACATCCGCGGCGGCCGCGCTGGTATGTGGGGGGGCGGGCAACGACATGAGCGCGTGTGGGATCCCAGATCGGTCACAAGCCGAGACATGCCAACATTTATCCCAAGCGACAAGCCGGGTGCCGACCGCCATCGCGGAGTGGGCGAAGGGCGGCGATTTCGTCGATCAGTCGGTGCGCGAAATGGTCCTGCGCAAAGTGCGGCGCCTGAGGGCGACGGGACCGCTGATCCCCGACCTAGCAGGCAACGGCAAGGTGAAGATCGTCGGCGCCTATGACAATCTGGCCAGCGGCAAGGTGGATTGCCTCGGCTGACAAAGGCGGCGTCTAAGGCGCCGCCTGCCGGCGCATGACCAGGATCGGCGTCCTTCCGATCGCCCAGGGCAGCCAGCGCTGGACCGGCCGGCTTTCGATGATGTCGTAGCCGGGGGCCGGACGAGACGCGACCCTATAGTCCGGGGTGAGAAGCCACGAATACATGTCGCGGACCGTGCCGAAGCGGCCGAAATTCCGGTAGCCGTTGAACACCCAGCCCGCGTCGATGCGCTCGCTCGGTATTCCCTGATCGAGCAAGCTCCTGACGGCTGCGTCGTGGACTGCGCGTGACGCCATGTAATCCTTGGTGCCGGCGATGGAGAAGGCGGCCATCATGGCCATGAGGATCGCGAAGGCGGCCTGGCTGCTGCCGCGCTGGTCATCGGGCCTCGCCGCGCAGGCCCCGATGACACCAACCATGATGAGGCAGGGCATCATCGGCACCAGATAGCGATCGAAACGGAACGAAATGAACGCCACCGGGGCTGCGATGATCAGCGCCGTGCAGCCCGCAAACACCATGAGCCAGGGCATGCCGGGCGACCAACGCCGCCAGGCGAAGCCATGGGCGATGAGCGCGACAAAGAGAGCCCAGCCGGACAGCGCCGACACGACGGTGACGATGACCCACATCACCCCGGGGGCCGGGGGCCCGTCGCCGCTGACGCCGAGCCCGCCGACGGTGAGTGCATCGTGCCAGATCGGCATGGGATGCCCGAGCGCGAGCAAGGCGACGGTGGTTGCGACTGTCAGGGCGACGACCAGGAGGACAATGGGCGGACGCCACCGGGCACCGAGGTCTCGATAGGCCGCTCCGACAAAACCTGGCGCGAGCGGGCTCAGGAACAGGCCGAGATAGAGCAGCAGATACAGCAGGAACACCGCTGCGACCGGGATGCTTTCGGCCACCGGCCCGGCGAGCATCTTCCACATGGCATCGGACTGCATTCCGTACAGTTCCGGCATCCGCCCCGTCTCGGCGAGGAAGCGGGCATAGCCACGCTGCACGGCGACAAAGGCGACGACCGGGAGGATCGCGACGGCCATCCCGCGCCAGGTGGGCCGGCGCGTGACGATGTTCGCCGCCGCATGGGCGAGAGGAATCGCCATGCCGACCTGCCGCATCAGCAGGGCGAACAGCGCGGCCGCCCAGCCGCCGGCCGTCGCGCCAGGGCGTCCTGCCAGCACACCGCGCGTGATCAGCGCCAGGGCGATGGTCAGAGCCGCGGTGAACGGCACATCGGTCATGAACGAGAACGACAGCTGGAAATAGATCGGATTGAACATCAGGCAGAAGGCGGCCATCAGCGCGCTGGCTGGCGAGAAGCCGGCTTGCCTGACCCAGCCGTAGAGCGCCGCGCCGCCAAGGAAGCCGGCGACGAGCGTCGACAGGCGCAGGGTCTCGAACGAAAAGCCGAAGACCAGCGCGAACAGGCTGCCCCACAAGGCGCTGGTCAGGTTGTTGGTCGCGATCCACTCGGAGAAGACCAGCCGATGGTCCTGGACGAGCGCCTTGACGGTGACCGCATAGGCCCAGTCGTCGACGATGGGAAAGTCTCCCCTCGGTCCGACAACCGCGATGGCCGCAAGCCAGGACCCGACAAGGATCAGCAGACAGATGACGTCAGGACTGCTTCGCACACCTGCGGCAGCCGCGCTCGTGTGTAGGGGGGCGGGCAACGACATGAGCGCGTATGGGATTCCAGGCCAGTTACAGTCTGATACATGCCAACATTTGTCCTATGCGACAAGCCGGGCGTCGGCCGGCAACGCCTGTCCGGCCCCCTCAGCCAGACGATGCGGTTCGTATCCGCTACTGACATTTACAATTTACATTTTTTGTAATTTGTTTTGGCCCGCCACCGCCGGCCGGCCACCGAGCGTCTAGGCAGATCGTCTTATGCCCAGCCAGCAGGCGACAGAATGCGCCTGAGCCTCGACCGATGATCATATTGTTTTCACACATTTTTTCGATAGTTCCCAGCCTTGGCTTCGACGGGGCCGCAGACATGGCAAAAAGGCCCGGAAAAGCCAAAGGAATGCTTGAATCGCCCCCTGAAATGGGTCTATCGACGGCCTCACGCGGGCGCTTCCAAGTTCGCAACCCCTCATCCGAGAGACATCACCCATGGCGCGCAAGAAAATCGCTCTGATCGGCTCGGGCCAGATCGGCGGCACCCTCGCCCTCCTCGCCGGCATCAAGGAACTTGGCGACATCGTCATGTTCGACATTGCCGAGGGTACGGCCAAGGGCAAGGCCCTGGACATCGCCCAGGCCTCCGCCGTGGAAGGCTTCGATGCCAACCTCTCCGGCACCTCGTCCTATGAAGCGCTCGAGGGCGCCGATGTCGCCATCGTCACCGCCGGCGTGCCGCGCAAGCCCGGCATGAGCCGCGACGATCTTCTCGGTATCAACCTGAAGGTCATGGAGCAGGTCGGCGCCGGCCTCAAGAAGTACGCGCCGAACGCCTTCGTGGTCTGCATCACCAACCCGCTCGACGCGATGGTGTGGGCGCTGCAGAAGTTCTCCGGCCTGCCGGCGAACAAGGTGGTCGGCATGGCCGGCGTGCTGGACTCCTCGCGCTTCGAGCTGTTCCTCGCCGAGGCCACCGGCGTCTCGATCAAGGATATCCACGCCTGGACGCTCGGCGGCCACGGCGACGACATGGTGCCGATGGTGCGCCATTCGACGGTTGGCGGCGTGCCGCTGAACCAGCTCGTCAAGTCGGGCGCGCTCTCCCAGGAGAAGCTGGACGCCATCGTCGAGCGGACCCGCAAGGGCGGCGGCGAGATCGTCGCGCTGCTCGGCAATGGCTCGGCCTTCTATGCGCCGGCCGCCTCCGCCATCGCCATGGCCGAGAGCTACCTCAAGGACAAGAAGCGCGTCCTGCCGTCGGCCGCCTACCTCACCGGCCAATATGGCGTGAAGGACATGTATGTCGGCGTTCCCGTGCAGATCGGTGCCGGTGGCGTCGAGAAGATCGTCGAGTTCGAGCTCGACAAGAGCGAGCAGGAGATGTTCGCAAAGTCGGTCGCCTCGGTGAAGACGCTCGTCGACGCCTGCAAGACCATCGCTCCGTCACTGGCATGAATTGGGTGAACGGCGACGAGCGAATGGCCGGGGGGTTCGCCGCAGGCGGCCCCTTCTGCCCTTCCCCGAACGCCACTCGCCAGTCGCAACTCGCTCCTTCCCGCTAGGACCTCCAAGATGAACATCCACGAATATCAGGCGAAGGCGCTGCTCAAGCAGTACGGTGCGCCGGTCTCCAATGGCGTTGCCATTTTCAAGGCCTCGGAAGCCAAGGCAGCCGCCAAGACGCTGGGCGGCCCGCTCTGGGTGGTCAAGTCGCAGATCCATGCCGGCGGTCGCGGCAAGGGCAAGTTCAAGGAGGCTTCGGCCGGCGAGAAGGGCGGCGTCAGGCTCGCCAAGTCGATCGACGAGGTCGCCGAGTTCGCCAAGCAGATGCTCGGCTCGACGCTGGTGACCATCCAGACCGGCCCGGCCGGCAAGCAGGTCAACCGCCTCTATATCGAGGACGGTTCCGACATCGACAAGGAATTCTACCTCTCCATGCTGGTCGATCGCGAGACCGGCCGCACGGCCTTCGTGGTCTCCACCGAAGGCGGCATGGACATCGAGGAAGTCGCCCACAAGACGCCTGAGAAGATCATCACCTTCTCGGTCGATCCGGCCACCGGCTACATGCCGCACCACGGCCGCAAGATCGCCAAGGCGCTGAAGCTGACCGGCGATCTCGCCAAGCAGGCCGAGAAGGTCGCGGGCATCCTCTACAAGGCCTTCGTCGAGAAGGACATGGAGATGCTCGAGGTCAATCCTCTGATCGTCACCAAGGACCAGCAGATCAAGGTTCTCGACGCCAAGGTGTCGTTCGATTCCAACTCGCTCTATCGCCACCCGGACGTGGTCGACCTGCGCGACAAGACGGAAGAGGACGAGAAGGAGATCGAGGCCTCCAAGTATGACCTCGCCTATATCGCGCTCGACGGCACGATCGGCTGCATGGTCAACGGCGCCGGCCTCGCCATGGCGACCCTCGACATCATCCAGCTCTACGGCGAAAGCCCGGCGAACTTCCTCGACGTCGGTGGCGGCGCCACTGAAGAGAAGGTCACCGCGGCATTCAAGATCATCACCGCCGACCCGAAGGTGAAGGGCATCCTGGTCAACATCTTCGGCGGCATCATGAAGTGCGACGTCATCGCACGTGGCGTGATCGCCGCGGTGAAGGCGGTCGGCCTCAAGGTTCCGCTGGTTGTGCGTCTCGAAGGCACCAATGTCGAAGAGGGCAAGGCGATCATCCGCACGTCGGGCCTGAACGTCATCCCCGCCGACGACCTCGACGACGCGGCCCAGAAGATCGTCGCCGCCGTCGGTGGCAAGGCTCCGGCTGCCAAGGCCGCTGCCAAGGCTCCCGCCAAGGCCGCTCCGGCCAAGGCATCCGCCAAGACGCCGGCCGCCAAGGCCGTCTCCAAGACCACGGGCAAGGCCTCGACCAAGGCGGAAGCCGAGAAGGTCCCGGCCGCCAAGGCCTCCAAGCCGAAGGGCGGCGATGTCAAGGCGCCGGCCAAGGCACCCGCTGCCAAGGCCGCTGCCGCGAAGGCTCCTGCCAAGGCTGCCGCCACCAAGACCGCCGTCAAGGCATCCTCGCCCAAGGCTGGCGCCGCCAAGGCACCCGCCTCCAAGGCCAAAGGCAAGAAGTGAGAGCCTGACATGTCGATCCTGATCACCAAGAAGACGAAGGTCATCACCCAGGGCTTCACCGGCAAGAATGGCACGTTCCATTCCGAGCAGGCGATCGCCTATGGCACCAAGGTTGTCGGCGGAACCTCGCCCGGCAAGGGCGGTTCCACCCATCTCGGCCTGCCGGTGTTCGACACCGTGGCCGAGGCGCGCGAGAAGACCGGGGCTGACGCCTCCGTCGTCTATGTGCCGCCGCCGGGCGCCGCTGACGCCATCTGCGAGGCCATCGACGCCGAGATCCCGCTGATCATCTGCATCACCGAGGGCATCCCGGTGCAGGACATGATCAAGGTGAAGCGCGCGCTGGAAGGCTCGAAGTCGCGCCTCATCGGCCCGAACTGCCCCGGTGTGGTCACCGCCGGCGAATCGAAGATCGGCATCATGCCGGCCAACATCTTCAAGAAGGGCAATGTCGGCATCGTCTCGCGCTCCGGCACGCTGACCTATGAAGCGGTGTTCCAGACCACCCGCGAGGGCCTGGGCCAGACGACGGCTGTCGGCATCGGCGGCGATCCGGTCAAGGGCACCGAATATATCGACATGCTGGAAATGTTCCTGGCGGACCCGAAGACCGAGTCGATCATCATGATCGGCGAGATCGGCGGTTCGGCCGAGGAAGATGCCGCCCAGTTCATCCGTGACGAGGCCAAGCGCGGCCGCAAGAAGCCGATGGTTGGCTTCATCGCGGGCCGTACCGCGCCTCCCGGCCGCCGCATGGGCCATGCCGGTGCAATCATCTCGGGCGGCAAGGGCGGCGCCGAGGACAAGATCGCAGCGATGGAGGCCGCGGGCATCCGCGTGTCGCCCTCGCCGGCGCGCCTCGGCAAGACCCTGGTCGACGTCCTGAACAAGCGGAAGTGAAGGCTCGGGGCCACGCGCCCCGGTCAAACTTGCCAACGAACATGAAATCGGCCCGATCAGGGCCGATTTCCACCACCGAAGAAGACGCACTGAGAGGCGTCTCGAAGCGGACATCCGGAGCGGTCCCCGCCGTATCCGTCGAGCACGCAGGAACCGGACAATGGCACGTCAAGACGAGACCATCGCGCTCACTTCCTTCCTCTATGGCGGCAACGCTGCCTATATCGAGGACCTCTACGCCCGCTACGAGACGGATCCCTCCTCGGTGGATGCCGAATGGCAGGCCTTCTTCAAGACGCTCGGCGACGACAAGGCCGATGTGCAGAAGAACGCCAAGGGGGCTTCCTGGAAGAAGCCGAACTGGCCGATCGCGGCCAATGGCGAGACGATTTCCGCGCTCGACGGCAATTGGGGCCTCGTGGAAAAGGCCATCGGCGACAAGCTGAAGGCCAAGGCTGCCGACAAGGGCGCCGAGGTCTCCGCCGAGACGATCCAGCAGGCGACCAAGGATTCGGTGCGGGCGATCATGCTGATCCGCGCCTACCGCATGCGCGGCCATCTGCACGCCAATCTCGATCCGCTGGGCATCGATCCGCCGAAGACCCACGAGGAGCTCGACCCCCGCTCCTACGGCTTCACGGAAGCCGACTACGACCGCAAGATCTTCATCGACAAGGTGCTGGGCCTGGAATTCGCGACCATCCGCGAGATGGTCGGCATCCTTGAGCGGACCTATTGCCAGACGCTCGGCGTCGAGTTCATGCACATCACGGATCCCGCGCAGAAGTCGTGGCTCCAGGAGCGCATCGAAGGTCCGGACAAGGAGATCGCCTTCACCAAGGAGGGCAAGCGCGCCATCCTGCAGAAGCTGGTGGAGGCCGAGGGCTTCGAGAAGTTCCTCGATGTCCGCTACACCGGCACCAAGCGCTTCGGCCTTGATGGCGGCGAGAGCATGATCCCGGCGCTTGAGCAGATCATCAAGCGCGGCGGCAATCTCGGCGTGAAGGAAATCTGCCTGGGCATGGCCCATCGCGGCCGCCTGAACACGCTGACCCAGGTGATGGGCAAGCCGCACCGCGCGCTGTTCCACGAGTTCAAGGGCGGCTCCTACGCCCCCGACGACGTGGAAGGCTCGGGCGACGTGAAGTACCACCTCGGCGCCTCGTCGGACCGCGAGTTCGACGGCAACAAGGTCCATCTGTCTCTGACCCCGAACCCGTCGCATCTCGAGATCGTCAATCCGGTGGTGCTCGGCAAGGTGCGCGCCAAGCAGGACCAGCACGGCTGCCCGCCCGAGGATCGCAAGGCCGTCATGCCGCTGCTGATCCACGGCGATGCTGCCTTTGCCGGCCAGGGCGTGGTGGCGGAATGCTTCGGCCTGTCGGGCCTGAAGGGCCACCGCACCGGCGGTTCGCTCCACTTCATCATCAACAACCAGATCGGCTTCACCACCTATCCGCGCTATTCGCGCTCCTCGCCCTATCCTTCCGATGTGGCGAAGATGGTGGAAGCACCGATCTTCCATGTGAACGGCGACGATCCGGAAGCGGTGGTGTTTGCCGCCAAGGTCGCGACCGAGTTCCGCCAGAAGTTCCAGAAGCCCGTCGTCATCGACATGTGGTGCTACAGGCGCTTCGGCCATAACGAGGGCGACGAGCCGGCTTTCACCCAGCCGCTCATGTACAAGAAGATCCGGTCCCACGCGTCGGTGCTGGATGTCTATACCGCGAAGCTCGTGGCCGAAGGCGTCGTCACCGAGGGCGAAGTCGAGAAGATGAAGACCGACTGGCGCAACCGTCTCGACGCCGAGATGGAAGCCGGGCAGTCCTACAAGCCGAACAAGGCCGACTGGCTGGACGGCAAGTGGGCGGGCCTGACCGGCGGCGCCTCGACGGATGACGATCCGCGCCGCGGCACGTCCGGCGTCGACCGCGACAAGCTGGTCGCGATCGGCAAGGCGATCACCAAGGTTCCGGAGGGGTTCACCGCCCACCGCACCATCCAGCGGTTCATGGACAACCGCGGCAAGATGATCGACACCGGCGAGGGCATCGACTGGGCGACCGGCGAGGCGCTGGCCTTCGGCACCCTGGTGGACGAGGGCCATCGCGTCCGCCTGTCCGGCCAGGATTGCGAGCGCGGCACCTTCTCGCAGCGCCATTCGGTGCTGATCGACCAGGAGACCGAGGGCCGCTACACGCCGCTCAACCATGTCCGCGAGGGCCAGGGCAAGTACGAGGTCATCAACTCGATGCTCTCGGAAGAGGCCGTGCTCGGCTATGAATATGGCTATTCGCTCGCCGAGCCGAACGCTCTGACGCTCTGGGAAGGCCAGTTCGGCGACTTCGCCAATGGCGCCCAGGTCGTGTTCGACCAGTTCATCTCGTCGGCGGAACGCAAGTGGCTGAGGCTCTCGGGCCTCGTCTGCCTGCTGCCGCACGGGTATGAGGGCCAGGGTCCCGAGCATTCCTCGGCGCGCCTCGAGCGCTTCCTGCAGATGTGTGCGGAAGACAATATGCAGGTGGCGAATGTCTCGACGCCGGCAAACTATTTCCACATC
Organism: Phreatobacter aquaticus; assembly: GCF_005160265.1. Taxonomy (NCBI): domain Bacteria; kingdom Pseudomonadati; phylum Pseudomonadota; class Alphaproteobacteria; order Hyphomicrobiales; family Phreatobacteraceae; genus Phreatobacter; species Phreatobacter aquaticus. The sequence continues at coordinate 2,342,528 of NZ_CP039865.1, read as the reverse complement.
CTGCGCCGCCAGCTGAAACGCGAGATCCGCAAGCCGCTGATCCTGATGACGCCGAAGTCGCTGCTCCGCCACAAGCGGGCCGTGTCGCGCCTCGACGAACTGGTGACCGGCACTTCGTTCCACCGCGTGCTGTGGGACGATGCGCAGATCCTGCCCAATCAGGAGACGAAGCTCGTCGAGGACAAGAAGATCCGGCGTGTCGTGCTGTGCTCGGGCAAGGTCTACTATGACCTCTACGAGGACCGCATCAAGCGCGGCATCGACGACGTCTACCTGATGCGTGTCGAGCAGCTCTATCCCTTCCCGCTCAAGGCGCTCGCCACCGAAATCGGCCGCTTCAAGAATGCCGATGTCGTCTGGTGCCAGGAAGAGCCGAAGAACATGGGCTCCTGGAGCTTCGTCGAGCCCTATCTCGAATGGGTCCTGAGCACGGCCGGATCGAAGTCGAAGCGGGCGCGTTATGTCGGCCGCCCGGCATCGGCTGCAACCGCCACCGGCCTGATGTCGCGTCACCTTGCCCAGCTCCAGGCCTTCCTTGACGAGGCCTTCGCCTGATCCCCGTCCGGCCCCGCGGCGGGGCCGGCTCCCGAATTGACCGAGGACTAGATTGCAATGGCCACCGAAATCCGCGTTCCGACGCTCGGCGAATCCGTCACCGAGGCGACCGTCGCCAAGTGGTTCAAGAAGCCCGGCGAGGCCGTGACCAAGGACGAGCCGCTGCTTGAGCTCGAAACCGACAAGGTGACGCTGGAAGTGAACGCGCCGGCCTCCGGCACGCTCGCCGAGATCGTCGCCGATTCCGGCACGACGGTCGGCGTCTCGGCGCTGCTCGGCCAGATTTCGGAAGGCGGTGCGGCCGCGGCTCCCGCGCCCAAGGCGGAAGCCCCGAAGGCTGCGGCCCCTGCCCCGGTCGCCGCTGCGGCGGCCCCCGTCGCAGCCAAGGCCGCCAGCGCCGACAATGGCCCGGCGGTGGCCCGCATGGCCGCTGAATCCGGCGTGAGCCCGGCAGCTGTCGCCGGCTCCGGCAAGGATGGCCGCGTGACCAAGGGCGACATGCTCGGCGCGATCGCTGCCGGCATCTCGGCTCCGGCCCCCGCAGCAGCAGCCCCTGCCGCCCGCGCGGCCTCGACCGCCGCCGACGCGCCGCGCGAAGAGCGCGTGAAGATGACCCGGCTGCGCCAGACCATCGCGCGCCGCCTGAAGGATGCCCAGAACACGGCGGCCATGCTGACGACCTTCAACGAGGTCGACATGGGCCAGCTGATGGCGCTGCGCGCCCAGTACAAGGACCTGTTCGAGAAGAAGCACGGCACCAAGCTCGGCTTCATGGGCTTCTTCGTGCGGGCCTGCGTGCAGGCGCTGAAGGACATCCCGGCGGTGAACGCCGAGATCGACGGCACCGATCTCATCTACAAGAACTTCTGCCATGTCGGCGTCGCTGTCGGCACCGACAAGGGCCTCGTCGTGCCGGTGGTGCGCGATGCCGACCAGATGGGCATCGCCCAGATCGAGAAGACCATTGCCGATTTCGGCAAGCGCGCCCGCGACGGCAAGCTGTCGATCGACGAGATGCAGGGCGGCACGTTCACCATCTCGAATGGCGGCGTCTATGGCTCGCTGATGTCGACGCCGATCCTCAACGCGCCGCAGTCGGGCATTCTCGGCATGCACAAGATCCAGGATCGTCCGATGGTGGTCGGCGGCAAGATCGAGATCCGCCCGATGATGTATCTGGCGCTCTCCTACGATCACCGGATCGTCGACGGCAAGGAAGCCGTGACCTTCCTGGTGCGCGTCAAGGAAAGCCTGGAAGATCCGGCCCGCCTCGTGATGGATCTCTGACAAGGGCGGCCAACTGACCGGGAGGACTGGGCGATGCGCAAACTGGTCCCGCTTCTGGCGTGTCTCGCATGGGTCGCGGCCGGTCCGGCCGCGGCGCAGCGCCCGACGGAGGGCCTGGTCCGGGGCATCGCCGAGGATGTGCTGGTCCGCGCGGCGCTGGAACGCGGGGCGTTTGCAGCCTGCGCGGCTCTCGGACCTGAACCGGCCGAAGCTGTCACCCACCTGCGCACCTTCTGGGTGCGGGATGTGGCCGACGCGGCCACGCTGCTGCGCGGCGCGGGTCTTTCCGATGCGGCGGTCGGCGCTCTCGTCAGCCGCTTCGATCTCGACAAGGTGACGCCGCGCTTCGCCGAACCGCAGGCACTGCAGGCCTTCTGCTCGGTCGTCGGCGACTGGCAGACCCGCTATGAGCAATTTCGCTACATCGTGCCCCAGCACGAGATGAAGCGCCTCCTGGAACGGCGATGACGCACGAGCGCGGAGGAACGGCCATGACGACCTCCTGGGTCTTGCCGTCAGCTGCCGGTCTTCTGGCGGCGGTCGCCCTCTCCGCCTGCGCCATTCCGCCCTATGACGACTTCCGGGCCGGCCCCGGCGCCTGCCTGGTTGTGGCGGCCACGGGCTTCATGCTCGACCGTGCCTGCACGCCGTTCGAACTGTCGTGGATCCCTGGCGCACAACGCCTGACGGTCGGCCAGCGTGGCTCCGGCGACGTGCACATTCTCGAGATTTCCGGCCGCCACCGCGAGATCACGGTCAGGCGGATCCGGCCGGGTTTCTATTGCGCGCTCGCCTACGATTATCCGAACCCACGGGTCACGCGGAATTGCCGTTCGACGGAGCCGGCCCATCCGCCGGCTACGGTCATTTCGGTGCGCGGCTGATCCTTCCACCCCATCTGTCACCTGAAACGGTCTGAGCGAGGCACATCATGTCCAAGGGCGTCGTCATCGTCACCGGAGCGAGCCGCGGCATCGGCCGGGCCTGCGCGCTGCAGGCGGCCGCAAAGGGCTATGCCGTGGTGGTGAACTACACCGCCAATCAGGTGGCCGCCGACGAGGTGGTGGACGCGATCGTCCATGCCAGCGGCCAGGCTATTGCTGTGAAGGGCGATGTCGCCGAGGAAGCCGACGTGCTGGCGATCTATGCCGCCGCCGACAAGCTCGGCCCCCTGGTCGGCCTCATCAACAATGCCGGCGTGGTCGACCTGCGCGCCCGCGTCGAGGATTTCTCGGCCGCGCGGCTGCACCGCATGATGGCGATCAACGTGATCGGCTCGATCCTGTGCGCCCGCGAGGCGGTGAAGCGGATGTCGACCAAGCACGGCGGCAAGGGCGGCGCGATCGTCAACATGTCGTCAGCCGCCGCCTATCTCGGCTCGCCCAACGAATTCGTCGACTATGCGGCCTCCAAGGGCGCGATCGACTCATTCACCATCGGCCTTGCCAAGGAAGTCGCGGCCGAGGGCATCCGCGTCAATGCCGTGCGCCCCGGCCTGATCGACACCGACATCCATGCCAGCGCCGGCGCGCCCGACCGCGTCGTGCAGTTTCGCTCGGCCATCCCGATGCAGCGCGAAGGCTCGGCCGACGAGGTCGCCAAGGCGGTGCTCTGGCTCCTGTCGGACGACGCGTCCTATTCCACCGGTACCTTCATCACCGTTTCGGGCGGGCGCTGAGCGCCGTCCTCCTTCTTTTCGGAGATTCCCAGCATGTCCTACGATCTGATCATCATCGGCACCGGCCCCGGCGGCTATGTCTGCGCCATTCGCGCCGCCCAGCTCGGCCTCAAGGTTGCCGTCGTCGAGAAGCGCAAGACCCATGGCGGCACCTGCCTGAATATCGGCTGCATCCCGTCCAAGGCGCTGCTCCACGCCTCCGAAATGTTCGACGAGGCCGGCCATGGCTTTGCAGCCCTCGGCATCGATGTCGCCAAGCCCAAGCTCAACCTCAAGCAGATGATGGTCCACAAGCAGGAGACGGTGGACGCCAACGTCAATGGCGTGGCGTTCCTCCTGAAGAAGAACAAGGTGGAGAGCTTCACCGGGCTTGGCACGATCACCGCACCGGGCAAGGTTCAGGTCACCGCTGATGATGGCTCGAGCCAGGTTCTCGAGACCAAGGCGATCGTGATCGCCACCGGCTCGGACGTGACGCCGCTGCCGGGCGTCGCCATCGACGAGAAGCAGATCGTGTCCTCCACCGGTGCGCTGGAGCTTGAGAAGGTTCCGGGCAAGGTCGTCGTGATCGGTGCCGGCGTCATCGGTCTGGAGCTGGGCTCCGTCTGGCGCCGCCTGGGCGCCGAGGTGCACGTGATCGAATATCTCGACCGCATCCTGCCGGGCATGGATGCGGATGTCGCCAAGCAGTTCCAGCGCATCCTCGGCAAGCAGGGCATCACGTTCCAGCTCGGCTCCAAGGTGACCGCAGCCAAGGCCGCCAAGAAGGGCGTCACCCTGACGGTGGAACACTCGGCCGGTGGCGAGGCAGCGAGCATCGAGGCCGATATCGTCCTCGTGGCGATCGGCCGGCGTCCCTATACCGAGGGTCTCGGCCTTGAGGCCGCAGGCGTCGCCATGGAGCGCGGGCGTGTGGTGATCGACAACCATTTCGCCACCAATGTTCCCGGCATCTATGCCATCGGCGACGTGGTGCGCGGCCCGATGCTCGCCCACAAGGCCGAGGACGAGGGCATGGCGGTGGCCGAGATCCTCGCCGGCAAGGCGGGCCATGTGAATTACGACGCCATTCCGGGCGTGGTCTACACGTTCCCCGAGGTCGCAACCGTCGGCAAGTCGGAAGAGGACCTCAAGGCCGCCGGCATCGCCTACAATGTCGGCAAGTTCCCGTTCACCGCCAATGGCCGCGCCCGCGCCAATCGGGCGACCGACGGCTTCGTCAAGGTTCTGGCCGATGCCACGACCGACCGGGTGCTGGGCGTCCACATTGTCGGCGCCGGCGCCGGCGAGATGATCCACGAGGCCGTGGTGCTGATGGAGTTCGGCGGTTCATCCGAGGATCTTGCGCGTTCGACGCACGCCCATCCGACCATGTCGGAAGCGGTCAAGGAAGCAGCGCTCGCCGTCGAGAAGCGCGCGATCCATATCTGAGGCTCCAGTGCCGCCTGCCCGCGCCCCTTCGTGGGGTTGACGGTGCCCATGACTGAGAAAGGCCCGGCTCGATGCCGGGCCTTTTGCTTTGGCGTGAAGACCAACCGGGAGAGCGCGATCAAGAATCTTCCGCGTCGATTGAACCAAAGGGGCTAGCCGACCGACCCATGGACATCGAAGGCGTCAGAGACCTGACGCTCCAAGCAACCTTCACGAGGAATGACCCAATGACCAAGTCCCGCATCTCGACTTTCGCTCTGGCCGCCACGCTCGCGATCGGCCTTTCCGCTGCCCTGACCGGCATGGCCTCGGCCCAGACCGCCGGTGGCGGCGGTGGTGGTGGCGGTGGCGCCGGTGGCCCGGGCGATTTCTCGAGCATCGACCGCCTCCCCCCGGCGCAGATCAATCTGCCGCCGACGCACCAGCGCACCCGCGCGACACACACGGAAGCCGGTGGTTACGGCGAGGTCTGCACGTTCAGCCGCTACTACCAGACCATGGTCTGCGAGCGCACCTTCCGCCGCTGATCGTCTGATCGGACCGGCATGACGAGGCGGTGGGCCAAAAGCCCGCCGCCTTTTCGTTATGGGTCCAGTCCTGCCGTCACCCTGTCGCCGCGCGCGCCGCCCGGCGCAAGGCCTGCGGAGGCTGGCCAAAGGCGCGCAGGAAAGCCCGGCGCATGCGCTCGGGATCGCGAAAGCCGGTGATCGCTGCCACCTGCTCGATCGGCGCGGCGGAGCTCTCGATGCGCTCTCGGGCCACTTCCAGCCGAATGCGCTCAACCGCCTTCGCGGGCGTCATGCCGATCTCGCGGGTGAAGGCCCGGGCGAAATTGCGCGGGCTCATGTGGCTCTGCTCGGCCAGGCGCTCGACGGTCAGCGCCTCGCCGACATGTTCGCGGATCCAGCCGAGCACGGTCGCAAGCCGGCCCTCCGGAGCGCCGATGTCCAGCAGCGCCGAGAACTGCGACTGGCCTCCCGGACGGCGGTGAAAGACCACCAGTTCCTGCGCCACCTGCCGTGCGACGGCCTCGCCCAGGTCCTCGCCGATCAGGGCCAGGGAGAGATCGATGCCGGCGGTGATGCCCGCCGCCGTCCAGACATGTCCGTCGCGGATGAAGATGCGGTCCGGCTCAAGTTTCACCTGCGGAAACCGCCTGGCGAAATGCGGCGAGCGGCGCCAATGGGTGGTGGCCCGCCGCCCGTCGAGCAGTCCGGCCGCGGCGAGCACATAGGCGCCGGAGCAGACACTGCACAGCCGGCGCACCCGAGCCGCCTCGCGCTGGACGAAGCCGCGGATGGCAGGGCAGTCCATCGCGGCAATCGTGCCCTGCCCGCCCGCGATGATCAGCGTATCGATCGGTCCGACGGCATCCATGGCTTCCGCCTGCATCGTCACGCCCGACGAACTCCTGACCGGCCCTGCGGAAGCCGCGATAAGGGACAGGCGATAGGGCACCGGCTGCATCCCACGTGCGGGCATTTCGAAGGCCGCGATCGGTCCGGCTGCGTCGAGCAGTTGGAAATCGTCAAAGATCAGGAAGGCGATCGTGCGGGCCATGACGCTCTGGCTGAAAACGAGGGAACAGAGTCATTTCGGATAGACGATGGATCGGGGATCGTGAGGCGTCAACCAGCCCCTTTTCGGAGGTCCTCGCCATGTCTGCCCCGCCCTTCGTCATCGTCTTCGCCATCTATCCCGGCATGACCCATCTCGACTTTACCGGCCCGCACCAGTTCCTCAGCCGCATGCCGAACAGCCGGACCATCGTCGCCAGTTCGGCGGGCGGCGCGGTGCCCGCCGATGGGCTGGTCTTCGCCGATACGGTGACACTTTCCGAGGTCGAGACCTGCGACCTGGTCTGCGTGCCCGGCGGCATGGCCGCGACCCAGGTGCCGCAGGACCTGGTTTTCATGACCGAGCTGAAGCGGCTCGTCGCTGGCGCCAGCTATGTCACCTCGGTCTGCACGGGGTCGCTGATCCTGGGCGCCGCCGGGCTGCTCAAGGGCAAGCGCGCCGCCTGCCACTGGGCCTGGCGCGATCTCTTGCCGCTGTTTGGCGCCGTCCCCGACGAGGCCCGCGTCGTGCGCGACGGCAACACGATCACCGGCGGCGGCGTCACGGCGGGCATCGACTTCGCGCTGACGGTGCTGGCGGAGATCTCAGGCCCCGCGGTCGCGCAGGCAATCCAGCTCGGCCTGGAATATGCGCCTGCGCCGCCATTCTCCGCCGGACGGCCGGAACTCGCGCCGCCGGATGTCCTGGCGCGCTATCACGCGACCGTCACGCCAATCGTCGCGAAGCGGCGTGCGGAAGCGGAGGCCGCGGCGGCCCTTCTCTGACGCAAGCGCCTGGCGCCAACGCCCAAGAACCCCGGTCCTTGCGGGCCAGGGGTTCGAGGCATGGTCAGGAGTGTGGAGGCAGAGAAAACGTAGGATCAGTCGCAGACACGGATGCGGCGGACAGCGGGGCCGTAGGGTGTCTCGACCCAGCGGCGCACCATGTAGCAGCTGCCATAGGCCGGCAGCGGATCAGCGTGGGCGGAGCGCGAATTGGCGATGGCGACAGCGGCTCCGCCGACCACCACACCGGCGACAACGGCGCCCCAGGGGAAGTAGGCGGCTTCTGCCTTCGGCGTGACGGCAAGGGTGAGCGCAGAGGCGGCGACGGCGGCGATGGCCAGGGTCTTCAAGCGGCTCATGATCTCTCTCCGGTTCGGCGAAGGCCCTCAACAGCCCTCTTGAACATGGGTCGCGGTGACAGAGAGAAAGGTTCGAACCCGCGCAAAGTTTTTTTGCGCGGGCTTCAGGACGACGCGTGACGCCGATTACTGCTTGGTCGCCTTCGGCGAGGTCGCCTGCGGGGCGGGCACCGGCACACCCGGCTGGGTCGTCGCCGGGCGCGGCGCGGCCTGTTCGGGCTGGATGATCGCCTGGCGCGGACCCGGCTGCTGCTGGGGCGGCTGGGCATCGGCCCGCTCGGGCGAGCGGACACCCGGCGTCGGGGCGGTTGCCATCGGCGTGCTGGAGCCCGGCGCCGGCGCATTGGCCGCCGCGTTGATGGCTGGCACCGGATCGGCAACGCCTGCGCCAAGCTGCGGATTGACGGTCGCGCCATGACGCGCGGTTTCCTGCAGGATGCGGCGGAGATCGGCCGGATCGAGATCAGGCTGCCGCTCGAGGATCAGGGCCGCGATGCCGCTGACATGGGCAGCCGCCACCGAGGTGCCCGACGAGATCTGGTAGCCGCCCTGCGGGGCCGGCAGCAGGACCTCGACGCCGGGCGCGGCGACCGACACGTGATTGCCGCGCGTTGCCGCTTCGAACAGGTTGCCGTTGCGGTCGGTTGCGGTCACCGCGATGACATTCTGGTCTGCCGCCGGATAGGACGGCGGGGCATTCGGCCCCTCATTGCCCATAGCTGCGATCATGGTGATGCGCCGCTCGGCGGCCACCTGGATGGCCCGGGTCATCATCGGATCGCGCGGACCGGCAAAGCTCATATTGATGATGCGCACATTGTTGCGGATCGCCCAGTCCATGGCCTTGAGGATGTGAAGGCTGGTGCCGGAAGCGCCCGCCGCCTGGCCCGGCGCGAAGGCGCGCACCGCATAGATGTCGGCTCCGGGCGAGACGCCGGTCAGCTGGGCATGGGCGACGATGGCACCCGCCATGCCCGTGCCGTGCTCATGGGCCAGGAACGGGCCACCGACGGCATCGAACGAGCGCACGACGCGGCCAGCCATTTCCGGATGGCTTGCATCGATGCCGGAATCGATCACCGCGATCGAGATCCGCGATCCGCGCGCCATCTGATGTGCTTCCTGCAGACGCAGGGCATCGACGACATATTGCAGCGATCCGCCCGAGGCCGCCGTGCTGGCGGCGCTCTGCAGCCGGAAGCGGAAATCCGGCCGGTCGAATGCGTAGTTCGGCTGGACATAGGCGATCTGTTCGTCACGCGTCAGTTCGCGGATGGCCGCCGGCACGTCCTGGCGGTCGGGCACGCGGTAGCGATGCACGACCGTGCCCATGAAATCGAGCCGCTCCTCGCTGATGAGGCGCAGGTTGTAGCGCGCGATCACGCGGGCCAGGGTCTCGCGCGGCGCGTCCGGCTTCAGGACGAACAGGACCTCGCCCGATTGGTAGCGGCGCTCGGTCGGCATCGGCAGGCCGGGCACATAATTGGGATCGCGGGCATAGACGCCGGCCTCGGCGCGCGAGCTTGCGATGATGGAGGTGATGGCGGGAACGGCGATCGCGGCGGCCGTCGCAGCCGCGGCAGCGCCGGCGAAATTGGCAGCGCCACCGAAACCGAAGCCACCCGGACCACCGGGAGGACGACCGGCGAAGTTACCGGGACCACGTCCGAAATTGCCAGGACCACGGCCGAAATCGCCTGGGCCGCGTCCGATATTGCCGGGACCGCGCCCGATGTTCCCGGGCCCACGCCCGATGTTCCCAGGACCACGACCGATATTCCCGGGGCCGCGACCGATATTGCCTGGCCCGCGACCGATGTTTCCAGGACCACGACCAAAATCGCCCGGGCCACGACCGATGTTTCCAGGACCGCGACCAAGATCGCCGGGGCCACGACCGATGTTTCCGGGACCGCGGCCAAAATCGCCCGGACCACGACCGATGTTTCCGGGACCGCGGCCAAAATCGCCGGGACCACGACCGATATTTCCGGGGCCGCGGCCAAAATCACCGGGCCCACGACCGATATTGCCGGGGCCACGACCGATATTGCCGCCGGGCATCCGGCCGACATTGCCCATGTTGGGCACGCGTCCGATCGTCGGTGCGCGCCCGACATTCGGGACGCGGCCGCGCGTGACGTTGGAGCGCCCGCGGGTCAGATTGCCGAGGCCGCCGAGACCTGGGATGCTGATGCCGAACTGGGCATAAGCCGGCATGCTGTCAACCGCCACCATGCCGATGGCGCCAGCCAAAAGCGCGAGCCACGTCAGAGGCTTACGCCGTTTCGGGGACATTTTCCGCGCGCCGTCGGCATTGACCATGGCTTTGCATCCTTCGAACGAACGATCGCGGCGACCCTAGACACCGAGTGTTTCTATTTGAATGCGCAAATGGTGCGGTTCTGAGGCGAAAACGCATGCCCACGGCACACGTGTTTCGCGCTCAGTTGGAGGTCCCGACAAAACGCACGATGTCGGACTTGGCGCGCAGCTGGCCGACGACCCGCTCGACATCGGCCTGTGCCATGCCGCGAGCGCCGATGCGCACCTTGTAGACGCCACCCTGGCGCGGCCCCTCGACGATGATCGCCTGGTTCTGCTGCAGCAACATCGTCATGTCGGACGTGGTGGCCTGGTTGGTGAAGCCGACCAGCACGAAGGTGCCAACGGCATGAACCGCATTGTCGGTGGAATAGGATGCCGTGCGGAAGGTCGCGCCTTCGCCCAGATAGGCCGAGCCAATGACACCAGCCTGGAGGACGAGGGCAACAGCCGCCGCGCCCGCCGCATAGGCCAGGGTCCGCGGCTGGAAGGCCGCGAGCTTGGAACCGAGCCAGTCGGCGAAGCCGGCCTTGGCACGGGACGCCACATGGGCGAAGCGGGCCGGCTCGGCATCCACCTTGCGCATCAGGTCGTCGAGCACCCGCGCCGAGGGAACCGGGGCGTAGTCGGCGAGCTGAAGGGTTGCGTGCTGGTCGTCGCGAACGAGTTCAAGCTCCTCGCGCAGCGTCGGATCGGCAGCCATGGCGGCCTCGACGCGCGCCTTGTCGGCGGCGTTGAGCGTGCCGGCTGCATACCAGGGAAGCAGCTCGGAAATGGCCCGGCGCTCGGATGAAGTCTCGATGGGATTGCGCGTCGTCATGGCCAACCTCGATCAACTCCCGCGCTCTGCATGAGCTCCTGGAGTTTTTTGCGCGCATAGAACATGCGCGTCTTGACGGTGTTTTCCGGGATACCGACGATTTCGGCCACTTCGGAGATCGATTTCTCCTGGTAGTAGACGAGATCGACAATTTCCCGGTGCTCGGGTGAAAGCTGGTCGATGCAGCGACGGATCGCCTGCGCCTTGTCAACTTTCTGAGCCACCACCTCGGGCGTGTCCGCCTCGTCTGCTATGGCGCCAGCCTGTTCCTCGTCGAGGGCCTCTTCCCTGGGTCGCCGCAACTTCGACAACGCCTTGAATCGGGCCATTCCGAGGATCCAGGTCGAGACGCTGGAGCGCCCCTCGAACCTGTCAGCCTGCCGCCACACGTCGAGGAAGACTTCGCCGATCAGGTCCTCGGCCGTCCCTTCGTCCTTGATGAACCGGAGAATGAACCGGAACACGCGGACATTGTGACGGGCGTAGAGGGCCCTGAAGGCGAGACGATCGCCCTTGGCAACGCGGAGGATTAGGTCCTGGTCGCTGTCAGACTGCATCGTCACTTCCGAGCCGGTGGGCTCGTATGGTCAGTCGCGGCGAGCGCGGGAAAGGTTCAAGAGCCATCTGAAGAATCTTTTCCGACATGTGGATCGGGCAGGCCGTACCATGACGGAACCTAGCCCTAGGTCAACCTTCCAGACCCTTGTCGAGCGTCATTCGGGCCACCTGATGGCGAGCGCGCGACAGGGCTCAGCGCGGAATGAGCGCCCAATAGTCGAGGTCGAGAATGACCGAGGGGTCATAGTCCTCGCCGGTGCGGCGGGGGAAATCGCCGCAAGGGCGGTCCTTCGTCGCGATGGTGCGCACGCGCAGCGCGCCGACATCGTCGCGTCCGGGCAGGTCCTGCACGTCGAGGATCTCCGACCAGGCGAAGACGGTATTGCCGGCAAAGAGCGGAGCGACATGCCGGCCCCCATTGATCGCAGCGATGTGGAACGCGTTGGCCAGACCGTTGAACGACAGCGCGCGGGCGATCGAGATGACATGGCCGCCATAGATCAGCCGGCGCCCGAAGCGGCCCTGGCCCTCGGTGAACTGGTTGAAATGCACCTTGGCGGTGTTCTGATAGAGCCTGGTCGCCATCATGTGTTCGGCTTCTTCCACCGTCGTGCCGTCGACATGGTCGATCATCTCGCCAGCCACATAGTCGCGGAGGCGATGGCGCTGGCCGGAGAGACCGGTGTCATAGGCCTGGGGATCGATGACTGGGCAGGCATCGCCGAGTTCGGCCGGTTCCAGCGCCTTGGGCAAGGCCGGCACGAGTTCGCCGGGCGCCCGCGCCGATTCCACGCGCTTCCTCACCATGACCCAGCGCACATAGTCGAGCACCTGCGTACCGTTCTGGTTGACGCCGATGGAACGGACATAGACGACGCCGGTCTTGCCGTTCGAGTTCTCCTTCAGGCCGATCACCTCGGAGACGGTCGACAGCGTGTCGCCGGGATAGACAGGCGCCAGGAACCGGCAGCCGGCATAACCGAGATTGGCGACAGCATTCAGCGAGACATCGGGGACGGTCTTGCCGAAGACGATGTGAAAGACCAGGAAATCGTCGACCGGGCTATGCGGATAGCCGATTGCGCGCGCAAAGGCGTCGGACGACTGGACGGCGAAACGCGGCCCATAGAGCGCGGTATAGAGCGCGACGTCGCCATGGGTCACCGTGCGGGGCGTGGCATGGCGCAGCGTGTCGCCGAGGCTGAAATCCTCGAAGAAGCGGCCGGGACTGGTCTTCGGCATGGCGGGTCCTCCTCGTTGAGCGGCCAGTCTATGCCGTGCTGCAGTGCGAAGTCCAAGCAGCCCGAACGGGGGATCGACCCCGTCTGTGATCTCGCACCCGTGGCCGAGTTCCCAAAGCCGGATCGATCGGCTATCGATCGGCGCCACGAACCGCCGTTCAGGGCGGCCTGTTCCACCAAGGCGACCATGGCTCCGACATCGATACCCGGCCGGCCCTATCTGATCCTCGCCTCCGGCTCGCCGCGCCGGCTGGCCCTGCTGCAACAGGCCGGCATCGAGCCGGACCGGTTGCTGCCGGCCGAGATCGACGAGACGCCCTGGCCGCGCGAAAGCCCGCGCAAGCTGGCTCTCAGGCTTGCGCGCGAGAAGGCCGCCGAAGCGGTCAAGCGCCTGCGCGACGATCCCGAGGCACCCGTCGGGTCGATCCTGCTGTCGGCGGATACGGTTGTCTGCGTCGGCCGGCGCATCCTGCCGAAGGCGGAGACGATCGAGGAGGCTGCGGCCTGCATCCGCCTGCTCTCCGGACGCTCACACCGCGTCTATACCGGGCTCTGCATGGTCGATCAGGCCGAGCGGGCGCGCACCAAGCTGATCGAGACCCGCGTGCGCTTCAAGCGCCTGTCGAAGGGCGAGATCGAGGCCTATCTCGCGTCGGGCGAATGGCGCGGCAAGGCTGGCGGCTATGCGATCCAGGGCATAGCTGGCGCGTTCGTCGTGTCGTTGTCGGGTTCCTACACGAATGTGGTCGGGCTGCCGCTGACCGAGGCGGTCGGGATGATCGGATCGGCGGGCTATCCGGTGACGCTCGGCTGGATCAGCCAGGGTTGATGCGATGAACCCGGTCAATGATAACGACAAGCCTGTCGAGCCGCCCGTCGCCTGCCCGATCTGTGGCAAGCCGGCACTGGTGCGCTTCAAGCCGTTCTGCTCGAAGCGTTGCGCCGATGTCGATCTCAATCGCTGGATGAAGGGCGTCTACGCGATCCCCGCTCGCGAGGATGACCAGGGCGACGACGACGACCAGGGCTGAGCCCACGCCACAAAAGACAATGCCGCCCGGAGGCGGCATTGCTGGTCGCCACGTGTGAAGTGGTCAGGCCGCCGTCAAAGCCGTCTCGCGCTGGCCGCGCCAGGCGATCGCACCACGCGGCGTTTCGCCATGGGCGCCACGCGCTGCATCGACGGCCGAGGCCATCAGAACCATCTTGTCGCGAATGCCGAGGGCATAGTGCTGGACAATGACCGAGGCGATGGCGTGATGGCTGATGCTGTCGGCCAGGACGTCGTCCAGGCGGTGCACGGCGGCATCGAAAGCCACCGTCATTTCGTCCATGTCTTCGCTCGTGAAGACTTCATTCATGTCGAGGCCTGCGAGGGCGCGTGGCATAGGGCAGCTCCTTCTCGCTCGTCATTCCAATGAAAGGACAACCTGGCGGACAAATGTGGACTGACTATGGCACAGCCCCCTGCAACGTCAACGCGATAATGTGCTGCATTGCACGCAAATAGACGCTGCAACGCGACAAAAACCGGCTATTCCGGCCGATTTTCGTCGCTTTTTACCGACAACGACGCGAGACACTCAGGCGAAGCCGCCGCTCTCAAGCAGGCCATCCAGGCGCCCGAAGCTGCTGGTCCAGCCATAACCGTGGCCATCTCGCTGGGTATTCGAGCGGAATGGAGACTGGCGGAAGGTCATGCGGGTCTTGTCACCCTCATCGGCGAACAGCACGGTGACCAGGGTTTCCAGTCCGCGCTCGCCTTGCTCATCCCACGCGAATGTGAACACGAGACGCTCGGGAGGCGTCACTTCCCGGAACTCGCCACCCTGCCAGAGCAGTTCGCCGGTCTCCACGGCGCGCAGACAATGGCGCCACCGGCCCCCCTCGCGCACATCCATATGCATCTCGACGGCAGGGTGCTCGACCGGCCCCCACCAGCGCATGGCGTGGACCGGATCGGTCCAGAGCCGAAACACCAGTTCGCGTGGCGCATCGAACAGGCGTGTGAGCAGGAGCTCGTCGCCGGCCCCGGGAACCGGCTGGTGGTCGGGTTGCGCTGCCGGGGTCATTGGCATTCTCCGTTGAGGGCGGGACGGGCCGTCAGGCCGCGGTCTCGCAATTGACCATCCAGGGCGTGCCGAAGCGGTCGGTCGCCATGCCGAAGCGATGCGCCCAGAAGGTCTGGGCGAACGGCATCTGGATCGTGCCGCCCTCGGCCAGAGCCGTGAAGACGCGCTCGGCCTCGGCCTCATCGTTGATCACCAGCGAGATGCACACGCCCTTGGTGCCGGTGTGAACGCCGGGCGGTGCGTCACCCCCCATCAGCACATTGCCGCCGAACTCCATCCGGGCGTGGACGATCGCGTTCTGCTTGTCAGCCGGCATGGCCGAGGCGGCCGGTGTCTCGCCAAAGGGAATCATCGCCGTGATCTGGCCGTTGAGCACGGTCTGGTAGAAGCGGAACGCCTCCTCGCACTGTCCATCAAAGCCGAGGTAGGGAGACAGGATCATTGCAGCCATCGGAAGAAACTCCGCAGATGTTGAGGGTCAACGCAGCAGCCCGCCGCCGGTCGCGACACTGCTGCAATAATTGCGGGAGGTTGGGACTAGCGCTCGGCAACCTGCTTCATGCTGGCCAGGCCCGCCTCGAAATCCTTGCCGACCATGCGGTCCATGCTGACGAAGATCGTGATCAGCTTGGTGATGAACGGGCTCGGGCCATGCATCGCCCACGTGACACGCGTGCCACCCCCCTCGGGCCGGATGGTGAACTCGGCGATGTTGTGGGCCTCGAAGGGTTTGGAGAAATCGAGCTTGATCGTGACACTCTCGGGCGTCTGGCCGGTGATCTCCATCCGTCCGGCGCCCGCCTTGCCGGTGCCGGCCCAGCCATAGGTGGCGCCGACACCACTCGGCTGCCCGCCGAAAGTGCGGGTCATGGTCGGGTCGATCTTTTCGAACGGCGACCACTCCGCCCAACGGTGGAAGTTGGCGATCAGCGGCAGGATTTTCTCAGGCGATGCGGCGATGACGATGGATCGCTCCAGCCGGAAGGAATCGGGCCGGGTCGTCGCGTAGGCGCAGAGGCCGGCAATCAGAACGACGAGCGTGATCAGGGCGTAGGTCATGATCCGGAAGCTCCTTGCCATCAGGCCTTATCCTGCACCGATCGCAGATAGGTCTCCAGCTGGCCGAACGTTCCGCCCCAGCCCTGGGTCATGCCGGCCTTGCCCTGGTCGAAGGTCTGGGCCTCGATCTCCGTCGGATTGAGTGCCCGAGCCTCGAGCCGCAACATCGTGCCTCGGGCCGTTTCCGTGAAGATCACGGTGGACAGCATTTCGCGCGGCCAGGTCGGCGCCATCGGATGGACGGTCACCCCACCCGCCTCGTCGGAAAAGCCCGCGACAAAGACCAGACGTTCATTCTCCACGATCTCGCGGAACGTCCACAATCCCCACATCGTCGCGCCGCCCGGCGCGCGCATGCCGTAGTGGAAGCGGCCACCGGGCTTGAGGTCCAGCGTGCTGCCAACAACGGTGAACCCGACAGGGCCGAACCAGCGTGCGAGGTGATCGGCTTCGGTCCAGACCTTCCAGACCAGCGCCAGAGACGCCTGGACCTCGCGGGATATGGCGAAATCGCCGGTCAGACGGTCAGTGGTTGCGGTCATCGGGGGATCCTTTCTGAAGCGCTTGCAGGTACGCGTCGAGGCGGTCGAAACTTGCGTCCCAGAAGCGGCGGTAATGGTCGAGCCAGCCTGCGACTTCGCCCAGCGGGGCCGCCTCCAGCCGGCACGGTCGCCATTGCGCTTCCCGCCCGCGGCTGATCAGGCCCGCCCGTTCCAGCACCTTGAGATGTTTGGAGACCGCCGGAAGGCTCATGGCAAACGGCTCGGCAAGATCGGTGACGGAGGCCTCGCCTTGCGACAGCCGCGCAAGGATCGCCCGGCGTGTCGGATCCGCGAGGGCCGACAGGGTGAGGCTCAGCTGGTCGGCTGCCATGCGATGGACATTGCCCCTGTAATTAACTCATCGGTTAAATACAAAGATCCTATCGGCGCGTCAAGGCGTCAGCCTGGGTATCGCTTCGCCGTCTATTGGGGAGGGCGGGAGGCCGCGTCCGTGAGCGTTTTCACCATCGACCAGGGACCTTGCGAGTTGGTCGTGCGGATGTCGTCGACCAGCCAGCGGCCGCCCTCGCGGACCAAGTCGAACCGGTTCTCGCGCGGCTGTTCGTGATTGGTGAAGCGGGCGCGCACTTCGGCACGATCGCCGGACTGGGCGATGAGATCGACGGTGACCGGTCCCAGCCGCCAATCATTGCCGTTGACGAACACATCCCAGTCGATGGTTCCGACCTCGCCCTCAGGGGTCGCGGCTTCATCGGCCGCGATGAGGCGGGTCAGCCGCGCGCTGTAGACCTGGCGGAGAGCCGGGCCGCCGAGCGTGGCGCCCCGATAGGCCACATAGATCGCCTGGATCGCATCCACCGGGCCCGGCTGACGCGGGGCCTCGGCGGCCGTGATCGGCCAGGTCGCAGTCAAGGACAGCAGGAATGCGAGAACGAGGCGGATCATGGCAGGCTCCGGGGCACCGTGATGTCACGTGCCAGCCATGGGTCGCCGTCGCGACAACCAAGGTTCAACGGCGCGGCATGTCGGCCGCCGAACCCGCGCTCGCTGTCATTGCTGCATGGGAATATTCGCCGCCTTGATGACCGCCGCCCATTTCGCCGTCTCGGCCTTGAGGAAGGCGCCGAACTGCTCGGTCGACATCGGCGCCGGCTGGGCCGCGAAACGCAGCAGCCGCTCGCTGGTGTCCGGCTCTTTCAGCGCGCGCACGACATCGGCATTGAGCTTGGCGACGACGTCGGCAGGCGTGCCTTTCGGCACGACGATGCCAGACCAGGAATGGGCGTCGAAAGTCGGCAGGCCGGCTTCCGCCATGGTGGGGATATCGGGCAGAAGCGGCAGCCGCGCCGGCGAGATGCCCAGGGCGCGGACCGTCTTGGCCTCCACCTGGGGAACGGCTGTCGGACCATCGGCGAACATCAGCTGCACATGGTTTCCGAGCAGGCTCGCCATGGCCGGCGCGCTGCCGCGATGGGCGACATGCAGCATGTCGGTGCCGGTGATGCTCTTGAACAATTCGCCCGCCAGATGGGTGCCGCCGCCCATCCCCGCGGACCCGAACGAGAGCTTGCCCGGATTGGCCTTGGCATGGGCGATCAGGCCCTTGATGTCCTGGAACGGCAGTGAGGGATGAGCGCAGACGATGATCGGAAAGATGCCCGCGCCGCTGATGGGCAGAAAGTCCTCGAGGAAATTGTAGGGCAGGTTCGGCTTGAGGCTCGGATGGACCGAATGATGGATGGCGCAGACCAGCATGGTGTAGCCGTCGGGCGCGGCCTTGGAGACCGCCTGCGCCCCGATGACCGCATCGGCGCCCGGACGGTTCTCGATGATCACCGGCTGGTTCCAGTAGCTCGACAGCTTCTGCCCGATCTCGCGGGCTGTCAGGTCCACCGGACCGCCAGGCGGGAACGGCACGATCAGCGTCACGCGGCGATCGGGAAAGGATTGCGCGCGGGCTGGCAAAACATGGGCCGCGGCTAGGCCGGCAGTGGCGGCAAGGATGGTCCGGCGGCTATGGGGCGGCATCGAGCGTCTCTCCTGAAGCGTTTTTGAAACGATATTTCAGACAAGAGAGAATGGCATTTCCAGCACGGCGGCAAGCCCTCCGAGCGGCCCATGCCGGACGTCATCTGCAGCACCTGCCGTGCGGCGCCGGTTAACTTGACAAATTTCATCAAGATTTTATTGGATTCGCGCCGCTAATCTCCATCAATCTCCAAGACCAGGCCGTTCATGATCCATCAGCCCGCCACATGGCTCGATCCGCGCAGCGGAACCGTACTCGACCAGGGCACCCTCATGGCGGAGCTGGCGCAAAAGCAGGTCGTGCTTATTGGCGAGAGCCATGACGTGGCCGAGATCCATCGTTGGCAGTTGCATGTCGCGGTGATGATCGCCGCGCACAATCCGAACATCGCCCTGGGATTCGAGATGTTCCCAAGGCGCGTCCAGCCCGTGCTCGACCACTGGGTGGCGGGTGCGTTCGACACCCGGGCCTTTCTCGAGGCCAGCGAATGGCAGACGGTCTGGGGCTTTCCGCCGGAAATCTACCTGCCGCTGTTCCATTTCTGCCGGCAGCAGCGTGTGCCCATGCTGGCGCTGAACTGCCATCGCCCACTGGTGACGCGCGTCGGCAAGGATGGCTGGGACGCGATCCCGGAAGCTGAGCGCGACGGGCTGACGCCGTCTGCCACCGCAACGCCGGCCTATCGCCGCTATCTGTTCGACCTGACGGGTGCCGGTGGCCGCGCGCCTGGCCCCACCGGCCCGGTCCGCTCGCCCGACGATCCCGGCTTCGACCGTTTCGTGCGCGCCCAGCAATGCTGGGACCGGGCCTTTGCCTGCAACATTGCGCGAGCCCGCGCCGTGCCCGAGCCGCCGCTGGTGATCGGCATCATTGGCCGGGGCCATCTGGAATATGGTCACGGCACGCCGTTCCAGCTGGCCGATCTCGGCATTCGGGATGTCGCGGTGCTCCTGCCCAATGAAGCGGAAACACTGACCATCGAGCCCGATCGCCAGTTGGCCGATGCGGTGTTCCGGCTCGACGTCGTCGACCCCAGGCTGACGCGGCAGATGCGGCCGAGACTGGTCGCGGGTTAGGGGCAGCACCCCGCCTGACGCGGGGCCGGCCTACCGCAGGGTGCTAGCCATGGCCGCCGCAAGCGGTTATTGCAGTGCAATATTCTGCGCCTGGACCGCTCCCGAAGCTCGAGCGGCCTCCGCATCCCCGGCTGTACAAGAACCATGACCCAGACAGAGACACCGGCCGCCGGGCCCTATCCGGGGCTGGGCTTCCGCCAGTTCGTCGCGCTGATGGCCGCCCTCATGGCGACCAATGCGCTCGCCATCGATTCCATGCTGCCGGCGCTGCCGGAGATCGGGGACGCGCTCGGCATCACCTCCGCCAACGACCGGCAATGGGTGATCACGTCCTATCTCTTGGGCTTTGGCGCGGCGCAGATCATCTATGGCACGCTCGCCGACCGGTTCGGCCGCCGCCCCATCCTGCTCGGCGGCCTCGCTATCTATGCGCTGGCGAGCCTGGCGGCAGCCTTCGCGCCCGACTTCACCACCATGATGATTGCCCGCGTGGTGCAGGGCATCGGCGCAGCCGGCACCCGCGTGCTCGCCGTGTCGATCGTCCGCGACACCTATTCGGGACGGCAGATGGCGCGGGTGATGTCGCTCACCTTCATCGTGTTCCTGGCCGTGCCGATCCTCGCGCCTTCCATCGGCCAGGCCATCGTGCTGGTGGCGCCCTGGCGCTGGATCTTCATCCTGCTCGGCCTGTTCGGCGTCGTCGTGTCGGCCTGGGTGATCGCCAAGCTGCCGGAGACGCTGCATGCCGACGACCGCTCGCCGATCGAGGTGAAGCCGATCCTCGCCGCCTTCCGGCTCTGCCTCACGCTGCGCGTGCCGGTCGGCTACATGCTGGCCATGACCTTCATGGTGGGCGGCCTTTTCGGCTTCATCAATGCCGCGCAGCAATTGTTCGTCGACGTGTTCAAGGCGGGCGACATCTTCACCGTGATCTTCGCCGTGGTGGCGGGCTTCATGGCGCTCGCCTCGTTCCTCAATTCGAAGATCGTCGAGCGCTTTGGCATGCGCCGCGTGTCGCATGGCGCGCTTCTTGGCTATCTCACCGTCACCGCGCTGCATGCGCTGGTGGCCTTCACCGGCCACGAGACGCTGTGGACCTTCTCGCTGTTCCAGTGCGCCACCATGTTCTGCTTCGGCCTGATGGTGTCGAATTTCGGCGCCATGGCGATGGACCCGCTCGGCCATGTCGCCGGCACGGCCTCGTCGGTGCAGGGCTTCGTCTCGACGGTGGGTGCGGCCCTCATCGGCTTCTGGATCGGCCAGCATTTCGACGGCACGGCGCTGCCGATCGTAGCGGGGTTCGCGGTCTGCGGCTGGCTGGCGCTGGCCATGGTTCT
This sequence comes from Phreatobacter aquaticus, assembly GCF_005160265.1. Classification (NCBI taxonomy): domain Bacteria; kingdom Pseudomonadati; phylum Pseudomonadota; class Alphaproteobacteria; order Hyphomicrobiales; family Phreatobacteraceae; genus Phreatobacter; species Phreatobacter aquaticus. The sequence goes on along the minus strand of NZ_CP039865.1, from coordinate 2,321,856 downwards.
GGTGGCGGAGCGCGGCAAGCTGTTCCGCCCGCAGAAGGGCCCGTGAGGTAGGGGCGTTCCGTAGTCATCCGGGCGGGCGTCGGCCCACCCGATATGCGAGCCTTCGCGTCCCCCGAGAGGCGAAGGACGACGCCATGCCCCGCGCAGCCACGCTCCGTGCAGCCCTCCTGATCCTGACTCTTGGCGCCCTGCCCGCGGCCGCCGCCGAAGAGGCGGTGCAGCTCTCCGGCGGCTATGGGTTGTTGAACGCTCCGGCCCGGCCGAGCGCGGCGGTGGTGCTGATCCCCGGCGGCAATGGCTATCTCGGCATCCGGCCGGATGGCTCGTTCTCGGGGCTTCGCGGCAATCAGCTGGTGCGCACGCGCGCCGCCTATGCCTCGGCGGGTGTCGCCTCGCTGGTGATCGATGCCGGCGTGTCGGCTTCATCCGCCATCACCTATCTCCGCACGCGGTTCAACAAGCCGGTGACGGTGGTCGCGACCAGCCGCGGCACGCTGCAGCTCGCCGGTGCCTTGTCGGCGCGGCCGAACGGCATGGCGATCACCGCGGGGTTCCTCAACGAAATCCGCGGCCAGATCGGCTCAGCGGCCAGCCTGCCGCCGACGCTGGTCGTGCACCACCGGCAGGATGGCTGCCGCTTCACCCCGCCCTCCGGCGTCGAGCCGTTCAAGGCCTGGGGCGGCGCGCGTGTCAGGGTGGTCTGGATGGACGGTGGCCAGGATCGCGGCGATCCCTGCCAGGCGGCGGGCTATCACGGCTTTGCCGGGCAGGATGGACGCGTGGTGGGGACGGTGGCGGGGTTTGCCAAAGGCGTGAGGTAGGGGGCGGCTTGCCGCCCAGATGCACCTGCCATATATTCTGTCATTGTTCTCTGTCGACCGAGATGGCTCACCAATGGCTCCCAAGACTGGAAAGACGATTTCTCGCAAGTCCACAACGGGCCAGTTCGTGACCGTCGGCCCACGCGGGACGGTCCGTACTGCCAGCTATTTCGGCAAGGATGGCCTGGTCGTCATCGAACGTGTCGCGGACCGCTTCGGCGTGTCGAAGGCGCAGCTGGCCGACACGATGGGCGTGAAGCCGGAGACATTCCATCGAACTGCCCGGGCGAACGCTCCGAAGACGCAAGGACGCGTTACCGAGATGGTCGAGATCGTTGCGCGCGTGAGCGATTGGGCCGGCGGCGAGAAACAGGCGCTGGCCTGGTATCGCGCCGAGCCCCTGCCCGCCTTTGGCGGGCGGACGGCGGAAAGCCTGGTCAAGGACGGCAAGGCCGGGCCCTTGCGCGACTGGCTGGACCATGTCGCCACCGGCGGTTTCGCCTGAGGTGAAGCTCATCCGCTGGACCGGCCTTGCCTACCGGGCGCATGACCCGCGCTGGGCGTGGACGCCGCTGTCGGGCGAGGGCGCGGCGATCCATGGCGGGCGGTTCAACGCGAAGGGCACGCCCGCGCTCTATCTGGCGCTGACCATCGAAGGCATGTTCGCCGAGGTCAGCCACGGCTTTGCCCGCCGCTTCCCGCCGCTGACGGTGGTGACCTATGACGTGGACTGCGACGACATCGTGGACCTTGCGACGGAGGCGGGCCGCGGAGAAGCCGGCACGACGCGCGCCGCAATTGCCTGCCCCTGGGCGCTGGACCGCGCCGAAGGCCGCAAGCCGGCCTCATGGACGCTGGCGGAACGGCTGAGGCGCGAAGGCGCGGCGGGTGCGCTGGTGCCGAGCTTCGCCAATGGGGCGACGGAGGGGATGCGGAATCTGGTGCTGTGGCGTTGGGGTGGGGAGAGGCAGAAGGTGGTGGTGTGGGATGAGGAGGGGAGGTTGGGATGACGCCTCGAAGCGAGCAAGCGAATATTGGCTAATAGGCTAGATTATATTTATCATTTTTGCTATGTTGAGGTGAGTTCTAAGTCAATGACCAGATGCGTGACAGCGACAAATGTTTGAAAGCGCTCTGATTTTCCGGGGTACCGGCGATCAAGACCAGATTGACATTGGCCTGATTGCTGAAACGCTATTTTTCTACGGGAAAACCCATCTTCTAATGCATCGCGGGGCAATAGCCTCACTAGCGACCGCATTTAGCGGCCCCGACCTTGATATACTTCTGAAAAATCCCAATGTACAGCTAACCTATCTCCCGAATTTTTTCGGGGTTGTCTCGGCAGGGCTACCCAAGAGCCATCAATTTATCTCCGCTACAATTGGCGCTGGCAAGAGACCTCCGAGGAAGGGGGACTACCGCGAGGCTATATTTGAGACCGTTGAGAGAGCCCTTAAGGGACGCGATGACGCCCAACGAATTGCAACTCTCATTGCCGACAAGGCGAGGCCTCACAGATATTCTGGAGATAACAGACCAGAATCGATAATAAAAATATGTCAGGACGATTTAATCGATGTCAATTTCTCTAATGAAATAGCAAGGAAAATAATTAGACACCTTACTCCCGATTACATTATCGACAACAATTTCCGTTTTGACTTAATAAAAATTAATGATGGATACGCAATAGATACAAATATTGACTTTGATTTGGCAAATGAAATTTATCACAAAAAAATACCACCCAGCCACAGCACGCTATCTCCCGCCTACATTATGTCACATTTCGTTACCGCGAGAGCAGACACGTTCTTTTCTGCGTATTATATGTCAGAACCTGTTATATCCCCCCTTTATAGCGAGATAATCCAAGAAAAACATATGGAGTTCCTTGTTCGTCGGAGATCTCATGACAATGAGATTGCCTTGTTTCATGATATTATTTTACCAAATTTTCCGCTAATTCGTGAATCTATAAACAACGGAGATCGTTCATTTAGTGAATTTTCTGCATTACTAGAGAAAGCTGACCGTTTTAAACAATGGATTCAAGTCACGAATCCGAACGAAGGGCTAGTCCAACACTATCATCGTTCTGCTACGAGCCAGACATGGGCTGATAAGTTGCCCACAAAGTCGGTCCGCTTCGCGGTCGCAACTGGACTAGGCGCAATTGCGGATGCCGTCTTTCCAACGGGACTAGGTACGGCAGCAGGGCTTGCCGTGGGAGCGGCCGATAGCCTCTTCTTGGACAAACTGATCAAGGGTTGGCGACCGAACCAGTTCATAGCGTCCGAGTACAGCAATTTTCTCTCGCCTACCAAGAGGTCGCCGCCTTGACACCCTCCCTCCCCCTCCCCTATGGTCCGCGCCCTAACCAGCTGGAGCCGCACACCGTGCGTTTCATTCTTATTGTATCCGGGGCGCCATTGTCGGACGTGTGAGACATTACACGGCAGCCGATCGGTGGCGCTCAAAACAAGGTCCCTCGCGGGGCCTTTTTTGTTGCCCGGAACCCCGCATTCGCATTGAACAGCCAGACCAACGAACGACCTGAGGAACGACCCATGTCCCGCGAGATGACCGGCGCCGAAATGGTGGTGCAAGCCCTGATCGACCAGGGCGTCGACACCCTGTTCGGCTATCCCGGCGGCGCCGTGCTGCCGATCTATGATGCGATCTTCCAGCAGGACTCGGTCAAGCACATCCTCGTCCGCCACGAGCAGGGCGCGGTTCATGCGGCTGAGGGCTATGCGCGCTCCACCGGCAAGGTCGGCGTGGTGCTGGTCACCTCCGGCCCCGGCGCGACCAATGCCGTGACCGGCCTCACCGACGCCTTGATGGATTCCATCCCTGTCGTCTGCTTCACCGGCCAGGTGCCGACCCATCTCATCGGCTCGGACGCGTTCCAGGAGGCCGATACGGTCGGCATCACGCGCCATTGCACCAAGCACAATTACCTCGTGAAATCGATCGAGGACCTGCCGCGCATCCTGCACGAAGCCTTCTACGTGGCGCAGAACGGCCGGCCGGGTCCCGTCGTCATCGACATCCCCAAGGACATCCAGTTCAAGGCGGGCAAATACGAGAAGCCGCGCGACAACCAGCACAAGACCTACCGGCCGCAGATCAAGGGCGACCTCGGCAAGATCAAGGCGGCGATGGAGCTGATCGCCAAGGCCAAGCGCCCGGTCTTCTATACCGGCGGCGGCGTGATCAATGCCGGCCCGCATGCCTCGGCCCTGCTCCGCGAGCTGGTGCGCGCCACCGGCTATCCGATCACCTCCACCCTGATGGGGCTTGGCTCCTATCCGGCGAGCGACAGGCAGTGGCTGGGCATGCTCGGCATGCACGGCACCTACGAGGCGAACCTCGCCATGCACGGCTGCGACTTGATGGTGAATATCGGCGCGCGCTTCGATGACCGGATCACCGGGCGGCTCGACGCCTTCTCGCCGGGCTCGAAGAAGATCCATATCGATATCGACCCGTCCTCGATCAACAAGAACGTCAAGGTGGATATCGGCATTGTCGGCGATTGCGGCCACGTGCTGGAAGACATGGTGCGCCTCTGGAAGGAGGTCTCCGGCCAGGTGGACAAGGCGGCGTTCAAGAGCTGGTGGGACGAGATCGAGGGTTGGCGCGCACGCAAGTCGCTCGCCTACACAAACTCGGACACGATCATCAAGCCGCAATATGCGCTGGAGCGGCTGGAGGCTTTGACCAAGCACCGCAAGCGCTTCATCACGACCGAAGTCGGCCAGCACCAGATGTGGGCTGCCCAGTACCTCCACTTCGAGGACCCGAACCACTGGATGACCTCCGGCGGCCTCGGCACGATGGGCTATGGCCTGCCGGCGGCGGTGGGCGTGCAGCTCGCCCATCCGAAGGACCTGGTGGTCTGCGTTGCGGGCGAGGCCTCCGTGCTGATGAACATGCAGGAGATGTCGACGGCGGCGCAGTATCGGTTGCCGATCAAGATCTTCATCCTCAACAACGAATATATGGGCATGGTGCGCCAGTGGCAGCAGCTGCTGCATGGCGGGCGCTATTCGGAAAGCTATTCGCAGGCGCTGCCCGATTTCGTGAAGCTCGCCGAGGCCTATCACGCCAAGGGCATCCGCTGCTCGGACCCGGCCGAACTCGACGGTGCGATCCAGGAGATGCTGGATTATCCGGGGCCGGTTCTGTTCGACTGCCTGGTGGCCAAGGACGAGAACTGCTTCCCGATGATCCCGTCAGGCAAGGCGCATAACGAGATGATCCTGGGCGATGCGGTCACGGATATCGGCTCGGTGATCGACGCCAAGGGCAAGCAGCTGGTGTGAGGGCCGACCGGCCCTCCCCTCCTCTCTCAATCGAAAAGACGAACAGCCCCATGGCCCAGTCCCAGTCCGCCTATTTCCTTTCCGACGCCGTCGATGCCACCCGCCGGCACACGATCGCCGTCATCGTCGACAACGAGCCGGGCGTGCTCGCCCGCATCGCCGGCATGTTCTCCGGCCGCGGCTACAATATCGAGAGCCTGACGGTCTCGGAGACCGAGCACGAGCGGCACACCTCGCGCATCACCATCGTCACGACGGGCACGGAAAAGATCATCGAGCAGATCAAGACCCAGCTTGATCGCCTGGTTCCGGTGCATCGCGTGGTCGATCTGACGGTGCAGGGCGAGGCGCTGGAGCGCGAGCTCTGCCTTCTCAAAGTGCGCGGCAAGGGCGATGCCCGCGTCGAGGCGCTGCGGCTTGCCGGCGCGTTCGGCGCCCGCACGCTGGACGCGACGCTCAATTCCTTCGTCTTCGAGCTGACCGGCACGACCGAGGAAGTCGAGCGCTTCATCCGTCTGATGGGCGTGGTGGGACTGGTCGAAGTGTCGCGCACTGGCATCGCTGCCATGAGCCGCGGACCGGAAGGCATGCAGGAAGCGGCCTTGCCGGATGGCGCACAGGGACGCTGAATAGACGGAGCATTTGCAAGCGAAGTGGGCACCGGTTCGCGTGAAGCAAATGCGACCCACGTCTACCTCCTTCGTCTGACCTCGCATTCAGGGCACGCCATGGCCACGCATCTCTCCGTCAACGTCAATGCCATCGCGCAATTGCGCAACCGCCGCTCGCTCCCCTGGCCGAGCGTGGTCGGGCTGTCGCGCATCGCGTTGCAGGCGGGTGCCAGCGGCATCACCGTGCATCCGCGGCCGGACGAGCGGCATATCCGGCGCACCGACGTGTTCGACCTCACCGACATGATCCGCGCCGAGTTCCCCAAGGCCGAGTTCAACATCGAGGGCTATCCGAGCGAGGATTTCCTGGAGCTGTGCGAGCGGGCCAAGCCCGATCAGGTGACGCTGGTTCCGGATGATCCGGCACAGGCGACCTCCGACCATGGCTGGGATGTGGCGACGGATGGAGACTTGCTGCGCCAGGTCATCGGCCGATTGAAGCTTGGCGGCATGCGCGTCTCGATCTTCCTCGACGGCGACCCGGCGCTGGTGCCGGGCGCCCGCGCCACCGGCGCCGACCGGATCGAGCTTTATACCGGCCCCTATGGCGGCGCCTTCGAGCCTGACGTGGCCGACGCCGAGCGCGAGAAGCTGGCGGCCACTGCCGAGGCCGCGGCCCGTGCCGGGCTCGGCGTCAATGCCGGGCACGATCTCACCCTCGACAACCTCCCCTCCCTGATCGCCCGCGTCCCCGGCATCGCGGAAGTGTCGATCGGCCACGCCCTCACCGCCGATGCGCTGATCCACGGCATGGCGGAGACCGTGCGGCTCTATCGAAAGGCCTGCGGCGAGACCGTGTGACGCCATCGCCGACCGGGGCACCGTCCGCTCACCCGACGGACGGCTTGCGCGGTGCGCCGCGCTGAGCTAGAGAACCGTAACGTACGGTACGGTCCGTTCCCACTCCTCTGCATCATGACGTCAGCCGCCAAATCCCTTGCTTCCGAAACGCCGAGCGCCGATCCGCCGGAGCCGACCGCCCGCCAGGCGGTGGTTCTGGATGCGGTGCTCGCGCTGATGCAGGAACAGGGCGGCCAGCTCACCATGACGGCCGTTGCGCGGCGGGCGAGCTGCTCCAAGGAAACGCTCTACAAGTGGTTCGGCGACCGCGACGGCCTCCTGACCGCGACGGTGCAGTGGCAGGCGTCCCGGGTGCGTGCCGGCCGCTACGACCGGCAGAAGCTCGATGCCTCGAGCCTCAGGGACAGCCTCAGGGATTTCGCCGCGAACTGGCTCTCGGTCATTTCCAGCGCCACATCGATCGCGCTCAACCGGCTGGCGATCACACACGCCGCGTCGCAGCAGAGCAATCTCGGCCAGATCGTGCTCAATAACGGCCGCTTCGCCATTGGCGACCGGTTGAAGCCCGTGCTCGAAGAAGGGCGCGCGGCCGGTCTGCTTCAGTTCGACGATACCGAGGCGGCGTTCCGGACCTTTTTCGGCCTCGCTGGCCGCGATGTGCAGATCCGCCTGCTGCTCGGCGATGATCTCAAGCTCGGCCAGGCCGAGATCGCCCGCGACGCTGCGGCGGCGACCGACCAGTTTCTCACCCTCTACGGCCGGAAGAACATGATTCCGGCCGCCGCCTGACCCCTCTCCCCAACCTCCAGAACGCAAGCCCAAGGAAGGACTATCCCATGCGTGTCTATTACGATCGCGACGCCGATCTGAACCTGATCAAGTCGAAGAAGGTCTGCATTGTCGGCTACGGCAGCCAGGGCCATGCCCACGCGCTGAACCTGCGCGACTCGGGCGTGAAGGACGTCATCATCGCGCTGAAGGCTGGCTCGGCCACCCGCGCCAAGGCCGAGGCCGCCGGCTTCACCGTCATGACCCCGTCGGAGGCCGCCAAGGTCTCGGACATCATGATGATGCTCACCCCGGACGAACTGCAGGCCGACATCTATCGCGATGACCTCGCCGGCAACATGAAGCAGGGCGCGGCGATCATGTTCGCCCACGGCCTCAACATCCACTTCAACCTGATCGAGGCCCGCAAGGATCTCGACGTGCTGATGGTCGCCCCGAAGGGCCCCGGCCACACGGTGCGCTCGGAATATCAGCGCGGCGGTGGCGTTCCGACGCTGATCGCCATCCATCAGGACGCCTCGGGCAATGCCCATGACCTCGGCCTGTCCTACGCCTCCGCCAATGGCGGCGGCCGCGCCGGCATCATCGAGACGACCTTCAAGGAAGAGTGCGAGACCGATCTGTTCGGCGAGCAGGTCGTGCTCTGCGGCGGTCTGGTCGAGCTGATCCGCGCTGGCTACGAGACGCTGACCGAAGCCGGTTATGCGCCTGAAATGGCCTATTTCGAGTGCCTCCACGAGGTGAAGCTGATCGTCGACCTCATCTATGAGGGCGGCATCGCCAACATGAACTACTCGATCTCGAACACCGCCGAGTACGGCGAGTACGTGACGGGTCCGCGCATCATCACCGCCGAGACCAAGGCCGAGATGAAGCGCGTGCTGACCGACATCCAGTCGGGCAAGTTCACCCGCGACTGGATGCTGGAGAACAAGGTCAACCAGACCTCGTTCAAGGCGACCCGCGCCCGCGTGAACAACCATCCGATCGAGGAAGTCGGCGCGAAGCTTCGCGACATGATGCCCTGGATCAAGGCGAAGGCGCTGGTCGACAAGACCAAGAACTGATCGCCCGTACTTTCGGATGCAACGAATTGGGGTGGTCCGCGGGCCACCCCTTTTTCGTATGTGGATCAAGCCGCGGCGGCGATCCGCCTTGCACACCGGTCCCGAGTAGAAAACCGCCTATTGTCTTGCGTGCTGTCTTCCAGACCCAGCTGATCCTTTCGTCAGCTTCTGTTCACCCACATGAAATTACATGGATTATCTGACACTACCTGCCCTATGGTAAGTCCGGTCACTTGACGCAGAAGAACATCATGGCGCAACCGATACTGCGGGTTCACACGGGCCTGCCATTGATCAAGGAACGGGTGGCACGGCTCTTTCTCGCCCGGCGCGACGGGAAAGCCGATGACCTCCTGACGATTTTCGCCCCGGAATGCTCCTACCGGCTGATCTGTGACCCGCGGCTGTTCCCGAAGGTCGGCCCCTTTTACGGGCATACCGAAATTCTGGAATCCTTCAGGGCCTGCGACCAGATCCTCGAATATATCGACACGATCGTGGTCGACATGATCGTGGACGAACGACGGGCCGTCGTGCGTCGTCACGCGACAATCAGATCGCGCGAGACCGGCAATGTCGGCGAGTTCGAGATTGCCGATCTTTTGGAGTTTCGCGACGGCATGATCACCAAGATGACCCAGTTCGTCGACACGGCTTCCCTTGGACTTCTGGTCGGGCGGATCTGACCATGGCTGACGCACAATGGCTCAATTCGGACAATGAGGAGCGCAGCGACCTCCACCGTACGATCCGCGAGTTTGTCGCGGCCCGGCTTCAGGGTGACGTTGCAACCTATCTGGAATTCTTCGCGCCCAAGGCCCGGCTGAACATCCCCGGCAACCCGGTGCTGAACCCCTTGTCTGGCACGCGGATCGGCCGGGAAGATATCGGCAAGCAGCTCATCCGGATGCGTGGCCAGAACATCTATCTCCATCATGAGATCGACGACATCATCTCCAGCCGCGACATGGTGGCGGTTCATTGGCGCGTGACCATTCGCAGTTCCGCGACCGGTCAGGAGCGGGAGCTCGAAATCCTGACCCATCTGCGGCTGCAAGACCGCCAGGTGGTCGAAATGAGCGAGTATTTCGACACGGGCGCTGCGTCATTGATGCGCGGCCACCTGCCGCTTCGAAACTCAGGCGCCTGAATCGAGAAGGGCGGCCTTTCGGCCGCCCTTCCGATGCAGGACGCTTATCCGACGATCAGAAACTCACGCGATCGCGGATGGCATCCTTGGCGGCCTGGTTGACCGCGGAGCCGGTCATGCGCCGTTCGAAGTCAGCCCAGTTGAGGAAACGGCCCTTGCCGCGCTCGGTGATGATGGCCTGAGCGCGAGCCGCGCCGATCTGCGGCAGGCCGTCGAGCTGAGCCGCAGTCGCCGTATTCAGATTGACACGGGCAGCCTGAGCCGCAGGGGCCACTGCAGGAGCGGTGGCGGCCGGACGCGTCGCCGTTGTCGGTGCGGCAGGCGCCGTCACCGCCGGACGCTGAGGCGTCGTGGTGGAGGGCTGGGCCTGCGTCTGTGCAAAGGCGGGGACGGCCACGAGGGCGGAAACTGCGGCGGCAGTGAGGAGGCGCGAAAGGAACATGGCGAACCTGTTCGAAATGTCCGGCCGTGTGTCGTCGTAACCCTTGCGTCGGCCGGACCGGCCGCATCGGGCAGTGTCGGCCCGGGTTCGGGCGACGGGAACAGTAGAGAGCCCGATCATGGTCGCCCTTGGGACGGATTGCCACGAATTCGAGGTCTTTGGATGAATGGCGGACAACGGCTGGGAACGAAGCCAGCACGGACGTGATGGCACAGTTCAGCGATGCGAATTGGACTGGTCACACGGGACCGATATCGTGGAGCCTAGGAGTGCAGCCATGAACATTCTCTCGATCCAGTCCTGGGTTTCCTACGGCCATGTCGGCAATGCCTCGGCGGTCTTCCCGATGCAGCGGCTGGGCCACGAGGTCTGGGCGATCCATACCGTCCAGTTTTCCAATCATACCGGCTACGGCGCCTGGAAGGGCCGGGTCTATGACGGCCCGATGATCGAGGAACTGGTCACAGGCATTGAAGAGCGCGGCGTGCTTGGCCGATGCGATGGTGTGCTGTCGGGCTATATGGGGTCGGCCGATATCGGCACCGCGATCCTTGGCGCGGTTGGCCGTGTGCGCGGATTGAATCCGAAGGCGCTCTATTGCTGCGATCCGGTGATCGGCGATGTCGGCCGCGGCGTGTTCGTTCGTCCGGGCATTCCGGAATTCATGCGTGACCAGGCGGTGCCGGCAGCCGACGTCATCACCCCGAACCAGTTCGAACTGGAATATCTGACGGGATCGACCATCTCGACGCTTGCTGAGGCCATCGCAGCCGTCGACCTGCTGCACAGGGCGGGACCGTCCATGGTGCTGGTCACCAGCCTGATGACCGAGGATACGCCGGACGACCAGATCGACCTGCTGGCCTCCGGGCCGAACGGACGGTTCCGGGTCCGCACGCCGAAGCTCGGCATTTCAGTCAACGGGGCTGGCGATGCGATCGCCGCACTGTTCTTCGTCCATGCGGCCGAGACCGGCGACGTCGCGCTTGCGCTGTCGCGCGCGGCATCGTCCACCTATGGCCTGCTGAAGCGGACGGCGGAGGCTGGTTCGCGCGAGATCCTGACGGTCGCGGCGCAGGACGAGTTCGTGACACCCAGCCGCCTGTTTACGCCGGAGTCCGTCTGACCATGTCGCGTCGCTACCACACGCTCGATGTCTTCACCCAGCAGAGGCTGACCGGCAATCCGCTTGCCGTGGTGCACGATGCCGAAGGGCTCGACACAGCCGGCATGCTGGCGATCGCCCGCGAGTTCAACCTGTCAGAGACAGTGTTCGTTCTGCCGGAGACCACCGAGGGCCATCGCGCGGACATCCGGATCTTCACACCGGGTGGCGAATTGCCGTTTGCAGGCCATCCGACCGTCGGGACCGCCATCGTTCTGGCTTCGATGGATGGCCTGGCGGCAGGCACCGAGGCGCATTTCGTACTCGGCGAGAAGGCAGGACCCGTGCCCTGTCGCGTCAGCCGTGACGCCGCTGGCAGCTATCAGGCGAGCTTCGATGCGCCGCGACTGCCTGCTCCGATCGGTCCGACACCCGACCCGGCGCAGCTCGCGGGCATATTGGGCCTGGAAAGCCGGGATCTCGGCTTTGCCAGCCACGTGCCCTCGCGATTCGGGGCACCCGTGTCGTTCTGCTATGTGCCGGTGAAGACCCGCGCGGCGGTGGACGGGATCAGGGTGGATACCCGCTGGTTTGGCGAAACGTTCAACGCCATCGGGGAGGCCCATCCGGCAATCTTCGCCTATTGCCCGGAGACGGTCGACCCAGGCGCCCGTTTCTATGCGCGCATGTTCGCACCTGGACTCGGAGTAGCGGAGGATCCCGCGACGGGTTCAGCCGCCGCTGCCTTCGCCGGCGTGTTGGGCATGTTCGAGCGCCTTGGCGACGGCCGGCATGATTTCGCCATCGAGCAGGGATTTGCCATAGGCCGGCCGAGCCGGATCGAGCTCGGCATCGGCATTGCACAGGGGCAGGTCTCGATGGTCACGATCGGCGGCGGGGCCGTGGTGATTTCCGAGGGGCGGCTGTTCATCTGATGTCGGTTGCGGGTATCTGTTTCGCCTCTCGCAGGGCTGGCGGAACCACACAGGGCAGAGGGCGATGGCACAGGACAACCAGGGTCCGTTGGTCCTGTTCTACACCGCATTCTTTGGCCGCCCGCCTCCGTTCGACACAGCGGGATGCTCCGTTCCAGTCCGCCTCACGTTCGACAGGAGCCGTCTGGCAGAGGCCGATATCGTCATCTTCCATATTCCTGATGCCTGGGAGATCGGCGACGCACTGAAATATGCTGGCCAGGTCTGGGTCGCCTTCTCGATGGAGGCGAGCGCTCATTATCCCTTGTGGACCGACCCAGCCTTCATGCGCCGGTTCGACCTCATCATGAGCCACGAGACGGCGGCGGATATCTGGACGCCCTATCTTCCGCCTATGCGAGCCTGGCAGGCCGCCGTTGACCGCCCCCTGCCGGCGAAGACCGAGTTCGCCCCCGCCGTCATGTTCCAGTCGGCCAGCGTCGACCGCAGCAGGCGCAACGATTTCGCACTTGAGTTGATGAAGGCGATCAGGGTCGATTCCTACGGGCGACTGCTGCGCAACCGCGATCTTGCCGGGCCGGACCTGGGCCGGCAGACCAAGCTCGACACCATCGCGCGCTACCATTTCTGCTGCGCCTTCGAGAATGCCATCTCTCACGGCTATGTCACGGAGAAGATCTTCGATCCGTTGCTCTCCGGCACGATTCCGATCTATCGCGGGGCGCCGGATGTCGCGGATTTCGTCCCCGCTGGATCCTATATCGATGTCTCCGACTTTCCCTCGCCCATAGCGCTCGCGGACCATCTGCGGCGGATACTCAAGGACGAGGAAGCCTATGCCCGCTATTTTGAATGGCGCATGCGGCCCTTACCGCCGTTCCTCGCGGACCGGCTGGCCTTGGTGCAAGAGCCTGCCCTGGGACGCCTCGCGGCGATCGCATCCAGCCGGATCGCGCCTGGCAGTGAGCGGGCCAGAGGATGGCCAAGCCTGCCTTTCGGACTGCGGCGCTTCCTTGAGACAAGGTTGCGCCGCCTCGTCAGGACACATCGGCAACGCCGGAGCGCGCGGCGGGCCATCGTCTCGTCGGGCGGTACCAAATGAAAACCCGCCGGACGAGGTCCGGCGGGTTTCAAACTCTGGGTTCTAGAGCCGATCAGCGACGGCAGCGGCGGTAACCGTAGGAATCAATCCAGCAGCGACGACGCGGCGTGGTCTCGGCACCGATCACGGCACCAGCAACACCGCCGATGGCTGCGCCGGCGAGAGCGCCGCCGCCCGTGCCAGTGGCAAGACCACCAATCAGAGCACCCGCACCAGCACCGATGGCAGCGCCACCAGCAGCACGCTCTTCGCGCGCCGTACAGGCGCCGAGCGTGAGTGCAACAGCGCTAACCAGAATCAGCTTCTTCAACATGGGAAATTCCCTCCTGCAGCAATGGCCCCGCACCCTCTGCAAACCATAGGAGAAATTCCCCCTGATTGCCAACCTCGGGTGTCGACCGGTCTGATATCAACCGGACATGCAACCTTGTCGTGACGAGTGCCGAAACCGGTGTTCGACACATGGAGAACGCACCAATGCCGCATAGGTTCCACGACATTCGTCAAATGGACACATTGTTCGACGACCGGCCGATTGCCTATGGCGAGAGCCAGCGGGAGGCGATCAAGACGGCGTGGAACGCCTGTGTGGCCGCGCAGCCAGCCCTGTTCAACGGGCAGGTGCTGCTGATGACCGAAGGCCGACGCGTCGGCGAGATGTTCCGCGGGCGCTATTCGGCGACCGATTACGCGACCTTCCTGCATTTCATGCGCCACGGTGAAGCCGACGGGCAGACGCGCAATGGATTTGCCCTGGCCGGATTGGTGAGCAGCGATGGCGCGTTGCTGATGGGTGTGATGGGCCAGCACACCGTCAATGCCGGCCGCATCTATTTTCCCGGCGGGACGCCCGACATGAGCGACGTCGTGGGCGACCGGGTCGATCTCGAAGGCAGCGTGCGGCGCGAACTGGAGGAGGAGACCGGCCTCACCCTGGGCGAGGTGGCATTCGACGACGGCTTCTTGCTGCGCGAGGACGACAAGCGCTGCGCCTTCGTCAAGATCGTGCGCCTGGCAATGCCGGCCGACGCCGCCCGGACCTTGATCATGGAGCGCATCAGCCGGCAACAGCAGCCGGAACTGGCGGACATCCATATTGTCCGCGGCGCCGCTGACCCTCTTGCCGACCGCATGCCGCCCTTCCAGTCCGCCTTCACCAACTGGTGGTTCGCCGAGCGCGGCTAAGCATCAGGGCTCAACCGCGGTCTTCAATCGAACGATGGTGACGGTGCAGGGCGCCTCGGCCGCGACCTGCGACGAGACACTGCCGAGATAGCGCCTGGTCGAGGAATGGGCACGCGCACCCATCACGATCTGGTCGGCATGATTCTCGCGGGCATGATCGACGATGGCTGCGGCGGGATCGACCGCTTCGAGAACGTGGAAGCTGACGCGGTCAGGGTCGAGCGCGAGCGACTGCGCCCAGGCGCGCAACAGCACCAGGCGCGCAACATGCAGCGAGCGGCCGCTGGAATCGGTCGTCTCGTCGATGCCGAGGCGCTTCAGCTTCAGCACGTTGATGCAGGCCAGCCGCGCGTCGGGTGACACGGCCAGCAAGCGGGCAGCCATGTCGCGCACGCCATCGGCGATGTCGCAATAATCCTCCGAGAGATCGACAGCCGCGACGATGATCGGCGCTGCTTCAAGCCCCTCCTTGGCCGGTTGGGGAGCCGGGCGCTCCATGCCGGCGGCGCGCAGCCAGCGGCGGAACCGTATCCCAAAGGGATCGCGCCTCATCCGGCGGCCGCGATCGGTGATGGTCACCTGTTCGGGATGGGAGAGGTCGAAAGCCAGCTGCGCTGCCGTCGGGTGCCGTTCTGCGGGGTCGACGGCCAGGCAGCGCAGGATGATCTCCTGGAGCCATTCCGGGCAATCGGGCCGGAGCGCGCGCGGCGGTATCGGATCCGACCAGAGCCGCTTGCGAAAGCCGCGCATGCCCTTGGGGTCACCGAAGGGTTGCCGCCCTGTGGTCAGTTCGTAGAGGACAGCGCCTAGCGCGAAGAGGTCGGAGCGTGGATCGTCGCGCGCGCGCAGCACCTGTTCGGGAGCAACATAGGGCGCGGTGCCGATCGGCACGCGAAACTGTTCGGCGAGCAGGTCCGGCAGGCGGAGGTGGCGCGCAAGTCCGAAATCGACAAGGACCGCAGTGCCATCGTCGCGCATGATGACATTGGCCGGCTTGATGTCGAGATGCAGGACATTCTGCCGGTGCAGGTCGGCCAGCGCGGTGGCAACCGCAGCCCCGATACGGGCGACCTCGGCTGCGGGGAACGGCGCTTCGGGCATCGTTTCGAACAGCGATCGTCCCGCCACGAAGTCCATGACGATATAGGGCTGGCGCGAGAAGTCTCCGGCTGCCACGAAGCGTGGCACGTGCCGGCCTGACAGACGCGGCAGGATCATCTCCTCCATCTCAAAGCCGACGATCATGGTGGGATCGTCGCCATCGAGAATCAGCGGGATCTTCATGACCAGCGGTCGCTCGTCCCCTGCCCGCGTCACCCGCCATATCTGTGCCATGCCGCCGAGCTTGATGGCCTCCTCGAGCGTGAAGCCGTCTAGCACCAGCCCCTTCTCGATCCGCGGCAGCCGCATGGCCTCTCCCTAGCGTCCCTCGGCGAGCCGGGACGCAAATCGCGGCGGCAGCCCGGCGGCGAGGATCTTCTGTCCTGCCGCTTGATGGTCATAGGCAACCCTATGTTGCGTGATGCTGCCTTGGGCGAGATCAAGAATGGAATAGGACGCCAGCGGCGAGCCGTCGCGCGGCTGGCCGACCGACCCGACCACAACCTGCCAGCGACGGTGGGGCAGAAGCGGCACCGCCTCATTGGTCGCCGGCCGGAACGGCACGCAGATGCCGCTGCGCTGGAGCGCGAAGATGGCCGGCAAATGGGTGTGGCCGCACACGACCAGGCGGGCATCGGTGGCCGCCAGGCTCAATTCGGCATCGCGCGGCTCGCGCAGATAGGGCCAGAAGCCAGGCTCGCGCGCGCTGGCATGGACGAAGAGCCTGTCGTCCTCGCGATGGCTCAACGGCAGCCCCGCCAGGAACTGGCGCTGGCCATCCGACAGGACGGTGCGGGTCCAGGCAATGGCGGCCAGCGCCTCCCCGTGCATGTCGGGCGCCGCCAGGTCCAGCGCCTCGTCATGGTTGCCCTTGATCGCGATGGCGCCGGCCTCGACCAGGCGCATGGTCACATCCGTGCAGAATCCCGGATCGGCGCCATAGCCGACGATGTCGCCGAGCAGGACATAGCGATCTGCCCGCTGGCGGGAGGCATGGGCGAGGCAAGCTTCGAAAGCCTCGCGGTTGCCGTGGATGTCCGACAGGATGGCGATGCGCATGGGGCCTCCCCGGCGCGGAACAGGCTATCCCGGATAGCCGTAGCGCGATTTGACGCTGCGCAGGCCGGCGAGTGCCTCGCCCGACCGGTTGGCGGCGCAGGCTGCCTCCGGACCCCGAAGGTCGGCCATCACGCGGCCATGGACGTCGCGGTTGACGTTGCCGGTCGACAGATCGTTGTCCATCACGGCGCGGAAGCGGGCGATCTCGCCCGAACAGCCCTGCCCCTCGGGCAGACGGAAATCCGGCCGGGTGACGTAGTTCTGCTGCTGGGGCGCCGGCTGGGGCGCCGGAACATCCGCAGTGGTGTTGCAGCCGGCGAGTGCCACGAGGCTGACGAGAGCGAGAACCGAATGGCGGGGCAGCATGGCCTTCTCCAGAGACGAGTCGGACGGCACTCTAGTCCGCCCGACTGCTCTTGAGGAGACCGACTTCAGGCCGAGAGCGGCTTCAGGCCCTTCTCGATTGCCGCGCGCTTCGGCTCGAGGAAGGGCGGCAGCGCCAGCTTCTCTCCCAGCACCTCCATGGGCTCGTCGGCATCGAAGCCCGGACCGTCGGTTGCGATCTCGAACAGGATGCCGTTCGGCTCCCGGAAGTAGAGGCTCTCGAAGTAGAAGCGATCCACGGGGCCCGAGTTCGGGATGCGCAGGCCCGCCAGCCGCTCGGCCCAGGCGTTGTACTGGGCCTTGTCAGGGGTACGGAACGCGACGTGATGGACCGATCCCGCGCCCTGGCGAGCTTCCGGCAGGCCGGGCTCGACCGCCACATGATATTCGGCGTCGGGACCGCCCTCGCCCATCTCGTAGACATGGACTTCCGGGCCCTCGGCGCCCAGCCGATAGGTGCGCACCGGGCGCATTTCCAGCACCCTGGTCAACACGATATCGGTCATCTCGAGCTTCGGCACACTGGCGGTGATCGGTCCAAGACCGCGGATCTGGTGCTCTGCCGGTACCGGGCTCTTCGCCCAGACCTTGCCGGCACCCTTGCCGCCATCGTCGATGAGCGCGAGCCGCTGGCCCTCCGGATCCTCGAAATCGAGGGTGAGCCGCCCATCGCGGATCGCGGGCGCCTCATGCTTGATGCCGAGCTCGGCGAAGCGCTTGACCCACCAGGCAATGGTCGCCTCGCCGGTGACGCGCAGGGCCGTGCGGATCACCGAGTGGGTGCCGCGCCGCTCCGGCGGCACCGGCCATTCGAAGAAGGTGATGTCGGAGCCGGGCGTTGCCTCGCCGTCGCCATAGAACAGGTGGTAGGCGGAAGTGTCGTCCTGGTTGACGGTGCGCTTGACCAGCCGCATGCCGAGCACGCGGGTGTAGAAGTCGTGGTTGCCGGCGGCATTGGCCGAAACGGCAGTGAGATGGTGGATGCCTGTGAGCTGCATGGGGGAACTCGCTGATCTGGCGGTGCGCGGGAGCCGCACCGATCCGTTGCCCCAAGAGATCGTCCGATCCCTCAAGCGGCGCAAGGGCGCGGCGCGCGCGCCCTCGCAAGACCAATTTGCAGCGATGCCCGCGTGAGCTCAGTCGTGGTCCTCGACCGGCGGCGTGCCATGGGTGTGGAATGATTTGACCGTCTGAAGTCCCCAGGCCTGCCCCTTCATACGCTCGGTCTGCGTCCACACGATCGGCTTCCAGTCGGGGGCCAGCATCAGCCGCGCGCCGGCATTGGCGATCTCGACGCGGTTGCCGCCGGGCTCGTAGACATAGAGGAAGAAGGTCTGCTGGACCGCGTGCTTGTGCGGGCCGGTCTCGATGAAAACCCCGTGCTCGAGAAACACGTCCGCCGCGCGCAGCACGTCCTCGCGGCTGTCCACCGCATAGGTCACGTGGTGGAAGCGCCCGGCCGTGCCGGTATGGTCCTTGGTGAAGGCGATGTCATAGGTCTTGTTGGTGGCGGTCAGCCAGGCGCCGGCCTCGGTGCCATCGTCGAGCATGATCTGCTCGGTCAGGCGCATACCGAGACCTCGCTCCAGAAAGTGCCGGGTGGCGGTGACGTCGAGCACCAAGAGGTTCAAGTGGTCGATGCGGCGGGCATTGACGCCGCGGGCAGGGAACCGCTGCGCCTGGTTCTTCAGCGCGGGCTTGAGATCCGGCGGCGCCTCGTACCAGCGGGTGTCGTAATAGAGTTCGAAGGCATGGCCATCCGGCCCCCGCGCCCGGAAGGCGGGACCATGGCCGAGATCGCCATCGGTCCAGCCGATGCCGGCGCCCATGGCGGTGAGTTCAGCGACCCGGCGATCCAATGCCTGGCGGCTTGCCGTGCGGAAGGCCACATGGCCAACGCCGGACGTCGAGGACGCGGTGAGCTTCAACGTGTGGAACTCATAATCGTCCCACCCGCGCAGATAGACGCTGTCACCGTCGCGCCCGCTCTCGGTCATGCCCATGACATCGACGAAGAAGGCGAGGCTCGCCTCGGGCTTGGGCGTGAACATCTCGACATGGCCGAGATGGGCGAGATCGCGACAGGACTCGGGCGCGAGCATGATGTTCCCCCTCTGAGCGCGGCCATTGGTGGCCGTTCTGTCCGCCATTGGTCCTTCGCGGGCGCCGCGGATCAAGTGGCATGTTCGGTGGGATTGCGCAGAATTCCTCATCACCCTGTGACGAGCTTTCAGGAACACTTCGACCGGGCCCCATGCCATGCTGCGCGCGGCAGTGCAGAATTGGACCAGACCAGCACAAAGGCATCTCGTGCGCTAATCGCACGAACGACAAGATATCGCACTTGACACAAAGACGACGTGGCGCGACGACTGCGCCTCAACAACAAGAGCGGATCGCCAACGAGCGACCGCCGGACACGCCCCGGGAGGACCTAACCATGCTGACCAGACGCCAGACCCTTGCCGGCTTGGGAGCCGCGACGCTTGCCGGCCCGCTTGCTGCCCCGGCCCTTGCCCAGGCCGTGACCAAGATCGGCCTGATCCTGCCGATGACCGGCCCCTTCGCCTCGACCGGACGGCAGATCGAAGCGGCAGCCAAGCTCTACATCGCCCAGAAGGGTGCGACGATTGCCGGCCGCACCATCGAACTGGTGGTGAAGGACGATACCGGCACGCCGGACATCACCCGGCGCATCGCGCAGGAACTGATCGTCAACGACAAGGTGGCCTTCCTCACCGGGTTCGGCCTGACGCCGCTCGCCTTCGCGGTTGCCCCGCTCGCCACCCAATCGAAGACCCCGATGATTGTGATGGCCGCCGCCACCTCGGCGATCACCGAGCAGTCGCCGTTCATCGTGCGCACCAGCTTCACCCTGCCGCAGGCCACCCAGCCGATGGCCGACTGGGCGAGCGAGAATGGCGTGAAGAAGGTGATCTCGCTGGTCACCGACTATGGCCCAGGTCTGGATGCCGAAAAGGCGTTCAAGGAGCGCTTCACCAAGGCTGGCGGCGAACTGGTTGCAGAACTCCGCGTGCCGCTGCGCAATCCGGACTTCTCGCCCTTCCTTCAGCGCGTCGCCGACGCCAAGCCCGATGCCCTGTTCGTCTTCGTGCCGTCCGGCGTCGGGGCGCAACTGGTCAAGCAGTTCGTCGAGCGCGGCCTCGACAAGGCCGGCGTTCGCCTGATCGGACCGGGCGACGTGACCGACGACGACATCCTCAACGACATGGGCGATGTGGTTCTGGGCGTTGTCACCACCCACCATTATTCGGCCGCCCATCCCTCGCCCGAGAACCGCGCCTTCGTCCAGGCCTTCCGTGCCGCCAATCCGAACATGCGGCCGAACTTCATGGCGGTCGGCGGCTATGACGGCATGCACCTGGCCTATGAGGCTATCAGGAAGACCAATGGGGGCACCGATGGCACGGCGCTGATGGAGGCGATGAAGGGCATGAGCTTCGTCTCGCCGCGCGGACCGGTGACCATCGAGGCCAGGACCCGCGACATCACGCAGAACATCTATGTCCGCAAGGTCGAGCGGGTCGACGGCCAGCTCTACAACGTCGAGTTCAAGACCTACGAGGCCGTCCCCGATCCGATCAAGGGTCGGTGAGCGTGCGGCGCGCCGGATCGCGGTTTCCCCCAATGTTCATGATCCGGCGGCTGCCATGCTGACCATCCTGTTCGACGGCATCGCCTATGGCATGTTGCTGTTCGTGCTGGCGTGCGGGCTCGCGGTGACGCTCGGGTTGATGAACTTCGTCAACCTGGCTCACGGCGCTTTCGCCATGGTCGGTGGCTATACCGTCGTCGTGCTGATGCAGCGGGCCGGTCTGCCATTCCTCCTCGCCCTGCCTGCCGCCTTCGTGGTGGCCGCAGCTGTTGGCGCGGTGGCCGAGCGGACGCTGTATCGCCCGCTCTATCGCCGGAGCCATCTCGACCAGGTGCTGTTCTCCATCGGGCTCGTCTTCATGAGCGTCGCGGCGATGGACTATCTGATGGGGTCGCAGCAGCAGAACATCCGGCTGCCGGCCTTTCTCACCGGGCGTTTCGAGATCGGGGGCGTCGGTATCGGGATCTATCGACTGTTCCTGATCGCGGTCTGCGGCTGCCTGACCATCGCCCTGCAATTCGTGCTGGCGAAAACCCGCTTCGGCGCGCGGCTTCGCGCTGCGGTCGATGACCAGCGGGTGGCCCGTGGCATGGGCATCGACGTCAATCGGATCTTCGCGCTGACCTTCGCGTTCGGGTCCGGCTTGGCGGGGCTTGGCGGGGCGCTCGGCGCCGAGATTCTCGGCCTCGATCCGACCTTCCCGCTGAAATTCATGCTCTATTTCCTGATCGTGGTGACGGTCGGTGGCACATCGTCGATGACCGGACCGTTCCTGGCCGCCCTGATGCTCGGTATCGCTGACGTGGCAGGCAAATATTACGTGCCACAGGCCGGTGCCTTCATCATCTACTCGATCATGATCGCCATTCTGATGGTCCGTCCGAACGGGCTGTTTGCCCGTGGCATCACGCGGTGATCGCGATGCTGAAGCTCCTTTCGCCCACCAAGCCGACCACGCCGGCTGCCTTCCTGAAGGCGGAGGCGTCGTGGAGACCGCAGGAGGTCGTGTTCTGGATCCTGGCGCTGGCCATCCTGTTCATCTCGCCCAACCGGGCCGCGCTGATGAACGAGATCGCAATCCTCGCCCTGTTCGCCCTCTCGATCGATCTCATCCTCGGCTACGCCGGCATCGTGTCACTGGGCCAGGCCGCCTTCTTCGGGCTCGGCGCCTATACGGCCGGCCTTCTCGCCAAGCATGGCGTGACCGAGCCCATTACTGGCCTCGTGATCGCCACGCTGTTCGCCGGATTGTTCGGTCTCCTCACCAGTGTGCTGATCATCCGGGGCACCGATCTCACCCGGCTGATGGTGACGCTAGGTGTCGCGCTGATCCTCCACGAGATCGCCAACAAGGCGGATTGGCTGACCGGCGGCGCCGACGGCCTGCTCGGCATCATGATGGGGCCGATCCTGGGTCTCTTCGCCTTCGATTTCCTCGGCAAGACGGCCTATCTCTATTCGCTCACCGTCCTGTTTCTCCTGTTCCTGCTGGCGCGCCGCGTCGTGCATTCACCGTTCGGGCTGTCACTGAGGGCGGTAAAGGACAATCCGCTCAGGGCCTCCTCGGTCGGCATCTCGCCCGGCCGGCGCATCGTGATGATCTACACGTTGGCGGCCGCCTATGCTGGCGCCGCTGGCGCGCTGCTCGCCCAGACGACATCCTTCGTTTCACTCGAAGTGCTGGATTTCGGCCGCTCCGCAGATGGTCTGCTGGTGCTCGTGATCGGCGGCACCGGCTATCTCTATGGCGGGCTCGTCGGCGCCATCGCCTTCAAGCTGATGAAGGACTTCCTGTCGGGCATCACGCCGGCCTATTGGCTGTTCTGGATGGGCCTGTTCCTGGTGATCCTCGTGCTCGTCGGCCGGGACCGCATCAATGTGCAGGCCAAGGATCTCCTGGCGCGGCTGACCGGGAGGCGCTCCGCGTGACCGCCTCATCCCAGCCGGCGCTGGAAACCCGCGGCCTGGTGCGCCGCTTCGGCGGACTGGTGGCGACCAACGATGTATCGCTCTGCATCGGTCAGGGGGCCCGCCACGCGCTGATCGGGCCGAATGGCGCGGGCAAGACAACGTTGATCAATCTGATGACCGGGGTTCTGCAGCCGACCGCTGGATCGATCCACCTGGAAGGCCAGGACATCACGGCGCTCGCGCCGCACCGGCGCGTGGCGCGCGGGCTTGCCCGCACCTTCCAGATCAACCAGTTGTTCGCCGACCTCACTCCGCTCGAGACCGTCGGCCTCGCCATTTCCGAGCATCAGGGCCACGGAACGGAATGGTGGCGCCTCACCGGTTCCAAGCAATCCGTGCTCGACGAGGCCGAAGCACTGCTCACGCGCTTCAAACTCGCCGATGTCATGCTGGAGCGCACCTCCACCCTGCCCTATGGCAAGCGGCGGCTGCTGGAGATCGCAACTGCTCTCGCCTGCAGCCCGCGCGTTTTGCTGCTGGACGAGCCGGCGGCCGGTGTGCCCGAGGGCGAGCGCGGCGATATCATCGACATCGTGTCGAGCCTGCCGCGCGAGGTGACCATCGTGCTGATCGAGCATGACATGGACCTGGTATTCCGCTTCGCCGAGCGCATCACCGTGCTGGTGCAGGGTGCTGTCTTCACCGAAGGCACTGTGGCAGAGATCCAGGCCGACCCCAGAGTGCGTGCCGTCTATCTCGGCGAGGGCGAGCCATGAGCGCGCTTCTCACGATCGACAAGGTGATCGCCGGTTATGGCGAGGCTGTTGTTCTCAACGGCCTGTCCCTGACGCTTGGCGAAGGGCGCTCGCTGGCGTTGCTCGGTCGCAATGGCACCGGCAAGACGACGCTCATCGAGACGATCTGCGGGCTGACTACCCTCAAGGGCGGGACAATCCACCTTGGCGGTCAGGACATCACCCGCACCCGGCCCGAACGGCGCGCGGCCCTTGGCCTCGGCTGGGTGCCGCAGGAGCGCGGCATCTTCAAGTCGCTGACGGTGGAGGAGAACCTCACCGCCATCGCGGTTGCCGGTCCATGGTCACCGAAGCGGGTGTTCGACATGTTCCCGCGCCTCGCCGAACGGCGCGGCAATCTCGGCAACCAATTGTCCGGTGGCGAACAACAGATGCTGGCGGTCGCGCGGGCCCTGGTCATCAATCCGAAGATCCTGTTGCTCGACGAGCCGCTGGAAGGTCTCGCGCCAATCATCGTCGACGAGTTGCTATCAGCCATTGCCCGCATCGTGCGCGACGAGGGACTATCTGCCATCATCGTCGAACAGAAGGCGCGCAAGATCCTGCCGCTGACCGATGCGGCCGTGATCCTCGACCGTGGCGCCGTCGTCTGGGAGGGCACGAGCGCCGCCCTGATGAACGATGCCGCCGCGCTGGACCGCCATCTGGGCGTGGCCGATCGCGCCCACACCTGAACAAACAAGACCTCGAAGGGAGACCACAGAGATGACCAAGACACCCGCCGTTCCCGGCAAGACCGGACCCTTCCGCGCCGACCAGGTCGGCTCACTCCTGCGCTCGGGCGCGCTGAAGGACGCCCGCGCCGCCAAGGCCGCCGGCAAACTCGACGAGGCCGGCCTCAAGGCGGTGGAGGATGCGGAAATCCGCAAGCTGATCGCCAAGCAGGAGGCCGTCGGCCTCACGGGCATCACCGACGGCGAATATCGCCGCTCCTGGTGGCACTACGATTTCCTCTGGCAGCTCGACGGCGTGACCCGTGTCGAACTCGACCAGGGCATCCAGTTCGCCGGCGTGCAGACAAAGGCCGAGGCGCCGCGCGTCACCGGCCAGATCGGCTTTTCGACCCATCCCTTCATCGAGCACTTCAAGTTCCTGAAGGCGAACACGACGAAGACGGCGAAGATGACGATCCCGTCGCCCTCGATGCTGCATTACCGGGGCGGCCGGAAGCTCATCAACATGGGTCTCTACCCCGACATGAACGACTATTACCGCGACCTCGGCGGCGCCTATGCCAAGGCGGTCTCGGCCTTCTATGACGCTGGCTGCCGCTACCTGCAGCTCGACGACGTGTCCTTCGCCTATCTCTGCGACCCTGAGCAGAAGAAGATGCTGGCCGAGCGCGGCGACGATCCGGACAAGCAGGGCGCCATCTATGCCGGCATGGTCGATACCGCGATCAAGAATCGCCCGGCCGACATGCTGATCACCATGCATCTCTGCCGCGGCAATTTCCGCTCGACCTTCGTCGCCTCCGGCGGCTACGAGCCGATCGCCGACCTGTTGTTCAATACCATGCCGGTCGATGCCTATTTCATGGAATGGGATACCGAGCGCGCCGGTGGCTTCGAGCCGCTGCGCTTCCTGCCCAAGGGCAAGGCGGTGGTGCTCGGCCTCGTGACGACCAAGACCGGCACGCTGGAAAAGAAGGACGACATCAAGCGTCGGATCGACGAAGCCGCCAAATATGCGCCGCTGGAGCAACTCTGCCTGTCGGGCCAGTGCGGCTTTGCCTCCACGGAGGAAGGCAACACGCTGGCCGAGGACGAGCAATGGCGCAAGCTGGAGCTGATCGTCGAGATCTCGCGGGAAGTCTGGGGCTGAGTGCCATAGGGGCGGGCCTGCCCGCCCCTGCCGTCTCCCTCCGGTGCATGGGCACAACGGTTTCTTCGCAATGTCATGATCTGATGGCCGACTGACGCTTCGGGCCATCGGCGTGACGTTGCAACCGGCCCCGACATCGTGGGGAGAAGCATGCGTTACCTGCCGTTCGGCCTGAGCATTCTCGGCGTCTTCGTCTTCCCTTTCACCACAGGCGCTCTGGGCGGTTTCGCCTGGGTGATGTTCACGATCTCGGCGGCACTCACCGCCATCGGGGTCCGGGATATACTCCAGGAAAAGCACGCGGTCCGGCGCAATTACCCGATCCTCGCCAATATCCGCTACCTGCTGGAGGAGATCCGGCCGGAGATCCGCCAGTACTTCCTCGAAAGCGAGACCGACGGCACTCCGTTCAACCGCTCCAAGCGCGCCATCGTCTACCAGCGCGCCAAGCGCGCCCTCGACAAGCGCCCCTTCGGCACTCAGCTCGACGTCTACAGCGACAATTTCGAATGGCTGACCCATTCGATGATGCCGGCCCACATCCCGAGCAGCGATTTCCGCGTGCGCGTCGGCGGGCCGGACTGTCTCAAGCCCTATGACCTCTCGCTGTTCAACATTTCAGCGATGAGCTTCGGCTCGCTCAGCGCCAATGCGATCCGCGCGCTCAACAAGGGCGCCAAGCTAGGCGGCTTTGCCCATGACACTGGCGAAGGCGGCTTCAGCCCCTATCACCGCGAGTTCGGCGGCGACATCATCTGGGAGCTCGGCTCCGGCTATTTCGGTTGCCGCAATGCTGATGGCAGTTTCTCCGAGGAGATGTTCGCCAAGACGGCCTCCACCGAGCAGATCAAGATGATCGAGATCAAGCTGTCGCAGGGCGCCAAGCCCGGCCATGGCGGCGTCCTGCCGGCGGCCAAGATCTCGGCCGAAATCGCGCTGACCCGCGGCGTCCCGCTGGGGGTTGATTGTGTATCCCCGGCCAGCCATTCCGCCTTCTCGACGCCTATCGAGCTGATGCATTTCATCGCCAAACTGCGCGAGCTCTCCGGCGGCAAGCCGGTCGGCTTCAAGCTTTGCATCGGCAATGACTGGGAATTCGCTGCCATGTGCAAGGCGATGCTGGAGACCGGCATCACGCCCGATTTCATCGTGGTGGATGGCAAGGAGGGCGGCACGGGGGCGGCGCCGCTCGAATTCACCGACCATGTCGGCACGCCGCTGCGCGAAGGGCTGACCATCGTGCGCAACTGCCTTGTCGGCGCGGGCCTCAAGGACCGGGTCAAGCTTGGTGCTTCAGGCCGGATTGTCACGGCGTTCGACATGGCGCGCGTGCTGGCGCTGGGCGCCGACTGGTGCAATGCCGCACGTGGCTACATGTTCGCCATCGGCTGCATCCAGTCGCTCGCCTGCCACACCGACCGCTGCCCGACCGGGGTGGCGACCCAGGACCCGATCCGCCAGCGAGCGCTTGTGGTTGGCGACAAGGCAGAGCGCGTCCGGCACTTCCACGATTCAACGCTGGAGGCGCTGCGCGAGATAGTTGCGGCAGCCGGGCTCCAGCATCCCAGCGAGATCACCGCGCGCCACGTGATGAAGCGGGTCTCGCAGCTGGAAGTGCGCTCGTTCGCAGAGGTCTATGCCCAGCTGTCGCCGGGTGAACTCATCCAGGGCACCCGCGATCCCGCCTATCAGCGGATGTGGGCCATGGCGGATGCCCAGACCTTTGCCCCGCGCCCGCTGACCACCGCAGCCAACGATGCCACCGAGGTATCGGTGGCCGCGTCCTGACCAATGCGGGCTGACGCCGGCCCGGCGTCACGAACCCTTGGCGGGCGGGAACATCAGCGGCGAGATCTTCAGGTGATCGCGCTTGGCCCAGTCGAGGCTCTTCACCCCGGCCTCGGCGCGCTTCTGCGCCACTTCGAGCTGGGCGGAGGCGGCATCAAGGTCCATGGTCAGGACCTTGCCGCCATCCACCACCTTGGTGCCGTCGACGAAGACCGTCCTGATGGCGCGCTCGGCCGCCGCATAGATCATGGAGCGCACGGGATCGCGCAGCGGCTTCATGCAGGCCATGGTGGTGTCGACCAGCACGATGTCGGCCTTGGCGCCGACAGCGAGGCGGCCGATATCCTTGCGGCCCAGCGCCTTGGCGCCGCCCAGCGTCGCCGCGTTGAACACGTCGGAGGAGCGGGTGTCGTAGACATCCTCGGCGACCAGCCGCGAGGTGATCGCGACGGCGCGCATCTCCTCGATCATGTTGTGCGGATAGGTGTCGGTGCCGATCGCCATATTGACGCCGCGGCGGACATATTCGCCGAAGGTCTGCAGCGCGATGCCGCGGCGCTGGAACACGGTCGGGCAATGGGCGACCGTTGTGCCGGTATCAACCAGATCCTGCAGGTCATCGCGGCGCGGCCAGTGGACCGAGGTGTGATGGTCCATGAAGATGCCGTGGCCGATCAGCGAGCGGTCGGACAGGACGCCGAGCGACCCCAGCCATTCCACCGGCGTCATGCCGTGGCGGCGGGTGATCTCGTGGAACTCGACGACCGACTGGGCCGCGTGAATCTGGAAGGGCAGCTTGCGCTTCTTGGCTTCGGCGAAGCTCGCCTTGATGAGGGCCGGCGAGCAGGTGTCGATCTGGCTCGGTGAGACCATGCCCGACATGCGACCCGAGGGATGCTTTGCCGCCTCGTCGAGCACCTTCATCGCGGCTTCCATCGCCGCCATGCCCTCGTCCTTGGCCCATTCATATTCGACGACATAGCCGTTCTTGGTGAACCAGCGGGCCGAGCGGTACATGGGCGACAGCACGCCGCGCAGGCCGGAGGCCGCGAACGTGTCGACCCAGCCGTTCCAGGCGACCGACATATCGACCAGCGTGGTCACGCCGGAGAGGAGCAGTTCGGAATAGGCAACGGTCGCGGAGGCCGGGATGTCGTCCGGGTTCGGCGCGCCGCCGGCATCGGCCCGGAACAGCGGCATGAATTCATAGAGCGCCGACTGGTAGAGCTTGGGCGAGCCAAGCTCGTCGTTCCAGCCCTTGGCCATGGGCTCGGACGAGGGATGGGAATGGACATTGACCAGGCCCGGCATGACCAGCATGCCGGCGCCGTCGATCGTGGTCGCCGCCTTGCCCTCGAAACCCGGGCCGACATGGATGATCGTGTTGCCATCAAAGGCAACATCCGCATCCCGCATATAGGTGTGCTTGCGCCCGTCGAAGGCAACGACCCAGGCGGCTGACTTGATGAGGGTAACGGGCATCGAGGTTTCTTCCGGATCAATGTTTCTTGTCGCGGCTGCGTGTGCGCCCGGCCACGACCAAGCGAACAGGCGCGTGATGGTCGGTCTTTCGTAGAGACGAAGGGCCGGATGCGCTCATCGCATCCGGCCCCTCGCAAAAGTCAGCGGATGAAGCGCAGGTCGAGACCCTTGTAGAGGCCGCAGCCATAGATGTTGTGCGCCTTGAACGCCGCCAGACGGTTCGACGCGGCGATCTTCATCGGCTCGTGGTAGAGCGGGATCCACACGGCGGCCTCATGGACTTGCCGGAGTACCTCGCCATAGGCCACTGCGCGCTCGCTGTCCGACGACGCCGTCATGCCGGCCTGAAGCAGCCGGTCCGTGGCGGCATCCTTCCAGTTCATCCGGTTCGGCGTCGGCGCGTTGGCCGAGCGGAAATAGAGGTTCAGCGCGTCACCGGCGGTGATGTAGGGGAAGGACATGCCGAACAGGTCGAATTCCTGCGTGGCAAGCTTGCCCCATGCCACCGTCGCATCGAACAGCTGGATGCGCAGGTCGACACCGATCTTGCGCAAGTCGCCCTGCACGGTTTCCATCAGCTTCTGCCAGGTCGAGCCGGTGAAGCCATAGACCAGAGGCGACAGACGCACGCCGTTCTTGGCGCGGAAGCCGTCAGCACCACGCACCCAGCCGGCCGCGTCGAGAATGCGGTTGGCCTCGGCAACATTGGTGCGGATGAGCATCGGATCGACCGCCTTGTTCCAGTCGGTCGCGGCCTGGTGGATGTAGGAATAGGCCGGCTCGGTCTCGCCGAAGTTCAGGTCGCGGGAGATCGCCTCCTGATCGACAGCCATGACGATGGCGCGGCGCACGGCCGGATCGTCGACGCCGGCCTTGTCGACCTTGAAGCCGATGAAATAGGTCCAGAACGCCGCCGCATTCTCGACGACGCGCAGGTTCCGGTTGGCACGGATCTGGGCGAGGCCCGAATAGGGAATGTACTGCGTCACCTGGCTCTGGCCGGTCAGAACGGCGGCAAGGCGGGTGTTCTCCTCGGGGACGATGCGCCAGATGACTTCCTGGATATGCGCCGGGCCGCGGTTCTCATAGATCGGCGGGCCCCAGCGATAGGCATCGTGGCGGCGCATGCGCATGTCGTTGCGCGGGCGCCATTCGCCCCAGCAATAGGGACCGGTGCCGTTGAAGCCGCGCACGCCGAAATCGGCGCCGAGCGCGTCGACATTGGCCTTGTCGATGACGACGGCAAAGCTCTGGGTGAGTTGGTAGAGCAGCTCCGAGAAGGGGGCCTTCAGGCGATATTCGACGGTGTAGGCGTCCTTGGCGACGATGTCCTCGACCGGGCCGGCACGCCAGCTGACCGGCGAGCGGGTCGCCGGGTCGATCCAGCGCTTGATCGAATAGACGACGTCGTCAGCCGTCATCTTCTTGCCGTCGCAGAACTGGACGTCCTGGCGCAGCTTGAACGTGTAGGTCTTGCCATCGGGCGAGACGGTCCAGCTCTCGGCAAGACCCGGCTTGATCGATGTCATGTCGTGGTCGAGCGACACAAGTGTGTCGGCGAGCATGAACAGCACTTCGGAGGCAGCACGGGCCGTCGAGCGATGCGGGTCGTAACGGTCGGAATCGACCTCGCGGACGACTGTGATCGAGGTCTGCTGCTGCGCGAGGGCTGGCGCCGCGCAGGCGACCGCGCCGACCAGGGCAGCGGCCAGGAGGGAAGTTCGTCGGGCACTCATGCGTGGTTCTCCTCTGAGACGATTTTTGTCTTTTCCGTTTGGCATCAGCCGTTCCGGAGCCGGGGATCGAGCAGGTCGCGCAGGGCATCGCCAAGCACGTTGGCGCACAGCACGATGATCACAATGACCAGGCTCGGGATGATCGCGATATGCGGAGCCAGGAACAGCTCGTTGCGCCCAGACGAGGCCATCGTGCCGAGTTCGGCGGCCGGCGGCTGGGCTCCGAGCCCGAGGAACGACAGCGCCGCGCCAAGCAGGATAACCTGGCCGAAGCGCAACGTCAGGTAGACGAAGACCGACGAGATGCAGTTCAGGCCAAGATAGCGCACCAGCAGGGTTCGATCGGACAAGCCGATCGAACGGCCGGCCTCGATGAAATCCTGCCCCATGACCACCAGCGCCGAACCACGGGTGACACGCGTGACCACCGGAATGGTGGAGACCGCAAGTGAGATGACCACGGCGGTCATGCCCGGGCCGACCACTGCCGCGAAGGCCAGGCCAAGAAGGATGGCCGGGAACGACAGCAGGATGTCCGAGAAATGCATGATCCACCCGTCGGCCTTGCGGTAGAAGGCGGTGAACAGGCCGAGCAGCAAGCCAATGCTGCCGCCAATCGCTGTTGCGGCCAGGCCCATCATGAGGGTCGCGCGTGTCCCGTAAAGGATGCGCGACAGCATGCAGCGCCCGAGCCCGTCAGTGCCGAGCAGGAATTGCGGGCGGCCCCGCGCTTCCCAGACCGGCGGCAGCATGCGCAGGCGGGTATTGGTCAGATAGGGGTCGTTGGGGGCGAGCCACGGCGCAAGCATGGCCGCGATGATGACAGCCACGAGGATCACGGCTGCGGCCAGCGCCAGCTTGTCGCGGGTCAGGCGCTCGATCGCCGAATTGCGGCGAGCCGGCGCGGGGGCGACGACGCTCTCAGTCGATACGGCGCTCATCGCTTGCTCACCCGCGGATCGAGAACGCCGTAGAGCAGATCGACGATGAGATTGATCACGATGAAGGACACAGCCAGAACGAGGATGGAGCCCTGCGCGACAGGCAAGTCGCGCGCCAGGATGGCACCGACCGCCAGCCGACCGACGCCGGGCCAGGAGAAGATGGTTTCGGTGACCACAGCGCCACCGAGCAGGAAGCCGGCCTGCAGGCCGATCAGCGTCACGACCGGGATCAGCGCGTTGCGCAGCACGTGCTGGATGATGACGGTGCGCTCATTGAGACCTTTCGCCCGGGCTGTGCGGACATAGTCCGCGTTCATGACCTCGAGGGCGGCAGTGCGCGTCATGCGCGCCACCGGCCCGATGAAAGTGAGGCCAAGGGTCAGTGCCGGCAGGGCTATGTGGGCGAGACCATCGAGCGTCCAGATCGGCCCCTCGCGCCCGAGGAAGGGCAGCAATTCCCAATAGTAGCCGACATACATGATCAGCATGAGGGCGATGAAGAAGACCGGGGTCGAGACGCCAGCAACCGAGATGGCAATGACCAGACGGTCGAGCAGCTTGCCACGATGAACGGCAGCGATCGTGCCGAGCACGATGCCGAGCGGCACCGACCAGATCAGGCAGGCGACCATGAGTTCGGCGGTCGGCCCGACGGCATCGGCGAGTTCCGAGATCACCGGCGTGTTGTTGATCATCGAATAGCCGAGGTCGCCCCGCAGCACCCGGGTTATGTAGAGGAAGAACTGGACGACCAGCGGCTTGTCGAGGCCCATCTCGCGACGGATGCTCTCAAGCACTTCGGGCGTCGCCTGCGGACCGCCGATCACCTGCGCGACGTCGCCAGGCACGAGCTGGAGCAGCAGGAAGCCAAGAAGAAGCACGCCGAAAAGGACCGGCACCGACAGAAGAAGGCGGTGAACGAGGTGGGAACCCATACCGGTCAGCGCCCCCACTCGCCGGTCGCATCGTACACGCAGGCCCCGCCCAGGATGGTCAGGTCGCAGCGCGTGTCGTGCAGAATGTCCTCAGGGCTGGCCGTGAGCAAGTCGCGCGAGAAGACTGCGACATCGGCAGCCATGCCGGGCACCAGGGTGCCGCGGTGGTCCTCGCACTTGTTCACATATGCGCCGAACTCGGTATAGGCCTGCAGCGCGCGCTCGATGGAGATCGCCTCGTTGCCGCCGATCACCGTGCCCTTGGAGGTCTTGCGGGTCAGCATCGTGTAGAAATTCGGATAGATGTTGGCATCGCAGACCGGGGCATCGGTCGATGCAGCCGGGCGGAAGCCCATGTCGATCCAGGTCTTCATCGGATAGCTCTGGGCCGGCCGCTCATCGGGCATGACCGACTGATAGAGGTCGCCGAAGTCATAGATGAAGATCGGCTGCGGCACCGGCTCGATGCCGGCCTTCCGCATGCGCTTCATCTGATCCATCGTGTTGAAGCCGCAATGCTCGATGCGGTGGCGGCGATCGGCGTCCGGATATTTGGCGAGCGCCTTTTCCATCGCAACCAGGGTCTGCTCAATCGCGCCGTCGCCAATGGCATGGACCGCGAGATGATAACCCTTGGCGTGGACCGCCATGGTGGCCTCTTCCATCTCCTTGTCGGTGAGACAGTAGATGCCGTGGGTCTCTTCCTCGCCAGCATAGACCTTGGTCATCGCGGCGGTCTTGCCGCCAGCGGAACCGTCGGTGAAGATCTTCACCGGGCCGATGCGCAGCATGTCGTCGCCGGAGCCGGTGACCAGCCCCTCGTCGTAGCACTGGTCGAGGATCCCCTCGGGAATGTCGAGCAGGCACTGGGTCACACGGATCGGCTGGCGGCCGGTGCGCACGGCGGTGCGGTAGGCGACCATCTCGCGGTATTTCGAGTGAATGCCGACAGCGGCATCCATGGTCGAGGTGATGCCGAACGAGTTCATGTATTTGGCACCGCGCTCGATGCCGGCAACCAGGTCCTCGTCGCTCACCGGCGACAGCACGGCCTTGACCGGCAGGCGGCCGTTCTCGGCCAGCAGGCCGGTCAGGTCGCCGTTGACCTGCTCGATCGCGCCGCCGGCCGGGACCGGGGACGACTTGGTGATGCCGGCCATCTTGAGCGCCAGCGAATTGACGACCGCCAGATGGCCACAGGTGCGTACCAGATAGACCGGATTGTTGGGGGCAGCGGCATCGAGCTCGGAACGGTGAGGATGGCGCTTCACGTCGAGCTGGAAATGGTCATAGCCGCGCGCCATGATCCATTCGCCGGGCTTCTTGGTGGCGGCGGCCGCCTTGATCAGCCCAAGCAGTTCGTCGAGCGTGCCGGCGTTCTTCGGCCGGGCATCGACCTCGGCCATGGCGACGCCCATGGGCAGGAGGTGGGCGTGGGCCTCGAACAGACCGGGCGTGGCGAGCCGCCCGCGCAATTCGACAACCTTCGTCGACGGTCCGATCAGCGGCTCCAGGTCAGCCGAGGGGCCGACTGCCAGCACCTTGCCAGACCAGAGCGCCACGGCTTCCACAACGGGCCTGCCATAGCCGACGAAGACGCGACCTCCCCGCAAGACAACATCGGCTTTCGGAAGGATCGACATGCTTATTCTCCAGATAGGCTGCCTGAGAGGATGGCATGCCTGTTTTTGTACCGGCAAGAGCGGCTCGCGCCGAACACCCCGGCGCAAATGGGGGATGCAAGAGCCTTGCCGATGGGTATTGTGCGCGCCCCGCCAGTGAAAAAGCGGCGACTCCACCAGGATTTTTTATGTATTGTCAGATAGATAGGGGATCAACGACAGTCACGATTGTCGTTGCGGCAGGTGCGGGGTCGCCTTACCAGGCCGACCTCATTGCGATCCGATCGTATTGGTAAACGATACATTTTCATCGAAATCCACAAGAGATTGCCGAACAACTGGGCAGTTGGCGCCATAGCTGGCGCTGCGACCAGAGGAGGCCGATACACAACGATCGCGCGTCGCGACATCGTCCCCGTGTCTGCAAGGCCCTCCCCGCTGAAACGGAGGATGTGCCCTGACGCCGGCGCGCTAGACTGCCGGCTTGCGCCCGCGTGCCGATGAGCGGGCCGAATCCAGGAGCGTCTCTCATGTCCGCCGCAGCCACGCCCATTCCCACCGCAGCAGAGACCGATCCGGAGGTGCTGGGCTGGATGAAAGGGTTCCCGCCCGCCGAGGACCGGACGATCACTTTCGAGAACGGCTCGTTCCGCTCGTTCCCGGAACTGCGCTGGGCGTGGAGCAACATCCGCCAGCTGGTGCCGACCGTGAATGTCTGGCGCGGCCCAGGACCGGCCTCCGCCCTGCCGCGCGCCGAGCGCGCCATCGGCGGATCGCGCTCCACCACCATGGACGGCCGGCCCATGACGTTCGACCAGATGCTTCAGGAAACCTATGCCGACGGCATTGCCGTGCTGCACAAGGGCAAGCTCGTCTACGAGCGCTATTTCGGCGCGCTGAAGCCGCACAAGCCGCATATCGGCATGTCGGTCACCAAGTCCTTCACCGGAACGCTTGCCGGCATTCTCGTGGCGGAAGGAAAGATCGATCCCAAGGCGCCGGTCACCGACTACGTGCCGGAACTGAAGGCCAGCGCCTTCGGGGATGCCAGCGTCCGTCAGGTCATGGATATGACCACCGGCCTCAAATACACAGAGATCTACACCGACAAGAATTCCGACGTCTGGGGTCTCCGGAAGGCCAATGGCATGGCGCCGCGTGAGCCCGGCTATCAGGGCGCTACCACCATCTTCGATTTCCTCTGCGCCCAGGAGAAGCAGGGCGAGCATGGCCAGGTTTTCGCCTACAAGACCGTCAATACCGACGTGCTTGCCTGGATCTGCCGGCGCGCCAGCGGCATGACGCTGTCAGACCTGCTCTCGGATCGCATCTGGGCACCGATGGGCGCGGAAGAAGACGCGCATTACCACGTCGACCGCATCGGAACAGAGAGCGGCGGCGGCGGTCTGTCGACGACATTGCGCGACCTCGCGCGCTTCGGCGAGACCATGCGCAACCACGGGCACTTCAATGGCCGCCAGATCGTCCCGGCTTCTGTGGTCGAGGACATCGAGCGCGGCGCGGATCCGGCGCAATTCGCTCCCGCTGGCTACCCAACCCTGCCCGGCGCGTCCTATCGGAACCAGTGGTGGGTCAGCCACAATGCGCACGGAGCCTATATGGCGCGTGGCGTCTACGGCCAGGGCATCTATATCGACCCCAAGGCCGAGATGGTGATCGCGCGCTATGCCTCCCATCCCGCTGCAGGCAATGCCGCGAACGACCCGATCACCCTGCCCGCCTATATGGCGCTGGCGAAGGATCTGATCGCCGAAGGCTGACAATCGAGCCCCGAACAGAAACAGGGGCGGCGATGGTTTCGCCCTTGTTTCAGGTGATCGTGATTGGCGAGCCCAACGCGGCCTGTCGTGCAATCTTGCAGAAACCCCCTCTGCCTATACGGTGGATGCGACCCACGCTTTGAATGGGGCGCCAGCTCGGAGATTGCCGTCCATGTCGTTCCTTTCGTCATCACCCCTCAGGCTGGCATTGGCGCTGGCCTGCGCTGCCGCCATCCAGATCCCGACGGCGGATGCCCAGTCCGGCCGCAACCGCCGCGGCGGCAATTCCGATGTCGACATCACGGTGATCAACCGGTCCGACGCGATCGTGAACAACATCTTCGTCACCGCGGTCGACGACCCGGCCTGGGGCGAGGATCGCCTCGGCAGCGACACACTGGCTGCGGGACGCCGCAAGCGCTTCAACCTCGAGATCGGGCGGCAGTGCCGCTATGACATGCGCGCCGTGTACGAAAGCGGCCGCGAGGAGACCCGTTTCGGCGTCGACCTGTGCCAGCGCAGCGAGATCACCCTCGACGGCCGCACCCAGACGACCGCCTCCGATCTCCAGCGGCAGGGACCGATCGGCCTGTTCATCGTGCGCAATCGCACCGGCAATACGCTCCAGACCCTGAAGCTGACCTCCGAGAATGGCGACGAGAGCGACGACGTGCTCGGCTCCTCGGTGGTCAATGACGGCGGTACCTATACCGGTCGCATCCGTCGCGCGGACGGCTGCACCTATGATCTGCTCGCGACCTTCGATGGCGCCGAGGATCGCACCGTGGCGCGCCGCAACCTCTGCACCAACCGAGAGGTGGTCATGGCAGCCGAGCGCGACGCCCCCCCGGCGGGGACGCCCGCTCCCAGCGGACCGGAGGTTGTGGTCGAGTTCCAGAACCGCTCGGCGGTGTCGATGCAGAATCTCTATGTCCGCGAACGTGGACGCAGCGGCTGGGGGCCGGACCGCCTCGGCAACGACACCGTTGCCGCCCGCGCCAACTTCACCGTGCGCATGCCGCGCGGTCGCACCTGCGCCTATGACGTGAAGGTGGTGTTCGACGGTGCGCCCGATCAGGTGCGAGAGAACGTCGATCTGTGCGAGATGCGCGAATTCGTCGTCACGGGTCCAGCCCTCGTCACCGGCCGCGGCCAGCAGAAGTCGCGGCCGAGCGCGCGCAGCGGCGGCGAGGCCCGCACGCTCTCGGTGTCCATCCTCAACGAAGGTACCAACCCGATCGAGTCGCTGTTCGTCTCCTCGTCGAAGGTCTCAAGCTGGGGCGATGACATGCTCGGCACCAACCGCATCGCCCCCGGCGCGCGGTTCCAGGCGACCGTGGAACGCGACGACCAGTGCAACTATGACCTGCGCATCCTCTACACCGGCGGCCGCGAGGAGCGGCGCATGCGCCAGAACCTGTGTGATCGCCGGGAAGTGGCCTTCGGCGGCCCGAACGCCTTCCGCATCGACGGCGGTGGCCCGGACAACGGCCGCAAGGTCGTGCTGACCAATACCGGCCGCAACGATGTGCGCGAACTCTATCTGACCCCGGTCACCGATACCCATTGGGGCGATGACCGCCTGGGCTCGGAGACCATGCCGCGCCGGTTCCGTCTCGAACTGCGCCTGCCCAACGAGGGCGGCTGCCGTTGGGACATGAAGCTGGTCTATGAAGGCGGCCAGACGATCGAGCGCCGTGACCAGGACCTCTGCGCCACCCCGGAGATCGCGGTCGGCCGTCCCAATCGTCCGGGCCAGGTGGCATCCACCGGCACGGGCTTCTACATCACCGCCACCGGCCATGTGCTGACCAACCACCATGTCATTGATGGCTGCTCGACGGTTGCGATCTCGCGTCCGGGCGGCCAGCGCATCCCGCTTCGGCTGATCGGTGCCGACGAAGGTGCCGACCTCGCCGTGCTCCAGCAGGACAACACGACGTCGCAGCCCTTGTCGCTGCGCGGCGATGGCGCCACTCCGATCCGGGCCGGCGAACGTGTCGTGCTGGTGGGCTACCCCGCCCGGTCGCAGCTTGGCGGCGTCAATGTCACCGAGGGCCTCGTCTCCGGCATGCGCGGCGCGCTCGGCGACCAGACCCGCTTCCAGTATACGGCGCCGACGCAGCCCGGCAATTCGGGCGGCCCGGTGATCGATGCTTCGGGCCTGGTGGTCGGCGTGGTCGTGTCGCAGATCGACAAGATCTCCGGCGAGCGCAGCGCGCAGAACATCAATTTCGGGATCAAGCTCGATCTGGTCCGCACCTTCCTCGCCGCCAATGGCGTGACGGCGGCGGAGCGGGCGCCGGATGGTTCGCTGCCGACCGCCGACATCCTGCAGAATTCCGACCAGTCGGTGCTGCCGCTCGACTGCCTGGAATGAGCAGACCTTTCCGCCGCCAGCGGAAGCCTTGAAATCAGGAAGCCGGGCCGTTCGCGGTCCGGCTTCTCTGTTTCAGAAGCCAACCGGCAAGGGTGACGGCAATTGCTGCGGCCACCATGCCGGCGAGACCATCCAGCAGCCAGTGATGGTCGAGATAGATGCTGGCGACCACCATCGATGCCGCATAGACGAGATGGATCGGACGGGTCCGCCACGTCGCCTTCGGCCAGGCGACCAGCAGCGTCAGGATCGGCATGGCGCAGTGCAGCGACGGCATGGCGCCGAAAATATTGGCCGTGCGGCTGTAGAAGGCGCGGAAATAGCCAATGCCGAGCAATTCATCGACCCGCAGCAGGCGCCCGGCGCTGGGCAGGGCCGACATGTCGATCGCGCAGCCATGCATGCGGATGTACCAGGGTGGGGCCGCCGGCATGACCATCCAGATGGCGAAGGCGATCAAGTGCACGATGGCAAACGACCACAAGAGCAGTTCCATGCGGGGCCGGTCGCGGAAATAGAGCACGGCGGCATAGGCGGCGATCACATAGAGGAAGGCCGCGTAGGGAATGGCGAAATAGAGGTCGAAGACCGCCGCGTTGTGGACCTGGAAGAAGTCCGAGAGCGTCGTGTCAGGCCCGACGCTGAACAGCGTCAGTTCGATCTGACGCAATTCGCAGCCCCAGACGCGCTCGGGGCGAACGAGCAGAGGCGTGATCAGCCGCAGGAGCTCGTAGGCGAGGGCGACCAGAATGGCGGGAGCCGCGATCACGACGAGATCGCGCGTCCAGCGCGTGGCGTAGGCCGCCACCGCAACGATCGCGGCGATCAGCCAATATTCGGGCTTGGGCGCGCCGCCTGCCGCCATGACACCGGCATGCAGCGTGGGCACCAGCGGCACAAACCACCAGGGCCCCCAGAGGCCTTTCACGTGACCGACGAGGGACGCCATCACGCGCCGCGGATGCCGGAGGCCGGATCGGTGACCGGCGTCGGCATCTCGCGGAGCTGTTCGCCCTCTTCGATGACGCGACGCGCGACGCGCAGAGCATCGGCAGCGGCAAGCGCGCTGAGGACGCCGGCCACGCCGGTTCCAACCAATGCGATCGGCAGAGCGAAGGCCCCAGCCAGCAGCGACAGGGCCATCAGCACCATGCGGTCGCCGCGGCGCATCCAGAGCGGCGGCAGCGCGACGGCAAGGCCTTCGCAGCGCGCGCGGACATAGGAGACCGTGTAGCCGGTGAGCAGGGTGAAGGCCGGAACCATGGCGGCCAGACCAGAGCCACTCTGCGCAAAAAGCGCCGTCAGTCCGAGCAGCGGCAGGGCATCGGAAACCCGGTCGAGCGTCGAATCGAGCAAGGCGCCGAAACGCGTGGTCCGGCCGGTGGCGCGGGCAAGCGGCCCGTCCAGCAGATCAAGGACACCGCTGAGCAGCAGGAAAAGGGCTGCCCAGGCCAGCGAACCGGTTGCCGCGGCGATCCCGGCTGCCGCCGCTGGCACCAGAGAGAACAGGGTCAATGTGTTGGGCGTGATGCCCGTGCGTGACAGCAGCAAGGCCACCCTGGACAGGACCGCGCTGAACGACGCGCTGCGGCCAATATCCTGCAGTGACACTCCGCGCTCGAGGGCGCTAAGGAAGCGGGTGAGCCGGTCCGGCAACATGAAGGCGCCTCCCCGTTCGGCGTCGATGATGATAAGGGCCGTCTCACTGCCCGAAAAATCGGGCGAGGTGAAGGGGCGCGCCATGTGAATGCGCGTTTCGCGACGAGGATGCAATGATCGGCAATGCGCTGAACCGGTTTCGCAGGATGTCGCCGCTTCGGCTCATCCGGGATATCCGGCGGGCCCGACGGCTGAGCGGATCGCTCTTCAAGCCGGTCGATACCGGACAGGCCCCAGCTCCATCTCGTCCCGAAAGGCTGGTCGTCTCGCTGACCACCGTTCCCGAGCGCATGACCCTGCTCGGCCCGGTTCTGAGGAGCCTGATCGACCAGACAATCGCCGCCGACCGGATCATCCTTTGGCGTCCCACGACGTCGCGCCGTTCGGGCCTGGCTTATCCTGATCCCGGTCCGCTGCCCCCCGGCGTCGAGGTTCTGCCCTGCACCGATGAAGGCCCCGCGACCAAGCTTCTGCCGGCGCTCATCGCCGAGCCTGACGCGTCCATCGTCGTGGTCGACGACGACGTGGTCTATCCCGTCGATTTCCTGGAGCAGTTGCTCGCGGCGCATCGGCGTGACCGGCATGCGGCCATCGGCTGGCGCGGCTGGAGCATTATCGAGGGCCGGCATCCCAAGCGCTTTCCCCATGTCTTCGCGACCGCACTCGCCAAGCCGCAGCCGGTCGATATCCTGCTCGGCACCTGGGGCTATCTCGTGCCGCCCGGCACATTCGACGGGGCGGTCCACGATTTCGAGGGCTTTCCTGCCGAAAGCCGGTTCGTCGACGATGTCTGGTTCTCCGGCCATATGGCCAGGCGCGGCGTCAGGCGACTGGTCATCCCTGCCCGCGGCCTGCCGATCGAGACCAGAGCCTCCGGGCTCGCGGCCCTGACGGATGGCCCCAACAGCTCCGGCCACAACGATCTCATCGCCATCAACGCGTTCCGCGCGTGGTGGTGAGAGGGGCATGACTCCGCCGCGGGCTCCGTGATAAGGGCACGCGCAATGTCCAGTTCCAGCCCCAAGCCGCCACGCGTCGCCATCACCATCGACATGGAACCGGATTGCCCGCCGTTCCTGTGGACATGGCGCGGCATCACCGAGGGCTCGCCCAAGTTGCTCGACCTGTTCGAGCGGCAGGGCATCAAGACAACCTTCTTCACCACCGGCGATACGGCCCGGCTGCACCCCGAGGCTGTCCGCGACCTCGTCGCGCGCGGCCACGAGCTTGGCTGCCACGGCATCTCGCACCAGCGGTTCGACTGGATGTCGCGCGAGAGCGCCACCGCGGAGATTTCCGGGTCGGCCGCACGGTTGCGCGAGTTCGCTGATGTCACCTCGTTCCGCGCACCCTATCTCCGGTTTCCCGGTCCCTATCTCGATCTCCTGGAGGACGAAGGTTTCGACCTCGATTCCTCGCAGGCCAGGTACAAGAAGGACGTACCGGGCGCCGAGAATGGTCGCGATATCCTGCGCATCCCCGCCTCCATCACATCGAGCGCGCTGCGCATTCCGAAACTGGTCCGCGAGTATTTTCTTGGCCGGCTCGCCGATCCGGTCGTGCTGTTCGTGCACCCCTGGGAGTTCGTCGATCTGACGCAGGAGACGCTGCGCTATGATTGCCGCTTCCGCACCGGGCAGCCGGCACTCGATGCCTTGGATTCGGTCATTTCCTTCTTCAAGGCGCGTGGAGCCCGCTTCATGACGATGCGCGATCTCGGGCATGAGATGCGCGCCGCCTCTGCCGCTCCGGCCCTCCTGGCCGCATCTTGAGCGAGCCCGCGCACCAGACCTCATCGGGTTCGCCCAACCGCCGCCTGTGGTGGATCGCCGGCTGGCTGGTGCTGGCCGCCATGTCGGCCTACGCCGCCTTTGCGCTGCCTTGGGACGAGGTCCTGCGCGCCTTCAAGGACGCCCATTGGGGCTGGGTCATCGCCGCGGTGCTGATCAATGCGGCGGGATGGCCGTTCTGGATCCTGCAATGGTGGCTGCTGGCGCCGGCCGCCCACCGGCCGAGCTTCGGGCGCATGGCAGAGGTCACGGCACTCTCGGGCTCCACCAACATATCAGTGCCGATCGCCGGGGCGGTGGCATCGGTCGCCTTCCTGATCACGCGCGGTCGCCTGCCGGCGAGCGCTGCCATGTCGGTCTATGCGGTCGACCAACTGGTGACCGGCATCGCCAAGGTCGCGGTGCTGGCCGCAGCCGTCTGGCTGGTTCCCACGCCGGACTGGCTCAGGACCGGCACCCTGACGCTCGCCGTGGTGATTGGGCTGTTCGTCGCGGGCCTGCTGGTCGTCGCCCGCGGCGGGGCGGTCATCCGGTCGCTGGGCGCACGGATCGGTGGCCGGATCGGCGCTTTCGCCGAGCCGGTCGGCAGTTTCATCGATCATCTTGAGCCGATGCGTCACCCGTTGCTCGGGCTTTCGGTCACGCTGCTCGCCATTGCCAAGGATGCGACCGAGATCGTTGCGGCGCTGATGATCCAGATGGCGGTCGGCATGGAGCCGTCGGTGCCGCTCGCGGTCCTGACCATTGCCGTGCTTGGACTGGCGACGCTGGCGCCGATCTCGCCCGGCAATCTCGGGATTTTCGAGGCGGCAATCGCGTTTTCATATCAGTTCATGGGCGCTTCGCTCGGCGTTGCCGCCGCCGCCGCCGTGTTGCAGCACGCCGCCGTGTTTCTCGCGTCCTTCGCAGGGCTTGGCTATCTCGCCATCGTCATGCCGCGCAATGGCTCACGGCCGGACAAGGCCTGATGCCCTGACGCGGTCGATGGCCGCGCGATATTCCGCCTCGTAGCGGGGGGCGACCTCTGTCCAGTCGACGCCTGGCGGCCTTGCCGAGGCGCCATCGGCGAGTTGTGAGCGAAAGCCGGCATCCGTGATCAAGCGGCGAAGGTGAGCTGCGAACTCACCATCGTCATCCGCCAGCAGCGCATTGGTCCCATGGGTGAGGAAGTCGCTCGCGCCCGACATCCGC
Source organism: Phreatobacter aquaticus (assembly GCF_005160265.1). Classification (NCBI taxonomy): domain Bacteria; kingdom Pseudomonadati; phylum Pseudomonadota; class Alphaproteobacteria; order Hyphomicrobiales; family Phreatobacteraceae; genus Phreatobacter; species Phreatobacter aquaticus. Next base: position 2,279,436 of record NZ_CP039865.1, on the reverse strand, counting down.
ATGGTCACGACCGGCAGGCCGCAGGCAAGGCCCTCGAGCGCGGCGATGCCGAAGGCTTCCAGCCGAGAGGCCAGCGCGAAAACGTGCGAACGCCGAAGGACGGAACGAATGGCTTCCCGCGACAGCGCACCCGGAAGGCTGATCGCATCCGAAATGCCGTGGCGCGCGGCGATCGTCCTGATCGCACCCGCTTCATCGCCGTCGCCGATCAGCGTCAGCCGAGCGGCACCTGGTGGCAGCCCCTCGATGGCCTTGGCGAAGGCCTCGACCAGCACCCGCGGGCGCTTGCGCTTTTGCAGCCGCATCACGCCGACGATCTCGACAGGCGGCAGCACAGGCCGGATATCCGTCGCGTTGCCCTCGCGCCACCAATCGAGTTCGATCCCGTTGGGAATGACCGCGACCCGCGCCTTCGCCGTCAGAGGCCGCATCGCCTTGGCGGCCACGGACGAGACCGCGGTGAAGCCAATCGCACCCCGGGAATAGCCGTGCACCCTGTCGAGCAGCATCAGAGGCAGGTCAAAATGCTTGAGCACCGAGTGGAAGGTGGCGACGGCCGGAATGCCCGCCCGCATGGCGAACTGCATGGCGTGATGGGCGATGGGTGCCACATTGCCGCAATGGACGTGCAGCACGTCGTATTGGTCGCGGCCGACCATTGCCCGCAGGGCGGCAAACACACCGGGCGTGAAGGCGATGCCGAAGCCCGGCAAGCGAGGCCCCGGCAGCCTGAGGATATCGATACCATCCTGCTGCGGTGGACCATCGACCCCACAGATCACCCGGACCTGATGGCCGCGCTCCATGAGCGTCAGCGCAAGGTCGCGCATCTGCAATTCGATGCCGCCAAGGCGCGGCAGGAACCAGTCGCTGACCAGGGCGATTCGCAGGGCGCGGGGTGAGTCGTTGGTGGGATAAGCGTTCATGCGTAGCCATTCGAGGTGAACCAGGCCCACGCATCGCGCATGGCGATCTCGGCCGGACGAGGATGATAGCCGAGGTCGCGGATGGCCCTGGCACTCGAGAAATGGTGGGGCAAGCAGGCGATACCGGCACTCACCGAATTGAGGACAGGCTCGCGCCCGGTGATGGCGCCGAGGCCATCGCCGATCCAGCCGAGTGTCTGGACGAGCCAGGCTGGAGCAGTCGCCACGCGCGGCACGCGGCCTGCGACGCGCCGCATCATGGCAAAGGCGTCCGCATAGGTCAGCGCCTCGCCGCCGAGGACATAGCGGCTGCCGCTATCACCGCGAAGACCCGCCTCGATCACGGCATCTGCGACATCCTCGACATGGCAGAAGTCGTTGCCGCCGGGCGGCGCCAGGGCGACCGGGGCCCGAGCGACGTCCAGCAGCATGCGTCCAGAAGAGGGCTTCCAGTCCCATGGGCCCAGCATGAAACCCGGATGGACCATGACTGAATCGAGCCCTGACGCCATTTCGGCAAGCACCGCCCGCTCCGCCTCGTGCTTTGAGATGGAATAAGCCGAGGCGACCGGTTCGACCGCGCCTTGTGTCTCGTCGCCAGGGCACTCTCGTGTGCCCCAGGCCAACGTATCCACGGTCGAGACATGGACCAGGCGGGCGCCGGCCTGCCGGCACGCAGCCGCCAGGCGGACGGTCGGCACGACGTTGTCGCGGCGAAACGCGTCCAGGTGGCGCCGGCCTATTGCGACACGAGCAGCGGCATGGACGACAATGTCGCCGTGCCCGATGACAGCGCCGAGCGAGTCGGCGCAGAGATCGATTTCGATCCGAATGAGGGCGAGGCCATCGAGGGGGCGACGCGGGCTGGTCCGGCGAACAAGAGCCGTCACGTCCATCCGGCGGGCCAGAGCCCGGCGAATGACGGCATTTCCGAGCAGGCCGGTGGCTCCGGTGACGATCAGCACGGTAACCCTTTAAATGACGAGACAATGAAGTATAAGGGGGCCGCTCGGGCGGTAAGGATCGTCCCGACCGCCTGGAGAGAGTTCGTGTCACGTTCCGTCATTCGCGTTGCCATCGTTGGCCTTGGCAACTGCGCCTCTGCGTTTGTGCAAGGGCTGAGCTTTTATCGCGACGCCAAACCGACTGAATCGATCCCCGGATTGATGAATGTTGAGGTGGGCCCCTATCATATCCGCGACGTTGAGGTCGTTGCCGCGTTCGATATCGACGCGCGCAAAGTGGGCCAGGACATTGCGCAGGGCATCCTCGCCAAGCCGAACAACACCATCCAGTTCGCCCGTGTGGCCGATACCGGTGTGATCGTTCAGCGTGGCCCGACGCTCGATGGCATCGGCAAGCACCTGGTGGGTGTGGTCGAGGAATCGAAGGCTCCCCCGGTGGACGTCGCCGCGGCGCTCAAGGCCAGCGGTGCCCAGATCCTCATCTCCTACCTGCCGGTCGGATCCCAGAAGGCGAGCGAGTTCTACGCCGAACAGGCGCTCGCATCCGGCTGTGGCTTCATCAATTGCGTTCCGGTGTTCATCGCCTCCGACCCGGTCTGGGCCAAGCGCTTTGCCGACAAGGGTCTGCCGATCGTCGGCGACGACATCAAGAGCCAGGTGGGCGCAACCATCGTTCACCGCGTTCTGGCCCGTCTCTACGAAGAGCGCGGCGTCAAGATCGAGCGCACCTACCAGCTGAATTTCGGCGGCAATACCGACTTCCTGAACATGCTGGAGCGCGAGCGACTGGCGTCCAAGAAGGTCTCCAAAACGCGCGCCGTAAACAGCCAGATCGACGTGCCGCTCGATCCCGCCAACATCCATATCGGCCCGAGCGACTTCGTGCCGTTCCTCGACGACCGCAAGATGGCCTATATCCGCCTTGAGGGAACCGGGTTCGGCGGCGCGCCGCTGAACATGGAGCTGAAGCTCGAAGTCTGGGATTCGCCGAATTCCGCCGGCGTTGTGATCGACGCCGTCCGCTGCGCCAAGATCGCGATGGATCGCGGCATTGGCGGTCCGGTCATCGGACCGTCCAGCTACTTCATGAAGTCGCCGCCGCAGCAGTTTACCGACAAGGAAGCGCGCCAGCGGACGAACAGCTTCATCAAGGGCACGGAGACCGCCTGACACTGGGCGCAATTGGCGCCCGCAACGATTCAGGGTCCGCGCCATGCTCGTCGCCCACAGGATCGCCAAGGCCCATGCCGGACGCCCCATCGTGCTGGGCGTCGATCTGTCCTTGAGGACAGGGGAAGTGGTCGGCCTGCTTGGCCCCAACGGGGCCGGCAAGAGCACGTCGTTCGGGATGATTGCGGGGATTTCGACCCCGGATGCCGGCAGCGTGCTTATGGACGGCCGTGACGTCACCGCATTGCCGCTCTTCGCCCGCGCTCGCCTCGGGCTCGGCTATCTGCCGCAGGAGCCGACGATCTTTCGCGGCAACTCGGTCGAAGACAACATCCTCATCGTGCTGGAATCGGTCATTGGCGTGAAGTCCGATCGCCTGGCACGGCTTGACGAACTGCTGAGCGAATTCGGCCTCGACAAGGTGCGCAGGTCGCGCGCTGGCGCCCTGTCCGGCGGCGAGCGCCAGCGCCTCGGCATTGCCCGCACGCTGGCCAGCGACCCGACCTACATCCTGCTGGACGAGCCATTCGCCGGTGTGGATCCGATCGCCGTGATTGAAATCCGCAAGATCGTTCGTGGTCTGATCCGGCGTGGTATCGGGGTTCTGATCACAGACCATAATGTCCGCGAGACGCTGAGCCTGGTAGATCGCGCCTATATTATCGATGCGGGCCATATTCTTGCAGCGGGGCCGGTTCATCGGATCGTTGCCGATCCTCGCGTCAGGGCCGCTTATCTCGGAACCAATTTCGAACTTTGAACGTTTGTGCCTGCAGCGACGATACGATCCAGTCACGCTACGTTAAGCATGTTCTGCTTCAATCGCGGGATTGTCGGAGTTCGAAGTCGATGCCCCTCCTGGACGGAATGACACTTGCCGTGACCCTGGCCTTCGGGCTGGTCGCCATGCGCGTCGTCTTCGGCGCCGGCTGACCTCCGGAATCAGACGGGCACCCAGCCACTGCGCGCGGCAAGCTGGATAAGTGCCACGGCGAGAACTGCGGCGGCGCCATCATCGGCCATTATCCCGAAGCCGCCCTCGACATGAGTGTCGATCCAGTTCACGGGCCAGGGCTTGGCGATGTCGAAGGCGCGGAAAGCCACGAAGCCGATCACCAGCCAGACGGGACCCGGCGGGGACAAGGCAGCCACTGCCGCCATGGCCCAGGTCTCGTCGATGACGATTGACTGGTGATCATGGACCCCGGCCGAGCGCGCGGTGACGTCGCAGGCCCAAACGCCGACGGCCCCCAACAGCATCAGCAGGATGATAGCCGCGGCGAGCGGCACGGCCTGCAGGCCCCAGCCGATCGCGAGCCCAGCGAGCGCGCCGAACGTGCCCGGGGCGACCGGGACAAGCCCGAGGCCGCCCGATAGGGCTATGGCATGTGCGGGGTTCGCGCGCAGAAAGCGCCAATCCAAAGGCACCCGTCCGGTCATGGGGGCAGGCCCGGTCAATGGGGGACCTGTGCCGCAGCCGGGTCGCCATAGATGCGGTAGCGCTTGGATACCGTGTAGCCGACCCGCTCAAGAAGCCGCCGCATGCGCAGATTGTCCTCCAGGATCCAGCTAGATTCCACCTCGACATCGGAAGGATTGGCCGCAAACAACTGGGCCATCGCCGCCGCCGGCAGCCGGGCGCCCATCGAAGTGCCGCGGAGCTCCGCTCGCACACCCAACAGCATGGTGCGGTAGCTGGTGAAACGGTGGGTCATCACGCGCCAGAGGAGCCTTGCCCAGTTGAACGGCATCAGCCGCCCCCCGAAGCCCCGAAACAGCTCCAGGGCATTCGGCATGCAGAAGGCAAAGGCGATGGCCCGGCCATCAATCTCGAAGAAGACGGCATGGCGCGGCCGCAGCAGAGGTCTCGCCGTCTTGAGCAGCACTGCAAGTTCCTCGCCGGCCAGCGGCGCGAAGCCCCAATTGTCGCGCCAGGAATCGTTGAACATGTCCGCCATCAAGTGCGCTTCGCGCTCCAGGGCCAGGACATTCAGCGTGCGCATCCGGATTCGGCCCATCGCCCCATCCTTGGGGAGCCGGAGACCGCGCCAGTCCCGGCCTTTATGGGGCGGCACCAGATAGGCAAGCAGGTCCTTCATCCCCACCAGACCTGCCGCCTCAACATGGGCCGGCAGATAGTCAGGGCTCCACGGCATGAGGATCATGTCGCCAAGCGCCTGCCCATCGATCTGGAGGCCTGCCTCCTCGTTGATATTGAGCGAATAGGGCCCCTCAAGCAGCGGGCGCCCGCGCTCAGCATGCCAGGCCCGCGCGGTGGCCAACAGGGCGTGGACGACGCCAGCGTCATTGACGGCGGCCAGACAGCCAAAATGGCCGATATGGGCGCGTTCGGCCGGCGTATCCCGATCAAACTGGGCCGATATGCGCCCCAGCGGACGACCGGCGTCGTCGGTGGCGATCCAATAGCAGCCTTCACCGTGCTTGAAGAATGGCGCACGTTTGGGGTCGAACAGTTGCAGACGCTCGATGTCGAGCGGAGGCTCGTAGCCGGCGAGGCCTGAATAGATCTCTCGCGGCAGACGGACGAAGCGCTTAAGATCGGCCCGTGATGCAACTTCTGTTATCCGCACTGCCCGGTCCCTTGGTCGGCGTTGGCGCGGACCATATACACCGTCTGTAGCCGGCATGTCGTCCGGATCCCACGAAACAGGCAAGCCGCGAATGCGCGGCTCGTCCAACTGGAACCAGGCCTCTCATCCTTGATCCATTTCCTGCGCGAGATCACATCGGGAAAGAGGCGCTTCCCGCGTCAGCAGACGCGGCAGGTGATTCGTGATGTCGTCTGGCAGGTCGGGCTTGTCCTGTTGCTGATCGAGTCGGTCTTCGTCGCCGAGAAGCTGCTGTCCGGCCTGCTGGTTGAACTTCTCGCGGTGAGCGCCTCGTTTGGCAAGTCACTGTTCCTGATGGCGGCGTTGATGCCGGAAGTGTTCGAATTGGCGCTGCCGGCGGCGCTCCTCATCGCCGTCTACCGGGTCGCGCTCGGCATGCGGGAGGACCGCGAATTCCTTGTCCTATCCAGCGCAGGGATACCGCCCTATGGACTGGTCCGGCTGATTCTGAAAATCGGCCTCGGGGCACAAGTCATCGCGCTTCTGGTGTCCGGTCTTGTCGAGCCGCTGTCGCGTTTCGCATTTCGGGAAGTGATGTTCGTCGCGCAATACAGTGCGCTGGCCGGGGGCACGATCACCAAAACGCGCCTGATCGACACTCGGGTGGGGACCGTGTGGGCGTCGCCACGCAGCGACGAGCCTGAAAATCCACGCCTGTTCGTGCGGCAGGAGCCGCAGGCGGGCCAGGAACGGATCGTGGTCGCCAATGGCGCCCGCCTGACGGATCCCGATCGCGCCGGGCGCGTCTCATTGCTGCTCTTCGACTTCTCGGTGGATGATTTCGTCGTGCCGCCGGCCAGCCTGGTGCCGGCGGGCCGCCCGGTCCGGCCAATGAGTGCGCCAGTCTCGTCGCTGCGCGGGCAATCGACCTCGCAGAGCATGGTCATCAACGATGTCATCGCGCTGGACCCACGCGGCCGTGATGTTGCTGAACTCACCACAATCGAACTGTTCTGGTCGGCCGGTACAGACCGCGCCCACCTGTTGGCTCTTGGCAAGCGCTTGGGGCGGAGCCTGCTCTGTCTGCTTGCCCCGCTGATTGCCCTGATCGCGCTATCCTGGACCACTCGGGCGAACCAGGCCTTCATCCTGCCTTTGGCATGCGCCGGTTTGATGGCGACCGAGATCATCGGCACAGCGGCACTTGGAACGCTTGCGGGTACGGGCCTCGTCCCGACACTCGTTCTGCTTGTGATCTTCGCCGCGACGCTGACATTGGCGCTGTCAGGCATCGCAGCATCCCGCAGTTCGGCGATTGCTCGCCCAGGTCTTGGCCGATCGTGATGGGCAAACCTTCCTTTCGACCGTCACCGGGCGAGGAACGACGGTTCCTGACCGTCTATTTCGGGACCTACACCCGCATACAGGCGATCTCCCATGCGCGCCATGCGGCGACGGTCGTCGCTGCGCTGCTGGTCATCGCGTTGACGCTCGACCTCGCAACGCTCATCGAGCGCATTCTGGCCCAGGCGCCGGACCAGAGCGCGCTTGGCAGAGCCCTTCACGTTGCCTGGTACATCATGCTCCGGATCGCGGATCTGATCGGCACCTTGCTGCCGCTGGGCACGTTCCTCGGCATCTTCTGGTCAGAGGTGACCCTCACGCAGACGCGCGAGCGGCTGGTCGTCTGGAACGGCGGACGGACTCCACTCCAGACTCTCATGCCGCTTCTGATCCTCGGTCTGATATGCGGGATCGCTCAGACCGCGGCCCTGATGTGGCTCAGACCGGCGGCGGTTGCCTACCAGATCGAGAATGGCATCGGCTCATATGGGGGACGTTTCGACCGGCGCCTGCAAGCGCACGCCACTTGGATCACCCTGGACAATCACCTGATCCGAGCGCGGATCGACTATCGCAACAGCCGGCTGATTGATGTCGATATCTATGAGATTTCAACGTCCGGCCGCATGACCAGCCGAATCCAGGCGCGCTCGGCCGTTCCCTCATCCGTTGCCGGTCAATGGACCTTCATCGACGGCAGCCGCTGGATCGCGCCCCTGCCAAGCGACGAACAGACGAATATCGGCGAGGCCAAATGGTTCACCGAGGAGGTGCTGCCTTTGCCGCTTGATCCCCTCTGGCTGGCCAATTTCGCCATTGAAGCACGCTTCCTGCCCCAACAGACACTGCTTGCTCTCGCGGCGCTCGGCGACGGCGTTCCAAACGACGCCGCCTATGCCACCTGGAAGCAGGTCCGCATGGCCCAGGCCCTGCTGCCATTCGGCATGATGGGGCTCGCCTCGGCGCTCGCCATGACGCTGATAGCCTTTCGCACGACGCTCAAATCCGTGATCGGGATCGGACTAACCGGGTATTTTGTCCATGTCGCCACTCATTTGATCGTGTGGCTCGGCGAATATGGCTATGTGGCTCCGATTCTCGCCGGCTGGCTGATCCCGGTCGCGACCATTGCCGCGACCCTGCTGTTGTTGGTCCGCCTCACACCCGCGATCCCGCCCAACGACCGACGGCCAGGCTCCCTGCAGCCGGCTGCATCATGAAGGCCGCACCGTGATACCGCCGATCCTGCACCAGACCTGGAAATCGACCGAACTGCCAGCCGATCTGCGGGCGATGCAGGCGAGCTTTCTCGCGCTGAACCCCACGATGGAGTTGCGCTTCTACGATGACGACCGGATGCGTGACTTCGTCCGGGACGCATTTCCGGACTATCTCCAGATTTTCGATGAACTGGCCTTTCCAGTTCTGAAAGCCGACCTTTTCCGCCTCCTGGCCGTGCTCAAGGTCGGCGGCTTCTACGCTGACATGGACATGGAGTGTCTGGCTCCGCTGTCGCAATTCTACGGCTCGGACAGCGCCATCTTCGGTGTCGAAGCCCATGTCACCCGAACCCGCCAACAGGAACTCGGCTATGACCAGCCGTTCCAGATCGCCAATTGCATCTTCGCGGCCCCGCCCGGTCACCCGTTCTTGCGCAGCGTGGTCGACCGGGTTGTCGACCACCTGAGGACAAGGTCGGTTGCGAGGATCGGCGACATCGAGGATGCGACCGGGCCAAAAGCCCTCACGCGCATATTCTACGCCGAGCGCCCAAAGGACGTGCGGGTTCTCAAGCAGATATGCTGGGTGCCACCGGACGTCTTCGCCGATTTCGCCCCGACCCGCGCCCGCGTGATGTGCCGCCATCACTTCCTGGGCTCGTGGAAAGGCGAAGGGCCAGGCCCCTCGCTCAAGCGTCGGTTGATCGAGCGCAACCGCCTGCCCAACCCATTCCCGACGTCAATCTGGCATGATTTCGGCTGGTCGTAGCCCGCCGCCGCATAGCCGGTCTCACATGTCGAGACGGATACGCTCGCGGATAGCCTCGCCCGAAGCGATATCGAAGCCATGGAAATCGACATGGTGGACCTTGGGGATGAAGCCGCTGTCATCGGCAACGGCATAGGCATAAACGAGACGAACCGTGCGCTGACCAACCGTCAGCAACCCGCGCGGCTTCCCTGCGCCGTCGAGGTCAACCACGATGCCCCGGTCGCGATATCCTGCGATCCGCGCCTGAAAGCGCTCATCCGGCAGCGGCGAGACACGGACCCCGAAGGCAAAGACACGCTCGAAGAAGGTCAGAGCGCGCCGCCGGCCATCCTCATCAAAACGACGCCAGAACGCCTCGACTGGTTCGTCCCGATCGAGCTTGCCAGCCGCGTTCTGGCGCGCCGCGTAGACGATCTGGTTCTTGTTGATCGAATGCTGGACATAAAAGAGCATTCCGGGATCGGCGGGCACGGGAAGATCCGGCCGGGCAATGATCAGCTGGCGGCTGACCGTCACCTCCGATCCACGCACGGCGATGGCGGGCAGGCGATCATCCTGCGCAACGGCGCCAACGCTGCCACCGAGGGCGAACAGGGCGGACAGCAATGGGATTTCACGACGGGTCAGCATGCGGACTTCGCTCATTCGACGGGCCAGGATGGCGGTGCGGCGGCCCAGCTCGTTCGCCGCATTGCGGGAAGCCCCTAGATAGAGGCGCCATAACCGTTTAGGAAGGCGTCATGACCTTCGAAGGGTAAGCCCTTGGCTTCTCCGTACGGAGGACCTAACCTATGGCAACGTAACGAAAACGCCAAAAAAAGGCCGAAGAATGAGCGGGACAGCATCGCCCTTCGGGGATGACCAGTTGACGCAGGACCTGATCACCGTGATCGCCCAGGAAGGCATGGTCGATCTCGCGGGTGTCGGGCCTGAAACGACTCTGGAATCGCTCAATATCGCCAGCGTCGACTACATGATGATCCTCGCGGCCATCGAGGAGAAATTCTCGGTCTATATCCCGATGGACGAAAGTCTGGCGCAGGTGAAGGATGTCGGCGGCTTGATCGCGGTCCTCAAGGAACAGATTCTGGCCGGAAAGAAGACCTGACGTGACACAGCGTTCCGTTGTCGTCACCGGCCTTGGTGCGATCAGCACGGCCGGAATTGGCGTCGATTTGCTCTGGAATGCCGCGGCTGAAGGCGTTTCCGGTGCACGGACTGTCATGCTGGACTACGAGTACGGCAATCTCATCAAGGTTGCCGCTCAACTCCATGATTTTGACCTGGCGCGGTTCTTTCCGAACCAGAAGACGGCCTTTCTCGATCGCGTCACCATGATGGCGATGATCGCCGCCAAAGAGGCAGTCACAGATGCCGGCCTTGCCGAAGCAGGTCCCTTTGGGCCGCGGACCTCGGTCATCGTCGGGACAGGGATCGGCAGCCTGCAGACGATCGAGGAATCGAGCCGCACCATGCTGCTCGAAGGCAAACGCCCGGATCCGCTGACCGTCCCTCGGGCGATGACCAGCGCATCCGCCTCCAATATCGGCATGACCTATGGGTGCACCGGCACCAGCTTCGTGATTTCGAGCGCCTGTGCGTCGTCATCGCAGGCCCTCGGCATCGCCACCCAGATGGTGCGGGCCGGCATGACCGACCGCGTCATCGTGGGCGGCACGGAAGCCATCGTCACGCCCGGCGGCATGAAGGGCTGGGAAGTGATGCGCGTGCTGTCGCCGACCCTGTGCCGCCCCTTCTCCAAGGGGCGCAACGGTCTGCTGCTCGGCGAAGGCGCAGCCATGCTGGTCATCGAGGCGGAGGAGCTTGCGGTCGCACGCGGGGCCCGCATCCGGGCGCGCATTCTCGGCTATGGCACCACCAGCGATGCGCGGGACATGCTGCGTCCTGACGTCGATGGCGCCACCAATGCCATGGTGGCGGCGATCGATGATGCAGGGATCGATTCAAACGACATCGATTATGTCAACGCACATGGCACGGCGACTGTGCTGAACGATACGACCGAGAGCGAGGCCCTCGGGCGGATCTTCGGGAACAGGCTTGGCCAAGTGCCGGTCAGTTCGACCAAGCCGATCCACGGCCACACCCTGGGTGCGGCCGGCGCGATGGAAGCGGTGATCTCGATCCGCGCGATGGAAGAGAGCTTCGTGCCGCCGACGATCAATTTTCTTGAGGCCGATCCGAACTGCCCGATCGATTGCGTGCCCAATGTCGGAAGGCCCGGCAAGATCCGGCACGTTCTGAACAATTCCTTCGCCTTCGGCGGCATCAACGCCGCACTGGTGTTTGGAAGCGCCCAGTGAGCCAGGTCGGCGGCGTGGCTCACCTCGCCATCGAGGTGATCGCGCAGGCGGATCAGGTCCAGGCCTTCGCCATGGCGGTCGGGCAATCCGGCGAGGACGCGCGGCTGCCGACGACCTTTCCGATCCGCTGGCTGACAGATCCCCGGATCATCGCTTTGATCGCAGGCCTTGCCTCGGATCGGCCGAGCGCATTGCCCGTCCATGAGTTGCAAACCATCACCTCGATCAAGTCGCTGCCCATCGGGCTTCCCTTGACGATCCAGGTCGAAGGCCGGCGCACGGACGACATCCATGTCACCATCGACGCAACGGTTGAGGACCAATCGGGCGAGCCCGTGGCGATCCTGCACTCGCTGCTACGGTTGATGGCATGAGCGACGACCGCTTCCCCGTCGGGACTGCCCTGCCCGAGCAGCGGTATGGGCCGATCACGCAGAGCGACATCGCCGCCTATGCGCTTGCATCCGGAGACGACAATCCGATCCATGTCGATGCCGAAGCCGCGCGGGCCATCGGGCTGCCGGGCACTGTCGTCCAGGGCATGCTGATGATGGCCTATGCCGATCAGGCGCTCGCCAAGTGGTTTCCCGAAGGACAGATCGGCAAACTGTCGTGCAGGTTCGCAGCACCGCTGCTCGCAGGCGACAGCCTCGCCGTCAGCGCGCGCGTGGTGCAGGTCAGCGACCTCGAGAGCGGACGCTCCTTGACGCTCCGGCTGATCCTGCGGAACTCCGATGCGAAGGTGATCGCGATGGCGGAAGCCGCCGTCGCGATGTGACGGAGATCAGGCCGAAATGGCGCGCGGGGCAAATTCGCGCAGAATGGCCAGGAACTGATCGATATCCGCGTCCGTGTGGGCGGCTGACACCGAGAACCGCAACAGCACTTCGCCGTTCGGCGTCGCCGGCGGGATCAGCAGGTTGACGTAGATGCCGCTTGCCAGCAGATCCCGCCAGAACTCCAGCCCCTGGATCAGGCCGCGCATCCGGATGGCTCCGACAGGGCCCGGCGTGGCGCGCAGGACATAGCCCATGGCCTCGACGCTTGTGCAGAACCGCTCGGCCTTGCGCCAGAGATCGGCGCGCAGGTCAGGCTCTGACCCGATGATCTCGATCGCCGTGCGCGCGGAGGCGACGACCGCTGGCGGCAGCGAGGCGGTGTAGAGATAGGCTCGCGACAGATAGCGCAGCGAGCGCAAGGCGGGGTGGAAGGTGACGCAGAAGCCGCCGATCACGCCGACGCTCTTGGAGAACGTGCCGACGATGGCATCGACCAGGTGCTCGGCGCCCTGAACCTCGGTGACACCGCGGCCATTGGCGCCATACATGCCCATGCCGTGGGCTTCATCGACGAGAACCAGCGCGCCATGGTTCTTGGCGACCGTCGCGAGCCCGATGACGTCGCCGATATCGCCCCAGACCGAATAGAGCCCTTCGAGAACCACGAGAATGCGCGAAGCCGGGACGGTCGCTTCGGTCAAAGCCCGTTCCAGATCGGCCGTGTCGTTGTGCTTGAACGGCTTGAACGTGGCACCGCTGGCGCGGCAGGCGTCGATGATGCTGGCATGGCAATAGGCATCATAGAGGATCAGGTCGCCATCGCTGGCGAGGCCGCCGATGGAGCCGAGATTGGCCATGAAGCCGGTCGAATAGACGATGGCGTCCGGACGGCCATAGAAATCCGCGATTGTTTTCTCGAGGGCCACATGACCCTGCTGGTTGCCGCTGGCGACGCGAGAGGCGGTCGAGCCCGTGCCCCATTTGTCGAGTGCCTCATGGGCGGCGGCAATGCAGCGCGGGTCGAAATTCAGCCCGAGATAGCTGTTGGTGCCAAACAGCGTGGTCTTACGGCCGCTGATCGTCGCATGGACCGGTCCATGAATCTCATCGATCTGGATCCGCAGCGGATGGTCCTGCTCACCGACTGCTCGGTCAAGCATGTCGCCGAGGGTCGCGATGCGGCGCAGGATACCGGACAACTGGGGGGGCGGTGTCGAAGCGGCGCGTATGCCGTCTTGCGGAATCTGCTGGAAGTTCATGGGCGAGGACAAGCCTTAGAAAAAATAACTGGCCATTCGGCATATGTCACTGCAGTGACGCTATAGTGGTCCGTCTCGATGCAAGCAAGCTGCCGGCCAAAATGCGGCCGGGCGGCCAAGGATCAGGGCGTCAGGTGCCGAGACCGAAATAGCGCGCCATTCCCCATTGGAAAATACGCGTCGGTACGAAGGGGCGGATGCCGACGAGGATACGCTGGCCGACAGGTCCGATGACATGACGGGGCGCTGTTGAGCGTCCCTCGACGATTGCTGCAATGACACGCGCCACCTGTTCGGGAGCCGAGCCAGCTTGTTCGTCCCGCTCGAAGCTTGCGACCACGCGTTCGAAATCGGCGCGATAGGCAGAGGTTGGAAGGGATGCATCCGCCACCCGGACCCGATTGGCGACGACGCCCGTTGCTGTATCGCCCGGCGCGACCAGCGCCACGGTGACACCGAAGCCTGCCACCTCCTGGCGCAGCGCCTCAGTCAGCCCCTCGACCGCGAACTTGCTGGCACTGTAGAGCCCCTGGAACGGCATGCCGACCCGGCCTGCGAGCGAGCCAACATTGACGATCACGCCGGACCTGCGTGCCCGCATAGTGGGCAATACCGCCTTGGCGACGCGGACAATGCCGAGGACGTTGGTCTCGAATTCACGACGAGCCTCGTCCAGCGACGTGTCCTCGATCGCACCGGACAGAACGAGGCCGGCATTGTTGACGACCGCGTCAATCCGGCCCTGCTCGGCGAGCACCAAGGCGACCGCGCCCGCAACCGAGGCATCGTCGCAGACGTCCAGCGCAATCATCCGCCAGGCACTGGCGTGCCGGTCGGGGTTTCGGCTTGTGCCATAGACGACGTGGCCTGTCTCCGCGAGGAGTGTAGCAGTCGCGCGGCCGATGCCGGACGACGCGCCCGTGATCAGGACAACCCTTGCTTTGGTCATGGCGAAGCCTCCGGCTCGTGCATCCGCTTCTTAGCCCAGGAATCACCGGGAGCGCATCGGCTTCACAATCCGCCGCATGCCGGTCAGAGTCTGCATCACTCCTGCGGAGCTTGCGGGCTGCCGGAGAAAGCCAGAATGAGAGCGGCGAGATCAGGCTCGGCCACGGCAGCGGCTGCATCGGTGGCCGTGAACCAGCGGAGTTCGCGCTGGTCCTTCTCGCGCCAACGGTCGCGCTGGTGCTTCACCAGAAGGGGATAGACCTCGACGATGCAGGGTTGGGCGGAGCCGTCGCCCATTCGCTTGATGTAATTATAGGTTCCAATCGGCGTCTTGGTCGGCTTGCCGGAAACGCCTGCCTCTTCCAGAGCCTCGCGCACCGCACTCGCATGGGGCTTCTTGCCCTTGATCGGCCAGCCTTTCGGAATGACCCAGCGCCGCGTGTCACGCGAGGTCACCAGCAGGATTTCCAGCACTGGCGCGCGCCGGAACGCCAGCGTGCCATATTGCAGCCGGGGCGTGGGAAGGCTCGGGAACGAGCCGTCCGCCAGGGGGACAGGCGCAGAACGCATGATCAAAACAATCCCGAGATGAAATAGGCTGCCGCAGCCATAAGGGCAGACATCGGCATTGTGATGACCCACGCCGCCACAATTCCGCGCGCCACGCCCCAGCGCACTGCGGAGACGCGACGCGCCGCGCCAACGCCGATGATCGCGCCAGTGATCGTGTGGGTGGTGGAGACGGGAACGCCAAGATAGGTCGCCAGGAACAGGGTGATGGCGCCGCCTGTCTCGGCACAAAACCCCTGCTGCGGTGTCAACCTGGTGATCTTGGAGCCCATCGTGTGGACGATCCGCCAGCCGCCAAAGAGCGTTCCGAGCGCCATGGCCGACTGGCATGTGATCACGACCCAGAAGGGCACATGGAACGTATCGCCGAGCATTCCATGCGAGAACAAGAGGACGGCGATGATGCCCATCGTCTTCTGCGCGTCATTGCCGCCGTGGCCCAGCGAATAGAGCGAGGCGGAGACGAATTGCAGGCTGCGGAAAGCGCCATCCACCCTGAGGGGAGTCATCCGCAGGCAAATCCAGGACACCAGGAAGACGAGCAGCAATGCCAGCAGGAAGCCAATGGCTGGCGACATCACGATGGCGCCCGCCGTCTTGGCCAGGCCGGCCCAGACCACAGCACTGAGCCCGGCCTTGCTCAACCCGGCGCCGACGAGCCCGCCGATCAGTGCATGAGACGACGATGACGGAATGCCGGCGATCCAGGTGACGACATTCCAGGCAATGGCCCCGACCAGGGCGCCGAAAATGACGCGATCGTCGATGATCGCCGCCGCAACGATCCCCTTGCCGACGGTTTCTGCGACATGGAGTCCGAAGAACAGGAAGGCGATGAAGTTGAAGAAGGCCGCCCACGCCACCGCATAGGACGGCGACAGGACGCGCGTCGACACGATGGTGGCAATCGAATTGGCAGCGTCGTGTAGACCGTTCAGGAAATCGAACAGTAGCGCGATGGCAATGAGTGCCAGTAGAAACGGCGCGGCGCTTGCCAATGTCACGGGCCCCCGCCTCCCTTAGAGATGTTCGATGACAATGCCGCTCACGCGGTTGGCAACGTCCTCGAAACGATCGACGACCTTTTCGAGGTGGTCGAAGATTTCAGCGCCGACAATGAAAGCCATGACGTCGCCGCTGCGGTGCCTCTGGAACAGCTCCTTCAGGCCCTTGATGTGCACTTCGTCAGATCGCTCCTCGATGTTGGAGATTTCCTCCGCCAGCGCATTGACATGGGCCGAATTCCGGCTCATGGCGCGCAACAACGGCACGAGTTCCGCCAGCTTGGTCGCTGCCTCGACGATCGTGACGCCAAGCTCGGCCATGGCGGGCTCGAAACTCTGCACCTCGTAAAGACGGATGGCCTTCACGGTCTTCTTCATCTGGTCGATCGCATCATCCATCGAGGCGATCAGTTCCTTGATGTCGGAACGGTCGAACGGCGTGATGAAAGTGCGCCTGACCGCCAGCATGACCTCGGCAGTGATCAGATCAGCCTTGTGTTCCTCTGCGAAGATCTCGGCGCTTCGGCTCTCAAGGTCCCCCTCGCCTGCTAGAAGGCTGTGCAGCGCGGTTGCGCCCGCAACCAGCGTTGCCGCGTGCGCCTCGAAGAAGTCGTAGAACTTCTCTTCCTTGGGCAGGATTGCCTGAAACCAACCGAGCATCAGAGCCTCGCAGACAGGCGTCGAATCAATGTCACATTTCTCGATATGCCTTTGAGAACATTGTGTAAAGATATCGTCACAGAAGACTAGACAAAGGCTGCCACTTTATCGGATGGCCAGCGCGCAGAGATACATCCCGAATCCGAAGATCGTGTGCGCGACGACGTTGAGGATGCGAATTTTGTTGGGGTTCGGACGCTTCGATGCGGCGAGACCGCCGCCCAACCCGGGCGACAGGATGAACCAGCCCGCACCCACGGTGACCCAGCCGATGATCATCGGCGGAAGAATGGTCGGAGCGGCCGCCCAGCCAGCACCACCCAGGATCAAGGTTGCCGCCCCGAAGGCGACGCCGACCGCGTAGTGGAAGACCCAGCCGATCGCCAGTTCGTTGGCAACCGGCTCGGCCTTGCCAATATCCTCATGGGCGAAGGTGCCACGCGCGAGATGGCCGACCCAGCGCCCGACCATCGCCCAATTGGCCGGCGGAATGCCCGCCACCCGCTGGAGCACGATTGACCAGATATCGATGAGTGCGGTTGCGCCGATGCCCATGACCAGCGACCGATAGATGAAATCCCACATGACAGTCCCCACCCCGTAGCCGTCTTGATGCGGCCGCTCGCAACGCAAACGTCGATGGCCATGAGTGTGGCGGACGATTCGGGCGTGGGGAACCCCGCAGGGCGCGGATGGCTGTCCTGCGGTCAGGCGAGGTGGTGGGCCATTTCGGCGCGCGCCTTCAACTCGTCGCCCTGCCGCTTCAGGAGCTTGGCGATCCGTTCGGGGGCGAATTTCAGGTCGACGAAGGCGGGACCGGTATTGGCGACTTCGCGATAGTCCGCGATCAGGTCGCCCTCGAGCCTCATGATGGCCACGCCCTCGAACATGGCGCGCCCGCCCTCGGCCTCAGGCAGGATAGAGCGATAACTGAACGTGTATCGCGCGTAGAGGATGCGCCCGTCAGTGACAGGGTCATGCATGTCCCAGCGAAAATCCTCCGCCGTGCGGAAGAACCAGTCGTCGACCAGGCTGGCGATCTGGTCCCGCCCCTTGAACGCGCCATAGAAGGTGTCGTGATAGACGCCGTCCGGCGTGAAAACCGCCGCGAGGCCCCTTCCATCGTGGCGAGCGACCGCCTCGCTGAAGGCGCCTAGAACGCGGGCGACATCCATGTCAGCGCAGGCTCGCGTTGATCTTCGCCAGGGCCACCGCGCCGGGAACGAGAGCCTCGTCCGGCATGGCATTGAGCGGCCGTTTCGCGGTCTTGAGCCTTGAATGCATGTCGGCCGCATCCTCATCCATGTAGATCAGGCCGGTTGCAACCTCGCCGCTTGTATCGGCCTGATGTAGATAGGCCATGGCGGCATGCCGGTCGGCTATGTCGTAGTGCGAGGCGAGCTTGCGCAGGCGGATGGTTGAGCCGTCGTGCAAACGGACGTCCTGCGTCTCGCCCTCTGGATATTCGACGGCAATGGGAGCCTTGGTCGTGATGAAGTCGAGCGTGTTCAGCGCGTCGTTGTGGGCGCGGACATAATCGAAGCTCTTGGTGGAGCCTTCATGGTTGTTGAAGGCGATGCAGGGCGAGATCACATCGATGAAGGCGGCGCCCTCGTGCTCCAGTGCGGCCTTGATCAGGGGAACCAGTTGATCCTTGTCGCCGGAGAACGAGCGCGCCACGAAGGTCGCCCCCAATTGCAGGGCCATGGCAGCGAGATCGATCGGCGAATCCAGGTTGGTGACGCCCTTCTTGCTCTTCGAGCCGGTGTCGGCAGTGGCCGAGAACTGGCCCTTGGTGAGGCCATAAACCCCGTTGTTCTCGACGATATAGACCATGTTGACCGCTCGCCGGATCGAATGGGCGAACTGGCCGAAGCCGATGGACGCCGAATCTCCGTCGCCGGAGACGCCGAGATAGACCAGATCGCGGTTGGCAAGATTGGCCCCGGTGAGAACCGAGGGCATGCGGCCATGGACGGAATTGAAGCCGTGGCTCTGCCCGAGGAAATAGGTCGGTGTCTTGGACGAGCAGCCGATCCCCGAGAGCTTGGCGATCCGATGAGGCGGCAGGCTCAACTCGAAACAGGCCCGCATGATGGCAGACGAGATCGAGTCATGGCCGCAGCCGGCGCAGAGCGTCGAGATCGCACCTTCGTAGTCGCGGTGAGACAGACCGAGGTCATTCGTCTCGATCGAGGGGTGTTTGAACTTCGGCTTGGCGAGATAGGTCACGAGAGCACCTCGCTCTGCTGGGTGGGACGCAGGCCCTTGGCCTTGTCGGTGATGGCCTTGGTGATGAACCGCGCGGTGATCGGCGTGCCGTCATAGTGGAGGATCGACACCAGATTGGCGGGGTCGATGCCGCATTCGACCATCAGAAGCGTCCGGAACTGAGCGTCCCGGTTCTGCTCCACGACGAAGACCTGCTCGTGGGCCGCGATGAAGTCAGAGACCTCGTGGCTGAACGGGAAGCCGCGGACACGCAGGCAATCGACGTGGACGCCGGCTGCGGCCAGCAAGCCGAAGGCCTCATCCATCGACGGCCCGGTGGAGCCAAAATGGATGACACCGAGCCGCGTCGGTTTGGCGGCCTTCTGGAGAATGGGAGCGGGCACCAGCTTCTTGGCGGTCTCGAACTTCTTCAGGAGCCGCTCCATGTTGTCGACATAGGGCCCGCCTTCCTCGGTATAGCGGGCATAGCGGTCGCGGGTCGTGCCGCGGGTGAAATAGGCGCCCTTGGTCGGGTGGGTTCCCGGATAGGTGCGGAACGGGATGCCGTCGCCATCGACATCGAGGTAGCGGCCGAAATCCTTGCCGGCCTCCAGTTCCTCAGCTGTCATGACCTTGCCGCGGTCGAGCTTGCGGTTGTCATCCCAGGCGAAGGGCGGACAGAGGTGCTGGTTCATGCCGATGTCGAGATCGAGCATGACGAAGATCGGCGTCTGCAGCCGATCGGCGAGGTCAAAGGCCTCGGCGCCGAACTGGAAGGCCTCGTTCGGATCGCGGGGAAACAGCAGCACATGCTTGGTGTCGCCGTGGGAGGCGTAGGCACAGAGCAGGATGTCGGATTGCTGCGTGCGGGTCGGCATGCCGGTCGAGGGACCGCCACGCTGCACATCGAACAGGACGGAGGGGATTTCGGCGAAATAGGCGAGGCCGAGGAATTCCTGCATCAGCGAGATGCCGGGGCCCGACGTCGCGGTGAAGGCGCGCGCGCCGTTCCAGCCGGCGCCAATGACCATGCCGATGGAGGCCAGTTCGTCCTCGGCCTGGACAATGGCGAAGCGCTTCTCGCCCGTCTCGCGATCCACGCGCAACTGGCCGCAATAGCGCTCGAAGGCCTCGGCAAGCGAGGTTGACGGCGTGATGGGGTACCAGGCGCAAACGGTCGCGCCGCCATAGACAGCGCCGAGGCCGGCGGCCGCATTGCCCTCCACGAAGATGCGGTCGCCAATCTTGTCGGCGCGGCGCACCCGCAGGCCGAGCGGGCAGGCGAAATGCTCGTGCGCATAGTCGAAACCGATATGCAGCGCCTTGAGGTTCGGCGCGATCAGCTTGTCCTTACCCTTGAACTGCTCGCCGATCAGCGTCTCGACCACCCCGATCTCAATGTCGAAAAGCGCTGCCAGCGCGCCGACATAGATGATGTTCTTGAACAATTGCCGCTGGCGCGGATCCGTATAGGTCCGGTTGACCACGTCGGTCAGCGGCATGCCGATGACCGTGATATCGGGCCGGAACTTCGAGGGCGGCATGGGCTTCGACGAATCGTAGAACAGGTAGCCGCCCGGCTCGATCGAGGCGATGTCCTTGTCCCAGGTCTGCGGGTTCATCGCCACCATCATGTCGGTGCCGCCACGGGCGCCCAGATGACCCGCCTCCGTGACCCGCACCTCGTACCAGGTCGGAAGGCCCTGGATGTTGGAGGGGAAGATGTTGCGCGACGCGATCGGCACGCCCATCCGGATGATCGAGCGGGCAAAGAGGAGATTGGCGCTCGCGGAGCCGGAGCCATTCACATTGGCGAACCGGACGACGAAATCATTTACGCTCTCGATCGGCATGCATGCCCCGCGTGTGTCATCTCTATCAAGGATTTCTGCATGTCCCAGGCACCCGTGGGGCACCGTTCGGCACACAGGCCGCAATGCAGGCAGACATCCTCGTCCTTGGCCATGATGCGCCCGGTCTTGAGCCCATCAGCAATGTAGATCGCCTGATCCGGATGGGGCGCGGGCGCATTGAGGCGGCCGCGCAGATCCTCTTCCTCGCCGTCGGCGGTGAAGGTGATGCAGTCCATCGGGCAGATATCGACGCAGGCATCGCACTCGATGCAGAGCTTCGGCTCGAACACTGTCTGCACATCACAGTTCAGGCAGCGCTGCGCCTCGGCAAAGCCGAGCTTGGGATCAAAGCCAAGCTCCACCTCCGTGCGGATGGAGGTCAGCGCGACGGCGTTGTCGAGCGTCGGCACCCGATAGCGCGGATCAAGCGCCACATCGTTGTCGTAAGACCATTCGTGGATGCCCATCTTCTGGCTGATCAGCGTCACCATCGGCGGTGGCCGGTCAGCGACATCGGCGCCGCGGCAGAAGGCGTCGATGGAGATTGCCGCATCATGGCCATGGGCGACGGCCGTGATGATGTTCTTCGGACCGAAGGCGGCATCGCCGCCGAAGAAGACCTTCGGCAGGCTCGACTGGAAGGTCTTGGGATCGACGACCGGCATGTTCCAGCGGTCGAAGGCGATGCCGGCATCAGCCTCGATCCAGGGGAAAGCATTCTCCTGGCCGACGGCGATCAGCACGTCGTCGCAAGGAATGTGGACTTCCGGCTCGCCGGTCGGCACCAGATTGCGCCGGCCCTTGGCATCGAACTCGGCCACGACTTTCTCGAACATCATGCCGGTGAGGCGGCCACCGTCGTGGGTGAAGCTCTTCGGCACCATGAAATTGAGGATCGGGATGCCCTCGTGGATGGCATCCTCCTTCTCCCAGGGCGAGGCCTTCATCTCGTCGAAGCCGGATCGGACCACGACCTTGACGTCGGTGCCGCCAAGGCGGCGCGACGACCGGCAGCAATCCATGGCGGTGTTGCCGCCGCCAAGCACGATGACGCGTTTGCCGATCTCGGTGATGTGGCCGAACGACACGGAGGACAGCCAGTCGATGCCGACATGGATGTTGGCCGCAGCCTCCTGGCGACCCGGCAGGTCGAGGTCGCGGCCGCGCGGTGCCCCCGTGCCGACGAAAATGGCGTCGAAGCCGTCGGCCAGCATCGTCTTCATGCTGTCGATGCGCTGGCCGGCGCGGAACTCGACGCCGGTGGCCATGACATAGCCGACCTCCTCGTCGATCACGCTATCCGGCAGGCGGAATTTCGGGATCTGCGAGCGCATGAAGCCACCGGCCTTGGCGTCTCCATCGAACACCACGACCTCGTAGCCGAGGGGGCTGAGATCGCGCGCAACCGTCAAGGAGGCGGGACCGGCGCCGATGCAGGCGATGCGCTTGCCGTTGCGTGTCTCCGGCTTGGGTATGAAGGCCGCAATGTCGCTCTTGTTGTCAGCCGCGACGCGCTTCAGGCGGCAGATGGCAACCGGCTCCTCTTCGACGCGCCCGCGCCGGCAGGCCGGTTCGCACGGGCGATCGCAGGTCCGCCCGAGAATCCCCGGGAAGACATTGGACTTCCAGTTGATCAGGTAAGCTCCGGTATAGTCGCCTGCCGAGATGCGCCGGATATATTCCGGGACCGGCGTGTGCGCGGGGCAAGCCCACTGGCAGTCGACTACCTTATGGAAATAGTCCGGATCGGCGATATCCGTCGGCTTCACGCAGTACCTCCCAAGGCAATGAGTCGCCGGTCTCGAGATCCTGTCACTGGCGCCTTGGTCGCGGACGCCTATGCGCTGCGGATTCCTAGCCGGCGAGTCTGCGACCGGTGTTTCCGGTTTCTAGTTTGGAAGCAGTCTGAACAGAATTTCGGCAATCTGTCGATGTCCGTGATCGCGCTTTGCGCAGCCTGAAAAGCGGTGGCCGCGCACAGCATGGTGCGCAGCGCCTGCAGCAATTTGATGCCGCGCTGCGACATCATGCGGATCGACGCGGCGGGTGGGCAACGAGCGCAAGCAGCATTTCGCGATACATCATTCCCATAGGGAATGGCGACTGAAGAGTGCGGCGCAACACGATCTGTATCAAACAAACGACCGCGAATATTGCACCTGCGAAATAACATCGCTGACTACCGGGAGTATCCGTATCTAGGAGGATCGGGATTTTTATCGTTTACTGTTGTCCGTCCGATCCGGGTCTCACCCGCGGGAGCTGCCGACAGAGCTCTCGCCTGTGAAGACTTCACAAGAGCAAGAGGGACGGACGATCACTGGCGCGGAGCCTTCCGCGTCGAACCCGCGGGAGGACACGCCATGCGCAGACCGACATTTGATCGCCGTCAGTTCCTTGCAGCCTCGACAGCCATGGCGACAACGCTCGCCGCACCGTTCGTCCGCGACGCCAATGCCGCCGGCAAATTGTCCATCGGCTTCTGGGACCATTGGGTCCCCGGCGCCAACGCCGCCTGCACATCCGTGGTGCAGGAATGGGCTGCCAAAGAGCGGGTCGAGGTCACGATCGACTACATCCCGTCTCAGGGTAACAAAAACCTGCTGACGATCGCTGCCGAAGCGCAGGCCAAATCCGGCCACGACATTCTCGCCATGCCGACCTGGTGGCCCCATGCCCATGCGGATCAGGTGGAATCCTGCAACGACATCATGCCGCAACTGATTGCCCAGAACGGTGCAGTCAACGGCACCGTGCAATATCTCGGCAAGCTCGGCGACAAATGGCTGGGCGTGCCCGCCACGATCGGCTCGCAGATCAAGGGGCCCTGCACGCGCATCGACCTTTTGAAGCAGCATGCCGGCATCGACATCCAGGCCCTCTACCCGGCAGGCGCCGCGCCCAAGGCCGATTCGTGGAACATGGAGACCTATCTGAAAGCGGCAGAGGCCTGTCACAAGGCTGGTGTCCCGTTCGGCGTGGGGCTTGGGGAGACAACCGACTCGGTCGACACGGCCGGGGCCTTCTTCCAGTCCTTCGGTGCCGAGCTGGTCAATGCCAAGGGCGAACTCACGGTCAAGACCGACGCCGTGCGCCAGGCGCTGGAATACCTGGTCAAGGTCGCCAAGTTCTATCCGGCCGACGCGCCGGCGTGGGACGATGGCTCCAACAACCGCTGGCTGGTGTCCGGCCGCGGCGCCTTGATCATGAACCCGCCGAGCGCCTGGGCCGTTGCCAAGCGCGACGCACCGCAGATCGCCCAGCAGTGCTGGACCCACGGCATGCCCGCAGGTCCGAAGGGTCGATTCGCGCCGTTCCTGCCCTATTTCTGGAATATCTGGTCGTTCTCGCAGAACAAGCCGGCGGCCAAGAGCCTGTTGGTGGCGCTGTCCCAGCCGGCCGCGGTGGCCAAGTTCGTGGCGGCATCAGGCGGCTACGATATCCCGGCCTTCGAGAAGCTGACCACTCTCAAGACCTGGGCAGAGGAAGGGCCGCCGGTCGGCACGCTCTACCACTATCCGAACCCGCACAACCACCAGACCCTCTCGATCGCGGCCTCTCCGGCTCCGCCCAAGATCGCCCAGCAGATCTATTCCCAGGCGACGCTGACCAAGATGATCGTGCGCCATCTCCAGGGCGAGCCGATGGAGCGGACACTGTCCTGGGTGGAGAGCGAGGTCGAGGGCTTCCTGCGCGGCTAGCCCCGTCCGGACGATATCGCACGGGGCGCGCCAAACCGCCCCGTGCAAGGCCCTGCGCCCGACGCGCCTGAGGCCTCCTTATCGCCACATGACAGAGACAGACTCATGGCCGATGCGGTGCTGACGACCCCTCCCGACAAGGCCGCCGATCGCGCGCGATCACGCGGCCGGCCTGGCGCCTTCAGTCGGTTCATGAACCGGAAGTCGACCATCGCCTTCCTGATGGCATTGCCGCTGATCATCTTGATCCTGGTCCTGGTCGTCTACCCGGCATTCTATGCCATCTATTTGGCAACGCTGCGCAAATCGATGGCGAGCGTGGCCTGGATGCGCAACTGCTCATGGCTGCCGGAGGCCATTTGCGGCTATGTGCCGTTCGGCAACATCCAGTTCCTGTTCACCCGCGAGACGTTCTGGAAGGTTGTCTACCAGTCCTGCCTGTTCGCGATCACGGCGGTGATCTTCAAGGCCCTGATCGGCTTCATCGTCGCCCATTTCGTCCACAACATTCCCGCCAAGGGCCAGCGCAAATGGCGCGGCATGCTGCTGATCCCCTGGGTCATCCCGCCGGCCATGTCGACGCTCGCCTGGCTCTGGCTGTTCGATTCCTCTTACAGCGCCTTCAACTATACGCTGTCGGCTTTCAATATTGGACCGATCCCCTGGACCGGCGATGCCAACTGGGCCCGCTTCTCGGTCATTCTGGTCAATGTCTGGGTCGGCGCGCCGTTCTTCATGATCATGTACCTGGCGGCGCTGAAATCGGTGCCGGACCAGCTCTATGAAGCTGCCGAGATCGACGGCGCCAATTGGTGGCAGCGGATCTGGTTCATCACGCTGCCGATGATGCGCAACATCATCGCGATCACCGCGCTGTTCTCGCTGATTGTCACCTTCGCCAATTTCGACATTGTGCGCGTGCTGACCGCCGGCGGGCCACTGGACCAGACCCACCTCTTCGCCACCTGGGCCTTCCGCATCGGCATCGAGGGGTCCGACATTCCGCTCGGCGCATCGGTCTCGCTGTTCATGGTGCCGATCCTGGCGGTGGCTGCCATCTTCATCCTGCGCGACATCACCAAACGGGGGAACGAGGCCTGATGACCGCAGCCGCAATCGACAAGGGCGCACCCCGCCGCAAGACCCAATATGGCAGCATGAGCCGCGATCGCACCTGGGCGCTGCGGTGGTCCTACTTCTTTCTGGTGATCTTCGCGGCCTTCTCGCTGCTGCCGCCGCTCTACATGTTCATCACCTCGCTGAAAACCAGCGCGGAGATCTCGGCAGCGACTAATCCCTGGTGGGTCTTCAATCCGACCTTGTCCAACTATTCCGGGCTGATCACATCGCCGCAATATCTCACCTTCTTCAAGAACTCGGTGATCGTCTCGACCTTCGTTGTCACCATCACCATGCTGATCTCGATCCCGGCCGCCTTCGCGCTGGCGCGGATGCGCTTCTGGGGCTCGGCGACGCTCGCCACGGGTGTGTTCCTCACCTACCTGGTACCGGACACGCTCCTGTTCATCCCGATGTTCAAGATGTTCGCGACCTTCCACGAGTATACGGGCATTCAGCTGCTGAACCGCTGGTGGGTGCTGCTGGTGGTCTATCCGACGCTCACGGTGCCGTTCTGCACCTGGATCATGATCGGCTATTTCGCCTCCATCCCGAAGGAACTGGACGAAGCGGCGATCATCGATGGCGCCAGCTGGTTTCAGACGCTGATCTGGATCTTCGTTCCCGTGGCGCTACCCGGCATCATCGCGGCGACGATCTTCGCCTTCACGGTCAGTTGGGCGCAGTTCCTCTATCCACTCGCGTTCACCACATCGGTCGACCAGCTGGTTCTACCGGTCGGCATCATCACGACACTGATCAAGGGCGATGTCTTCAACTGGGGGCAGATCATGACCGGTGCGCTGCTTGGCGCCCTGCCGCCCCTCGTCATCTACGCATTCCTCATGGACTACTACATCGCAGGCCTCACCGCCGGCGCGACCAAAGGCTGAGCGAGGGGCACATGGCAGGCGTAACATTGCGGAACATCGTCAAGCGCTACGACGATGTCGAGGCTGTCCGGGGCATCAATCTCGATATTGCCGACCATGAATTCGTGGTGCTGGTCGGGCCATCGGGCTGCGGCAAATCCACGACGCTGCGCATGATCGCCGGGCTGGAGGACATTTCAGGCGGCGAGATTTCCATCGACGGCGATGTCGTCAACGACGTCCCGCCGAAGGATCGGGACATCGCCATGGTGTTCCAAAACTACGCGCTCTATCCGCACATGACGGTCGCTGAGAACATGTCGTTCGGCCTTCGGCTGAAGCATTACCCGAAGGCGGAGATCAAGGCGCGAGTCGACGAGGCTGCCCGTATTCTCGACATCACGGAACTGCTTGCCCGCAAGCCGAAGGCGCTCTCAGGCGGCCAGCGGCAGCGCGTGGCCATGGGCCGCGCGATCGTGCGCAATCCCAAGGTCTTCCTGTTCGACGAGCCGCTGTCGAACCTCGATGCCAAGCTGCGCGTGCAGATGCGGACCGAGATCAAGAAGGTGCACCTGAAGGTCCGCACCACCACAGTCTATGTGACACATGACCAGGTGGAGGCGATGACGCTCGCCGACCGCGTCGTGGTGATGAACCATGGCAGGATCGAACAGATCGGCCCGCCGAACGAGCTCTATCACCATCCGAAGACCCGCTTCGTGGCGGGCTTCATCGGATCGCCGGCGATGAATTTCATCCCCGTTGGCCTCGAACAGGCAGGCGGCGGGCTGGCGCTCAGGCTGACCGACAATATCCTGCTGCCGGTGCCCGCAAGCAGGACGGATCGCTACAAGGCCCATGTCGGCGCCAGCGGGTTGGCGCTCGGCCTCCGTCCGGAGCATCTGACAGAGCCACCGAAGAGCCCCGAGCCTGACGTGGTGCCGTTCGATATCCAGCTGGATGTGATCGAGCCTATGGGCAACGAGACGTTGGTCTATTTCACGCTCAACGGCGCCCAGCTCTGCGGCCGCACAAGCCCGGAGGCGGGCGCCCGCGACGGAGCGCCGATGACACTGGCCGCCCATCTGAACCACATGCACCTGATCGATGGAGCTACCGGAGCTGTGATCTGACGCGGCTCAACTCACCCAGTCGAGCATCATCACGACGACGATCACAGCCACCATGCTGGCGTCGCAGATCAGCCGGAACCGTGTGCCTCGGGTCAGCATGCCGAGCAGCGCGATGAAGAACGACGCAATGGCAGCCGCTGACGCGGCAAGCATGGCGTCGCGGCCGATATCAGGCAGATAGAGCGCGACCGCCAGGCCAGTCGAGACCGCCACGAGGGCTGAAATGATGGCCGCGAACAGGCCATAGGCGCCGGCGAGATCCATCGCACGCAAACCCGCACGACGGATGACGGAATAGGGCCGCGCTGGCACAAGAGTGTCGTAGATGGAACCGATGGACCGGGCGCAGACGAGGAAGGCGAAGGCCGCAACGCCGGGCAACAGCGCCACAATGGCCAGCCTCTTGTCGGAAGCCAGACGTTCGAAGCCGATCGACCGCTCGACGAAGCCGAAGACGGTCAGCATGATCGAGCCGATGGTCAATGAGCCAGCCGCCATGATGCGGCCGACATCAACCAGCGCCTTGGCGCGCTGGGATTCGTCTGCGGGTGTCACGTCGCTCATGATGCCGGCCAATCCTTCTGCCGCCGATGCCGCATTCGCGCACCATCGGCGGGGCAGATGATTCGGATCAAGGCTGCGCGGCTATTCCGGCTTGAACGCCAGCGCCACACCGTTGATGCAATAGCGAAGGCCGGTCGGAGGCGGGCCATCCGGGAAGACGTGGCCGAGATGCGAGCCACAACTGGCGCAATGGACCTCGGTACGCACCATGCCCCACGAACGGTCGACGGTCTCCTCGACCGACCCTGCCACCGGCGTGTCGAAGCTTGGCCAGCCCGTCCCACTTTCGAACTTCTTGTGGGAGACGAACAGGTCCTGCCCGCATCCGACGCAGGAGAAGGTGCCGCGGCGCTTCTCATGAAGGAGTGCGCAGCTGCCGGGACGCTCGGTGCCATGCGCGCGCATGACCTGGTACTGCTCGGGCGTCAGGAGGCTGCGCCATTCGGCATCGGTCCGGGTGACGGGATAGGTCTTTTCGGCAAGGCTCATGGGGGACCTCCAGGATTGCGAGAATTACGCTGCTCGGCCTGATATGGGAATGTTTGCCGGTGATGCCATGCGCGCACCCCGGCCGCGTCTTGGTTCCGGCCGGCGCAGCACGGTCCTCAGGATATTGACTACGACCAGAGCGAGTGCCGCAAAGAGCACCCACCAGGACGGCCGGAATTCGTATTCGATGCTCAGGTTGGCCTGCAGGATCCTGACGGCACTGACGCCTGTCATCGTGGCGTACCAGAGGCCTTCAAGCAGCGCCGTTGCGACAGGGGCCGCCAGTGCCAGCCCTGTCAGGGACCACGGGTTGATCGGAACGGAGTAGCGCCTCAGGGCCCGGAAGCCCATCAGCCACAGGAAGAAGCCGATCATCAGCACGGGCTCAGTGACGTCGATCTTGGTCTGCAGGAAGAAGTGCAGCAAGGCCAGAACGGTGAGACCATAGACCATCATGTGGAGCCTGTTCCACGTGATGCCCCCCAGGCGCTTGATCATCGCGTCGGTGGATGTGGCGCCAAGGACGGCAAGCCCCACCAGAGCAACAAACCCGATGGTCAGGTAGAACCGCAGGACGATCTCGCTGACGACCTTGCCGAGGTCGTAGCGCTGCTCGACGACATAAAGCGCCAGATGCAGCACCGTGTAAGCCAACGCCGCAACACCGACCATGCGGCGCACCAGGATGAGCTTCGGCCAATCGGCAACATAGCGCAGGGGCGTAACAAGCAGCGACACCAACAGCAGCCGAACCGCCCAGTCGCCTGACTGATGAATCGCCTCCGTGACGGGCTTGGAGCCAAGCCAGCCGAAACCGGCCTGCATGGCAAGCCAAGTTCCAGGGGCCAGAATGCCGACAAAGGCCACGAGCTTCAGCGTCGAAAACTTGCCGGACCGATCCTGCCAAGGCGCCATGCGCAGTCATCTCCTTCGGTATGGTGATGAAAGGCCATACGGGCTCGCCGGACAAGGCGTTACCGGCGGGTGCTCACATTCCGGTGAAGCCAGACCACGAGGCGCCATAAACGCAGGCGGCGCCCGCACAGCACATGCGGACGCCGCCAAGTGTCGTTTCAGTGATGAATCGGGACCGGCCAGCACGACCGGACGCGATCATGCGGTCTGGTTGTAGAACAGTGCAACAGTCGTCGAGGAGGATGACGACGAAGAGCCGCTGCCGCTATAGCTCGAACTCGAGGAACCCAGCTTGTCCTGGATCTGCTTCAGGAAGTCGGCGAGTAGCGACTGGAGGTCGCTCGACGAAGAAGACGAGGATGATGTCGAATCGGTCGAGGCCGAATCCGACGATTCATCCGGCGGAGGGCCGGGGGGCGGACCGGGCGGCGGGCCGCCGGCACCTCCAGGCCCACCCGCTCCGCCGCCACCCTGAGCCCCTTGGGCAAAGGTCGACTGGAACAGATCCTTCAACTCGCTGGCCTGATCTTCGGTCAGGGCTCCAGACGACACCTGATCATCGATCAGGCTTTCGACCTTGTCCTTCATCTCCGTCGGTGATGGCGGCGTCCCGCCTGAGCCCGAGGCACGCTCGGACGAAAGCGACTTGTCGATGGAGTCGAGAGCCGACGAAAGGGCGCTCTCGTCCGTCGACGAAATGGCGCCAGACTGAATCTGCGATGCGAGGTTGGTTTGCAGCAATTCACGTGGTGACGGCCTCTGAAACGAGGCTGATGATATTGAGGTCACGAGACCCTCCAGTTCCCCTGCGATCTCCAGGATCGCGCATCACGAGCACGCGCGATCCGGATTAACCAAACCTCACCTTAGGAGCTGGCATTGTTTCTGGACGTGTCCATCCATCCGTCGGAAACAGAACGAAACAAAAAAACTGTGGCGGTCCGCGGCCGAGGGTTCAAATAGCCTGATGAACGCACAACAGCACATTCTCGTCGTCGAGGACGATCAGGAACTCAGCAAGCTGCTGGTCCGCTATCTGCGCACGAACGGCTACCGGGTCACCAGCGCACCTGACGGACGCGACTTCGACAGGCTCCTTGCCGACCATCGCTTCGACCTCGTCGTCCTCGATATCATGCTGCCCGGCGAAGATGGCCTCAGCCTGTGCCGCCGCGCCCGTGCCGTATCGAACGTGCCGCTGGTTATCGTATCGGCCAAAGGCGAAGAACTGGACAGGATCGTGGGCCTGGAGATTGGTGCCGACGACTATCTCGCGAAGCCCTTCAATCCGCGCGAGTTGCTGGCACGGATCAAGGCAGTGCTGCGAAGAACCCAGGATGCCGGCGTGCCCTCCCGTGAGACGACAGTGCGCCACTATCGTTTCCTCGGCTGGACGCTCGATGTCATTCATCGCACGCTGACCGATGCGACGGGTGCGCGCGTCGCGATTACCAGCGCTGAGTTCGATCTCCTGCTCGTCTTCTGCGAGCGTCCCGGGCGCGTCCTGAGCCGCGAGCAGATCATCGATCTGACCCAGGGGCGGGCGTTCAGCCCGTTCGAGCGCAGCGTGGACATTCTCGTGAGCCGCCTCAGAGCCAAGATCAAGATCGGCCCCGATCAACCGAGCACCATCGTCACTGTGCGGTCCAGCGGCTACCAGTTCACGCCGGATGTCGAGGCGAGCTGATGGCTTGGCCGGAAATTCTCAATCCGCGCAGAATCACTGTTCAGATCGCCCTTCTGGTTCTGGCTGCAGTCACGATCTTTCATATCGTTGCGACGACCATCTTTCTGGTCAGTGCCCGGAATGGCCCGCCTGCCCACCCTGGCGATTATCTTTCCAAGGCGTCACTGATTATCGCCGTTCTCGATGCGACACCACCAGCGGAGCGCGCGACCACGGTCACCCGGCTGGACGCTGCAGCCTCAGGGATCGGCATCCAAAAGGTGGAGGGACAATCGCAGCCTCCTGGCAACGGCCCCGGTCGCCGCTTTCTGCGGCTCCACAACCTGCCCGGCGGGGTCAACACATGGAGCGATCCTGAGCACGGCGGCATTGGCCCAGGCCATGGCGGCCAGCTCTTTGCACGGCTCAGTGACGGCGATACCTATAGCCTGTCGTTGCCCTCGCCAGCCCTTCGCCCTCCCTTCGGCGGTGTCGCGATACAAACGCTCGCCTTTGTCGGTCTCTCCATCGTCATGCTGAGCCTCTGGGCCGCCCGCACGGTTGTCGGGCCCCTGGAAACTACGGCGGAGGCGGCGAGACGCTATTCGATCGACGATGTCGCACAGCCTCTGGCCGAGCGCGGTCCGATGGAGGTCCGGCAACTCGCTCTCGCCATGAACCAGATGCAGGCGCGCATCTCGAAGCTTGTCGGCGACCGAACGCGTGTTGTCGCTGCCATGAGCCACGACCTGCGCACGCCGATCACTCGCCTCAGGATGCGGGCGGACTATATGGACGACCCGACCCAGCGCCAGGGCATGGTCAGCGACCTCGACCAGATGGAGCGCATGGTCCACGGCGCCCTCGCTTACATGCGGGACGGCCGCACCGGCGAGCCGCTGATGCCGACGGAACTGCCGAGCGTCCTTGAGACGATCCGCGACCAGTATGCCGATATCGGTGTGACCATCGCCTATGAGGGTCCGGACAGCCTGAGGATTCGCATTCGTCCGAGCGAGATCGAGCGAGCCGTGACGAACCTCGTCGAGAACGCGCTCAAATATGGCGGCTCGGCCGCGCTGCGGTTGACCCGCACCGAGGGCGGGGTTGCCATTGAGGTGGAGGATCATGGCCCCGGCATTCCCCCGGATCAGCGCGAAGCCATGCTCGAACCATTCGCCCGGGGCGATGTCGCCCGCGCGCTCGACGACAAGACGGGTTTCGGGCTCGGCCTGACTATCGCTCGCGCGATTGCTTCCGCCCATGGCGGGCAGCTGACGCTACGAAGTGCGCAGCCTAATGGACTCATCGCCCGCATCGAGCTTCCGCTGGCGAACTGAGCTCGATCATCGGCCTCAGTCGGTCCGCAGGTTGATGGCCTTGACCACTTCAGCCCACTGACCAGCCTCACGCTCCATGAAGCGGGCGAGATCGGCAGGGCTACCGCCGGCCACGTCTGCCCCGACCGCTTTCAGCCGTTCGCGCATCTCTGGACGAGCCAGGACCGTATTGAAGGCCTTCTGCATGGCATCGACCGCTTCCACGGGCGTGGACTTCGGCGCGACGATCGCCATCCATGCGGAGACGTCATAGTCCGCGTAGCCCTGCTCGGCGACCGTCGGCACATCAGGCAGAATAGATGTCCGATCGCGCGTGGTCACAGCCAGGGCCTTCACGGCCCCGGACTGGATCTGCCCCTGAACACCGGCCAGCGTCGAGAATGACACGCTGAGTGTTCCCCCAAGCAGATCCGACAGGGCCGGCCCTTCACCGCGATAGGGCACGTGCTGCAGCTTGGTGCCAGTTCGCAGGGCGAACAATTCGCCCGCGAGATGGGCAACCGTCCCGGTTCCACCCGAGCTGAAGGTCAGCGGCGCCGCGGCGGAGCGCGCTGCCGCCTCAAGCTGCTTCATCGTCGAATAGGGTGCGTCGGGCCGCGCAACCACCACGAAGGGCAGCTTGGCGATGAGACAGACGGGCACGAAATCTGCCTTCCAGTCGAACGGCAGATTCTGGCGCGACGCCGCGTTGATCACCATGGTGGTCGGTGCGGTCAGGACCGTGTAGCCATCCGGTGCCGCACGGGCGACAGCCTGGGAGGCTATGACGGTCGCGCCACCGCCGCGGTTCTCGATGACGAAGCGTTGGCCGAACACGTCACTTGCCGCCTCGGCAACGATCCTCATGGTGACATCGACGCCGCCGCCTGCCGCAAACGGCACCAGGACCTGGACCGGGCGGCCTGGATAGGTCTGCGCGCGCGCAGGCACAGCGGTCGCGGCAATCGCCATCCCAACAAGCGAGCGGCGCGACAGACCGGACGAGAACATCGACATCGCTTCCTCCTTTTTCAACTTGGGCGCATTTGGGCGCCAGCCGCTGCCATATAGCAGGGCTGCCGGCCATCGCCATCTGAAGGTCTGGAGATCTATTCGGCAGCCTCGCGCCCAAGGCCCGGCACGGTCGCCTGAACTGTTGCCTGCGGTATGTCGTAGGCCAGGAAATCGGCCCAATGGCTTTCGACATCGTCGCAGAACAGCCCGCGCGTGATGCCATCAATCAGCCGCGGCACGGCCGTGGTCATCGCGTTGATCGAGGAGCCCGATGCGCCAAAGCTCATGGTCGAGGCAATCGAGAACAGGTGCACATCACGGATCCAGGGGGTCAGCCCGGGCTGTTTTTCGACAAAGGCATAGTGCTCGGAGAGATAGGGAAAGCCGCCCAGGCGGTCGTTGCGTTCGGCCTCCGGGGGTTGGTAAGCATCCGCCCAGGACAGGATGTTGTCGGCGAATGATGCAAGTTCGGGCTTCGCGCCAAAGTCCATTGCGATGCCAGTGCCGGCGATGAGGAAATCGGCCGCAAACTCGCCCTGGGGGAGGGTCACCACCGCCCGGTCGCCATCGACACGCGCATCAAGCCAGGGCGCATCGGTGTGGACGGTGAAATTGGCGTGCCGGGCGCAGCGATCATAGGTCGCCTGCGGAAATCCTTCACGCAGCCCCAGGACCCGGCTCATGAAGCGCCAGCGCCATACATCGTCGAGATCGCTGAAATGCTTGAGGAAGCCGCGAAAGGTCAGCCAGCGATAGGGCTGGATGACCTGCGGCTCGATGCGGCGGCAGAACAGATGGACCTCGGCTGCACCCGCCTCAAGCGCGGTTGCGGCATTGTCGAAAGCTGACGCACCGGCCCCCAGCACCGCGACCACCTTGCCCTTCAGGCGATCGAAATCGATGGGGTCGGCGGCATGGGCGCGCAATTCGGTGGGCAGGGCTTCGACACATGAGGGCATCCACCAGCGGCCAGTCGAATCCTGGCCGGTCGCCAGAACGACCTTGCGGGCATAGACCGATCGGGTGCCTTCAGGCCCCGACAGCTCAGCGCGAATGAGCCCGCGATCGAATGAGAGACCGGTCAGCTCCGTGGCGTTCTCGACTTTGACGCCCGTGACCTTGCGGACGAACAGGAGGTAGTCGTTCCAGTCTTCCCGGGTGATCAGGTCAAGCGCCCGCCAATGATCGACACCATATTTCGCTTCGTGCCACGACTGATAGGTGAGGCTGGGGATGTCGAGGTCCGGTCCCGTGAAATCCTTCGGACTGCGCAGCGTTTTCATCCGCGCGTAGGTGACCCATGGCCCTTCCTGTCCATAGGCCGCCTTGTCCACCACCAGCACATTGTCGACGCGCATGCGCTTCAGGCCGAAGGCCGTGACCACCCCGGACTGGCCGCCACCCACGATCAGGACGTCCAAGGCCTTCGATCCGTCGGGTCCCGAGCGTGGCTTCAACCAGGGTGCTGCCGGGTGGGCGATCCGACCGAGATCGTCGGCGATGCGGGCTTCAAGGGCTGCAAGAGGGTCGAGGCTCATTGTCGGTCTTCGGTTCAATCGAGAAGGGGGCAGGGACAAACAGAAGCAAGCGGCAGGCCGTGACCATCCCTGCCGTCAGGCAGCCATCATGCGCAAATGCAATGGCAGAAGACACCGACACGGTGCCGCGGGGCGCCCATGTGGACCCGCCCGGATGCAGATGGATCCACCTGAGCGCAGACAGCATTGGCTTTTCCTCGCGTTTTGGCCTAGGACCGCGGCAAGCATCCCAAGCGTCGCCAGTTCCAATCAGGTCCGACATCCGTCGCGACCCACCCGCGGCGTTCCGCCCTCGTGCCCAAGGCGCACCGTTCTTTGACCGATCTTCCGATATCGCCTCCCCTCGCCCGCGCTCTCGCCGCTCGCGACTATACCGACCTCACAACTGTGCAGGAGGACGTCATGTCCTTCGCCGCGCAGGACCGCGACCTCCTCGTTTCCGCCCAGACCGGGTCCGGCAAGACCGTCGCCTATGGGCTGGCGCTCGCCGCAACGCTTCTGGGCGAGGCCGAGCGGCTCGGCCAGGCGAGCGACCCGCTGGCGCTGATCATCGCGCCGACGCGCGAACTGGCGCTGCAGGTTCAGCGAGAGCTGGCCTGGCTCTATGCAGAAGCCGGCGCCAAGATCGTCGCCTGTGTCGGCGGCATGGATCCCAAGCGCGAACGGACTCTGTTGGCCGAAGGCGCCCACATTGTTGTCGGCACTCCCGGCCGCCTGCGCGACCATGTCGAGCGCAGGGCGCTCGATCTGTCGGAGCTCCTCGCGGTCGTTCTGGATGAAGCCGACGAGATGCTCGACCTCGGCTTCCGGGACGATCTCGAGTTCATCCTGAAGGCTGCGCCGGAGACCCGCCGCACGCTGCTGTTCTCGGCGACGCTGCCGACAGGCATCGTGACGCTTGCCAAGCGTTTTCAGCAGCACGCCCACCGTATCGAGGCGGCAGCCGGCGAGCGCGGCCATGCCGATATCGAATATCGGGTCATGCGTGTCCTGCCGAACGAGATCGAGCACGGCATCGTCAACCTGCTGCGCCACATCGATCCGCCGACGGCCATCGTCTTCTGCAACACGCGCAATGCCGTCCGCCATCTGCATGCGACGCTGATGGAGCGCGGCTTTTCCGTTGTCATCCTGTCCGGCGAACTCGGGCAACACGAGCGCAACCAGGCCTTGCAGGCTCTGCGCGACGGCCGGGCCCGGATCTGCGTCGCGACCGATGTCGCCGCGCGTGGCATCGATCTGCCCAATCTCGGCCTGGTCATCCACGCCGAACTGCCGAGCGATCCGGAAGTCCTGCAGCACCGAAGCGGTCGCACCGGCCGTGCTGGCCGCAAGGGTGTCAGCGTCCTGGTTGTTCCGCCGTCGCGCCAGCGGCGCGCCGAAAGCCTCCTGGCCAATGCCGGCCTCATCGCCCAATGGGGCGGACCGCCGTCGGCCGAAGACATTCGCGTGCTCGACCGCCAGCGCCTGATGCAGGATCCGCTGTTCACCGAGGCGCCCGCCGACGAAGACGTCAAGATGGCTGAGGCCCTGCTCGCCGAGAAGAGCCCCGAGATCATTGCCGCGGCCTTCGCCAAGCTCTATCGCGCCCGCCATCCAGAGCCCGAGGATGTCAGCGATCCCGGCGCCGCGCGCCCGATGCGCTCGCCCCAGGATCGCGATTATGGTCCCGGTGCCCGCGACAAGGACCGCGGCCCCCGTGCCCGGCCGACTGGTGGCATGGTGCGCTTCAAGCTGGAAGCAGGCCGCCAGAACCGCGCTGATCCGAAGTGGATCCTTCCGCTGATCTGCCGGCGCGGCAAGGTCACGCGCGACGATGTCGGCGCGATCCGCATCTTCGATACGCATACCGAGTTCGAAGTGATCGAGGCCGCGGCCGACCAGTTCATTGCCCAGGCCCGGCGTGGCAACGAGGAAGACGTGCCGATCACGCCGATCGGTGAGCGCATGGACCGCAATGAGCGGCCAGCCGCCCGGCCGCGCTCCGATGACCGGCCGCGTGGTTACGAAGGCAAGCCGGTCGCCCGCAATCGCGGCAAGCCCGCCAGCGGCTATGGCGACAAGCCCCGCTATGATGACCGGCCCCGCTACGAGGATCGCCCGCGTTTCGAGGACAAGCCGCGCGCTGACGCCAAGCCGAAGTTCGATACCAAACCGAAGTTCGACGCGAAGCCGAAATTCGACGCCAAGCCCAGGTTTGACGACAAGCCGCGCTTCGAGGGCAAGGCACCGGGCAAACCGCCCGCACGTGCTGGCGCAAAACCTGCCGGCATCGCCCCGAAGAAGACGGCCGCGCCGAAAAAGAAGTGGAAGCCTGACCGCGAATGACGCTGCCCGCCGCGCCTAAACCGATTCTGATCTATGTCGATGCCGACGCCTGCCCGGTAAAGGACGAGGTCTATCGCGTTGCCGGGCGCTACGGCCTTGAAGTGCATGTCGTGGCGAACAGCCCGATCGCCGTGCCGCGCGAGCCCTGGATCCACCGTGTGGTGGTTCCCGGCGGCCTCGATGTCGCGGATGACTGGATCGCTGAGCGAGCCATTGCCGGCGACGTCGTGATCACGTCCGACATCCCGCTCGCAGATCGGTCTGTGAAGGCGGGAGCAACCGTGCTTGCACCCAACGGGCGACTGTTCGATCAGGCTGCCATCGGCATGGCGCTCGCGACCCGAAACCTGATGGACGGGCTGCGCTCCGCAGGCGAAATGACCCGAGGTCCGAAGCCTTTTCAGCCCAAGGATCGCTCTGCGTTCCTGTCGGCACTCGATCTCGCGATCACACGGCTGAAACGGGCCGGCTACGGCGCCTGAAGCGCACGCCGATGCCGGCGCTCAGAACTCGACGTCGAGTTCATCGATCTCGTCCGGCTCAAGCTTTGCGGCCGCGGTCCACTCCTTCATCGCCGCCCAGTCGAGGATCGTCTTGCAATAGCCATTGGCGAGCGAATCGAGCGGAACGTCATATGTGACGAAGCGGGTGCAGACCGGCGCGTACATGGCATCGGCCAATGTCGGGGTCTTGCCGAACAGGAATGGCCCGCCATAGGTGGTCAGGCATTCGGTCCAGATCGCCAGGATGCGGTCGATGTCTGGTTGCGCGCCGGCCCAGACCTTGAAGCCTGTGAACTTCGCCTTCAGGTTCATCGGCAAGGCCGAGCGCAGGTTGTGAAAGCCCGAGTGCATCTCGCCGGATACCGAGCGACAATGGGCGCGTGCGGCCAGATCCGTCGGCAGTAACCCCGCTTTCGGAAATTTCTCCGCGAGATATTCCGCGATCGACAGGGTATCCCAGACCTTGATCCCGCCATCGGTCAGGCAGGGCACCAGGAATGACGGCGACAGCAGGAGCAGTTCGGCCCGGCTTGAATCGTCCATAGGCACCGGCTGATCGGCGAAATCGATCCCCGACATGCGGCAGAGAAGCCAGCCCCGGAGCGACCATGACGAATAATTCTTGCTCGAAATCGTGAGCGTCGCCTTCGCCATCGCCTCGTCCTCCCGGGAACCTTGTCATTACACACGACGCAGCTGCAAAAGAATACTCTCGCAGCGCAGCAGAAAGTGCACTAGCTTTTTTCAGAGGCCGCCATACGGCAGGCTCGCGGGGGGTCCCGGCTACCATGATCTATCGCGCGTTCGAAGCCCAGAGCCGAATGTTCGCTCCCTTCCGGGATGCGGCGCGGTGGGCTGCCGCAGCCTACGGCCCCGCCATGCGGGCCAATGGCGGACGGCTCGGCTCGGAAATGCTCGCCACCTGGGAGATGATCGGCCGGGCTGGTTTCACGCACCACCGCCCGGACTACGGCATCTCGACCGTCATGGTCGGCAACAGCGAAGTCGCCGTCACCGAAGAAGCGGCGCATGTCACGCCTTTTGGAACCCTGCTGCATTTCAAGAAGGACGTGGCCACAGTCCAGCCCCGGGTGCTTCTCGTGGCGCCGCTGTCAGGCCATTTCGCAACGCTCCTGCGCAACACGCTGCGCACGCTGCTCGCGGATCACGACGTCTACATCACCGACTGGCACAATGCCCGGGACATTCCGTGGACCGCGGGCCGTTTCGGCTTCGACGAATATGTCGAGCACCTGATCGAGTTCATGGGCGTGATCGGGCCCGGTGCGCATATGGTTGCGGTTTGCCAGCCCTGCGTGCAGGCGCTTGCCGCGGCGGCCGTCATGGCAGAGACAGAGGATCCCAACGTTCCCCGCAGCATGACGCTGATGGCGGGCCCCGTGGACGTCAGGATCAACCCAACCAAGGTCAATGAGCTCGCCTTCAGCAAGCCCTATGAATGGTTCGAGAACAATCTGATCTACACGGTGCCGCTGCCCAATGCCGGTGCGGGCCGGCATGTCTATCCCGGTTTCGTGCAGCTGACCGCCTTCATGGCCATGAACCAGGAGCGCCACATCAAGGCGCACACCGAACTGCATGGGTTGATTGCTAGCGGCGAGACCGAGAAGGCCGAGGCGATCAAGACCTTCTACGATGAGTATTTCGCCGTTCTCGACCTGACGGCCGAGTTCTATCTCGAGACGATCGACAAGGTGTTTCAGCGTGCGTTGCTCGCCAAGGGGGAGCTGACCTACAAGGGCCGGCCGGTCCGGCCTTCCGCCATCACGCGCACGGCGCTTCTGACAGTCGAGGGCGAGCGCGACGACATCTGCTCACTCGGCCAGACGGTCGCGGCGCACGATCTCTGCACCAAGCTGAAGCCGTTCCGGAAGCGCCACCACATGCAGGCGGGCGTTGGCCATTATGGCGTGTTCAGCGGACGAAGGTGGGAGGGACAAGTCTACCCAATCGTCCGCAACATGATCCTCGCCAGCGAATGACAGGCGTTCAGGCGGCCAGGATAGTCCGGACGGTGAAATAGCCGGCGGTCGCGGAGATGGCGCTCACAAACGTTCCCCAGGCCAGATCAATAAGGCTCACCGTTACCGTCCATCCCTTGAGGGTGGCGAGATTGGTGATGTCGTAGGTCCCATAGGCCACGAAGCCGAGAAGCGCGCCGAGACCTGCTGCCATCATCCATGACTTGGCGTTGACCGACGGCATCACGCAGAAAACCGTCAGGCCCACCGCGTAGAAGAGGTAGAAGAGCCCTGCGATCGCAAGGTTGGGGTTCTCAAGGAGCAGAGGTCCGATCTGCGCCTTGTAGACGGGCTTGGACGCGAGGGTGAGCCAGACTGCGTCAAGCGCCAGCAGAACAATTGCGGTCCCGCCATAGGCCACGGCGTATTGGATCATCGTCCTACTCCAGTCTGAGCTGCCCTCCGAGAGGAGGCGATGTGTTGTGCCGCCGTCAGATCCGGAGGAACGGCTGAGCCAGCCGGACGATCAGGCTCTTGAACCGCAGTGGCGCATCAGTCACGGCCAGACAGACGCAATCGCCTCCGGGACCTGCGATCGGCTGGTGTTCCACGGCTTCGTCGGCCTCCTCGATGTCGCCGCGCCCGAACACCTCCGGACCGTCGCAGAGTGTACCCGCGAGCACTACGGTCAGTTCCATCCCCCTGTGACCATGTTCGGGCACAGGAGACCCGGCCGGGATCTTCAGCAGGCGCACGCTCGTCTGCCCATCTCGCGTCTTGATGGGCAAGTGCCAGGCGCCGACGCCCAGCCGCTTCCAGGGGATCTGCTGCAAATCGCCGCCGATATAGCTGCGCAGAGGCTCAGGAACGGCGTTGTGATCATCCCTGGCACAGGCGCGCGGCGGCGCAACAGGGTCCTGCTGCGTCCGGGCAATCCGCGCCATCAGACGATCGAAGGCTCCATCCGTGACCGGCTCCGGCTCAATCCCCTCAAGCAGGGCGCCGCCCACATCCGTTGCCAGACGCCTGGCACGGCGCGCCTGCGGCGACAGGGCGAGATGGGTCGCAACCGCCAGGCTCCAACCTTCCGACAGCGTCCCCGCTTCGTAGGCGACAAGCAACTCGTCGCTGACATGGTGGACGGTCGTCACGGGCGGTCTCCAATCGTGTCGGAAAGAGCGGCACGCAGCTTGGCGAAAGCCAGGCGAACGCGCGATTTCACTGTCCCAAGGGGGATGCCGAGATCCGCCGCGATATCGCTTTGGGACCGGTCGTCAAAATAGGCGAGGCGCAGGATCGCGCGCTCGTTGTCATTGAGCCCGGCGAGCGCTTCATGCAGGCGCTCGGCAGACTGGCGGCTGACGATCGCCATGTCGGCGTCCGGGTCAGGATCCGGCATCAAGGCAGGATCACTCATGTCGACTTCCGGGCGGCTCGCGCGCCTGAACGCGTCGATACGCAGATTGCGGACGATCGTGAAGATCCAGGTGGAAGCAGAGGACTTGCTCCGGTCGAACTGGGCGGCCTTGCGC
Source organism: Phreatobacter aquaticus (assembly GCF_005160265.1). Taxonomy (NCBI): domain Bacteria; kingdom Pseudomonadati; phylum Pseudomonadota; class Alphaproteobacteria; order Hyphomicrobiales; family Phreatobacteraceae; genus Phreatobacter; species Phreatobacter aquaticus. The sequence goes on along the minus strand of NZ_CP039865.1, from coordinate 2,238,186 downwards.
CAGACCAGGACCATCGCCTCCTGCATCAATTCCTCGGCAGCGGCGGGATTGGCGCCAAGCTTACGGAGATAGGCCTGCAGGCGTGGTGCAAAATGACGGAACAGGACCTCGAATGCTGCCCGGTCCTGCGATGCGGCGATCGCAGCGATGCAATCTTCCATGCGCCGCGCAATGACCTCTCGCGAGTCCTGCCGTTCCACAATGCTATCCACGCGCTTGATGCGATCGCCCTCGGCCGGACGCCAGACGCGCCCTGACGCGCGACGAACGGGCAGAGCACTCTGCCATGGGAACAACGACTGCGAAACTGCTTGGTTCATGGCCCGGTCTACGCGGGGCCATCGGCCGCGGATTTCAATCCGATGCAAAAAGATTCCGCCTCGCGGCGCATCCAAGCGTCTATGGCCCACGTAACCCAGCCAATGACATCACATCGCAACGAGATCATCATGCCCGCATTTGGACGCCCTGCCGACTTGAATGCGTCGGCTCCGCGCAACATTGCGGTCATCGGCGCTGGCATTTCCGGCCTGTCGGCGGCCTGGCTCCTGTCCACCCGGCATCGCGTGACGCTGTTCGAGAAGGAACCGCGGCTTGGCGGTCATGCACACACGGTCGATGTCGACGGCCCGCATGTGCCGGTTGCCGTCGATACCGGCTTCATCTGCTACAACGCGCCGAACTATCCCAACCTGACCAAGCTGTTCGAACATCTTGGCGTCCCGACCAAACCCGCCAGCATGTCGTTTGCGGCCTCGGTCGATGACGGCCGGTTCGAATATGCCAGTTCCGATCTGAACAGCCTTATCGGCCAGCGCGGCAACCTCGTGCGGCCACGGTTCTGGTTCATGCTGCGCGACATGCTGCGCTTCTATGGCCGGGCCCGCACGATGGTCGAAAGTCCTGATATCGCCGACATCACGCTCGGCGATTATCTGGATCGGGAAGGCTATTCCAAGGGGTTGGTCGATGACCATGTCCTGCCCATGTGCGCCGCCATCTGGTCGACCTCGGCCAAGGAAATCCGCGCTTACCCGCTGCGGTCCTATCTGCGGTTCTTTTCCAATCACGGTCTCCTCAATATCGGCGATCAGCAGATCTGGCAGACGGTCGATGGCGGCAGCCGGGAATATGTCACCCGGATCAGGCAGGCCTTCGGGGATCGGGTGACCATCCGGCCCGGTGCACGCAGCCTGACGAGATCCGACGGTGGGGTGGTGGTGGAGGACGTGCTCGGCGGTGCCGAACGTTTCGACGATGTCGTGGTCGCCGCGCATGCGGACGAAGCGCTTGCCCTGATCACCGATCCGGACGCGGACCAGAAGCGGCTGCTCGGCGCATTTGCCTATACCCGCAACCGGACCGTGCTTCACGATGATCCTGGTCTCATGCCCAAGCGTCGACGGGTGTGGGCGAGCTGGAACTATATCGGTGGCAAGGGTGGACCCGGTGACCAGCCGCTTTGCGTCAGCTACTGGATGAACAAGCTGCAGAGCCTGGACAAGCGGCAGCAGCTGTTCGTCACTCTCAATCCGCTGCGCGAGCCGAAGGCCGGATCCATCAAGCAGGAATTTGATTACAGCCATCCACTGTTCAATCAGGCTGCACTCGATGCACAGCAGGACCTCTGGTCTCTGCAGGGCCGTGACGGACTGTGGTTCTGCGGCAGCTATTTCGGCTATGGCTTCCATGAGGATGGTCTGCAATCGGGCCTGGCGGTCGCCGAAGAGCTGGGCGGTGTTCGCAGGCCCTGGTCGGTCGCAAACGAGTCCGACAGACTGGTGCGGCCGGAGCGCCTGTTGGTTGCCGCCGAATGAGTGGGACCTCCGCCCTCTATGCCGGCATGGTCACCCACGCGCGGTTGAGGCCCAGAGCTCATCGGCTCGGCTATCGCGTGTTCTCGGCCTTGTTCGATATCGACGAACTGCCCCAGCTGGATCGGTCCCTCAGGCTGTTCGGCCACAACCGACGGGCGCTCTATTCCTTCCATGACCGCGACCATGGCGACGGCTCGGGGCGGCTCCGCCCCTGGGTGGAGACGAAGCTGCTGGCCGCAGGCATCGAGCCGGATGGCGGCGCGATCCGTTTGCTCTGCTACCCGCGCATTCTGGGCTTCGTGTTCAACCCGCTGACGGTCTTCTTCTGTCACGACCGCAACGGCCAGCTGGTTGCGATCCTTTACGAGGTCGCCAATACCCATGGCGAGCGCCACACCTATGTGATCCCGACACGTTCAGGCGACGGCCCCGTCGTTGAGCAAGAATGCGCGAAGGACTTCTTCGTCTCGCCCTTCGTCGCCATGGATTGCCGCTATCGCTTCCGGATCGGCCCGCCTGGCGACAAGGTCCTGGTGTCGATCGCCGAGGACGATGCCGACGGGCTTTTTCTAACAGCGACTTTCGCGGGCCGCCGCGTACCAATCAGCGATGGCCGGCTTCTGCGCATGCTGCTGGCCTACCCTCTGATGACGCTGAAGGTGGTCGCCGGAATCCATTGGGAAGCTCTGAAGCTCTGGTGGAAGGGCATTCCGGTCTTCGCCCATGGCAAGGCTGCCGCACCCATTGGCGAGACCGTGGTGACGGTCGCGGACCGACGCTGAGGCGCCTGAGCTCACCGCACCATGCGGCGCGTGAGCTTGAACAGCAACCAGTTCGGCAGCGCCTCCAGGATCGCCATGGCGAAGGCCATGCGCTTGGGAAAGACGATGCGGAACTTGCGGCCGGCCAGACCATCGACGATCTCGCGCGCGGCGCGTTCGGCCGGGATCAGGAACGGCATCGGGAACGTGTTCTTCGCTGTCAGCGGCGTCTCGACAAAGCCTGGGCAGATCAGCCGGAGATCGACTCCGGCTTCGTCGAGTTCGGGCTTCAGCGCCTCGCACATGTTGATCAGCGCGGCCTTGGTCGCGCCATAGGCCGCCGATGTCGGCAAGCCCCGGAAGCCAGCCACCGAAGCAACGACAGCGATCTGGCCGCTGCCACGCTCCATGAAGCGTGGCAGAAGCGCCGCAAGCCCGTGCACTGCGCCCATCAGATTGGTCTCGACCAGCTTGCGGAAGGCAGAGACCTCGAAGGTCTCTGCCGTCACCGGGATATGCGTGCCGGCGTTCAGCAGCGCCAGGTCCAGGGGGCCGATCTGGGCCTCGATCTGCGCGACCACCGCGGCGACGGCGCTTTCGTCGGTGACATCAAGTCGGAAACCAACGATGCGCCCGCCGAAGGCTGCCGCCTCGGCAGCTAGCACGGTCAGGTCGGCGTCGGTCCGGGAACTTACGGCAACCACCCAGCCCTGCCGCGCCAGCAGCAAGGCAACGTCGCGCCCTATGCCCTTGCCTGCCCCGGTAATCCAGGCCCGACGTTCGACGAGATCGCTCATGGCTTGATGTCCATTCGATTGCAATTGTCTCTTCGATACGAAGGCTCGCGCGCCACGGATCGGAAACGGCGATTCAGGTGGCGCCAGGGGGTGCCAAATCGGCGCCTTGCAGATATAGGCGCTAGCGACGTGGCATCCGCTGCCGCGTCTTTGCAGCCCGCATGACCGGGCGAACCGCGGAGGCTGGAATTCATGACTGTGTCGCGTGTGCTTGCATCCCTCGCCCTGGTCTGCGCGCTTGCCGTTGCTCCGGCCTTCGCGGACGACATCAGTGATGCCATCGACGAGGCTCGCCGCGCCTACCAGGCCAACGACCTCAATGCCGCAAAATCGGCACTCGATGTTGCCTCGCAGCTGATCGCACAGCGCAACGCCAGCGGACTTGCCCAGTACCTGCCGCCTGCTCCGAACGGATGGCAGGCGGGAGAAGCGGAAACGGATGCCAGCACGGCCGCCATGTTTGGCGGAGGTGTGATCGCGAAGCGGCGATATTCCATGGGTGGCCGTGACATAACAGTGCAGCTTCTGGCCAATTCGCCCCTGTTCCTGCAACTCGCACCGATGTTCTCAAACGCCCAGTTGCTCGGCGCCATGGGCCGGGTGTTCCGGGTCAAGGGAAAGACGGCGCTGCTCGGACGCGACGGCAATATCCAGATGATTGTCGGCAAGGCGCTGATCATGATCGAGGGTTCGGGCACGGAGACCGAAAAGCGCAGCTTCCTGGAAGCCTTGGATATCGCCGCCATCGAGCGCTTCGGCGGCTGAGTGAGCCGTGGTCCCAATGATTGCGCTAGCGCCTTCGGGCGTGGCACGGTCGTCCTTCCTTTGCCGGATATTGAATCCGGCGGTACCGATCTGTGAGGCATGATGACCGGCTCGGCGAGCGAACCACGCTCCCGCATCAATCTCAGGTGGATCGCCGAACAAGTCGGTGTCCATCCCTCGACGGTCTCGCGTGCGCTGGACGCCTCCAAGCGCCACCTCGTCGCCGATGACGTGGCCGAGCGGATCATCGCGGCAGCGGACAAGCTCGGCTATCGACCGGACCCGGTGGCCGCGAGCCTGCGCACGCGGCGCTCGACATTGGTCGGCGTGCTCGTCCCCGACATCACCAATCCTGTGTTCTCACCGATCATATCGGGGATCGCGGAGGTTCTGGGGGAGGAAGGCTATTCCACCATCGTCGCCGATGCCGGGGCGGGCCGGGACCAACGACTGCGCCTCGTCGACGAACTGGCAGCACGCCGGGTGGACGGCCTCATCCTGGCAACCGTCGGCCGCAATGACGAGGTGCTGCAGCATTGTCTCGCAGCGGGCCTCAAGGTCGTGCTGGTCAACCGGGCCGACGATGCGGGACGCACGGCCTCTGTGGTTTCCGACGACATGGCCGGCATGGCGCTGGCAGTGAACCATCTCGCCGCGCTCGGCCATCGCAAGATCGGCCACATCGCCGGCCCGTCTTCGCTGTCGACCGGTCATCTCCGGCGCCAGGGTTTCGAGAAGGTCATGGCGGCCCATCAGCTTGCTGTCCCGACCGGGGCGATTGTCGAAGCCAATGCCTATGAACGCGACGAAGGCGAACGCGCTGCGGCAGCGCTCCTCGCGGCCTATCCCGGCATCACTGCTATTGCTGCGGCAAACGACCTGCTGGCGCTCGGCGCCTATCGCGCACTGGCGGCGCGGGGGCTCACCTGTCCGGGAGACGTCTCTGTCGTGGGACACAACGACATGCCGCTGGTCGACATGGTGGAGCCACCCTTGACCACGGTGCGGATCGGCCCCCGCGAAATGGGCCGGGAAGCGGCCAAGCTGCTGCTCGCCCGCATGTCCGATCCCGCAGGGGCCATACGCCGCGTCATGCTGGAACCGACCCTGGTCATCCGCCGATCGACCGCACAGCCTCGGGCGAAGTGAGCTTCAGCGCCCCTTGAAGCGCGGCGGCCGCTTTTCGTTGAAGGCCAGCACGCCCTCGTGGCGATCCTCGGTCGAGACCATGCGGTTATAGGCTTCGATCTCGAAGGCCAGGCCATCGGCCAGCGACATCTGCAGACCGCGATGGATCGATTGCTTGGCCTGCCTGACCGAGATCGGCGCGTTGCCGGCAATGCGTTGCGCAGTCGCCAGAGCTGCCACCATGAGTTCGGCCGGCGAGGCCACCGCGTTGACCAGCCCCCAGGTCTCGCCCTCCTGCGCGGAGAACGGCTTGCCGGTGAGGATCAGTTCCTTGGCACGCCGCTCGCCAACCGCACGCGACAGGTTCTGTGTGCCGCCGGCGCCGGGCATGATGCCAAGCGTCACTTCGGTGAGAGCGAAGCGCGCAGTTTCAGCGGCATAGATGAAGTCGCAACAGCAGGCGATCTCACAGCCGCCGCCATAGGCAGCCCCGTTGACCGCGGCGATGACCGGGACCGGGCAATCGATCAGAGCGCGCGCCATGCGCTCGAAGATGACGTGCTGGCGCGTCCACTGCTCGTCAGTCATGCCCCGGCGCTCCTTGAGGTCGCCGCCGGCGCAGAAGGCCCGCTCGCCAGCACCGGTCAGCACGATGGCGCGGACGTCCCCTGGGTTGAGCGCAATATCCTCGAAGCACTGGACGAGGTCGCGCCCCATCTGGGTGTTGAGGGCGTTCATCGCCTCGGGCCGGTTCATCGTCACGACCAGCACATGGTCGTGCGGCCGCGACAGGCTGAGGGTCTCGAATTCCGTCGCGGCCATCATGGTCTGCCCTCAGGCGCCGGGAGCGAGCTTGCGCTCGACCAGTGTCGCGTAGACGGCGGCAGCGACCGGCAGCACCTTGTCGTTGAAGTCGTAGGCCGGATTGTGGACCGGCGCGGAATCGCCGTTGCCGATATTGATGTAGGCGCCCGGTACCTTCTCCAGCATGAAGGAGAAGTCTTCCGAGCCGGTGATGAAGTCGCGGTTGCGATCGACATTCTCTTCGCCGCCGATGGAGGCTGCGACATCGGCGAGGAACTCAGCCTCGGCGGGATCGTTGAAAAGCGGCGCGAAGATGACGCGGAAGTCCACTTCGGCGCGAGCTCCGAAGCCGGTGGCAATGCCGGTGGCGATCCGCTTCATGTTCGTTTCGATCGTCTCAAGGATGCCCGGCTTGAACCAGCGCGCGGTCCCGCGGATATGGGCCTCGTTCGGGATGACGTTGTAGGCATCGCCGCCCTCAATGCGGGTACAGCTGATGACCGCACCATCAATGGCACCCACATTGCGCGAAGCAATCGACTGGAGGGCCGTGACGATGTGGCAGGCCACCAGGACGGGGTCGACGCCGTTCTCGGGATGGGCTCCGTGCGATCCCCTGCCCTCGATCTTGATGTCGAAGAAGCCACCACCAGCCATCATCAGGCCGGGACGGATGCCGAAGCGACCGAGCGGCATCTTCGGCGCGTTGTGATAGCCAAACACGCTGTCGCAGGGAAAGCGCTCGAACAGGCCATCGGCGAGCATCGCGCGCGCCCCGCCCACGCCCTCTTCGGCCGGCTGGAAGATGAGGTTGACCGTGCCATCGAACCGGCGCGTCTCGGCGAGATAGCGCGCGGCGCCAAGCAAGCTGGTCGTGTGGCCGTCATGGCCGCAGGCATGCATCCGCCCTGGAATGGTCGAGCGGTAGGACAGCTGCGTGGTCTCGTCCATCGGCAAGGCATCCATGTCGGCGCGCAGGCCGATGGAACGCGCGGACGTGCCGACCTTCAGCCGGCCGACGACCCCGGTCTTGCCGACATTGCGATGAACCTCGTAACCCCACGCTTCGAGCGAACGGGCGACGAACTCGGAGGTGCGCACTTCCTCGAACCCGATTTCCGGATGGGCATGCAGATCATGGCGCCAGGCAATGAGGTCGTTTTCGAAGGTCTTGATTGTGTCGATGACACCCATGGCGAGGCTCCGAATTGCGAGGGACCCGCGTTCTCGGTCTGCGGGGTATCTGTGATCCATAAAAGGCGGATCGCCTCATGGCCACCCGGATTTGTTGGGGCCACCGATGCGAAAGCGGAGGGCTGCCGGCCCTGAGCGCGCTTGATGACGCGTGTCACACACCTGTCATCAAGAGTCGCCAGAGGTTTCCTTGCAGACTTTCACTCCTCCACTTCCCGTGAGGTATTCACATGTTTTCCCGCATCACGACTGCGGCGGCGCTGATCGCAGCGACGCTGTTCGCCCAACCGGCCGCAGCGCAGAGCGTTGAGTTCACCGGTGCTGGCGCGACCTTCCCGGCGCCGGTCTATGCTGCTTGGGCGTCGGCCTACAAGGCCGCCACCAACAACACGCTGAACTACCAGCCGATCGGCTCGGGCGCTGGCATCACCCAGATCCAGAACCGCACCGTCGACTTCGGTGCTTCCGACGCCCCCGTGCCGGCAGCTCGTCTCACCCAGCAGCGCCTGGTGCAGTTCCCGGCAGTGATCGGCGCCATCGTCATGGTGGTCAATCTCGACGGCGTGAACAAGAACCAGCTGAAGCTCACCGGCGAGATCGTCGCCGACATCTATATGGGCGTCATCAAGACCTGGAACGACCCGCGCATCGTCGCCCTCAACCCGGGCGTCAACCTGCCGGCGCTCGCCGTGCAGCCGATCTACCGCTCCGACGGATCGGGCACGACCTTCGTGTTCACCAGCTATCTCTCGGAAGTGAGCGCCAAGTGGAAGACCGATGTCTCCGCTGCCACGTCCGTGCAGTGGAAGGCTGGCGCTGGTGCCCGTGGCAATGACGGCGTCGCCGGTGCCGTGCGCAACACCAAGGGCGCGATCGGTTATGTCGAATATGCCTTCGCGGCCGAAAACGCCATGGTCACGACGCAGCTCCAGAACGTTGCCGGCCAGTTCGTCCCGCCGTCGACCGCGTCCTTCCAGGCTGCTGCCGCCGCCGCCGACTGGGACAACTCGACCGATCTCGCCGCGACCATGCTCAACCGTCCCGGCGCTCAGACATGGCCGATCGTCAGCTCGACCTACATCCTGATCCCGCGCGATCCGCGTGACGCCGGCCGGGCCAAGGCAGCTCTGGACTTCTTCGCCTGGGCCCTGTCGAAGCCGGGCGACGACATCGCCGAGAAGCTGCACTACATCCCGCTGCCGGATGCTGTCGTCACGCGCGTCAAGGCCGCCTGGGCCAATGTGCGCAACCCGCAGGGCCAGCCCGTCTGGACCGGCGCGACCAACTGATGCCGACGACCGGACCTGCGCCCTTTTGGGTGCAGGTCCGGCTCCCCGCGGCCAAGGCCGCCACATCCCTTCCACCAGACTGCGAGCCCGAACGTGACATCTGTCGCTGACTCTTCCTCGCTCCGCCCCCGAGGCCAGCACCTGGCGCAGTCCATCCGCCGCGGTCAGGTCGTCGATACGGTCTTCCACACGGCGCTCTGGACCTGCGGTGGCCTGGTTCTCGTGATCCTCGGCACGATGATCGCCCTGCTCGCCTATGATGGCTGGCCGGCCCTGAGAGAATTCGGCTTCGGCTTCTACACAAGCGCGGTCTGGAACCCGGTGACCGAGAAGTTCGGCGCCTTGTCGATGCTCTACGGCACGCTCGTCACCTCGATCATCGCTGTCGTCATCGCCGTACCGGTCTCCTTCGGCATCGCCTTCTTCCTCACCGAGGTATGCCCTCAGGTCGTTCGCAAGCCGATCGGCGTGACCATCCAGTTGCTCGCGGCCGTGCCGTCGATCATCTATGGCATGTGGGGCGCGTTGATCGTCGCACCGCTCATCGCGGTCTACATCCAGGCCCCCCTGTCGGCCGCCTTGTCGTGGATCCCGTTCGTGGGAGCTGTGTTCGAGGGCCCGCCGCAGCAGTTCAGTGTCTTCACCGCCGGATTGATCATGGCCCTGATGATCCTGCCCTTCATCACCGCCATGTTCGTGGAAACCCTGGAATCGGTGCCCCAGATGCTGGCCGAGTCGGCCTATGGCGTCGGCGCTACCACCTGGGAAGTGTTCCGCAACGTGCGCATTCCCTACGGCCGCACGGCCATGGTCGGCGCCGGCATGCTGGGCCTTGGCCGAGCACTCGGTGAAACCATGGCGGTGACCTTCGTCATCGGCAATGCCAACCGCATCAGCTCCTCGATCTTCGCTCCAGGCTCGTCGATCGCCTCGGTGATCGCCAGCGAGTTCGGTGAAGCCGAGCAGGGCAGTCTCAAGCTCCACTCGCTGCTGCAGCTTGGCTTCTCGCTGTTCATCATCTCCTTCATCGTGCTGGCCATCTCGCGCTGGCTCGTGCGCAGCCGTCTGGACTGAGGTTCGCCATGGCCACCCCATCACTTGGACGCATGAACCGGCGCCTTGCCCTCGACAAGGCTCTGAAAGCCCTGTCGGTTGTCTTCGCCGGCATCGCCATGATCCTGCTGTTCTGGATCCTCGGCACCCTGCTGGTGAACGGGCTTTCCGCGCTCAATCTCTCGGCACTGACCAATGACGCATTCGGTCAACCGCAGGGGCTCGCTCACGCCATCGTCGGCTCCCTGATACAGGTGGCGGTCGCCACTCTGATCGCGACACCGGTTGGCATTCTGGCCGGCACCTTCCTTGCCGAGCAGGGCAAGGGCTCATGGCTTGCCGAGGCGATCCGCTTCGTCAACGACGTCCTCCTTTCGGCACCGTCGATCCTCATCGGCCTGTTCGTCTATACGCTCGTGGTGGTGCCGCTCGGCCGTTTCTCCGGATGGGCCGGAACATTGGCGCTGGCGATCATCATCCTGCCGGTGGTGCTGCGCTCGACCGAGGACATGCTGCGCCTCGTGCCGCCCCAGCTGCGCGAAGCCGCCTTCGCCCTCGGCGCATCGCACTGGACGGTGATCTCCTTGGTGCAGTGGAAGGCGGCTCGCGCCGGCATTCTCACGGGACTGTTGCTGGCTATCGCCCGTGCTGCAGGTGAGACCGCTCCGCTTCTGTTCACCGCATTCAGCAATCCGCAGCTGACGACCAACCTTGGTGCGCCGATGGCGACGCTGCCGGTCCACATCTACAACCTCACGCTCAGCCCCGACGCCGATTCCATCGCGCTTGCCTGGGCGGGCGCGCTGCTCATCACGCTCGGCGTGCTGGCCCTCAACATCACGTCACGCATTGTCATCGCCCTCGGACAGGGAAAGTAACAACCTATGACCGCCGCCGCTTCCGAAGTTCTGATCAACAAAGCGCGCACTGTCTCGTCCCTGGACGGCGTGCCCGCCCGCATCAGCGTCAAGAACCTCAACTTCTTCTATGGCGCCAACCAGGCGCTGCATGACATCAATTTCGACATGCTCGACAAGCGGGTCACCGCGATGATCGGCCCTTCGGGCTGCGGCAAGTCGACCCTTCTGCGGATCATCAACCGCATGTTCGAGCTCTATCCCGGCCAGCGCGCCGAGGGCAAGATCCTGGTCGATGGCGAGAATATCATCGACCGCGCGACGCCGGCCGCGCTGACCCGCGCAAAGGTCGGCATGGTGTTCCAGAAGCCGACGCCGTTCCCGATGTCGATCTATGACAACATCGCCTTCGGCGTGAAGCTGCACGAGACCCTGTCGCGTGCCGATCTCGACGAGCGCGTCGAATGGGCGCTCCGCAAGGCGGCGATCTGGGACGAGACCAAGGACCGGCTGAAGACCTCGGCGCTTGGCATGTCGGGCGGTCAGCAGCAGCGCCTGTGCATCGCCCGCACCATTGCGGTCAAGCCGGCCGTGATCCTGCTCGACGAGCCGACCTCGGCGCTGGATCCGATCTCGACCTCGCGCATTGAGGAACTGATCGACGAGTTGAAGCGCGACTTCACCATCGTGATCGTCACCCACAACATGCAGCAGGCGGCGCGCTGCTCGGACATCACGGGCTTCTTCCTGCTCGGCAAGCTGATTGAAAGCGGTCCGACCAACGACATTTTCGTCAATCCGAAGCGCCAGGAAACGATGGACTACGTGACAGGCCGCTTCGGCTAAGCCGCCACGACCGCGACGGAACCCAGGACGCCTTGCAATGGACCACACCGTCTCTGCTTTCGATGACGAATTGAGGGCCCTGGGGGCCCGTCTGGTTGACATGGGCCTGATGGCGCGGCGCAGCGTCGTCGATGCCGTCAGCGCGCTCGCCAACCGTGACGGCGACCTCGCCAGTCAGGTGTCGAAGGACGATGATCGGATCGACGCCCTCCAGAAGGAAATCGAGGAGGCCGGTGTCCTGCTGATCGCGCGGCGCCAGCCGGTGGCCCGCGACCTGCGGGAGGTTGTCGCCGCTCTGCGGATCGCGGCGGACCTCGAGCGCATAGGCGACCTGGCCAAGAACATTGCCAAGCGCAATGTGGCGCTGACCAAGATCAGGCAGCCACAGCGCCTGATCGGCGGTGTCGAGACGCTGTCGACCCTCGTCCTCGACCGGCTCGCGGATGTCATGGCGGCCTTCGACGCGCGCGATGCCGAGGCGGCCCTCCGTGTCTGGCGCGGCGACGGCGATATCGATGTCACCTATACCGCCATCTTCCGCAGCCTGTTGACCTACATGATGGAAGATCCGCGCAATATCACGGCCTGCACCCATCTCCTGTTCGCTGCCAAGAACCTTGAGCGGATCGGCGACCACGCCGCCAATATCGCGGAATCGGTTTTCTATGCCGCGACCGGCAACATCCTGACCGACGACCAGGATCCGCCGCCGGAAATGGTCCCGGCGGCAGCTCCCGTTCCGGTCCGCTAATCGTCTCAGCTGAAAGAAGAATAGGCCGCGGGGAAACCGTGGCCTGCGAGCGCAAGCGACGGCTGGCCTGCCACGGCGGGCGCCTGCTGCCACGGCGTCGCCAGTTGATCGGTCATGCGGTTGATCTCGGCCATATAGCCCGAGGCTTCACCAGCAAGTGAAGCGTCCATCGCCACGAGATCCGGATAGGCCTGGAAGGCCTTCCACCAGATGGCGCGTCCGGCGAGATAGCCGTTGGAGCCGGCTCGATAGGCGAAGCCCAGCACGCGGCGGAATTCCTCCATGCCAGCACCGGCGCTCAGCATGACCCAGGGACGGTCGATCGCCTTGCCGAGCTTGTCGAACCAGGCCTGTGCCGCACGCGTCTCGGCGCTGTCGGCTGCGGGATCGCTCAGTTGCGCTGCGGGCAGCGGACTTTCGAGCTTGTAGATGTCGACGCCGAATTCGGGACTGGCGAAGTCGCGAACGCTCTGGAGCACCAGTTCGGGGCGCTTCTCGCGATCCTCGATATAGTCTGTCGTATGATTGGCCGCGCCCGCAAAGGGATAGACCAGCAGCTCCAGCAACAGGGGAATGTCGCAGGCGGCGCAATCGCGGCCGACCTGGCGGACGAAATCCTGCTGGTGCTTCAGGACATCGGCGGAGGAATCAGGCCGATACCAGAGCAGCAGCTTGACGCCGTCCGCACCCATCCGCTTGATCTTTGCCACCGACCAGTCAGCGGGAAGCCGCGTCTTGCGGCCACCCGGTGTTTCGTCGAAGCGGAAATCTTCCAGCGTGATGAGGAGCCCTCGATCCGGGCGCACATCCGGCTCGGCGACGCTGTAGCCATAGTCCGGGTCGATCAGCACGGCGGAACCGTCCACCGAGAGGCGCCGGGTGAGCAGCGCCTTGACCGCCGCCAGTTCCTCATAGGTCGCAGTGCGGCCCATCTTCTCGCCGATCGCCTTCAGGAGAGGGGGCCGTTGATCCACCGCCACCATCTTGAAACGGCCATTGGCATCGGAGAGGCGGCGAAGGCCGCGCAGCTTGCCAGCTGAAATCTGCATTATCGATCCTCGGACACAAGAAGCAGGCTATCGACCTCGGAGCGGGTCGGAATTCCGGCGCGGCCACCCGGCCGCGTGCATTTGAGCGCCGAGGCCGCATTGGCGAAACGGCCGGCTCCGCGAATGTCGCGGCCCTCGGCGATGGCGAGCGCGAAAGCGCCGTGAAAGACGTCGCCGGCGCCCAGCGTATCCACCGCCTCGACGGCGAAGCCCGGTTCGTGCAGCAAGCGGTCGTCCTCAAGCCAGAGGAAGCCCTCGCGGCCGACCGTGACGCCCACCACTCCTCGACAGAGCGCGCGCGCGGCCCGCAAGCCCGCCTCGGGATCGGCCTCGCCCGTCAGCCGACGCAGCGCGGGCGCGGAGAAGACGGCATAGTCGGGCAACGGCACCAGAAGCTTCGCCACGTCGTCAGAAGCCAGATCGGCGTCCAGCACTGTCGGAATGCCGAGATCGCGAGCCTGGGTAAGCACAAGTTCGCTGGCGCGTGGCCAGCGCAGATCACAGAGGATCGCGTCGGCCTGTGCAAGCCGATCAAGCGGCAACCAGGAGGGGTCGGTGTCGAGCCGCGGGTCGGCAAAGGCGAAGATCAGCCGCTCGCCCTTGCCGTCAACGGCTATGGCCGAGACGCCGGAGCGGCCATCCGGGTCGCGATGGATCGCCGGCCTGACGCCCCATTCCGCAATCTCTTCAATGATGCGGCGGCCCACATTGTCGTCACCGACGCGCGCCCAGAGTTCGACGTCACCGCCGAGCCGCGCGATGGTGACGGCGCCGGTGGCGGCGGGCCCGCCGCCGATCTCGGTATAGGACCTGGCGAACACCTTGGTCGCCTCGGTCGGCATGGCATCGATCGCGAAGATCTTGTCCATGACCGCAACGCCGACCGCTATCACCCGCTTCACTGGCCCTGCTCCTTCGCGAATGCTGCGCAGCCGGCGATCAGCCGGCCGCCGACACCTGGCGGGATGTTGCGATATGACGGCGGACCGCCGCGACGGCCGCCAGCACAGCGAGAACCAGAATCGCTGCCGCGATGGGGCGCTGGAGGAAGATCATCGGATCGCCCTGCGACATGGCGAGCGAACGGCGGAAGTTCGATTCCGCCATGGCACCCAGGATCTGCGCCAGCACCATGGGCGAGACCGGGAAATCGTAGCGCTGCATCAGGTAGCCGATGAAACCGAAGATCAGTGCGACCCAGACATCGGAGGGGTTGTTGTTGAGCGCATAGGCACCGATCAGGCTGAACAGGAAGATCGCCGGCACGAGCAGGCGGCGGTCGACGTTCAGCACCTTGGCGAAGTAGCGCGCGCCAAGCAGCCCGATGAACAGGAACGACAGGTTGGCGACGATCATGCCGGCGAAGATGGTGTGGACGACGTCCGGGTGATCGCGGAACAGAAGCGGCCCGGGTTCCAGATTGTGGATGGTGAGTGCACCCATCAGCACCGCGGTCGCCGCATCGCCCGGCACGCCGAGGGTAATCATGGGGAGAACGTCGCCGCCCGTCGAAGCGTTCTCGGCGGTCTGCGCGGCGACAACGCCGGCCGGCTCACCCTTGCCGAAATCCTCGGGGTTCTCGGATGTCCGCTTGGTCTCGGAGTAGGACATGAAGGCCGCAGTCTCAGGCCCCATGCTGGGCATGATGCCGACTGTGATGCCGATCAGGCAGGCGCGCAGCATCACCCATTTGTGGACGATGAGTTCGCCGATGCGCGGCACGACCCGTGCGATCTTGGCCGTGACCTGCTCGGCCTTCTCGATAATCTCGATTTGGCGAAACGCCTCTGACAGCGAGAACAGTCCGATCAGCATGGGCACGAAGCTGATGCCACCGACAAGTTCGGTCGACCCGAACGTGAAGCGCGGGAAACCGCCGATCGGATCCAGCCCGATCATCGCGATCAGCAAGCCGCCGGTGGCGGAAATCGCGCCCTTCAGCGGTGAGCGGCCGGTCATGGTGACGGTCACGGCCAGGCCGAGAATGGCCAGTGCGCAGAATTCGGGCGCGCTGAAGCGCAGCGCGAAGGACGCGAGGATCGGTGCGAACAGGGTGAGGCAGATGGCAGAGAACAGACCGCCGATGCCGGAGCCGACTGTCGCAAGCCCCAGCGCCTGGCCAGCCAGGCCCTTCTGCGCCATCGGATAGCCGTCGAGGACGGTGACGACGGCCGCGGGCGTGCCAGGCGTGCGGATGAGGATCGAGGCGATGCCGCCGCCATAGATGCCAGCAGTGTAGACCGCCAGCAGCATGCAGATGCCGGCTGTCGGCCCCATCGAGAAGGTGAAGGGGATGAGCAGCGCGATCGCCATTGTGGCGGTAAGGCCCGGCAGCGCACCGACAATGATGCCGCCAATCGTGCCGAGCACGATGACCAGCAGATTGGGGCCACTGAGGACAGTGAGAAAACCCTGGAAGAGGAGATTGAGATCGAGCATGCGGACGGCCTTCGGGGGTCAGAACGGCCAGTGGGTGGGCGGCAGCGGCACCTTCAGGAGCTTGCCGAAGATGACGTAGATCGCCGACGGCAACAGAACTGCATAGGCCGCTATGAGAACCCAGCGCCTGAGTCCCAGGACCACGGCGAAAATCGCGAGATAGGCGATCGTCGAGGGCAGGAAGCCCACGGGCTCCAGTGCGGCGGCATAGGTCGCGGTCACCAGCACCATCGTGCCGATCCGCTGCTTCTTCGGGATGTCGAGCGGTTCTTCGATGACCTCGGACTGTCCCCGCAGCGCGTACCAGACCAAGGCACCGGCTGCGACGAACAGGATCGCCGCGATGATGCGGGGCACCACAGCCGGCCCGCCGACAAATTCCGGCGCGGGCCACCGGCCCGACTCGACAATGGCCCAAACTGCCGCCGCGAGCGAGACGCCCGCGGCAACCAGATCGGCAACAGTCATGCGCCGCTTGGCGATGACGGGAGTGTCGCTCATCGCTTGAGCAGGCCGACTTCGGCCAGCGCCGGCTCGAGCGCCGTCTCCATGCCACCGAGGAAATTGCCGAAATCCGGCCCGTTCATGTAGACGCGCTGCAGCGCAGCCTGGTCCATGAGGGTGATGAAATCCGGATCATTCGCCATCTTGGCGAAGCCGTCGCTCAGCATTTTCTGGACATCGGCAGGCATGTTCTTCGGTGCTGCGATGCCACGCCAATCATAGATGATGTTCTGCATCGGGAAGCCGGCCTCGGCGACGGTCGGTACATCCGGGAAGCTCGGATGGCGCTGCTCGCCGACCATGGCGAGAAGGCGCACCTGGCCGGTTTTCACATATTGCAGCACCTCGTCCGGCCCGGAGACCAGGGACGAGACGTGGCCGCCGACCATGGCGGTGCGAGCCGGCGCGCCACCGTCGAAGGGCACGAAACTCAACTTGATGCCGGTGTTCTTGGCCAGCGTCACCGCCGAGAGGTGGGTGTTGGCGCCGGCACCGCTGTTGGCGACCGTCACCACGCCCGGATTGGCCTTGGCGTAATCGACCAGGTCCTTGAGGGTCTTGAACGGCGAATCCGCTTTCACGGAGAACGCTGCGGGCGTGCGATTCAAGAGCGCTATCGGCTGGAACTCGCGATAGGTGAGCTGGCTCAGGCCCATGAGCTTGTAGACACTGAGATGGAACGTCACGAGGCCGATCGTGTAGCCATCAGGACGTGCTGAGGCGACAGACTGCATGCCGACGGCGCCCGTACCGCCGGTACGATTGACCACGTTCACGCCGACGCCGATGTGCTGCTTGGCGTTCTTCACCAGCGTGCGCGCCAGTGTGTCGGTGCCACCACCTGCCGCCCATGGCACGACCATCGTGATGTCGCGTTGCGGGAAGCTCTGCGCGCGCGCGCCTCCCATTCCGGTGCCGATCATTGCCGCAGCGGCGGCAAAAGTCCGTCGGTTGAGCATCATGTGCCCTCTCCCTCGATCGTTTCTTCCCAGATGTCGTTTTTTATGGGCATGCGGCCCGGCAGGTGACCCGCCGGGCGAGGATCTTCATGGGGCAGCTCAGGCGGCGCCCTTCATGGCCTGAGCGATGCCGAGACCGGCCAGTGCCTTGGTGACGGCCGCCTGTTGGGCGGCAGAGGCGACCGGCATGGGCTGGCGCGGCAGCATGGCCGGAACACCCTGCAGCGTCTGCGCAAACTTGGTGCAGGCCGGCAGATTGTCGGCGAACATGGCGTTCCACAGCACAAGGAGCTTCTTGTGGAGGTCGTGGGCAGTCGCGTGGTCGCCCGCCTGAACCGCGTTCCACAGATCGACCGAGGCCTTCGGCGCGGCCGACAGGATGGCGGCGATCGAGCCGGCGGCACCCAGCGTGTAGGACGAGTACATCAAGGCATCGACGGCGGAGAAGATCAGCTTGTCCTTCGGCGCGGTGATCATCAGGTCGGCGAACAGCTTGAGGTCGCCCGCGCTCTGCTTGACGCCGATGACAAGCGGCACTTCCGTCATGATGCGCACCAGGAGCGCCGGTGACAGGTAGCTCCAGGGCACGACGTTGTAGATGATGATCGGCATGCCGGTCTCATCGGCCATGGTGCGGAAGTGCTTCACCATCGCGTCGTCGTCCGGCTTGAACAGATAGTGGACCGGCGTCACCTGCAGTGCAGCCACGCCGAGGTCGCGCACCGCCTTGCCGCGCCGGATGGCGTCACGGGTCGAGTCCACGATGATGCCGGCGATCACCGGCACGCGGCCGGCCGTCGCATCGACGGTCGCCTGCATGAGGTCGCGATATTCCTCGTGGTCGAGGGCATGGCCTTCGCCCGTCGAGCCACCGGCGGCGAGGCCGTGGGAGCCGGCGCCGATCAGGAAATCGACCTGCGCCTTCACTGCATCCAGAACCATGTCACCATCGGCCCGGAAGGGCGTGGTCATGGGCGGAATGACACCGTAGAGTTTCGAAGACATGGGGGTTCCTCAGCTGGATTCTTGTGATCCAATTCCATATACCGGAACACAACCCCCACATTGCGTCTTCGTCAACCCCCTTTTTCCGTTTTGCATCGCTGCTCAATCGACGTATGTGTTGACGGCATGGCGCCCCGGACCGGGGCCGGAACAGGATGCACGAGGTCCCGGTGACGGCAGCGAATGGCAAGGATCTGGTGCAGTCGCTGCATAAGATGTCGCGCATCCTGCAATGTTTCGGGCCGGACGCGCGCACGCTCAGCCTGAACGAGGTCCATGAGCGCACCGGCTTTCCCAAGGCCACAACCCATCGCCTCCTGTCATCGATGAAGGAGATCGGCTTCATCGAGCAGGCGCGCGGGCGCGACCGCTACCGGCTGGGCCTCAGGCTGTTCGAGATGGGCAGCCTGTTCCTGGCCAATCTCGACCTCCACCGCGAGGCGCAGCCCCACGTTGACCGGCTGGCCAAGATCTCCGGAGAGTCCGTGCACCTGTGCATCTTCGACGGTCTGCACGCCGTGTTCGTCGACCGAAAGGAACTGGAATCCGGCCCGAGCTCTCTGGTCATGACGATCGAGGGCGCGCCCAGCTACTGCACCAGCGTCGGCAAGGCGATCCTTGCCTATCGGGGCGACGACACGATCGACCGGGTGATCGCGGCAGGTCTCAGACGCTACACGCCAACCACCATCACCGACCCGGACCTGTTGCGGGTGGATCTCGCCGAGACACGTCGCCGCGGCTATTCGATCGACCGCAGCGAGCATCAGGCCAACCGGCAATGCGTCGGCGCCCCGATCCGCGATGCCGGCGGTTCGGTCTTCGCCTCGATCAGCGTGTCAGGCCTGCGCGATAGGGTGCCCGAGCAGCGCATCCCGATCCTCGGCGATCTCGTCATCGAGACCGCCACCACCATTTCCAAGGCGCTCGGCTGGACCCCGGTCGCCGAGGCCTGATCGCCAGCACGGACGCTCATAGGGCATGGCAGACCGGAACGCCTGACGGCTGGCAGTCTGATGCGGTTGACGTAGTCTGACGGCCTGATCGCCCCTCCTCGGACCTGGAACCTCACCCATGCATGGCAAACGCCCGACGATCTCCTCGCTCCATGGCATGGTGACGGCGGCGCATCCGCTCGCCGCACAGGCTGGCGCCCAGGTTCTGGCGTCAGGCGGTAACGCGTTCGACGCGGCTGCGGCGACGGCAGCGGCGCTCAACGTCGTCGAGCCGTTCATGTCGGGGCTGGGCGGCCAGGGGCTTGCGACGATGTGGGTGGCGGCCGAGAAGCGCATCCGCATTCTCGATTTCGTACCGCGCGTTCCCGCGAGCTTCCCCGCGGACCGGTTCACGCAGCGCTCCGACCTCGAGCGCGGCGCGCTTGCCGTCGGCACGCCCGGCAATCTCGCGGGCTGGTGCACGCTGGTGGAGACCTATGGCGCCAAGCCGCTGAAGGATGTCTTCGCGGGCGCCATTGCGCTGGCTGCCGACGGGTTCCCACTTGCCGAGTTTGGCGTCCATGAGTTCAACGAGCAGGCCCATCTGGTGGCGGCGATCCCGGACCTCGCGCCGAGCTTCGTCCCCAACTACCTGTCGAGCTTCACGACGGCATCGGTCGGCGCCATCCTGCGCCAGCCGGATCTCGCCCGCACGCTGACCGAGATCGCCGCCCATGGCGCAGGCCACCTCTATGGCGGCGCACTCGGCGAGAAGGTGATCGCCCATCTGCAGAGCCTCGGCGGCACCATGACCATGGCCGACCTCATCGGCGCCAAACCGGTCTGGCGCGAGCCGTTGTCAGCGAGCTATCGCGGCCTGACGATCAACATGCCGCCACCGGCCTGCGAAGGCTTCCAGATGCTGCTGACGCTGCGCATCCTGGAAGGGTTCGACCTCGGCAAGCTGCCGCACAACGGTGTCGAGCATCTCGATCTTGTCTACAGGGCCATCAGGCTTGCGGCCGGCGTACGCATCGCCTCCAACAATCCGTCGCCGGAGAAGCTCGCCGAGCTCTTGTCGGATGGCCATATCGAGACGCTGCGCGCCCGCGTCGCCGATGGAAAGCCGATCACCGGGCCGACCGAGCAGTGGACGCCGACCGATGGCGAGGACCCTGCCCACACGACCTCTCTCTCGATTGCCGACAGCCAAGGCAACCTCATCTGCGTCACGCAGAGCCTCGGCAGCCCGTTCGGCAGCGGCGTGGTGGTTCCGGGAACCGGGATCTGCCTCAACAACTTCCTCTACTGGGCCGACGTCCAGCCGGGTAGCCCGAACCGCACCAAGCCCGGCGACCTCCTGCCCATGTGCATGGCGCCGACCATCTCGACCCGCGACGGCAAGCCGGTGCTGGCGCTGGGTACGCCGGGCAGCTACGGCATCCTGCAGACTCAGGCTCAGGCCATGGTGCATCATGTCGACTTCGGCCTCGCGCTGCAGGACGCGATCGAAGCGCCGCGCGCGCGGCTGTGGGACGGTCGCTTCATCGAGGTGGAGAACCGGATCGACCCGCAGGTCATCGCGGCCCTGCGGGAGCGCGGCCACGACATCCACGCCTTCCAGGAGGGCTGGACGATGAAGGTCGGTGGCATGCAGGCGGTTGCCATCGCGCCATCCGGCGCCTTTGTCGGCGCCGCCGATCCGCGCCGCGATGGCTATGTCGCCACGCCCTGACAAGCGCCCTATTGGCCGGATTCACCATCCGGCTTTACCCCATCTCAATGCGGACCCTGTCTGATCGGCGCTTCGCCTTCGACAGGAACTCATTCGCTTGTCCCAAGACACCGCAGCAGCATCCGCCTTGACCGATGCCCTGGTCCTGACCGGCCTTGCCAAGGCCTTCGACCGTCCCGCCGTCGACGGGCTCAACCTGACCGTCCGGTCTGGCGAGTTCTACGCCCTGCTCGGGCCGAACGGCGCGGGCAAGACAACGACGCTCAGGATGGTGGCCGGCCTGATGCGGCCCGATGCCGGCACGATCTCGGTCTTCGGCATCGATGCACTGCGTGACCCGATCGCCGCCAAGCAGGCGATGGCCTGGGTCGCCGACGAGCCGATGATCTACGACAAGCTGACGCCGCTGGAGTATCTCGCCTTCGTCGCGGGCCTCTGGGGCATCGAGCCCCGCGCCGCGGAGCGCCAGGCCCACGACCTGATCGATCTGATCGGGCTCGGGCCCCATTGCAATGAGCGCTGCGAGGGCTTCTCCAAGGGCATGCGCCAGAAGGTGGCGCTGGCCGGCGCGCTGGTCCACGAACCGCGCCTGATCATCCTGGACGAACCGCTGACCGGCCTCGATGCGGCGTCCGCCCGCCTGGTCAAGGATGTGCTGATCGCCCGCGTGCGCGCCGGGGCGACCGTCATCCTCACCACCCACATCCTCGAAGTCGCCGAACGCATGGCCGACCGGATCGGTGTCATTGCCCATGGCCGGCTGGTGGCCGAAGGCACGCTCGGCCAACTCGCGCAGCAGGCCGGCCGGCAGGGCAGCTCGCTGGAAGAGGTGTTCCTCGATCTCGTTGCCGACAAGCCCCAACCCGCCGTCCGGCCGGGCATGGCCGCGTGACGACCGCCACCCTCCCCTGGTTTGCCCGTCACGAGGCCCGGCTTGCCTGGCGCGAATGGCTGTGGTGGCTGAACGGCAAGCGGCATGGCCTTGTCCGCACGCTGGTGATCGCCGCCTTCGCGCTTGCCGGTCTCCACCTGATCGCCGGCCTGACGGTTCGGCCGCTGCTTGCCATGGGGCCCGATCCCGACCGCGAAAGCCTGCTTCTTCTGACCGCCGGCATCGCCATGAGCTGGATGCTGATGCTCAGCCAGGCGATGGAATCGGTGACCCGGGTGCTCTATGCGCGCGGCGACATCGAGCTGATCCTCTCCTCGCCGTCTTCGGCGCGCAGCGTCTTCGTACTGCGTCTCCTCGGCATCGCCGCGGGCAGCACGCTGATGGCGCTGGTGCTGATCGGTCCCTTCGTCAACATGCTGGCCTTCGGTGGCGGCCTGCGCTGGCTTGCCGGCTACGGCATGCTGATCGCCATGGGATGCTCGGCGGCGGGGTTGGCAATCACCGGCACGCTGGTGCTCTTCCGGCTGATCGGCGCCCGCAGGACGCGGCTGGCAGCCCAGGTGATCGCGGCCATTGTCGGCGGTGCGATCGTCATCGGCCTGCAGGTTGCCGCCATCATGGGCCATCAGGGGCTGGAGCGGTTCGCCGTCCTGCGCACCGACGCAGCCCTTGCGATGGCGCCTGCACTGGACAGCCTCGCCTGGTGGCCGGCGCGCGCCTCGACGGGCAGTATCGAGCCGCTTGTCGCCCTGCTGGCGGGCGCGGCGCTGCTGCTGGCAGCCGCCATCGCCTGGGCGTCCCGGCAATTGGCCGGTCACGTCATCATGACGGCGGGGCAAACGGCCAGATCCAGCCAGACCCAGACCAAACTCGCACGTTTCCAGGCACTTAGCGCAGTGGGGGCTTTGCGCGCCAAGGAACTGACCCTGCTCGCGCGCGACCCCTGGCTCATGTCACAGACGCTGATGCAGGTGCTCTACCTCATCCCACCAGCCCTGCTTCTGTGGCAGGGTTTCGGCGAAGGCACCGACCCGGCGCCGCTGATCGTGCCTGTGCTGGTGATGGCCGCGGGACAGCTCGCCGGCGGGCTCGCCTGGCTGGCCATATCCGGCGAGGATGCGCCCGATCTGATCGCGACCGCGCCGATCGCCCCCCGCACCGTCATGCGCGCCAAGATCGAGGCCGTGCTGATCGCGGTCGCCATGCCGATGGCGCCCCTGCTGGCGGCAACCGCCCTGCTCTCGCCCTTCGCCGCGGTGATGGGCGCCGTCGGCGTGCTGGCCTCGGCGGGGGCTGCGACCGCCATCCAACTGTTCTTCCGCACCACGGCGCGGCGCAGCGCCTTCCGCAGGCGCCAGACGGCGTCCAGGGTCGCGACCTTCTCGGAAGCCTTCTCGTCGATCGCCTGGGCGGCGGCAGCGGCGCTGGCGGCCTCGGGGCATGTGCTTGCGGTCATCCCCGCCGGCATCGCGCTGATCGTGCTCGGCATCGCGCGGGCGCTGGCGCCGTCACGCGGCTGAGCGCTCAGGCGCTCGCGGCGGGATAGCGGAACGGCTCTGGCCGTTCGCGATCGTAGACGCATTCGCCGGCAACCCAGGTGGCGCGCACGGCCCGGTCATCGCCGAGCGTCATCAGCACGAAGAGCAGGTCGGTGATGTCGCGGCAGACCTGCCGACGGAAGTCGATCAGCGGCGTCGCCTTCAGATCGAGCACGCAGAGATCGGCATCGAAGCCCGCGGCGATTCTGCCAATCCGATCATCGAGATAGAGGGCGCGGGCGCCGCCGAGCGTTGCCAGGTAGAAGGCCTGGATGGCGTCCAACTTTCGCCCCTTGAGGGCGGCCACCTTGTAGGCTTCGTTCAGCGTCTGGAGCTGCGACAGGCTGGTACCGCCGCCGACATCGGTGCCAAGCCCGACCCGGACGGGCCGGGTCGGGTCGACCGCCTCGAACAGGGGGAACAGGCCGCTGCCGAGGAACAGGTTGGATGTCGGGCAATGGGCGAGCGCGGCGCCCGCCTGGTGGCAGATGCAGAAGTCGCCTTCGTGCATGTGGACGGCATGGCCGAAGACCGAACGGCGGCCGACGAGGCCTGAATGGGCATAGACGTCGAGATAGCTGGATCGCGCCGGAAACAGCTCCCTAACCCACTCGATTTCCTTGAGATTCTCACAGAGATGGGTCTGCAGGAACAGGTCGTCGCGGGTTGTCAGCAGCGCGCCGGCCGCATCGAGCTGGGCCTCGGTGCTGGTCGGGGCGAAGCGCGGGGTGACGGCATAGTGCTGGCGTCCCTTGCCATGCCAGCGGTCGATGAGGTCGAGGCTCTCGTCATAGCCACGCTGGGCGGTGTCCAGCAGCGCGGCAGGGGCGTTGCGGTCCATCAACACTTTGCCGGCTATCATTCTGGTGTTCCAGAGCGACGACTCGGCAAAAAAAGCGTCCACCGACTGGGGATGCACCGTGCAATAGACCATGGCGGTGGTCGTGCCGGCCCGCAGGAGCTCGCGCAGGAAGCGGCCGGCGACCATGGCGGCATGGGCGGGATCGGCGAATTTCTGTTCTTCCACAAAGGTGTAGGTGGTGAGCCAGTCGAGCAGTTCGGCGCCATAGGAGCCGATCACCTGCATCTGCGGATAATGGACATGGGCGTCGACGAAACCAGCGGAGATGAGGCAATCGGTGTAGTGGACGGGTTCCAGACCCTCCGGCAGCAGATGCCGCGTCTCGGCATGGCCGCCGAACGAGGTGATGCGCCCATCCTCGATGATGACAAGCGCATCCTCCTGATAAACAAGGCATTCCGCCGAGGGCCTATCGAACGGATCGGCTCGGAACGTCACCGCATCGCCCCGCAAAGCCTGGATCGGTCGTGTCACGCGAGAGGCCTCCAGCCGGAGAGCATGTGCCGATTGCCGGAGCAAACAGGCTCCGGCGCAGGAGACCGGTCTCCGCCTGCCACGACGGCGCCGCCCCGCACCCTCATCCGACACCCTTGGCGTCGCCCGACACTGCTCCGCCATTCTCAGCCAGGACTGCGGCAAAGATGCGGTCCGCCGCAAACGGCGTGGCGGCGAAGCGCACGCCGGTCGCATCGCGGATCGCGTTGGCGAGCGCGGCTGCCACCGGATTGTAGGGGCTCTCGCTCATCGATTTCGCGCCCATCGGGCCGATGCTGTCATGGGTCGCGGCGAAGATGACCTCGGTGCGCGGCACATCGGCAAAGGCCGGGATGTGGTAGCCGCGGAAGGTCGGATTCTCGACCGCCCCGTCCGCGTCCACCAGAACCTCCTCATAAAGCGCCGCGCCGATCGCCTGGGCGACGCCGCCCTCGATCTGGCCGCGGCACTGCATGGGATTGATGACGGTGCCGGCATCGGCGGCGTGAATGCTGCGGATGATGCGGACCTCGCCGGTCTGGCGGTGCACCGCCACCTCGAAGCCCTGGACGTTGAAGGCGACCGAGCGCGGCGTGCCGCCGGCCTCGCCGCTCGCCGTCAGGGGCGCGGTCGCTCCCGCATCGATCATTGCCTTCAACGCCCGCGCCGCGCGCTCGGTCGCCTGGCCCGCCACCACCGTGCCGGTGGAGCCATAGGCGCCGGTATCGTGGCCGACATGGTCGGTATCGGCCTGCTTCAAGCGGATGCGGTCGGGTGTCGTCCCCAACACGTCAGCGACGATCTGCAGATGGACGGTGGTCGAGCCATTGCCGAATTCGGCGATGCCGACGCTGAGCTCATAGGTCCCGTCGGCAAGCCAAGTGATCCGGCTCTCGGCCAGATGCCCACGCGGCGGGATGGTGTCGATCATGGCCGCCGCCATGCCGCGTCCGACAAGCCAGTCGCGCCCGAGCGATGCGGCTGGCTGGCGGGCGAAAGCCTGCTCCACCAGATCGAGGCACTGGTCGAGGCCGTAGCTGCCATATTCGACATCGTGCAGGCCGGTGCCGGTCGAGACCATGGGATCGCCGGGCCTGACCATATTGATCCGGCGCAGCGCGAAGGGATCGATGCCGAGGCTACGGGCGAGCTCGTCCATGGCGGATTCAACCGCGAAATTGGTCTGACTCAGGCCATAGCCGCGGAAGGCGCCGGCCGGCACGCTGTTGGTATAGACCGCGAAACCGTCGATCTTCTTGTTCGGGGCGCGGTAGAGCGCAACGCTCTCATTGGTGCCGTGGAACAGCACGCCGCCGCCGTGATTGCCATAGGCGCCGGTGTTCGAGACGACATGCATTTCGATGGCCGTCAGCGTGCCATCACGGCGCGCACCGAGCTTCACACGCACCGTCATGGGGTGGCGGGTCGTTGCCCCGACAAACTGTTCCGAGCGGGTGAATTCCAGCTTCACCGGACGGCCGGTCTTGAGCACGGCCAGCGCCACCAGATCCTCGGTGAGCATTTCCTGCTTGCCGCCGAAGCCGCCGCCGACCCGGCCACAGACGACGTGCACGCTGTCGCGGGGACGGTCGAACAGGGTCGCGATGGCATCGCGGGTGAGGAACGGCGTCTGGCTGGAGGTGCGGATGGTCAGGCGGCCATCGGCGTCGAGCCAGCCGATCGCGCCGTGGGTCTCGAGATGGGCGTGCTGGACCCGCTGCGAGCGATAGGTGCCCTCATGGATCACATCCGCCTCGGCGAAGCCCTGGTCGATGTCCCCGACATGGCCATGGACCTCCGCCACGAGATTGCGACTGGCATCGCGGATGCGGGTCTCGGGACCCTTGGCATGGATCACCGGCGCACCGGGGCGCATGGCCTCTTCGGGGTCGAAGACGGCGGCCAATATCTCGTAGTCGACGGCGATCAGCCGGCAGGCGGCCTCGGCGATCGCCTCCGTCTCCGCCACCACCGCCGCGACCCGCTGGCCGACGAAGCGCACGACATCGTCGAGCACGCGGGTGTCGTCGACATCGTCGGTGACGATCTGGTGGCGGCCGGTGGAGAACAGCCTGTCCGGGGCATCCTTGTGGGTGAGAACGGCGACGACACCCGGCAGGGCCAGCGCCGCGGTGGCATTGATGGCGCGAATGCGCGCATGGGCATGGGGCGAGCGCAGGATCTTCAGATGGGTGAGGCCTGCCACCACCACATCCATGGTGAAGCGCTCGGTGCCGGTGACGAGGCCACGGCTTGCAGGGGCTGCGAGGTTGCGACCAACCGCGCGACCATGCTCCGCCTCCTCGACATGGCGGCAGCCGGTCACCGCGTCCTCGATGGCGCGATAGCCGGTGCAGCGGCAGAGATTGCCCTTGAGCGCCGCCGGCAGGTCACCGGCATGACGGTTACCGAGGCAAGCCGCCGTCATCACCATGCCGGCCGTGCAGAAGCCACACTGGTAGCCTTGAGCGTCGATGAAGGCCTGCTGCACCGGATGGAGATGGTCGCCATCGGCCAGCCCCTCGATCGTGGTGATGGCCCGGCCCTCGGCGCGGCTTGCCGGATAGAGGCAGGAATGGACCGGAGCGCCGTCGACATGGACGGTGCAGGCGCCGCAATCGCCGGCATCGCAGCCCTTCTTGACGCCGAACCAGCCGAGCTCGCGCAACAATGTGCGCAGGCACTGGCCGGGTTTCGGCTGGGCCTCCTGGGACGTGCCGTTGACGCGGAGCTTCATGCGGCCTCGCCTGAAAGCTCGGCGCGGATCTCCTCGGCGAAAACACCTGTCAGGTGGCGGCGCCAGGCCGGCGCGCCGTGGACATCGTCGTAATAGAGGTCATCCGGGATCTCGGCGGCGATGCGGTCGGCCAGCCCGGCGGCGGTCGGGAGAGATGGAAAGGCGAGCGATAGCGGCCGGCGGACCGACGCCGTCACCGCCAGCGCGAAGGCGCCGCTCTCGTCGACCGTGCCGATGAGCAGCACGCCGGAGCGGCCGAGCGGCGTCAGCGATTGCCGGCGGAAGGCGAAGCGGCGACGGAGGGCTGCCATCGGCAGCGTCAGGCTGCGCAGGCACTCGCCTTGTCGCAATGCGTTGACCAGCGGCCCGCCGACGAAATCGGTCACCGCCATCTCGCGGGTCGCGCCATCCGGCCCGAGCATCGTGCAGATGCCGTCGAGTGCGAGGCCAAGCGAGATCATCGGGCCGGCCGGCAGGCCGAGGCAGAGATTGCCGCCGACGGTCGCAACATTCCAGATCTTGAACGAGGCGAGGAAGGAGCGGCAGCACTGGCCGATCAGCGGCGCGGCAGACCAGTCGGCGGGGGCCTGGAAGGCGTCGAGCTCGGCGATGGTGCAAGTGGCGGCGATCTCGAGGCCACGCTCGGTGATGGTGAGGGCCGGCCAGCCGAGATCGGTCAGATCGATCAGCCGGGTCACCTCCGGCTGCGGCTCGGAGAACAGCCACGTGCCGCCGGCGAGCCAGGCATCGCCCGGCCGCCAGCCGGTCGTCGCGTCGATCTGGCGGGGTCTCAGGATCTCGGAGACCGTATTCAAATCCATTCCAGCATCACCATGACTGCGAAGTGCGAAGCACAAGCCTAGGCGAAGCAAGAAGCGTGCGCCATGGTGCGCCTTGCCGCTGGCCGATGCCCGCCTGCCATGCGTGAAGGATGCTGGACCTTGAGGCGCGAAGCCTGTCCGATTGCCCACAAAGGCGCCGGCTCGAACCGGGCCGATGATTGCAGGGAACGAAACGATGCAGGATCCGAAGGCCGAGATCGACGCGTGGCTGGCGCGTTTCGAGGCTGCGCTGGCTGAGGGCGGCGATGCCGCCGCCGCGCTGTTCGCAGACGACGGCTATTGGCGCGATCTCCTCGCCTTCACCTGGACGATCCATACGCTGGAGGGCCGGCCAGCAATTGCCGCCATGCTCAGCGAACGGGCCGCCGATGTCGGCGCGAGCAACTGGGTGTCGGAGGATGGCGCGACGCGTGGCGCGAATGGCACGGCTGAGGGCCTGATCCGCTTCGAGACCGCGCAGGGTGCCGGGCGCGGCCATGTCCGCATCCAGGATGGCCGGGCGCTGACGCTGCTCACCACATTGCAATCGCTGAAGGGCTTCGAGGAGAAGCGCGGCCCGACACGGGATCGCGGCGTCGAGCACGGCGTGAGACAAGGCCGCAAGAGCTGGCTGGAGCGGCGGCAGCAGGAAGAGGCGAGCCTCGGCCACAGCGTCCAGCCCTATTGCCTGATCATTGGCGGCGGCCAGGGCGGCATTGGCCTTGGTGCGCGGCTGAAGCGGCTCGGCGTGCCAACGCTGATCATCGACAAGCGCGACAAGCCCGGCGACACCTGGCGCAGCCGCTACAAGTCGCTCTGCCTCCACGACCCCGTCTGGTACAACCACCTGCCCTATCTGCCCTTCCCCGACCATTGGCCGGTGTTCATCCCGAAGGACCAGATCGGCGACTGGCTGGAAGCCTATGCCAAGGTCATGGAGCTGAATTACTGGGGTGCCACCGAGGCGCTGTCGGCGACCTATGACGAGGCCAAAGCGGAATGGACCGTGGAGGTCCGGCGCGGCGGCGAGGTGATCGTTCTCAAGCCCAAGCAGGTGGTGATCGCCACGGGCATGTCGGGCTTTCCGCAGTTGCCGGACTTTCCGGGCATGGCGGATTTCAAGGGCGAGCAGCACCATTCGAGCGGGCATCGCGGCGGCGAGGGCTATGCCGGCAAAAGCTGCGTGGTCATCGGCTCGAACAATTCCGCCCATGATATCGCGGCCGATCTCTGGGAGAACGGCGCCGATGTCACCATGGTGCAGCGCTCGTCCACCCTGGTGGTGAAGTCCGAGACGCTGATGGAATTCACCTGGGGACGGCTGTTCTCGGAGCAAGCGCTCGCCGCCGGGATCACCACCGACAAGGCCGACATCCTGATGGCCTCGATGCCCTATGGCATGCTGCCCAAGGTGCAGAAGCCGGTCTACGAGCTGATCCAGAAGCGCGATGCCGATCTCTACGATCGCCTGCGGGCGCGCGGCTTCATGCTGGATTTCGGCGAGGACGGCACGGGTCTGGGTCTGAAATATCTGCGCCGGGGCTCAGGCTATTACATCGATGTCGGCGCCTCCGAACTGATCGCCAATGGCTCGGTGAAGCTGAAGAGCGGCGTGGCGGTGACGGCGATCGAGGCCGATGGCGTTCGGCTGGACGATGGCTCGCTGCTTGCCGCCGATCTCATCGTCTATGCGACCGGCTACGGGCCGATGAGCCAGTGGGTGGAGAAGCTCGTCTCGAAGGACGCCGCCGACAAGGTCGGGCCGATCTGGGGCCTCGGCTCCGGCACGACCAGGGATCCCGGCCCCTGGGCTGGCGAACTCCGCGCCATGTGGAAGCCGACGGGCCAGCCGGGCCTCTGGCTGCATGGCGGCAACCTGCAGCAATCCCGGCACTATTCGAGCTATCTGGCGCTGCAATTGAAGGCGCGGATGGAGGGCCTGCCGACCCCGGTCTATCAGGCCCCCGTCCCCCGATAGCCGGATTGTGCGAACGCGCCCGGCGCGCATGATGACCGCCCGCAGCCTGTCCCCCTTCCCCGAGGTCCCGCCATGCCGAGACTGCCGAGCCTTGATGATCTCGCCGCCATGGTGCCGTCGGGTGCCAAGCTGGCGCTGCCGGTCGATTATGCCGGCGTCTCCATGGCGATGACCCGGCCGCTGATCGCGCGCGGCCTACGCGATCTGCACGTCGTCTGCCTGCCGACCGGCGGCATGCAGCCGGACATGCTGATTGGCGCCGGCCTGGTCCAGACGATGGAGACCAGTGCCATCACGCTGGGCGAAGCCGGTGGCGCGCCCTGTTTCAACCGGGCCATTGCGCAGGGTACGATCCGGGTGATGGATGCGACCTGCCCTGCCGTCCATGCGGGATTCCTGGCCGCGCAGAAGGGCGTGCCGTTCGCGACCTTGCGCGGCCTGATCGGCACCGACGTGCTCGCCAACCGGCCCGACTGGAAGGTGATCGACAATCCGTTCTCCGACACGCCGGACCCGATCGTCGCTATCCCGGCAATCCACCCCGATGTCGCGATCTTCCACTGCCCGATGGCCGACCGCGACGGCAATGTCTGGATCGGCCGCAGGCGGGAGCTTGCCAGCATGGCCTATGCCTCGAAACTGACGCTGGTGACGGTAGAGCGCATCGTGGACGAGAGCCTGCTCGCTGACGAGACCATGGCGGCGGGCGTGCTGCCCGGCCTCTATGTCGAGGCAGTGGCGCTGGCGCCCCGCGGCGCGGCGCCGATCGGGCTCTGGGGCGAGTACGGCGCCGACATGGCCGAGGTGACGCGCTACGCGCGCGCCGCCCGCAGCGAGGAAGGCTTCCGCGACTATCTTGCAGGCGCTAGGGTCCTGGAGGCGGTGTCGTGAGCGTTCTCCTGCCCCGCGAAAGGCTGATCGTCACCGTCGCCCGCCTGCTCGAAGGCGTCCGCCATGTCGCGGTCGGCGCCTCGTCGCCCATTCCCGCTGCCGGCGCCATGCTGCGCCGGGCGCTGGCCGAGCGCGAGGGTGCCGCACGCGTCCGCATCTCGATCCTCGGGTCGCGCGAGCACAACTTCTTCACCAACGGCTCGGCCGAGCTGTTCGACTGCGCGGGCCAGGGCCGGATCGACGCGTTCTTCCTCGGCGGCGGGCAGATCGACGGCGAGGCGAACATCAACCTCGTCGGCACCGGCGGCGACTATCCGCAGACCAAGGTGCGCTGGCCGGGCTCGTTCGGCTCGAGCTATCTCTATTTCGTCGTGCCGCGGGTGATCCTGTTCCGCGAGGAGCACACGCCGCGGGTGTTCGTCGACAAGGTCGATTTCATCTCGGCGCCCGGCACCAGTCCGGAGGGCGTGCACCGGCCCGGCGGGCCCTATGCGCTGCTCACCAGCCTCGGGCGGTTCTCGTTCGACCGGAAGGCCAAGCGCTTCCGGCTGGAGAGCGTCCATCCCGGCCATACGCTCGACGAGATCAAGGCGGCTACCGGTTTTGGCTTCGACCACGATGCCCAGCCGGCCTTCACGGCCGACCCGGATGCCGCGACGCTTGCCCTGCTGCGCGGGCGCGTGCTGACCGAACTCTCGGAGACCTATCCAGAATTTGCCCGCCAGCTCTCGGCCGAAATCGCGGCGCTGGACCAGCCGGCCATGGCCTGACGAGGCGCAGGCCTCAGGCGGCCATGGCCTCGATGAAGCCCTCGGGGATCTGACCCATCTGCAGGATGAGCCGCGGCTCGCCGAAGAACTCGGTCTCGGAATCGACATCCTGGGCAATGGCGATCGCGCCAGCCTTGGTCAGCGACAGGCGCTCGACCATGCGGATGGCGGCGGCCTCGCTCTTCTGCATCTCGCGGGTGCCGACCGTCAGCTTGCCGCGCTTGCCGACGACGATCGGGATGACGATGAACTCGGTACGAAGCGCCATGGGACTCTCCTGCCCGACGGCAGCCGGCAGAATCACCGGATGCATCGGACCTCAGCCAGCGGTGGCGGATCGGGGCGAGGATAGCAAGGGCCGGAGCAGACACCGCAACGGGGCAAAGCATCAAAATGCAACTCCAAGTCATCATCGCCTACAATTTAGGATTCATTTTACGAAGCGAACATCGTTTGCTTGACCACATTCAGCGGCCTGACAATGTTGAATTCGATCAGCTCCATGATTCGAAGCTGAAGATCGTGGCTATCCTGTCGCTTGTCGGCTGGCCCGCGATGACCCGCACTCACTCTCGGTCCAAAGGACTTCTCATGCGCATCACCAAGAGCCTCAAGGCAGTCTCCGCCGCAGCCCTGCTCGCCACCTCCCTGCTGTCGCTGTCCTCCTCGGCCAGTCAGGCCCTCCCGGCACCGCTGCCTGTCGCCGGCAAGAGCGTCGCGGGCGTGTGGGGCGCCGGTTCCACCGTCGGCATTGCAAGCTTCCTGGTGATCTACGACATCATCCGCCGTACCAGCTGCAGCGGCGACTTCCTGAAGCTCGGCGGCCCGGGCTTCGGCCAGCCGATCACGCCCGGCCAGAACGTTCTGGTGCCGCGCCGCTGCTGATGGGGCGCTGATCCATCCACACGGCCCACAGATGACGAGCCGGAGGCCGCCTGCCTCCGGCTTTGTCGTTTGGGCATCGACATTGCGCCGCCTTCGGCGAGATGCCCCTGCTGCCCGCGCAAATCGTCATCTCATACATCGCAATATTCGGCGGAATTTTTTTGAGATGGATCATGTGAAAGCTGCCCTTCCTGATCTAGCCTGACTACATCACATGGGCCTTGAAGGGCCTGTCTAATCTCAGAGGGACTGTCATGCACATGACCAGAAAACTGACATATCTCGCCGCGACCGCCGCCGTTGCTGGATCTCTTGTTGTGCTTCCGAGCCGCACGAGCTTTGCTTATCCCATGGCCGTCGCTCCAGTTGCTTCCAATTCCGCTGGCCTGTGGGGCACCGGCTCGATCATCGGCGTCGCCAGCTTTCTCGTCGTCTACGACCTTATCCGCCGCACCTCGTGCAGCGGTGATGTCCTGAAGCTCGGCGGCCCGGGCTTCGGCCAGCCGATCAATCCGAGCATGAACGTGCTTGTGCCGCGCCGCTGCCCGGCCCGCTGATCCGTCACCCAAGCGGCCAGATCCACCCGGGATGCGGGCCGATCCTGGAGCTTGCGGGACATAGCCCCACAATCAACCGTTCGACCTTTGGAGGATTCCTGATGTGCAAGTTCAATAGTCTGACGCGCCTCTCTGCCGCCGCGCTTGTTGCCGTCTCGCTTGTTGCGCTGGCGCCCCGGGAGAGCCGAGCCAACATGGTGCCGGTGCCGGTGCCGCTCGCCTCGAATGCTGCGGGCCTGTGGGGCACGGGCTCGATCGTCGGCATTGCCAGCTTTCTCGTCGTCTACGACCTTATCCGCCGCACCTCGTGCAGCGGTGATGTCCTGAAGCTCGGCGGACCGGGGTTCGGCCAGCCGATCAATCCGAGCATGAACGTGCTCGTTCCGCGCCGCTGCCCGGCCCGCTGATCCGTCACCCAAGCGGCCCGATCCACCCGGGATGCGGGCCGATCCTGGAGCTTGCGGGACATGGCCCCGCAATCAACCGTTCGACCTTGGAGGATTCCTGATGTGCAAATTCAATAGTCTGACGCGCCTCGCTGCGGCCGCGCTTGTTGCCGTCTCGCTTGTTGCGCTGTCGCCCCGGGAGAGCCGTGCCGACATGGTGCCGGTGCCGGTCGCCTCGAATGCCGCGGGCCTGTGGGGCACGGGCTCGATCGTCGGCATTGCGAGCTTTCTCGTCGTCTACGATCTTATCCGCCGCACCTCGTGCAGCGGAGATGTTCTGAAGCTCGGCGGACCGGGCTTCGGCCAGCCGATCACGCCGAGCATGAACGTGCTCGTGCCGCGCCGCTGCTGATGGGGCACTGGTCCCTCTACACCCCATCACCCATGACGAGCCGGAGGCATCCTGCCTCCGGCTTTGTCGTCTGGGCGCCTGATTGACGCGCATCGCCGGTCGTGATGTCTGCGCCGGTGTTCCAGCCTGGCTTTTCGATGATTGCCCACCTGCTTCGCGCCACCGTCCTCGCCGTTCTGACCGTTCCAGCTTGCGCGGGTGCGCCTGCCCTCGCCCAGGCCACGGGCCGCCCGACATGGTCGGAGACCAAATGCGCCAATTACCGGTCGGCCTGGACCCACACGTTGGCAAGCCGCGGCAGGCAGGGCTTGAGCGCGCCATTTCTGGCTGATCATCAGGCCTTCCTCGATTCCGGCTGTCAGGCCAGGGGCATGGCCTGCCCACGATCGCCGGAGGAACTCGCCATCGCCAATGTCATGGTGATCCTGGCGATGAATGCCGGCGCTGCCAGCACATTCCTGCCATTCCACTGCGGCGGCTGACCGCGTCTCCCAAGCGCATCTGGCGTCAGGTCAAACAGCAGCGTTCCCTCCCGCGGTCGCCTCAACAAAAAAGGCCGCCCGAAGGCGGCCTCTTGCAGATTGAATTGGCTGCTATCAGTAGCGGGCGACGACAGCCGAGGGCCCCGTCGAGAAGAGGTAGCTGACGCCGACACGAACGGCGTGCTCATTGGGATTCTGGCGATAGGTGAAGCCAGGGAATGCCACGGCGTTGACATAGTTCGCGCGGCCGAAGTCGGAGTAGCGATATTCGAGACGAGCAGTCCAATTGGCCGCCAGCGCATATTCGACGCCTGCGCCAAGTGTCCAACCAGCGCGGGTCTGCGAGAAGCTCTCCGTGACCGCCGCGGTGAAATAACTATGCCGCATCTGGGCGAAGGCCACACCACCCGTGACGTAGAAGAGCGCCCGATCAACCGCGACACCAGCGCGCGCCCGGACCGATCCCTGCCAGTTGTCGCGGAACCGCGTGCCATTGCCGTTGGCAAGCCTGTAGCCGCCGCTCACGCCGGCAGCCTCGAGATCGGCCTCCAGGCCGAGGACGAAATTGTTGATCTGGTAGTTGTAGCCGCCGTGAATGCCGCCGATCAGCCCGTTGGCGCGGAAGGCCTGCTGGAAGCCGGTTGCCACGCCCGTGGCAGTCACGAACTCGCGCGTGCTGTTGTTCATCCACGCGCCACCGATCTGGCCGCCGATGTAGAAGCCGGTCCAGCTGAACGCAGGCATGACCACGGCGCTGGCAACCGGCGCACGCCGCGAACCGAGATCGGCAGCCTGAGCGAAGCCGGTCGAAAGGGCCAGGGCCGAGGTTGCGGCGAGAAGCAGGCGATTCATTGTATGTCCTCCGGTATGCATGCCGCTATCTAGCAAACAGCGGTCCCAGGATGCGTGATCCTCGGGCAACACACAGACATTTTCGCCAGGTGCTGGCGGCGCCAAGACCACCCCGCCTGGTCCGATCAGCGAGGCCGCTACCCTTACGTGAGCTTGCACGAGGACGCCCGCACCTGAGTGGTGGCCCGGTTGCGCTGAGAAGGCACCCGGATGCGCGACACGCGCCGGCCCGATCACGCCATTAATCGAGCCTATACCGGTCGGCGCTAGAACGGTCCCATGCCGATGATGGATGACCTCGCCTACGCCCGTTCTATCGTGGAGCGCGCCTTCGCAATGGCCCGCGACACGGCTGATACCGCCTTGATGGAAGAGTGCATTCGCCTGTTGCGCGACCTCGACAAGCGGCGGGACGACCTCCTGCTGGCGGCCGTGCTGGGGCAGCGCCAGCCGAGCTGACATTGGCCGTCCCGTTTGCGGTCTAGGCAGACCGGGCGCTGGACCACCGGGATCGCGGCGCAAAGGACGCGTTTGGCATCGAGAGCTGCGACGTCCCGTTCTTCATTGTGCATCGCGGCGGAACCTTATTGCCATCGCCCCGTTGTGACATCGCGGGGGGTGAACAGCCCTTCAGCGCATTGCCGAGGAGGCATATTGTGAACCGACTTTTCATCACCACCGCTCTCACGCTGTCGCTGGTCGGCGGCGCCTTCGCGCAGACGGCGACACCCGCCGCGCCGACCGCTGCTGCACGGGCCAGCACCACGCTTGGCCTGACGGATGTCACCTCCAGCAGCATTCTTGGGGTGGCGATCTATTCTCCGAAGAGTGTGATGTCGGCCGGGGGCACCCCGATGCCGCGGCCGGTCAACGCCAGCGCGGTGACACCGGCGCCTGCGGCGCCTGCCCTGATGTCGGACGCGGATTTCCAGGCGATGCGCGACAGCCACGACAATATCGGCGACGTCACGAATTTCGTCATGTCGACCGATGGCCGCATCAGTCATGTGGTGCTGGGCGTCGGCGGGTTCCTCGGGATCGGCGAGAAGTCGGTTGCCGTCGCATGGACCGAGATCCGCTGGATGCGCGACAGCAAGGGCAAGCTGTTCGGCATTGTCCAGAGGACCAAGGACCAGCTCCAGTCCGCACCGAACTTCGTCGATCGCACCTGACGCGGTGCGCGGCTGCCCTGCCGGGTGGCCGTCGTGACCGGGCTCACATCCACCAGCTTGCCCCCGCCCGTTTGATGGGTTGGTCCGGTCCGCATCGTAGGCCCGTCATTCCGTGAGGAGTGACGGGCCTATCTGCGACCAGAACTCCACCTTTTTCGAGATATTCCTGCTCCGGTGCGACAATCCGAAAGCATGACCGCTGTCTTCATTCGAAGCCGAGCTGACTTTTCCGGGCTTGATCCAAGGCAAATTCGGAAAATACCGATCAATCCCGACACAATTGAAGCGGAAAACCATGCCATTATCATAAGCAAGACAATCCAATTTACAGAAGGTGTGGCGACAATGGTCGCGAGCACACGATCTGAACGATTGGAACCGCCCCCCACGAGCTGCCTCGAAGCGGCTGCCGCACTGACACGATCACGATCTGCGCGCCCAACCCTTCGCCGGAGAAAGGACCACAATGGCCTCGCCCCTTGCCCCGCCCCCGGAGGTTGCCATGGACCTGGCGCTCGCGATCATCCTGTCGTCGAACGCCCCTCTGCTCATGCTCGACGCCGACCTGCGGGTGATCGGCGCCAGCACCTCGTTCTGCCGCGCCTTCGACATTGATCCCGGCACCGTGCAAGGCCGCGACATCTTCGCGCTTGGGTCCGGCGAATGGAATGTCCCGCAGCTCCGCTCGCTGCTGACCTCCACCCTCTCCGGCGATATCGATATCGAAGCCTACGAACTTGATTTCATCACCGCGATACGGGGGGTGCGACGCTTGGTGGTCAATGCCCACAAGCTCCAGTACGAGCCGAACAGCGCCTCGAAACTCTTGCTGACCATGCTGGACGTGACCGAGGCGCGCGCGGCAACCCGCCTGAACGACGAACTGATGCGCGAGAAGGATGACCTTCTGCGGCAGAAGGCCATCCTCCTGCAGGAAGTGCAGCATCGCGTGGCGAACAGCCTGCAGATCATCGCGAGCGTGCTGATGCAGAGCGCGCGCCGCGTGCAGTCCGAGGAAACGCGTGCCGAACTGAAGGCAGCGCACAACCGCGTCATGTCGGTTGCGGCGGTGCAGAAGCAACTCGCCTCATCGGCGGTGGGCGACGTGCTGCTGCGGCCCTATTTCACCCAATTGTGCAAGTCGCTCGGCGCATCGATGATCCGTGACGAGAACCAGCTGAAGCTGATCGTCCACATCGATGAAAGTGCCGTCGATCCCGACGTGTCGATCAGCCTCGGGCTGATCGTGACCGAGCTGGTGATCAACGCGCTCAAACATGCCTTTCCCCATCATCGAAAAGGCACGATCACGGTCGGCTACCAGTCCGAGGCGGATGGCTGGGTCCTGTCGGTCGGTGACGACGGCGTGGGCATGGCGATGGGTACCGGAGAGCACAAGCCGGGCCTCGGCACCAGCATTGTCGAGGCCTTGGCCAAGCAGCTCGATGCGACAGTCAGCCTCGAGCCGGTGCCGCACGGCACCACGGTCACGATCGCCCATGGTGCGCGCCCGGCGCTGGTCGCCACGGACTGAGCGGCGCACCTCTTCCCGACCGGCGAGACCATGCGCGCAGGCTGCTGACGTGACGCGAGATGGCGCACGTATCGCTCACCTAAGAAGGCGTCATGCCCCAACGGCTGCGCATCAGAGCACGGCGACTGCGCCTGCAGTCCTTGATCAGATTTTGTGTGGGGCCAATGGTGCCCAGGGACGGAGTCGAACCGCCGACACTGCGATTTTCAGTCGCATGCTCTACCAACTGAGCTACCTGGGCGACCGCACCGCGTGAGCCATCCGGGGACGGCCGCGCTGCGAGGCAGGCGGGCTTATAGATGCAACCAGCGGCCCTGTCCACCCTCCCCGCGCCAGCCGTCAGTGGATAGCGCGTCGGCGGTTCGCGACGGCCCGTCGCCGCGCTCCGCGGCCGAGGGAAGGCGCTGCTCGGCTCGCATAAAGAAAAGCCCCGATGAGGCACCATCGGGGCTTGAAGTCAGAGGTCTGCGGGCATGCACGGCTATTCCAAGAGATCAATGCAGAACGACGACCCTGGTTCCAACCTGGACGCGATTATAAAGATCGACGACATCGTCGTTCAGCATGCGGATGCAGCCGGAGGACACGGCCTGGCCGATCGTGTGCGGCTCGTTGGAGCCGTGGATGCGATAGAGCGACGAGCCGAGATACATGGCGCGGGCGCCGAGCGGGTTCTGCGGGCCACCAGCCATGAAGCGCGGCAGGTCGGGGCGGCGCTGCAGCATCTGCACCGGCGGGCGCCAATCCGGCCACTCGGCCTTGCGGGTGATGGTCTGGCCGCCCTGCCATTCGAAGCCCGGACGGCCGACGCCGATGCCGTAGCGGATCGCCTGGCCATTGCCGAGCACGTAGTAGAGCCGGCGCTCGCCCGTGTTGACGATCACGGTGCCCGGCGCATAGGCGCCGGCAAAACCGACGATCTCGCGCGGGATGGCCTGCGACTGCTGGGTGCCGGGCGCCGTGATGAACGGCAGGCTCACCATCGGCTGGCGGGTGTCGGGGTCGATCATGACATTGGTGTTCGCCTGGGCCTGCGAGCCGGCAAGGGCGGCGACGGACAGGGCGGCGGCGAGGGCGAAGCGGCGCATGGGGAACTCCTGAAGTGTCTGGTCTCGGCAGGACACGTGGGATTTGCGTTAGGTGCCGGGCCCAGTCAGCCCGGATGCGGTATCAGCGGGAGGCGACGGTGGCTTCCACCACCGGGATCTGGCGGACCAGCCGGAGATGCTGGCCATCGGCCGAGCTCTGGCAGGACTGCGGAATGTTCGGCCAGGCGAACTGCGCGCAATGGGCGCGTTCCCGGGCGGCGGCGCGGTCGCCCTGGATGGCGGCGACCTGGGTCTCGGCTGCGCGGGGGGCGCCATCGAGCCGGTTCTTGAAGCTGTCGAAGGCGCCCATGGCGCGGTCGATGTCGGCGGCGCTGTAGGACACGGTGAGCGCCGGAGCGGCATTGACGGAGGCGCGACCGGCGGGCGAGAGCACGAGAGCGGCGGCAACGGCGAGGCTAGCAACGGCGCCAAACACGAAGCTCTTGGACAGGATGGTCATCTTGCGCTCTCCCTCTCGAATGCCGCCTGTCTCGAGGGCGGCCGGTCTCCACGATGGGTCGCGGCAGGTCCGGAAAAGGTTCATCCGGTTCGGCGCCGCGTCATCGCGTTGATGAGAACTTAGGGAGGCCGGCTTTCGTTGCGTTGCCGTCCACGGAATGGCCGCATTTCTGCCATGGCCGTGAATGTTTCAGGCTTTGCTGCGGCGTGCCGGTTCCCGGAGCCGGTCGTTTCAGCGGGGGCGCCAGTGTTTCAGAAAGGCCTGTGGTGCGGCCCCGGACGGGCTGCTTGCCAGGGCGAGCCCGGTCTTCTAGCCCTTGGTGAAACATCGCCGACCGGATTGTTTCCATGACCTCGTTCGTCGCCCTGCTCCGCGCGGTCAATGTCGGCGGCACAGGCAAGCTGCCCATGGCCGACCTGAAGGCAATGGCGGAGGCGGCAGGACTCCAGCGGGTGAGCACCTACATTGCCAGCGGCAACCTCTTGTTCCACAGCCCGCTTGGCGAAGCTGATGTGAAGGCGCTCATCGAAGCACGGCTTGCCGACCATGCGGGCCGGCCGGTCGGCGTGATGGTGCGGACGGCCGCCGAGATGGCCGCTGTGCTGGCGGCCAATCCGTTCGCGCACGAAGCGCCGAACCGCACGGTCGCCATCTTCCTCGACGGGCCGCCGCCGGCCGATGCGATCGCCAAGGCGCGGCTCCGCCGCGACGAGGCCATCGCGCTCGGACGCCGTGAGATCTACGTCCATTACGGTGAGGGCATGGGTCAGTCGAAGCTGGTCATTCCGGCGGCCGCAGCCGGCACGGCGCGCAACATGAACACAGTGGCGAAGCTCGCCGAGCTTGCCGCCATCCCCTGAGATCGGCTCAGCGCTTCTCGCCGTCGGGCAGGAACATGTAGCCGGCGCCGCGCACGGTCTTGATGAAGGCCGGCTGGTCGGCATCCGGTTCGATCTTCCGGCGGATGCGGGTGATGCGCACGTCGATCGAGCGGTCGAAGGCGTCGGGATCGCGGGCGCCGGCGAGATCCAGAAGCCGCTCCCGCGACAGCACGCGCCGCGGGTTCTCGGCAAAGGCCTTGAGCAGATTGAACTCGGACGAGGTCAGCGTCAGTTCCTCGCCCGCGTCATCGCGCAGCATGTGGGCGCCGAGGTCGAGCCATTTGGTGCCGAAGCGCACGGCCTCGTTCACCGGCACGCGCTCGTCCGACGGCGGTGCGGCGGCAGCGCGGCGCAGCACGGCGCGGATGCGGGCGAGCAGCTCGCGCAGTTCGCAGGGCTTGGCGAGATAGTCGTCGGCGCCGATCTCGAGGCCGACGATGCGGTCGACCGGGCTCGCGGTCGCCGTCAGCATGATGATCGGCGTGCCGGCCGTGCGCTTGACGTGGCGCACCACCGAGAAGCCGTCCTCCTCGGGCATGTTGAGATCGAGCACCACGATATCGGGCCGCCGCGATGTCATGAGGCTGCGGAGCGCCGCCCCGCTGTCGCACAGCGACACCTCGAAGCCGTGGAGCTTCAGATAATCGCCGACCATGTCGCGGGCGGCGGCTTCGTCGTCAACGACGACGACATGCGCATTCATGATGGCCCTCCCAGCGGCATGGGCGGCAGCGACAGCGAGAAGGTCGCCCCCTTCCCCGCGCCATGGCTCTCGGCATTGATGCAGCCGCCGTGCAGCTCGACGATGCGGCGGGCGATGAACAGGCCGAGGCCGGTGGAGCTCTCGCCGCCGGTGGGCTTGGCCGATAGCCGCTGGAACCGGCCGAACAGGCGGTCGTGGTCCTCGGGCTGGAGGCCGGGACCGGAATCGGTGACCGACAGGCGGTGGCCGCTTTCGCCTGACGACAGGGCCACGACGACGCGGCCGCCGGGCGGCGAATATTTGATGGCATTGGAGACGAGGTTGTCGATCGCCTCCCGCAGGCGGTCGGGGTCGGCGCGGCCGGCCAGGCTCTCCGGCCCGCTATAGATCAGCGTCTGGCCCTTGCGCTCGGCCAGCGGCGCATTGGCATCGACCACCGCCGAGATGACCGCCACCGTGTCGATGTCGGCGAGCCTCAGCACGATGTCCTCGGCGTCCAGCATGGCGTCGTTGATCAGTTCGTCGACCATGCCGGTCATCCGGGCAACGGAGGCCCGCACCTGCTCGATCTGCATCTTGGCGCGCTCGATGTTGGGCGGCGAGAGATCGAGCAGCTCGCCCATCATCTCGGAGCGGCCGAGGATGACGCCCAGCGGGTTCTTGAGGTCATGGGCGACGGTGCCGAGCACCTCGGCCTTGTGGTCGTTGGTGCGCTTCAGGCGCTGCCACTGGGCGGTCAGGCGCCCGTTGGCGACGGTGAGCTGGTGTGTGCGCTCGGCGACCCGCTGTTCGAGCGTTTCGTTGGCCGCCTGCAGCTGCTCGTAGAGGATGACATTGTCGAAGGCGGTGGACAGCCGGGCGCAGAACACCGCGACCAGCGCGCGGTCGGTTTCCGAGAGCGGCTTGTCGGCGCGCAGCCCCACGACGATCTCGCGGCCGGAGGCGGTCCGGACATAGAGCCCGCTCTCGCGGTGGTCGAAGGCATGGCGCCGGCGCTCGAAGGCCTGGGTGACCAGGGTCGTCATCTCGCCGTCAATGCCGGCATGGCCCTCTTCCGGAGCGCCGCGATAGACGCCCGAACCGGCGAGCACGCTGAAGCCGGTCTTGCCAGCTTCGCGCAGCACGAGGATGCCGTCGCATTCGGCCCGCACGAGGCTGGCGATCTGGGTCAGCACGCCCTCGGCCAGCTTGCGCATGGACTTCAGGTCGAACAGTTCGGAAGCGGCTTCCACGATCATCTCAAGGCCGCGGCGCGTCTCCACCAGGCGCATCAGCTGCTGGTAGGAGCGGATGGCGGCGGTGAGGGCTGTGAACAGCTTGTCGGCAGTGAGCTCGGTCTTCGCCTTGTAGTCGTTGATGTCGTAGTCGACGATCACCTGCCGCTCGGGCGCCTGTCCGGGCTGGCCGGTGCGCAGGATGATGCGCACGGTGTCATTCTTCAGCTCGTTGCGGATGTACTGGACGAGGTCGAGACCCGCGCCGTCAGACTCCATCACCACGTCGAGCAGCACCACCGCCATGTCGGGATGGGCCGCGAGCAGCGTCTTGCCTTCAGCCGCCGAGAAGGCGGACAGCAGCTCCAGCTTGGTGCCGCCGAGATCATAGTCGTAGAGCGCGTAATTGGTGCCGGAATGGACGGCCGGATCGTCGTCGATGACGGCAACCTTCCAGCGGTGCGCCGGGACTGGCGCCTCCACCACGTCGTCCTCGACGACCCTGATCAGGTCGTCGTCGTCATCATGCTGGGTCATCTGGCTGTTCGCAATCGATGGGTCGGCAATGGGTCGCCCCGAACGGGCCAAAGGTTCACATGCAGGGGCGGCGTCATGACCGCTCTCCATTGTCGAAGGGCGCGGCCTTGGGCAGCACGATGCGGAAGGTCGTGCCCTGTCCGGCCACCGAGCCGAGCGTCACGCGGCCGCCGAGACGGCGGGTGATGATGTTGAACACGATGTTGAGGCCAAGACCCGTGCCGCCCGATCCACGCTTGGTGGTGAAGAACGGATCGAAGGCCTGGCGCTGAACCTCGGTCGTCATGCCGATGCCGTCATCGGCGAAGGTCATGACGACGCTGTCGCCCTCGACCTGCGCCTCGATGGAAAAGATGCCGGGGCGCCCTTCGGGGAAGGCGTGATTGAGGGCGTTCATGAACAGGTTGGTGACGACCTGGCCGTAGGGGCCGGGATAGCTGTCGAGCACGATATTGGCCGGGATCGACACGGCGAGCGTGACCGGCGCGCGGCGCAGCGTCGGCCTGAGGCTTGCGACGATCTGGTCAGTGGCCTCGGCCAGGTCGAAGCTTCGCCGGTCGGCATGGCTGCGGTCGACCGCCACCTGCTTGAAGGCCTGGACCATCTCGCCGGCGCGCTGGAGATTGAGGGAGAGCTGGCTTGCCGCCTCGCGGCTGCCCTCGACGAATTCGGTGAGCTTGGAGCGGCGGAGTTCGCCGCGCTCGACATCCTTGCCAAAGGCCTCGATGCGCCTGGACAAGGTGGAGGCGACCGTCAGGCTGATGCCGATCGGGTTGTTGACCTCGTGGGCGACGCCCGCGACGAGCCCGCCGAGGGCCGCCAGCTTCTCGGCCTCGATCAGGCTTTCCTGGGTGTCGCGCAGATGGGCGAGCGCGGTTTCAGCGCGGTCCTTGGCGGCGACCAGGTCCAGTTCGGCGCGCTGCTTGGCGATGGCATTCTGGCGGAACACCTCGACGGCGCGGGCCATGCGGCCGATATCGTCGGCGGCACCCAGCGCCGACGGCTGGCGGTTGAGGTCACCACCCACGATGGCCGCCATGCTGCCGGCGAGATCGTCGAGCGGCATGCGGATCGAACGGGCGATGAGGGTCCAGATGATGCCGACAAAGACCAGGAACAGGCCCGCAATGCCCGCCGCCTGGAAGAACACCGCATCCAGCGTGCGGTCGAGCCGCTGCT
The DNA here is from genome assembly GCF_005160265.1 of Phreatobacter aquaticus. Classification (NCBI taxonomy): domain Bacteria; kingdom Pseudomonadati; phylum Pseudomonadota; class Alphaproteobacteria; order Hyphomicrobiales; family Phreatobacteraceae; genus Phreatobacter; species Phreatobacter aquaticus. The sequence continues at coordinate 2,194,193 of NZ_CP039865.1, read as the reverse complement.
GGGCAGCATCCTCCTGCGCGCGCACCCGCTCGGCGACCTCCTGGATCACGGTCGCCATGACCGCCTGATTGCCGTCGATCTCGACCTGGAGCAGGCGGTTCTGCATGCCAAGCACCAGGATCAATCGATTGAAACCGGCACGCAGCGCGTCAGTGCGCTCGCGCAGCGCCTGCAGGGCCGCCTTCTGGAAGGCGGTCTCGGCCAGGTCGACCATGACGGGAGCGGTGGCCTGGATCACCTCGATCGAGCGGGAGGCCTCGCGCTGCGCCTGCACCGACTGGGTCAGGTAATAGTCGTTGATCGCCACCAGGAAGATGGAGAACGCCTCGCGCGACTTGCCGAGCGAGGGCGCGACGAGGGCGTAACGGCTGTCCATCGCGGTCTCGACAACCGAATAGAGCTGCGACAGCTCGCTCGATGGCTTGCGGATCTCGTTCTCGTAGATCGACGAGATCGTCTCGCGCACGCTGCGCAATTCGTCGAAGCCGAGCATGAACCGCTCGGTGACCGAAGTGACGGAGCGGGCCGGGTTCTGCAGGGCGAGATCGATTTCCTTTTCCAGGGCGAGCTTGGCCAGCAGCGCCTTGCGGCGGGTCTCGATCTCGTTGAGCACCGCGTCGTTGGGCAGAGCGAAATAGCGGTGGATCAGCGTCTGCAGACGGCCGGCATCGTTCTCGATGGCCGACAGCAGGCGGTCGACGCGCCGCGCCTCCTGCAATTCGGTCCAGGCCGAGCGGATGGCACGGGCCCCCGTCGCGATCAGCAGCATGAGAAGGCCGATGAAGGCGAGGTTCAGGATGACGACTGTGGCAATGCGCCAGCGCACCGGAATGGCGCGCAGCATGTCGGCGCCGGCGTTGAGGCGGCCAAGCACAGGACGGGCGGCAGCCGCCACCAATCCCGGCTTTGCCGCGGCTGCATCCATCACTGCGCCTGTCGGATCTGCTCGACCAGGCCGGCCAGCGCGGGGGCGCCGACATAGCGCGGCAGGAGAGGCGCGACGGCCTGTTCGAACGGAGCGCGGTCAGTGAGCGTGGTGATCTGCACACCCTGGCGCGTCGCCTCGTCGCGCGACTGTTCCTCGAGCTTCTTCCACTGTTCGCGCATCAGCCGCGAGGATTCGCGCGCGGCCTCGCGGAAGATCCGCTTGTCCTCATCCGACAGCCCCTCCCAGGCGCGCTTGGACATGACCAGCACCTCGGGGCTCATCGTATGTTCGGTGAGGGTGAGGAAGCGCGCGGCACGGGAATGCTCGGTCGTCACATAGGAGGGCCAGTTGTTCTCGGCCCCCTGGATGAGGCCGGTGGTCAGTCCGACATTGACCTGGCCATAGGGCAGCGCGATCGGGTCGGCGCCCAGCGCGCGCATCATGTCGACCATCATGTCGGACTGCTGGACACGGATGCGCAGGCCCTTGAGGTCGGCGATCGTCTTCACCGGACGGACCGAATTGTAGATGGAGCGCGCGCCGGAATCGTAGAAGGCGAGGCCGATCAGACCATGGGCCTCGAAACGCGCCAGGATCTCCTCGCCAATCGGCCCGTCCAGCACACGGTGGAGGTGGTCCACCGAGCGGAACAGGAACGGCAAGGCGAGGATATTCGCCTCGGGAATGAAACTGGTGAGCGGCGCGACATTGGTCCGGTTGAGATCAATGGCACCGATTCGGGTCTGCTCGATCGTTTCCTTCTCCTCGCCAAGCTGGCGCGAGTGGAAGATGCGAAGGGTGTGGCGGCCCTGGCTGCGCTCGCGCACCAGCTGGCCCATGCGCTCCAGCGCGACGACTGTCGGATAATCGGCCGTCTGGGTGTCCGCGACACGAAACTCGCGGGCGGAGACGGCAGTGGCGCCGAGAACGAACAAGGCAGCTGCCGCGGCCATTGCCCTGACAAGCGGCGAACGCGTCATGTCCGGCCAGGCTGAAACCATCGTGTGCTCTCCCCCTGCCCGGCAGGTCGACCGGACGAAGACGACCGGACGGATCATGCCACAAGGGGTAGGGTTTCGCTACGTCACTGAAGCATCGCAAGCAGAAGGTTTTGCTCGCGCAGCGATCAGCTGGCGAACATTGCGATATTCAGGACCCTGGCTGCCGGCACAGATGGCCAGCAGACCCGAGCGCAGCCTCCACAATGCGCGACGGAACATTTCCGCCCTGTGTCGCCGCGGATACAAGGAGGCTTCCTAAGTTTCAATTTTCGGCTTTGACGAAACAATTCGATACCCAAGAGGGGCCCGACGACATCGCCTCGAAACCTGCCAGCTGCAATTTGCATCCTTGGGCACATCGTCCGGCCGCGGCTGGATCGTGCGCCATCGATGCGCATCAGGAGTAACTTGGCATGGTCTCGCGCTTGGCTCTCGCCCTTGCCGCCGGCCTCGTGGTGCACATGTCCGGGATCGCCCGTTCCGCCGATGATATCGGCATTCCCGAGTGCGACCGGTTCATCACCAGCTACGAGACCTGCGTGATGACCAAGGTGCCGGCAACCCACCGCGTGACCTTCACCCAGCAGGTGGCGACCCTTCGCCAGACCTGGCGGTCGCTTGCTGAAAATCCGCAGACACGCTCGCAGCTCCAGCAGATCTGCGTCACGCAGGGCGAGCAGATGCGGCGCGGGCTTGAGCCGTTCGGCTGCAATTTCTGACGCGGTGGTTCCATCGCACTATGGCGGCCCCAAGGGGGAACCTGACACGCGGCGAACGGGTTCCCATATGAGCAGGAACAGGACAGATCCGGGGATCGTGCCGTGACCGACCAATTTCGCGACAATGTGCAGCAGAACCGCTTCGAACTCGACGTCGACGGCAAGCTTGCGACCGCCGACTATCGGCGCACCGACGGCGTCCTGGTCATCGACTATGTCGAGGCCGAGCCGGCGCTCCGCGGTACCGGCGCCGCCGGCCGGTTGATGGAACACCTGGTCCAGGTGGCCAAGGCCGAGCGGCGCGAGATCGTGCCGCGCTGTGGCTATGCGGCCGGCTGGCTGCGTCGCAACGCGGGCTGAGGTCAGCCAGCGACGATCTTGCCGGGGTTCATCAGCCCTTCCGGATCGACGGCGTGTTTCACGGCCGCCATCAGCGCCAGAGCCGCGGCGCCATGCTCGGCCTTCAGATATTTCATCTTGCCCTGGCCAACGCCGTGCTCGCCGGTGCAGGTGCCCTCCATGGCGAGCGCCCGCTCGACGATGCGGCCCATGAAGGCCTCGACCTTGGCGACCTCGGCCGGATCGTTCTCGTCCATCAGCGGCAGGACGTGGAAGTTGCCGTCGCCGACATGGCCGACGATCGGCGCGATCAGGCCGGTCTCCTCGATGTCCTTCTTGGTCGCATCGATGCATTCGGCGAGCCTGGAGAGCGGCACGCAGACGTCGGACGACACGCCCTTGCCACCGGGCTTCAGGGCGAGCGCCGCCCAATAGGCATCGTGGCGCGCCTGCCAGAGCTTCGTGCGGTCCTCGGCCTTGTCGGCCCACTGGAAATTGCCGCCGCCGCAATCATCCGCGATGGCGCGGAACCGCTCGACCTGTTCGGCAACGCCGGCATCCGTGCCGTGGAACTCGACCAGCAGCAGCGGCTGCTCGGGCAGGGTCAGCTTGGAATAGAGATTGACCGCTCGGACCTGCACCTCGTCGAGCAGTTCGATGCGCGCGAGCGGAATGCCGGTCTGGATCGCCAAGATGGTGGCGTCCGCCGCGTCCTTCACCGAAGCGAAGGAGCAGACGGCGGCCGAGATCGCCTCGGGAATGCCGTGGAGCTTCAAGGTGATCTTGGTGATCAGCCCGAGCGTGCCCTCGGAACCGACCATCAGCCGGGTGAGATCATAGCCGGCCGACGACTTCTTGGAGCGGCGCGCGGTATCGATCACCTCGCCGTTCGGCAGCACGACCTCGAGCGCGATGACATTGTCCTTCATCGTGCCGTAGCGCACGGCATTGGTGCCGGAGGCGCGGGTGGCCGTCATGCCGCCAATGGAGGCATCGGCACCGGGATCAATGGGGAAGAACAGGCCCTGATCGCGCAGATATTCGTTGAGTTGCTTGCGGGTAACGCCCGGCTCGACGACCACATCAAGGTCCTCGGCATGGACGGCGATGATCGCCTTCATCTGCGAGGTGTCGACGGAAATGCCGCCATAGGGCGCGTTGACATGGCCCTCCAGCGACGACCCGGTGCCGAAGGGAATGATCGGCACACGGTGGCGGGCGGCGAGCTTCACGATATCGGCGCATTCCTCCGTCGTGTGCGGGAAGACGACGACGTCCGGCGGCTGGTTCGGCAGCCAGGTCAGCGTGTGGCCATGCTGTTCGCGCACCGCCTGCGAGGTTACCGCGCGATTGCCGAACTGGGCCTGAAGCTCGCGGACGACCGCCTGGATCGTCTCGGCCGCGGGGCGCGCGATGGGGGTGGCAGGCATGGCATCCTCGGCAGGGCTGGTCGGCAAGAACAACAGGGGGCCGAGACCATATAGCCGAAGGCCAATGTTGGGAAACCCGGCGAACGGGCATGCCGGCTGCGGCTTGCAGGGATGGATCGGCTCGCCTAACGATTGGCCATGTCAGCCTTCGACCTATGCCCCGATACGGGCCTGCCGATCACCCCGCCGATGACGATCCAGCCAGACTGGATCGACTATAACGGCCATCTCAACGTCGCCTATTACGTCAAGCTGTTCGATCAGGCGCTGGACATCCTGTTCGACCGGATCGGGCTGTCGGAAAGCTATGTGCGCACGCGCCACATGAGCTTCTTCGCGCTGGAGCTGCATGTGCGCTATCTGCGCGAGGTGCACCTGAAGGATCCCGTCCAGGTGCGGATCCAGATCCTCGATGTCGACGAGAAGCGCATCCATTACTGGATGGAGCTGATCCATGCCGGGGAGCGCTGGCTGTCGTCGACCATGGAATCGATTTCCATGCATATCGACATGGAGACGCGCCGCTCGACCCCGTTCCCGCCCGACATCATGGCGAGCCTGAAGGACTGGCACGCCATGTCGGCCGGGCGCGAGCGTCCGGACGGCATCGGTCAGGTCATCGGGATCAGGCGGAAGGGCTGAGGGCGGTCAGCGCGCGAAGGGCAGCGCTGCCGAACCGCCGAGCGTGCGCCGGAAGCCGGCAAGCTTCAGCTCATCGGCAGGAATCAGCGCGCGATCGGCGCGGATCCGGCGCTCGGCATTGGAGACGGGTTTCCCGCGGATGAGGCGGGCAATCAGGGCGATGAGCACGGTGAATACCTGGACGGGGGAATACAGGATCTGGCCGGAGCGGCGCGGCCCCGGCTGGAATGCCGGAGCCGCGACCGGAAACCGGGCTCAGAGGCTGGTCATCATGTTGCGCGTGCGGCGCACCATCTGATCGCGGGTCATGCCGAGGCGAGCGAGCTCGTCATCGGTCAGATGCGCCAGATAGCCGTTCACATAGGTCTGGGCGCGCAGTTCCTGCGCCTCGACGATCGCGTCATAGGCGTTCTTGAAGAACGAGGTCCAGGAACGCTTGGGCGACGCATCAGCGCCGCGGGATTCAATCTTACCGACCGTAATGGTAGCCATGGTTGTCTCTCCTCACGTTAAGAGTGGACGAACCTCAGAGGCTTCCTCCCTTACGACAGGTTGTATTTTGTTGCATCGCACAAGATTCGCAACATTGTGCAGTGCACCATCAGCCTTGACGTGAGCGCATGGCTTGGTGAGGAAATGTTAACCAGCCCTGGCGCGCCGGGCGGCACGCCCGCATATCTTATTGATCTTGCTTCTTTTTCCTGGACACACCGATCAGCTCGGTGATGCGCCGGCGAGCACGAACCACTCGTCTTCGGTCATGACTGCGACACCAAGGTCACGCGCCTTGTCGAGCTTCGATCCGGCGCCCGGACCAGCCACGACATAGTCGGTCTTTTTTGATACCGAGCCCGCAACTTTCGCACCCAGCCGTTCCGCCATGGCCTTGGCCTCGTCGCGCGTCATCTTCTCCAGCGCGCCGGTGAAGACGACGGTCTTGCCGGCAATGGCGGTGTCGGTCTTCGGCTTCTCGGCCTCCTGGATGGTCAGTTCGGCCACCAGCCGCTCGACCATGGCGCGGTTGCGCGGCTCGCGGAAATAGTTGGCGATGGCCTCGATCACGGCGTCACCGATCTGGTCGAGCGCGTCGAGTTCGTGACGGGCTTCCTCGTCGCCTTCCGAGAGCTTCACGGCGGCATCGTGGAAGGCCTCCCAGCGGCCATAGGCACGGGCAAGGACCCGGGCGGTGGTCTCACCGACATGGCGGATGCCGAGCGCCGCAATCAGCCTGTCGAGGGCGACGGTGCGGCTCTTCTCGATCGCCTCGAACAGGTTCTTGACCGACAGAGCGCCGAAGCCCTCCTTGTCCTTCAGCTTCTTCAGGTTGCCGGCGTCCCGTTTTGCCAGCGTGAAGATATCCGCGGGCTCGTGGATCGGCAGATCGGGATCGTCCATGAAGAGGGGCAGCCGCTCGGCGCCCAGGCCCTCGATATCGAGCACACGGCGCGAGACGATGTGGCGCAGGCGCTCGACTGTCTGGGCCGGGCAGGCAAAGCCGCCGGTGCAACGCCGGACAGCCTCACCCTCCTCGCGCACGGCAGGGCTGCCGCAGGCGGGACAGGTGTTCGGGAAGACATAGGCTCTGGAATCCGCAGGCCTCTGGTCCATGACGACGTCGAGAACCTGGGGAATGACGTCGCCGGCCCGCTGGATCGTCACGGTATCGCCAACGCGGATATCGGCCGTGCGGATGGGCTGGCCATCGGCGCCGACGCCCTTGATATAATCCTCGTTATGCAGGGTCGCGTTCGACACGACCACACCGCCGACGGTGACCGGGCGGAGCTTGGCGACCGGTGTCAGCGCGCCGGTGCGGCCGACCTGGATCTCGATCGCCTCGAGAACCGTCGTCGCCTTCTCGGCGGGGAACTTGTGGGCAATGGCCCAGCGCGGCGAGCGGGAGACGAAGCCGAGCCGGCGCTGCAGGTCCAGCGAATCGACCTTGTAGACGACGCCGTCGATGTCGTAGCCGAGGGTGGCCCGCTGCGCCTCGATCCCGCGGTAATGGGCCAGCAAGGCCTCGGCGCTGTCGCAGCGCACGGTGAGCGGATTGACCGGAAAGCCCAGCTCGCGGAACCAGCCGATCATGCCGGTCTGGCTGTCCTTCGGCACGGCCGGCAGGATCTCGCCCCAGGTATAGGCGAAGAATTTCAGCGGACGGGAGCGGGTGATCTCGGGGTCGAGCTGGCGCAACGAGCCGGCGGCGGCATTGCGCGGATTGGCGAAGGGCGGCAGGCCCTTCTCCTCCTGGCGCGCATTGATGGCGCGGAAATCGGCATGGCTCAGATAGACCTCGCCACGCACTTCCAGAACCTCCGGCGCGCCCTTCAACACCTGCGGCAGTTCGCCAATGGTGCGGACATTGGCCGTGACATCCTCGCCCTCGGCGCCGTCGCCGCGGGTGGCGGCAACGGTGAGCCTGCCGTTCTCGTAGCGCAGCGAGCAGGACAGGCCATCGATCTTCGGTTCGGCGGTGATGGCGACGGGCGAATCGGCGGCGAGGCCGAGGAAGCGGCGTATGCGGGTGACGAAATCGAACACCTCCTCGTCGGCGAAGGCATTCGACAAGGACAGCATGGGGACCGCGTGGCGGACCTTGGCGAACCGGGCGGACGGCGCCGCGCCGACCTTACGGGTCAGGCTGGTCTCGCTCGCCAGTTCAGGGAAGAGCTGCTCGATCTCCTCGTAGCGGCGGCGCAGCTGGTCGTAATCCGCATCCGTGAGGGTCGGTGCGTCGTACTCATAATAGAGCTTGTCGGCTTCGGCGATGGCCGCGCCGAGGCGGGCATGGTCGGCGCGCGCTTCATCGGCTGACAGCGTTGCGACCTCGGGGCGATCGGCGGGCGGGGGCGTTCTGGTCATGCCAACAGATAAACCGATCCGGGCCGCTGCGAGAAGCGGGCTTCGCCGGTTGCCCACGTCATCCCAGGGTCAGTCGAGGATGCCGAGTTGCAGGCCCTGCCGCGCGCCCTGGCGGATCACGGCCTCGGGCGAGGGCCACCAGAGCGAGACGATGCCGCCGACCCCGCGCCGGCGCAGACCCGCCGGGCTCGCGGTCCATTCGTCAGCGAGGCTCCGCACGCCTGAGCGCGGGTCGCGGCGGTAGGGCGGGTCGTAGGTGATCGACCCGTCGACGCCGATGTCGCGAAAGAAGCCTTGCGTCTCGCCCAGCAGTTGGCGCTCGTCCCCGCCGCCGAACAGACCGCCGAAGGCCTGCGGGGCGATGCCGCCGTGAAAGACCACCAGGGCCTCGGGCGCCACCGCCTTGCGACGCGCGGCGGTGAACAGGAAATTGGCGCAGGAGGAGACGCAGGCGCGCTCGACGACCAGGAGCTGGCCGCCCGCCCGCAGCGCCCGGGCGAGCGCAAGAGCCGCCCTCACCTCGCCGCCGTCGGATGTGATGACCATGGCCGTCACGGCAGGCAGCAGCGTGATGGCCCGCGCCGTGCTCGCGGCATCGATCTCGCCGGAGAAGCAGAGCGTCACGCCAGCGCTGCGGATCGGTGCGCCTGGCATTTGCCGGCATGCGGCAAGGGCTGCCGTTACGTCCGCCGGAACGGGCTCAGCGCGCGCGACGGCGGACGGAAGCAGCGCGAGAAGGGCGAGAAGGGCGAGGCGTCGAATCATGCGTTCCACCCTCGCCGCCGAAAGCGGCATTTCGGCGGAAGCGCTCAGCCGCCCATCGCCAGCAGGCGTTCGGCGGCGGCACGGGCCTCGTCGGTGATGGTCTCGCCGGCCAGCATGCGGGCGAGTTCCTCGCGGCGCAGATCGAAGCCCAGCGGCTTGACGCGGGTTGCGACGCGGTCGCCCGCCGCCTCCTTGGCGATGAGATAATGGCGCGTCGCCTTGGCGGCGACCTGAGGCGCGTGGGTGACGGAGAGGACCTGCACCTTGCCAGCCAGGCGTGCCAGCCGCTGGCCGATGGCGTCGGCCACCGCACCACCGACGCCCGTATCGATCTCGTCGAAGACCAGTGTCGGCGCCGAGCCCTGATCGGCCAGCACCACTTTCAGCGCCAGCATGAAGCGCGAGAGTTCGCCGCCGGAAGCGACCTTCATCATCGGGCCCGGCCGCGTGCCCGGATTGGTCTGGACCCAGAATTCCGCCTTGTCGGAGCCACCGGGACCGGCGGCCTCCTCGGACAATTCGGTGATGAAGCGCGCCCGCTCAAGCTTCAACGGCGCGAGTTCGGCATTGACCGCATCGTCCAGGCGCTTCGCCGCCGCCTTGCGCTTCGCCGACAACGCCGTGGCGGCCTTGCCATAGGCCGTCTCGGCTGAAGCGGCGGCCTTGGTCAGCTTGACCAGATGGCCCTCGCCCGCGTCCAGCGACGCGACATCGGCGCGGTAGCGTTCGGCGAGAGCCGGCAAGTCTTCGACCGGCACGGCATATTTGCGCGACGCTGCGCGGAGCGTGAACAGCCGCTCCTCGATCCGCTCCAGTTCGCGCGGGTCGAAATCGGCGGCGCGCTGGGCGGCCTCGACCGCAGACCGCGCGTCCTCGATCCGGTCCAGCGCCTCTCCGAAGGCCTTGACGATGGGCTCGACCAGTTCAGGCGCCTGCTGGGCGCGGCGCTCCAGGCGGCGCCAGGCCGCCGCGAGCGAGGGCACAGCCGAGGAGGGACCGCTCAGCGCGTCGGCTGCCTCGGCCAGGTCGGTGGCGATCTTCTCGGCCTGCATCATGCCCTGCCGGCGCTCGGCAAGGGCTGTCTCCTCGCCGACCTCGGGGCGCAGCTTGGTCAGTTCCTCGACTGCATGGCGAAGGTAGTCGCCGTCGGCCTGCGCCTTGGCGAGACGCGCCTGGGCCTCGTCCAGCGCCTTGCGGGCATCGCGCCACGCGCGCCAGGCCGCGCGGACGGCCTCCACCTCGGACACGAGGCCGCCGAAGGCATCGAGCAGGTCGCGATGGGCCTCTGGCTCCACCAGAGCCCGATCGGCATGCTGGCCGTGGATCTCGACCAGTGCCGCGCCAATGGCCCTCAGCACCTGCACGCTCACCGCCTGGTCGTTGACGAAGGCGCGGGTGCGCCCGTCGGCCAGCTGAACGCGCCGCAGGATCAGGTCACCGTCGGTATCGAGATCGGCCTCAGTGGCAATCCGGCGGGCGGGATGGTCCATCGCCACGTCGAACACGGCGGTCACCTGGCCCTGAGGCTGGCCATGGCGGACGAGTGCCGCATCGCCACGCGCGCCGAGCGCCAGCGAGGTTGCGTCGAGCAGGATCGATTTGCCGGCGCCGGTCTCACCGGTCAGCACCGACAGACCCTCAGAGAAGGTCAGGTCGAGCCGGTCGATCAGGACGATGTCGCGGATCGAAAGCTGGGCAAGCATGGTCCGTTCGCGATTCCCGGCTGGCGTGTCGCCCTACGGCTTAACGCGAACAGACGACGAACGAAAGGGTGTCAGCCCGTCACGCGCCGGAAGGCACGGCTGATCCACGAGCCGGTATCTTCGCGCGGCTGCAGGCCCTGGCTGGAGACGAGCTTGTAGCTGTCCTTGTACCATTGGCTGTCGGGGAAATTGTGCCCGAGCACGGCGGCCGCCGTCTGCGCCTCGTTGACAATGCCGAGCGCCATGTAGCTCTCGACCAGGCGGGCCAGCGCCTCTTCGACATGACGCGTGGTCTGGAACTGCGAGACCACGGTGCGGAAGCGGTTGATGGCGCCGGGGAACTGGCGGCGCTCGAGATAGTAGCGGCCGACCATCATCTCGCGGCCGGCAAGCTGGTCGCGGGCGACCTCGATCTTGCGGCGGGCGGCGGTCGCATATTCCGACTGCGGCCACTTGCGGGTGATTTCCTCAAGCACGACGAGCGCGCGCTCGGTGCGGCCCTGGTCGCGGTTGACGTCGGGGATCTGGTCGTATTGGGCAGCGCCCATCAGGTACTGGGCATAAGCCGCATCCGGAGCACCGGGGTGCAGCTGGAGGAAGCGACGGGCCTGGTTGATGGTCTCGTCGTAGTCCTGCGCCTCGTAATAGGAATAGGCGGCCATAACGAGCGCCCGCTTGGCCCATTCCGTGTAGGGATGGGTGCGGTCGATCTCCATGAATTTCAGCGCAGCCTGGCGCCAGCTGCGGCGATTCTGCAGCGCGATGCCTTCGTTGTAGAGCTTCTCGGCCGGCTCGTCGGGCAGGTTGGCGGCATCCTGGCCACCGCCGAACAGGTTCCAGGACGGTGCGCCGGAGCAGCCGGCAAGCGGGAAAGCAGCAGCCACGACAGCCGCCAGAACCATCGTACGGCGCGGCTGGTCTGCCAGATTTCGATCCACGGGACGCTTCACCAAGGCCTCGTACCTTCCCGATCACATGCGCTAACGGCGAACGCTTGCGCGCCCGGCCAAGGCTCTTACCCGAAGTCGGCTCGCAGGGCTACTGCCCCGCGGCGACACTTATGCTCATGGTGTTTGGGCGAGATTGCGGCGCCGCTTGTTTCAGCTCGCATCCGGCCCGAAGGCCGGAGCGGAGACGCCGATATCGGCATGACCGCGGTCGCGGCGCACAGTCGGCTCGACGATCGAATAGGCGGTCGGATCGGCGAACAGGGTCTGCAGAAGGGTGAGGTTGAGGCGATGTCCGCCGCGATAGGAGCGGAAGCGGCCAATGATCGGCGCGCCGGCCATGGCCAGATCGCCCACGGCATCGAGAAGCTTGTGGCGGACGAACTCGTCGCGGAAGCGCAGGCCTTCCGGATTGAGGATGCGGTCATCGCCGATGACGATGGTGTTGTCCAGCGAGGCGCCAAGCGCGCGCTTGGCGGCCCAGAGCTTCGAGACGTCCTGCATGAAGCCGAAGGTCCGGGCGCGCGCAACGTCGCGGCGGAACACGGTCGGGTCGATGTCGGTGCCATAGACCTGACGACCGATCAGCGGATTGGCGAAGTCGATCTCGACTTCCATGCGCAGGCCGCGGTCATGGGGATGAAGCTCGACGACACCGCGCTCGGTCTCGACGACCACCGACTTCAGCACCTTGATGGCGCGGCGGGTGGCGGACAGCGTGGTCAGGCCGACCTGATCGATGGCGGCGACGAAGGGAGCGGCGGATCCATCGAGGATCGGCAGTTCGGGGCCGTCGACCTCAACGAGGCAATTGTCGACACCGAGGCCGGAAAGCGCGGCCATCAGGTGCTCGACGGTGGCGACGCCACCACGCTCGGGATTGCCGACGACGGTCGACAGTTCGGCGGAGGAAACGGTGCGGAAGATCGCCGGAAGCTCGGGATGATCCTGGTCGGTGCGGAGGAAGGTGATGCCGGTGCCGGCTTCGGCGGGGTGAAGCGTGACGGAGACCGCAGCGTTGGAATGGACACCGATCCCGTCAAGCTGGACCTGGTCGCGAAGTGTCGTTTGCCGCGCAGTCTTCATGTCAACCGTCTCTGCCGCGCGATGCCCTGGACTGATCCTGGCGCCGTGGCGGCCCCCTTTTGACCCCCAAGCCCGCTGCCGAATTCTTCCCCGGGGGGGGAAGCTCCGAGGCCGTAGCAGCGAATCACTGCCCGGCCGTTCGTCGCAGGCTCGAATGCGGCGGACCATAGACATCGCCCTCCCGCGGGCCAAGTCACGGTTTATGTCCGACTGTTACCAACTTTCGGACGCAATTGAGCGACCCTGTTAACACTATAAAAAGTCAACGTTACCAAAAACTTACCCGGGCACGAGGACCCGGGTAAATTGATCGTCTGCAAGATTTCGTAACAATCGCCGTGAGGCGACCTAACGTCAGTTTGCCTGACGGCGGAGGAAAGCCGGGATGTCCAGATGATCCTCTTCCGAACGGGCCTGGGGCTGCGCCGGGCGCCCGTGGATGTCGAGACCCGTCGGTTCCCGCTTCATCTGGGGAGCCGGGGCAGCCGGACGGATCTGGGGCGCCGGGGCACGGGCCGGGGTCAGCGGAGGCGCCATGCGGGGAGCCGGCGCAGGCGCCTCCTCACCGTCCGACTTCCGCGTGAAACCCATGGCGGCGAGCTTGTCCATCAGCGAGGTGCGCTTGCGCTCCACCGGATTGTCGATCGGGCCACGGGCCGAACCGGCATCGAGATGGGCCGCCAGCTGGTTCTGGGCCGGACGCGGCAGGTCTTCGACGCTGGGCATGCGGACCGGACGCATCGGCTTTTCAGCCGCCGGCGGGATGAAGTCGCGGGCGGGCGCCGGCTCGTCGCGCGGCAGCGTCATCGGCTGGTCGAGCTCCACCGGAGCCTCGCGGAACAGCGACGGCTTGGGGGCGACCGGCTGCAGGGTCACCTCGGAGGCGGTCACCACGGCCGGGGCCATGACGGGGGCCGGGGTGGGTGCCATGACCGGCTCGGGAGCCGGGGCCGGGCGAACCGCATCGGCAAGGGTGGTCTCGATGACGACGGGCGCTGCAGGCTGGCTGCCGGCCGGCGCCATGGAGGCGGCGATCTTCTGCGTGTTCTGGCGCAGCTTGGCCGTGAGCTCGGCGAGCGTCGGGTTCTGAGCCTGGTTGGTCAGAGGATCGATGCCGGTTGCCACCACGGACACGCGGATGGTGCCGTCGAGGGCCGAATCGAAGGTTGCGCCAAGGATGATGTTGGCTTCCGGGTCGACTTCCTCGCGGATGCGGGTCGCTGCCTCATCGACCTCGAACAGGGTCAGGTCGTTGCCGCCAGTGATCGAGATCAGCAGACCGCGGGCGCCACGCATCGACACCTCGTCGAGCAGCGGGTTGGCGATCGCGCCTTCGGCCGCAGTGATGGCGCGGCGTTCGCCGGTGGCCTCGCCGGTGCCCATCATCGCCTTGCCCATGTCGCGCATGACGGCGCGGACGTCGGCGAAGTCGAGATTGATCAGGCCTTCCTTGACCATCAGGTCGGTGATGCAGGCAACACCCGAATAGAGAACCTGGTCGGCCATAGCGAAGGCGTCGGTGAAGGTGGTCTTCTCGTTGGCAACCCGGAACAGGTTCTGGTTCGGGATGACGATGAGGGTGTCGACCGACTTCTGCAGCTCGAGAATGCCCTGCTCGGCCGTCTTCATGCGGCGGACGCCCTCGAAGTGGAAGGGCTTGGTGACGACACCAACGGTGAGGATGCCGAGTTCGCGGGCCACACGGGCGATGACCGGGGCTGCACCCGTACCGGTGCCGCCACCCATGCCGGCCGTGATGAAGGCCATGTGCGAGCCTGCGAGCTGGTCGCGGATCTCGTCCATCACCTCTTCAGCAGCGGCCGCGCCGACTTCCGGGTGCGAGCCGGCACCAAGGCCGGAGGTCACCGCGATGCCCATCTGGATGATGCGTTCGGCCTTGGCCGACATCAGCGCCTGGGCGTCGGTGTTCGCCACGACGAAGTCGCAGCCCTGCAGGCCGCCCTCGATCATGTTGTTGACGGCGTTGCCGCCGGCTCCACCCACGCCGAACACGGTGATCCGGGGCTTCAGTTCCCGAATGTCGGGCATCTTCAGGTTGATCGTCATCATGAGCCTCGTTCGAATCACTCACGCGACAGCCACGTCGCACTTCTAACTCAGGATTCGATCCCGGTGGCAGCCCGGAAATCGATATTTGCGCCCCGCCGGATCGCCCGGCGGGGAATTCTAGAAACTCTCCCGCATCCACCGCCCCACGCGCGAGAAGTAGCCGTCCGTGCCCGTGGCGGCGAAGAGGCGCCGCTGCGGTTCGAAATGCTCGATCCCCGCGATCTGCGGATAGACGGTGAGGCCGACAGCGGCGGCAAAGGGCGGGCCCTTGGCGCTGTCGGGAAGTCCGTTGATGCCGACCGGGCGGGCAACCCGCACCTGGCGGCCAAGAACCTGGGCGGCGAGATCCTGCAGGCCCGGAAGCTGGGCACCGCCGCCGGTGAGCACGATGCGCCGGCCGGCTTCCGCCGCAGCACCCGAGGCCACCAGGCGGTCGCGGATCATTTCGAGCATCTCGTCGACGCGCGGACGGATGATGCGGATGACATTGGCGCGGGTGATCTGGTTCGGCAGGTCACGGTCGTCCTCGGAGATCGAGGGGACGTTGATGACGTCGCGATCGTCGGACTTGGCGGCAAAGCAGGCGCCGTTCAGCACCTTGATGCGCTCGGCGTCGCTGAGCCTGGCCGACAAGCCGCGGGCAAGGTCCATGGTGATGTGGTGCGAGCCGACCGCCACGCCGTCGGCATGGACGAAATGGCCGCCGGCGAACACCGCAAGCGTCGTGGTGCCCGCGCCCATGTCGATGCACACCGTGCCGAGTTCCGCCTCGTCATCGGTGAGAACGGCCAGGCCGGAGGCGAAGGGGGCCGCCACCATCGCGTCGACGGTCAGATGGCAGCGCTCGACGCAGAGCATGAGATTGCGGGCAGAGGCGATGTCGCAGGTCGCGACATGCATGTCGACGCCGAGCTTGGAACCGAGCATGCCGCGCGGGTCCTTGATGCCGCGCGTATCGTCGAGCGCGAAGCCGATCGGCATGGAATGGAGGACGGCGCGGCCCTGGCGCACCGAGTGGTCGGAAGCGGCTTCCAGCACGCGGTGGATATCGTTGTCCTGAACCCGCGGCTGGGCGCAGGTGACACGCGCCTCATATTGCTCCGAGCCGATGCGGCCGGCGGAGACCGAGACAATCACCCGGTCGACCTGCACCTGCGCCATGCGCTCGGCGGCATCGACCGCCTGGCGAATGGCCGCCTCGGCCTTGGCCATGTCGGCGATGGACCCGGCCTTCATGCCGCGGGCGCGGGTGTGGCCGATGCCCAGGATCTCGGCCTTGTGCGTGCGGTTCGGCAAGATGTCGGAGCTGTCGCGCGGGCGGAGCCGCACGATCATGCAGACGATCTTGGAGGTGCCGACGTCGAGAACGCACATGATCGCCGAGCGCTTCGGCGAGATCGGGCGCATCTTGGGGGTCAGGCCATATTTGAACGGGGATGTCATGTGTCGGTCCCCGCAGCGCGGCGGCGTGCCTTCTGGCGGTCACGCATGGCGGTCTCGTGTGCCTTGAAGGCATCGTCCGAGAGGCGCACGGCGACACGGCCGGGAACGCGGAGGTCGATCATGGTGACGTCGCGGCTCATCAGCTTCTTCTCGGCGTCGAGCCGCAGGAGATCAGCGAGTGCCGCCTCGACATTGGTGTCGGGCAGACGGACATCGATGCCGTTCTTCAGCACCAGGTTCCAGCGGCGCTCGGCCACCAGTACCGCGGCGCGAACCACACGGGAGAGTTCCGGCCGGTCGGCGATCAGATCGACGATCTCGCGGACGCGGGCATCGGCGCCGCGGCCCACCACGAGCGGCATGGCCTGGAAGCGGCTGTCGAGATGGTCGACGATGACGGCGCCATCGGCACCGATGACGACGATCTTGCCGTCACGTTGCCACAGAGCGAAGGGCTCGCGCTCGACTACGGCAACCTGCAGCTGGTCGGGGTAGAGCTTCTGGACGGTGGCGTCGGCGATCCACGGATTGGCCTTCAGGCGCGCACGGGCGGCGTCCGGATCGAAGAACAGGACCGAGGTCTCGGGGCCTATGCCGGCGAGGTCGAGGATGTCGGCATGGGCCAACTGGCGGTTGCCGGTGATGCGCACCGCCTTGGCCTGCAGGCCGACGGCATTGGCCGCCTGGTCGCCGACGGAGAGCAGCCAGCCATTGACCACCGGCCAGTGACCACCGCGCTGGATGCCATAGAGGCCGGTGCCGGCGAACAGAATGAAGGTGGCGGCAAGGCCGGCGAAGCGGGGAAGATGCAGATTGGCGATGCGGATCGACAGCCGGCGCAGCCAGAAGGCCCAGGCGCTGGGGCGCTGGAAATTCTCTTCGGCGGCCGCGGCCTCGCTGGCGAGCCGCTGGCGGCGCACCATGCTCTGGCTGGCATGCCCGAGCGCATCCGCCACGGCACTTTCGAGCCGGGAAGTCAGCGATCGAGCGAAGCGTCCAAAACCATCCATTCGACCAGCTCTGCGAACGATATGCCTTCGTGAGCGGCCATGTCGGGGACCAACGACGTCCCGGTCATCCCGGGCTGAGTGTTGACTTCAAGGCAGACAAGTTGCCCGGTTCCGCCGGGCGTATCGTCGTATCTGAAGTCCGCACGGCTGACCCCTTTACAGCCGAGCGCATGATGCGCTGCGAGGGACAGTCTTTGGACCTCAGAGTAAATATTTGGTTTAAGCGGTGCAGGAATTACGTGGCTCGACCCCCCGGGGGCATACTTCGCCTCATAGTCGTAAAACTGGTTTCCCTGCAGAACTTCAATCACAGCGAGTGCTCGATCGCCCATCACGGCGCAGGTCAGCTCGCGTCCGGGAATGAACGGTTCGACCAGAACCGTCTCGTCCAGCGCCCATTCCGCCGAGGTCAGCTCCTGCGGCGGATGCTCGTGTTCCGCTGTGACGATGAACACGCCGATCGAGGAGCCCTCGGCATTGGGCTTGATGACATAGGGCCGGGGCAGAAGATGCGCACGCGCAGCCTCAAGGCGATGCACACGCATCCCGCCCGGCACAGCGATGCCAGAGGCCGCCATGATCCGCTTGGCCATGGCCTTGTCCATGGCCACCGCCGAGGCCATGACGCCGGAATGGCTGTAGGGGATCTGCATGACCTCCAGGATGCCGGCAAGCGTGCCGTCCTCGCCAGGCCTGCCATGCGTCACGTTGAGGGCAATGTCAGGCTTCAGCTCGGCGAGCCTGAGGGCAATGTCGCGGCCGACATCGACACGGGTCGTGGGATAGCCGAGCGATTCGATCGCATCGGCGCAGGCCTTGCCGGAATTCAGCGAGACCTGGCGTTCGGCGGACCAGCCGCCCATCAGGACGGCAACGTGGGGTTTGGTCATGGGCTTGCCCCTATTGGCGTTCGGCGGCGAGGCCGACGCGCTTGATTTCCCAGTGAAGCTCGACGCCGCTGGTGGCGAGGACCCGTCTGCGGACCTCTTCGCCCAGCGCCTCGATATCGGCGGAGGTCGCTTCAGGCGAAGCGATCAGGAAGTTGGTGTGAAGTTCGGACACCTGCGCGCCGCCGATCCTGAGGCCGCGGCAGCCAGCCTGATCGACCAGTTTCCAGGCGGAATGTCCTGGCGGGTTGGCGAAGGTCGAGCCGCCGGTGCGGGTATTGACCGGCTGGGTGGCCGAGCGCTGGCGGGTGATCTCGTCCATGGCGGCGAGCAGCTCTTCCGGCTTGCCGGGCGTGCCCCGGAACAGGGCCGAGACGAAGATCGCATCGGCCGGCACGCCCGTGCCGCGATAGCGGAAACCCATGCCGGCATGGTCGAAGGTCAGCACATGGCCGGTGCGGCTGATGGCGCGGGCCTCGACGAAAATGTCCTTGACCTCGCCGCCATAGGCGCCACCGTTCATCCTCAAGGCCCCACCGATGGCGCCGGGAATCCCGCGCAGGAAGGTGAAGCCGGCAATTCCGGCCTCCGCCGCCGCGCGGGCGACCTTGACGTCCGGCGCACCAGCGCCCGTGCGGACCTGACAGTCCGGCAGCAGTTCGATCTCGCCGAATGGCTTGCCGAGCTTCACCACCACGCCGGGCAGGCCGCCGTCGCGCACCAGCAGGTTGGAGCCGAGACCGATCGCCATGACCGGCCAGTCGGTCGGGATGTGGCGCAGGAATTCGATGAGATCGATCTCGCCCGCCGGCTCGAACAGGAGCTGCGCCGGCCCGCCGGTGCGGAACCACGAATAGGGCTTCATCGACGCATTGGCCGTGACGGTGCCCTGCAGGCCCGGCACCAGTGCGCGCACGATGGGAGTGAGGTCTTCGAAGCTCATGGCGAGACTGCCGGAAAAAGGTCCCTCGAGGCTCGGCTATCGCCTCGCACCTCAGGATGAGGACCTGAGAGCGAGCGTCCACCGGCACCAAGAGCCGAGGCCCCTTCCACCCTCATCCTGAGGTGCGAGCACAGCGAGCCTCGAAGGACGCCGGAACGGCGCCCCCCTTGCCTGGAAGAGCGGAGGCTCATCGTCCCGCTCATCCCTTCGCCAGCTTCTCGAGCTCGCCGGGCAGCGCGTAGGCCCATTGCGTGATGTTGCCGGCGCCGAGGCAGATCACATAGTCGCCGGGCTTGGCGAGGCCCGCCACGAGGCTTGCAAGTTGACCGGAATTCTCCAGCGCCGTGACCGACTTGTGGCCGCGCGTCTTGAGGCCTGCCACGAGGTCGTCGCGGCTGGCGCCCGGAATCGGCTGCTCGCCGGCGGCATAGATGTCGGCGACGATAACGTGGTCGGCATCGTTGAAGCAGGTGCAGAACTCGTTGAACAGCGAGGCAAGCCGCGTGTAGCGATGCGGCTGGACGACCGCGATCACCTGTTTGTCGGTCGAGGCGCGCGCCGCCTTGAGAACGGCGGATATCTCGACGGGGTGATGGCCGTAGTCGTCGAAGATGGTCGCGCCGTTCCATTCACCGGTCTTGGTGAAGCGCCGCTTCACGCCGCCGAATCCAGCCAGAGCCTTGCGGATCTGCGGCGCGGCCATGCCGAGCTCGCGGGCGACCGCGATGGCCGAGGTCGCGTTCAGCGCATTGTGCTTGCCGGGCATGGGCAGGACGAGATCGTCGATCTCCTCGATCAGCTGGCCGGTGCGGTCGCGGAACTGCACCTTGAAGCGGCAGCGGCCGCCAGTGAGATCGATATCGACGATGCGGACGTCCGCCTGGGGGTTCTCGCCATAGGTGATGACACGCCGGTCGGCGATGGAGCCGACCATGTCCTGCACGACGGGATGGTCGATGCACATGACGGCGAAGCCGTAGAACGGGATGTTCTCGACGAAGGAGCGGAAGGCCTCCTTGACCTTGTCGAACGTCCCGTAATGGTCGAGGTGCTCGGGGTCGATATTGGTGACGATGGCGACATCGGCCGGAAGCTTGAGGAACGAGCCGTCGCTCTCGTCGGCCTCCACAACCATCCAGTTGCCGGCACCGAGGCGGGCATTGGTGCCAAGCGCATTGATGATGCCGCCATTGACGATGGTCGGGTCGAAACCGCCGGCATCGAGCAGGGTCGAGACCATCGAGGTGGTGGTGGTCTTGCCGTGGGTGCCGGCAATGGCGACGCAGGATTTCAGCCGCATCAGCTCGGCCAGCATCTCGGCGCGACGCACCACGGGGATGCGGCGCTCGCGGGCGGCCATCAGCTCCGGATTGTCCTTCTTGATGGCGGTGGACACCACCACCACCTCGGCGTCGGCGAGGTTCTCCTTGGCGTGGCCGATGGAGACGGTGGCGCCGCGATCCTTCAGCCGCTTGATCGTATAGCCTTCGGCTGCGTCCGAGCCCTGGACCTTGTAGCCAAGATTGAGCAGCACCTCGGCAATGCCGGACATGCCGATGCCGCCAATGCCGATGAAGTGGATGGGTCCGATGTCGCGGGGCAGTTTCATGAGATTGGTCCTGCCGGTGCAATTCCGGCGGTTTTGAGGACGAGTTCGGCGAGACGGTCCGCGGCGTCCGCATGGCCCTGGGCACGGGCATGGGCGGCGGCGGCGATCAACGGCGAAGGATCGGCCAGGAGCTTCGACAATTCCTGCCCCAGCCATTGGGGTGTGAAGTCGCTCTGCCGCACCACTGTCGCCGCTTCGGCTGCGGCGAGGGTCGCCGCATTCATCAGCTGGTCCTGGTCGAGTGCATGGGGCAGCGGCACGAGGATCGAGGGGCGGCCGATGACGGCGAGCTCAGCCACGGTCGAGGCGCCTGAGCGGCCGATGACCAGATGGGCGGCAGCGAGCCGTTGCGGCAGGTCGACAAAGAAGGGCGCGACCTCGGCCGTGACGCCGAGCCGGGCATAGGCCGCCTTGACCAGTGCTTCGTCCTCGCCGCGCGCCTGCTGGACGATCACGAGCCGTGACCTGAGCGTCAGATCGATCGCCTCGATCGCCGCAGGGACAACCTCGCTCATGACGCGGGCGCCCTGGCTGCCGCCGAACACGCAGAGCCGGAACGGCCCGTCGGCCCGTGGCGGGTCATAGGGAATCGCGGACGCCTCGATGACCATCGGGCGCACGGGATTGCCGGTGAAGGTCGCCTTCGCCGCGAGGCCCGCGTCTCGGTCGAGAACGCCCGGAAAGCTGGTGGCGATCGCCTTCACCTTGGCAGAGAGCTGGCGGTTCGCCCGGCCCATGACGGCGTTCTGGTCGTGGATGATGGTCGGCGCGCCCAGATGGGTCGCGGCAAACATCGGCGGCAGGGTCGGATAGCCGCCGAAGCCGATGACGGCAGCCGGGCGCAACGTGCGGATCAGCCGGCGGGCGTGCAGATAGCCGCGGCCAAGGGTTGCCACCGTCTTCAGGACGGCGAGCGGGTTCTTCGAGGCGAGCGTCGCCGATTCCACCACGTGGATCTGACGCGCCGGGAAAGCGCGGCCGTATTTCTCGGCGCGTTCGTCGGTGACGAGATCGACGGCGACGCCACGGGCGGCCAGCGCCACCGCCAGCGCCTCGGCGGGGAACAGGTGGCCGCCGGTGCCGCCGGCGCAGACCATCACGAGAGGCTGGCTCATTTCAGACCCTGGACTGGTAATGCGAGATTTCGGCGAGCGTTTCGGCCCTGGGGCGCCTGCGTGTCAAGGCGATCAGCATGCCCATGCCGAAGGCCAGCGCGATCAGCGAGGAGCCGCCATAGGACACGAAGGGCAGCGTCATACCCTTCGGCGGGATGAGGTGCAGGTTGACCATCAGGTTGATGCAGGACTGAAGCCCGAACAGCATGGCGAGCCCTGAGACGGCGAAGCGGCAGAACGGGTCCTCGTCCCTGAAGGCATGGCTGAGCGAGCGCAGCACGATGAAGGCGAAGAGCGAGACGATGACGAGACAGAGGATCACGCCGAATTCCTCGGCGGCCACGGCGAAGATGAAATCGGTGTGGCTGTCCGGGATGATGCGCTTCACCGTACCCTCGCCCGGGCCCTTGCCGAACCAGCCGCCCTGCTGGAAGGCGTCGATCGCGACATCGACCTGGAACGTGTCGGCGGTGCCGGGCTCGAGGAACTTGTCGATGCGCCGACGGACGTGGCTGAAGGTGTAATAGGCGCCAACCAGCCCGGCCGCGCCGAAGCCGGCCATGCCGAACACCCAGAGCCAGCGCATGCCGGCCATGAAGAACAGGGCCGCCCAGACCACCGTGATCAGCGTCGTCTGACCAACGTCCGGCTGCAGCACCAGCGGCGTGACGGTGGAGGCGAGCAGCAGCATGGCGAGCAGGTTTGCCGGCATTTCCGGCCGCTTGACGCTTTCGGCGAACAGCCAGGCCGAGAGCACCACGAAGGCGGGCTTCAGGAATTCGGAGGGCTGCAGGCCGACACCGGCGAAATTCAGCCAGCGGCGGGCGCCCTTCACCTCGGCGCCGATGAAAAGGGTCAGCACGACCAGAACCAGCGCCCCGATGAAGGCGACCAGCGCCAGGCGCCGGATCCAGCGCGGCGGCAGGAACGAGGTGACCAGCAGCACGATCGTTGCCGGAATGAGGAACAGCACCTGCCGGTTGACGAAGTGGAAGGTGTCGAGCCCGATGCGATGAGCAACCGCCGGGGACGCGGCAAGCGACAGCACGATGCCGGTCAGCATCAGGCCGAACAGCGCGAACAGCAGCAGCCGGTCGACGGTCCACCACCACTCGCCGAAGGTGGTGCGCTCGGCACGCGAGATCATGGGGTCACTCCGTCGATGCGGTCAGGCATTTCGCGGGAGGTTAGTGCGATCGGCTCAACGTTTCGTTAACCGCGACGGGCTCGGTCGGCGGGAGGGGCGTCTGTTCCCCCAGCTCTCCCCTCAACGAGGACAAGAGGAGGTCGCTGCGCGCGACACCCCACCCCGACCCTCCCCTCGATGAGGGGAGGGGGACATAGCCGCGCCCGCTGCAAGCCTCGCGCTTCAACGTCCGACAGCGGATGCGAGCCCCCTCCCCGCTTTGCGGGGAGGGTTGGGGTGGGGTGACAGGTGGATCGAAGAGAAATCAGATCGCCTTCACACCCGGCAACGCCAGGACGAGATCGCGGAATGCCTTGCCGCGGATCTCGAAATTCGGGAACTGGTCATAGCTGGCGCAGGCCGGCGAGAGCAGGACCACGGCATCGGTTGTGCCGCTTGCTGCTGCATCGATCGCTGCCATGGCGACAGCCTTGTCGAGCGTGCCCGCCATGACATGGGGATGGTCGCCAAGCGTCGCCGCGAAAGCGTCCGACGAGGCACCGATAAGATAGGTCCTGGCTATCCGCGGAAAGAACGGCCGCAGCGGCTCGATGCCGCCTTCCTTCTGCTTGCCGCCCGCGATCCAGTAGATGTTGCCGAACGACGACAACGCCTTTTCGGCGGAATCGGCGTTGGTCGCCTTGGAATCATTGACGAACAGCACGTGACCGATGCGGCCCACCTGCTCCATGCGATGGGCAAGCCCGGGGAAGCTCTTCATGGCCGCGACGATCTTGTCCGGCGCGATGCCCAGCGCCTCGCAGGCGGCAAAGGCCGCCATGGCGTTCTGGGCATTGTGGCCTCCGCGCAGCGAGCCAACACCCGCGACCGAGAAGCGATAGGTCACGGCGCCAGCCTTGGTGCGGATGATGTCAGTCCCATCCAGCGACAAGCCATCGGCGACCGGATTGCGGATCGACAGGCGCACGACCGGCTTGCCCGATCGCTCGACGCGATCGGCGATCGCCTGGCAATGATTGTCATCGACGCCGATGAGGGCGGTGCCGCCCGGACCGACGCCGGCAACCAGACGCTCCTTCACCGCGGCATAGCCGGCGAGATCGCCGTGGCGATCGAGATGGTCAGGCGTCACGTTGAGCAGGATGCCGACGCTCGCATCGAGCGAGGGGGCAAGGTCAATCTGGAACGAGGAGCACTCGACGACATGGACGCGGCCGGTGCCGGGCGCCTCCAGCGACAGGATGGCGGTGCCGATATTGCCGCCCATCTGCACGTCGTGGCCGGTCTTCGCCAGAACATGCGCGATCAGTGCGGTGGTCGTCGACTTGCCGTTGGTGCCGGTGATGGCAATGAAGGGCGAGGCTGGCGCATTGGCCCGCCGCTCGCGGCAGAACAGCTCGATGTCGCCGATCACCTCGACCTTGCCCATGCGGGCGAGGCTCACCGACCAGTGCGGTGCCGGATGGGTCAGCGGCACGCCCGGTGCGAGCACGAGGGCCGCGACAGAGGACCAGTCGATGGCACGCAGGTCCTGGGTTTCGAAGCCCGCAGCGCTGGCCTTCTCGACAGACGCCGGATTGTCATCCCAGGCGATGACGCGCGCGCCGCCCGCCTTCAAGGCAGCGCAGGTGGCAAGCCCAGAGCCACCAAGGCCGAAGACGGCGACATTGGCGCCCTTGAAGGTGGAGACGGCGATCATGTCAGCGCAGCTTCAGCGTGGACAGGCCCGCCAGCGCCAGCATGAAGGCGATGATCCAGAAGCGGACCACCACTTGGGATTCCGACCAGCCCTTCTTCTCGAAATGGTGGTGGATCGGTGCCATGCGGAACACCCGCTTTCCCGTGAGCTTGAACGAGGCGACCTGGACGATGACGGAGACGGCCTCCAGCACGAAGAGGCCGCCGACCACCAGCAGGACGAGCTCATGCTTGACCGCGACCGCAATGGTGCCAACGAGACCGCCGAGCGCCAGCGATCCGGTATCGCCCATGAAGATGTGGGCCGGTGGCGCGTTGAACCAAAGGAATCCGAGCCCCGCCCCGATCAACGCCCCGATCACCACCACGATCTCGCCGGTGCCGGGCACGTGGGTGATCTGCAGGTAATTGGCGAAGAAGGCATTGCCGGAGAGATAGGCGATGATGCCGAAAGTGCCGGCGGCGATCATGACCGGCACGATGGCGAGGCCATCGAGGCCATCGGTAAGGTTCACGGCATTGCCGGAACCGACGATGACGAAGGCCCCGAAGACGATCATCAGGTAGCCGATATTGATCGACAGGTCCTTGACGAAGGGAAAGTAGATCGAGGTGTTCAACGGCTCGCGCGTGACGAAGATCACCGCCGTGACGGCAAGGCCGGCTATCACGAATTCCAGCGCCAGCCGCGCGCGGCCGGAAAAGCCGGCATGGGTCTGCTTGGTGACCTTCAGATAGTCGTCATAGAAGCCGATGGCGCCGAAGCCCATGGTGACGAACAGCAGGATCCAGACATAGGGGCTCTTCAGATTGGCCCAGAGCAGGGTCGAGACCAGAAGACCGGACAGGATCATCAGGCCGCCCATGGTCGGCGTGCCACGCTTGGCGAAATGGCTCTCCGGCCCGTCGGCGCGGATCGGCTGGCCCTTGCCCTGCTTCAGTCGCAAGAGCTCGATCAGGCCGGGGCCGAACATGAAGACAAAGAACATGGCCGTCACGATCGCGCCACCGGTGCGGAACGTGATGTAGCGGAAGATGTTCAGCGGCCCGAAAAGGCTCGTGTAGTCGGCCAGGAAAGCGAACATGTCTTGTTTTTCTCTCAGGTCTTCCGGGACTGCACTTCTTGCCGAACCGCGCTTCGGGCGAGCCGCAAGCTATCCGGTCAGGCGACGCCGGCCTCGGCATCGATGACAACGGCCGGGAACCGCGCCTTGATGGTCTCCACCAGCACAGAGGTACGGCTGCCGCGCGAGCCCTTGGCCATCACCACGTCGCCCGGCCGGACGGCGCGGGCGATCGCGGATTCGAGCTCCGCGGCGGTTGCGGCATAGGCCCCCCGCTTGGCCGCTGGCAAGGCCTGCCAGAGATTTTCCATCAAGGGTCCCGAGCAAAACACCAGATCGACATGAGCCTCGTCGACCGGTCCGGCGAGGGCAGCGTGGAGTGCCGGGCCCTCGTTTCCAAGTTCCAGCATGTCACCGAGAATGATGATGCGGCGCCCGTTGGCCTCGGGCTTGGTGGCGCCGAGGACGGCCAGGGCGGCTCGCATCGACACGGGATTCGCGTTGTAGCTCTCGTCCAGCAGGGTGAAATGGCCGGATTTTACCTGCCGCAGCAGGCGCTGGCCGCGGCCGGCCACAGCCCTGATATCGCTGAGCGCCAGCGCTGCGATGGCGAGATCGGCGCCGGCAAGCCGGGTGGTTGCCAGAACGGCCAGCGAGTTCAGCGCGAGATGGCGGCCAGGCGACCCCAGCTTGTAGGTGACCGGCTGACCGAAGATTTCCGCGCTGACGGTAGAGCACTCGGCGGCAAGCGACAGGCGGACAAGGCGAACATCAGCCTCCTCGTGCTCGCCGAAGGAGACGATCTGCTCGACACCGGCGCGCCTTGCGGAAGCCGCGAGGCGATCGAAGAAGCGGTTGTCGCGCGGCAGGATGGCGGCGCCACCGGGCTCCACGCCCAGGAAGATTTCCGCCTTGGCATCGGCAATCGCCTCGATGGAGCCGAGGTTCTCGACATGCACCGCCTCGACATTGGTGATGACCGCGATATCCGGCCTCACCATGCGGGTCAGCGTCGCGATTTCGCCCGCATGGTTCATGCCGATCTCGAACACGCCGAACTGGCTGGAGGCCGGCATGCGGGCGAGTGTCAGAGGCACGCCGATATGGTTGTTGAAGCTCTTCTGCGGCGCATGAGTCTGGCCCTCGCGCGCCAGCACATGGGCCAGTGCCTCCTTGGTCGAGGTCTTGCCGACCGATCCGGTCACCGCGATGATCTTGGCCGCGGTGCGGGCGCGAGCGACATGGCCGGCCTTTTCCAGCGCCTTCAAGGGATCGGCGACCACCAGATAGCGGCCCGGGGGCGCAGTCGCCGCCCATTCCTGCGACACGACGGCAAGCGAGGCGCCATTCTCCAGGGCGGACGCTGTGAAGGCGTGGCCGTCATGGGCATGGCCCTTGATGGCCACATAGGCCTCGCCCGGCTCAAGTGTGCGGCTGTCGATCGAAATGTCGCCGATCGTTGGCTGACAGTCTCCGACAAGCTTGCCGCCCATGGCGCGCGCGAGTTGCTCGGCCGTCCAGAGCGGACGGTTGTCGCTGGTCGAATGCGGGCTCATACGGCGGACCCTTTCGGAAGGCTGGATGCCGGCAATTCCTGGATCGCGGCCAGCGCGACCTCATGGTCGGAAAAGGGCAGCGTGACAGAGCCGACGATCTGGCCGGTTTCGTGACCCTTGCCGGCAATGACGAGCAGGTCGCCGGGCTCGAGGCCGTGGACCGCGCTGCGGATCGCCTCCGCACGGTCGGCGATCTCGATGGCGCCGGGCGCTTCCGCCATGATGGCAGCGCGGATGGCGGCCGGGTTCTCCGAGCGGGGATTGTCGTCGGTGACGATGACACGGTCGGCATTCTCGACAGCGATGCGCCCCATCAGCGGGCGCTTGCCGGTGTCGCGGTCGCCGCCGCAGCCGAACACGACGATGAGCCTGCCTCTCGCGAAGGGCCGGGCCGCTTCCAGCACAGTCTGAAGCGCGCCGGGCTTGTGGGCATAGTCCACCACGACGGGCGCGCCATTGGCCTCGCCAACGAATTCGAGCCGTCCCTTGGCGCCCTCAAGCGTGGC
Organism: Phreatobacter aquaticus; assembly: GCF_005160265.1. Lineage (NCBI taxonomy): Bacteria > Pseudomonadati > Pseudomonadota > Alphaproteobacteria > Hyphomicrobiales > Phreatobacteraceae > Phreatobacter > Phreatobacter aquaticus. The sequence continues at coordinate 2,166,723 of NZ_CP039865.1, read as the reverse complement.
CAATGCAGCAAAAGCCACGTCCGGCGCAATGCCGCAGCCGATCGCGAGTCCTGCCGCGACCAGAGCGTTGTCGACCTGGAACTGACCGAGCAGCGGGATGCGCACCTTCGTCCGCAGGCCAAAGGCCTCGATCTCGACCACCTGCCCTGCCCCGTCGATTGTCTCGGACCGGAGCGAGATGCCGCCCTGCGTGGCTTCATCGCCGCGACCGATGAGGATCAGTCTCTGGCCTCGGGCCCGCGCCGCATCGGCGAAGGGCTGGCCTTCGTCGGTGTTCATGACAACAGCCGTGCCGTCCGGCGGCAGGAGGTCGGTGAACAGGCGGAGCTTCGCCGCGCGATAGGCTTCCACCGTGTGGTGATAATCCAGATGGTCACGCGAGAGGTTGGTGAAGGCCGCGGCCTTGATCCGGACGCCGTCGAGGCGATGCTGGTCGAGGCCATGCGAAGACGCCTCGAAGGCGACATGGGTCACGCCTTCGCCGGCCAGCGTGTCGAGCGTCTGATGCAGCGTCACCGGATCGGGCGTGGTCAGCCCGCCATAGACCTTGCCGGAGGGGCGGACGACTCCGACCGTGCCGATGGAAGCCGCCTGGAACCCACCGGCCGCAAAAATCTGGCGCAGAAAGGCGGCAACCGAGGTCTTGCCCGAGGTGCCGGTGACGGCTGCAATCGTGCCCGGCTGGCGCGCGTGGAAGCGGCTGGCCGCCAGAGCCAGTTCGCGGCGGCCATTGGCGACCTGGATCACCGGAACGCCGCCAATGGAGCTTGGCGCGCCGGCCTTGTCGGTCACGATGGCGGCAGCGCCAGCTGCGACCGCCTTGTCGGCATAGGCCATGCCGTCGGTCTTCTCGCCCTTCAGAGCGAAGAACAGGAACCCCGCTGCAACCGCCCGCGAGTCGGCGGTGATGCCGGCAATGCCGGTCGCGCCGATGGCAGGGGCGAGCTGTTCGCCGATGAGGGATTGCAGGTTCATGCGGGAATCACGGTTTTGCTGCGGACCTAGGCGAGCATGGCATGCACTGTGGCGGGGTTACGGCGGCGCGCTCAACGCGCAGCCGGTCCGCGATAGCCGACCTGGATCGATTGCGCCGCCGGAGGCAGGTCGAAGCGGGGCTGCAGGCCGAGCAGCGGCGCTGCGCGGGTGATGACACGGGCCGCCGTCGGCGCCGCGTTGAAGCCGGCAGTCGCGAGGCCATGGGTCTCCGGGATGCCCTTCGGCTCGTCGAGCGTCACCAGAACCAGATAGCGCGGCTGGTCGGCCGGGAAGACCGCCATGAACGAGTTGAGCAGGCGATCCTTGGCATAGCGACCGCCAATGACCTTCTCGGCCGTGCCGGTCTTGCCGCCGACATAATAGCCATCGACATCGGCGCGCCGGCCCGAGCCGCGCTCGGCATTGAGCCGCATCAGGAAGCGCATGACGTTCGAAGTCTCGGGGCGGATCACCCGCGTGGAGGCCGCGGCCACCTGTTCAGGTGTCCGGCGCAGGAAGGTTGGCTGAATCAGCAGACCGCCATTCATCAGCGCGGCAGTGCCCATCACCGCCTGGAGCGGAGCGACTGAGATGCCGTGGCCGAAGGAGACGGTCGCGATCGTGATGTCGGCCCAGCGGCGCGGCAGCAGCGGCGCGGCGCTCTCCGGCAGTTCGGTCTGCAGGCGCGACATCTGGCCGAGGCGCCGCAGGAAGGTCCGCTGGTGCTCGCCGCCCAGCGTCATCGCCATGCGGCTCGTGCCGATATTGGAGGAATAGGTGAACACTTCCGCCAGGGTCAGCACCCGGCGCTGGGCATGGAAATCCTTCACCTGGTGGCGGCCGACGACGAGCGGAAAGCGGGAATCAATGCTCGAATTGACATTGAACCGGCCGGAATCGACCGCCATGGCGATCGTCAGCGCCTTCATCACCGAGCCCATCTCGAAGACGCCGGTGGTCAGGCGGTTGATCCGGTCGTCGCCCATCGAGCCGCCGGGATGGTTCGGGTCGTAATCGGGGATCGACGCCATGGCGACGATCTCGCCGGTATTGACGTCGATGATCACCCCGGACGCTGCCTTGGCCCGGAAGCGCTGATGCGCCTTGATCAGCTCGTCGCGCAGGACGTGCTGGACGCGCAGGTCGATCGAGAGCTGCACCGGCTCCTGGTTGCGGCTGGTGGCAAAGCCCGCGCGGTGCAGTTCGGCGAGGCCGCGCCCGTCGATATAGCGCTCCATGCCGGCAATGCCCTGATTGTCGACATTCACATGGCCGAGCACATGGGAGAGCGTCGGGCCATTGGGATAGGACCGCTTGGCCTCGTTGAGGAAGCCGATGCCGGGAATGCCGAGGCGATGGATCTGGCCACGCTGTTCAAGGGTGATCTCGCGCCGGAGCCAGACGAAGCCCTTGCCTGAGCGCAGGCGGTCGCGCACTTCACGCTGGTCGAGATCGGGCAGGACGGCGGTGAGAAGTTCGGTCGCCTCGTCGACATCGAAGCTCGCGGCAAGCTTGCGGGGCTCGGCGAACAGCGACACGGTGCGCACATCGGTTGCCAGCACCTCGCCGTTGCGGTCGACGATATCGGGCCGCGCGGACGAAACCGCTTCCTGGCTGCGGATGGCGGAGCGCTGCGACGAATCCCGGTTCAGCGCATAGGAGATCATGCTGCCGGCGATGATCAGATAGAGCCCGCCGAAGCTGAGCATGGCGAGGCCAATGCGCGACTTGGCCTTCTTCATGCGTTCCGACTGAGGCCCGGCGAGCAGCCAGGCCATGAAATAGCGGACGCGCATCAGGAAAGGCTTCTTCGGTTCCATCTGGCGCTGGTCCCCGGGACGCAGAAACTCTTGACCCTTGTCCATCAGCGCCCCCCCTGTGGCCGGCGCTGCGGCATCGGGGCGGAACGAACCGAGCCGGTCGCCGTCGGATCGGCATTGCCGTCCATCGCCTCCAGCATCGAGCCGATCGGATCCGGGTCGACATAGGGCTTGTCGGGGAGACCGCCGAGCGTGTGCAATTGGTCGATCGCCAGCGGCCGAAGGCTGAGATGGCGTTCGGCCAGGGTCTGCAGCCGGTCCGGGCTGTTGAGCCGCGCCCAGCGCGCCTTGAGCTCGGCGATCGCCTCGCGCTCGCGGTTGATCTCCAGCTTCAGCTTGGCGACATCCTCGGCGTGGCGCGTCGCCTCATACTTGATGCGGTAGACGACGACGGCGGCGATGATCAGGGCCGCCACCACGATCGTGTTGAGGAAGCGCATCATGGCCGGACACTCCGGGCCTGAGCCGCAGTGCGGACGCCGGCACGCAGCTTGGCCGAGCGCGCCCTTGGATTGGCGGCACTTTCCGCGGAGCCGGCCGCCACGGCCTTGCGGTGGACCAGCACGAAGGTCGGATCGGGCATGGCGGCTGCCGGCTGATGCCGCGATCCGCCAGAGCGAGTTGCCGAACGCTCGACCAGGAACTGCTTGACGATGCGATCCTCAAGCGAATGGAAGGTGACGATGACCAGCCGCCCGCCGGGCTTCAGGATGCGCTCGGCAGCCTCCAGTGCCTGTTCCAGTTCGCCGAGCTCATCGTTCACCGCGATACGCAACGCCTGGAACGTGCGGGTCGCCGGGTGGATCTCGCCGGGTTTGGAGCGCACGACCCGGCCGACGATATCGGCGAGCCGGCGGGTGGTGACGATCGGCTCGATGGCGCGTTCGCGCACGACGGCCTTGGCGATGTGGCGCGACAGGCGCTCCTCGCCATAGCGATAGATGAGATTGGCAAGATCGGTCTCGTCGAGGCTTGCGACCAGATCGGCCGCGCTCTCGCCGTCCAGCGCCATGCGCATGTCCAGCGGGCCGTCGAAGCGGAACGAGAAGCCGCGCTCGGCCTGGTCGAGCTGCATGGAGGAGACGCCGATATCCAGCACGACGCCATCGACGCTTGCGTGGCCGAGGCTGTCGGCGACTGCATCCAGATTGGCGAAGCGGTCATGGACCAGGGTGAGCCTGCCGGCCGATTCGGCAACCAGCGCCTGTCCGGCAGCGATGGCTGTGGGGTCGCGGTCGATGGCGATGACCTGGGCACCGGCATCGAGAATGGCGCGGCTATAGCCGCCGGCCCCGAAAGTTCCGTCGATGACAAGGGCATCGGGGCGCAAGGCGAGCGCGTCGAGGACCTCGGCGAGCAGCACCGGCACATGGGGCCGCGAGGCCTCGCCAGTGATCGGTGCGCCGCTCGTCATGCCCAGTCCCCCGGCCCTTCTCCTGCCGGTGTGTCTGCGGGCGCGTGTGGCGAGACGCCGGATCGCGGTCGCCGCGCTGAGGGCGCTGGAGACCGGCATCGGGATCTGCGGCACGACTTCGACCGGCATGGCATCACGGGCGTCAGCGACGACGACAACGCCCTGCGCGCGTCCTGCCGCAGAATCCGCGTCGTCAACGCCTCATTAACGCGGGCGCCCGTTAAGAAAGGGTTTCCCGAAACACTTTGGTGACCATATCGGCGCGGATCGGGATGATGCTCAGACGCTGGCGGCAGGCGGCGGAACGGCCCCGGGACGAGCCTTCACACCATCAAAGGTGGAGCGGATGGCGAAGGCCAGCATCAGATAGGTCCAGCCCTGGAAGATCAGCTCGATCGCCAGGAACGTGCCGAGCACCCAGGAGGCGGAGGCGGGCCAAGAAGCCAGGATCAGCACGCCAAGCACCAGCGACATGAGGCCGGACGCGAGGACCCAGATCCAGAGCGAGGCCGGACGCAGCTGAAACGCCATGACGATGCGCAGGATGCCGGTGGCGACAAGCGCCACACCGACGAACAGCGTGATCGCGACCAGGGCCGAGAGCGGATTGTAGAAGATCAGCGCGCCGGTCATCACATAGAGAGCGCCGATGGCGACCATGAGCAGCCGGCTCTGCCAGCCCTCGCGGCGGAAGGCATCCACAAGCAGAACGCCGCCGCCCACCAGCATCATCGCACCGAACGACAGCACGCTGACCACACCGAGGATGACCGTTGCCGCCAGGCCAACCGTGCCGAGAGCCAGGAGCACGATGCCCGCGCCCATCAGCCAGCCCCAGTTGCGGCGGAGCGGAACGAGATGAGTGCCAAGCGAATGCGGCTTGGATTGGCTTGCGTCCGTCATGATGAGACCTCCGATGATGCAGGTATAACAATGCGCCCGCGTGGAAATGGTTCCACCACGCGTGGGGCGCAGCCGCCTCTGTCTCAGCGCATGCCGCGCGGAGGGATCGGAAAATCGAAGGTCTGGGTCGGGAACGGCTCGTTGCGCAGCTGGAAGTGCCACCATTCCTTGGCGTAGGCGCGGAAGCCCTGTGCTGCCATGGCGAGCGCCAGCATGCGCCGGTTCGCCTGTGCCTCCCGCGCGACGCCACGCGCTGCCCCATGAGACAGCGGATCGAAGCAATCATAGGCCGTGCCGAAATCGAGCGTGCCCTCGTTGCCCCGCTGGGCGGCCGGTGCCGTGCAGGCGCCGGGCCCCAGACTTCCGGAAGGAGGCCATCCGCCGCTGGCCGGCGCGATGCCGAGATCGACGGTCGAGCCGCGCGAATGGGTGGAGCGGGCGGAGAGGTAGCCGTCCGAGGTCAGCGTGCGCTTCTCCACCGCCGGATAGAAGATGGCGCGCTGGCGCTGGTCGGAGAGATCGCGCGACCAGGCCATGAAATCGGCGACCGCGCTGGCGGGCCGGTAGCAGTCCCAGACCACCAGGGTCAGTCCTCGGGCGGCGAGGCTTTTCTGCACCCGGTCGAGGGCCTGAGCCGCCTCACGCGTCAGAACACATTCGGCCGCGCGATAGCCGGCGATTGGCCGCCCGACGAAATTGCGCGAGCCGGCATAGCGGATGTCCTGCCGGATCGAGGCATTGACCTCGGCGAGATGGACAAAGCCCGACGGCATGGCGGTCTGGGCCGATGCAGTTCCGCTGATCAGGACGGCAGCAAGGACGGTGGGCCAACGCATGACCATTCTCCACGGAAACCGCCCGACAAGCCCGCTAGACGAGGGAAATGCCGAGCCTTGCTCAATCGTCATCATCGGGCGCGACAGTGAGAAGCACCCTGCCGTGCTCCGCCAGCAGGCGGCGCAGGGCCTTGATGGCCGCCTCGACGTCGCCGACCCCCCGGATGTGATGGAACATCTCGATGTCCCACGCCAGCGTGCCAGGTTCGCCATGGCCGATCTCGATGTCGCCATGGCCCTGCCGCCCGAAGGTCGGCTCGGCATAGGCAATCTCGGCCGGGCTCAGCGCAAGGCTAGCCCTGAGATCGGCCAGATCGATCGTCAGCAGGCGCCGGTCGGTCACGAGGTGGAGGCGGGCCTGCGCCGCCCGATGCTCGACGAGGGCTCGCCGGTAAAACAGGCCGCCAAGAGCCATGAAGACGCAGCCGACCGCCACATAGTACCAGGCAACGGCGAGGCCCGAGGCCAGCGCAGCCGTGAGCGCCCCTGCCTGCCACACGCCGACAATTCCCAACCAGACATAGGCCGGGGTGAACCCTTGGCCGCCGCCGCCCGGCGACTTCGATGGATCAGGCAGTCCGATCCACCGCACAACCTCCCCTGGCACCAGCGCGGCCTGAACGGCTGTCCGGCGCTCCGGTGACAGGTCGGCGACGCGGATCATCGGCTCGCCAAAAGATCGCGCAGCGTTTTCAGCGTGGAGGCGTCGGCGATGCCGCTGACCAGATCCTGCCGCCAATGACGCTGGAAGGCCGTCACGACAGCCTCGGTCAGCGGATCGTAGACGCCGGTCACCTGGATGCCGTAGCCGAGCATGGCGAACAGGGCCTGGATCGCCTGGATCGGCGGCCCTTCCTCGCCAGGGCCAAAGCTCGGTCCGGGCTGAAGGGGAGCAGCCGGAACCCACAGGCCGGCACCCACCGCCACCAGTCGGCTCCACGGGAACAACTCGCCTGGATCGGTCTTGCGGGTCGGGGCAATGTCGGCATGGGCCAGCACATTGGCGCGCGGGATCGCGTGACGGGTGAGAATGTCAGCCGTCAGCGCCACGACCGCGTCGATCTGCGCGTCTGGAAACGGCCTGTAGCCGAATTCGTGGCCGGGATTGACGATCTCGATGCCGATGGAGCGAGTGTTGACGTCCTCTCGGCCGCCCCAGGAGCCCGCACCCGCATGCCATGCGCGGCGCGCTTCCGCGACGCATTGAACGATCTCGCCATCCTCGAACACGACATAATGGGCGGAGACGCGTGGCGGATTGGGATCACACAAGCGATGCAGTGCGGCGAGGCCATCCTGCATGCCGGTATAGTGGATGATCAGGGTATCGACGCCTGAGCCCTTGCGGCCGTCGTGGTTGGGCGAGGCGGAGAGAGCACCGACCAGCTCCGAATCCGGACGGCCGAGCTGGCCCTCGTCCTCATGGTGGTGATCATCGCAATGGTCGCTCATGCAAATCCCCTGGCGCGCCTGAGCGCCTCATAGGCCTCATTGATGGCGGCCATCTTGGCTGTTGCGATCGAGACAAGTTCGGCCGGCACGCCGCGCCCGATCAGCCGGTCCGGGTGATGTTCGCGCACCAGAGAGCGCCACGCCGTCTTGATGGCTTCGTCAGGCACATCCGGCGGAATGCCGAGGATCCGGTAGGGATCGATCGAGCCCTCGACCACATGGCGCGCCCTAATCTGGGCATAGGCATTGTCGGAGAAGCCGAGGATCCTGGCGACCTCCGAGAGATAGGCGAGCTCGGCCTCGTGCACCGCACCGTCCGCCTTGGCGATGCCGAACAGGCCGTCGATCAGATCCTCCAGGACCTTCGGCTCGTCTTTCAAGAGGTCCCGCAACTGGCGGGCATAGGCGTCGAAGCCGGCGACGCTCTGCTTGGCGAGATCGAACAGCGCAACGATCCGGGCCTCGTCACCCGGTGCGACCTCGACCAGACGCAGGAAGGCTGCCTTTTCGTCGCGGGTGACGACGCCATCGGCCTTGGCCATCTTGGCGGCCAGCGCGACGAGGCCGATGGTGAAGGCAATGGTCTCGCGCGGTGGCCTCTGGTCCGGCGCCAGCAGGCCCTCGTCCAGGATGAAATGGCCGGCCAGCGCGCCCAGCAGCGCGCCGATCGGGCCACCGATCGCAAAACCTGCGGCTGCCCCGCCCAGTTTTCCCCAGATTGTCATGATGGCTGTTTAAGCCGTTCGCGCCGCGAGGGCAAAAGGCGGGAATCTACGGCTTGCGTCCGGCCTTCCGAAGCGGCAGAGAAATGGCACCCTTCAGGGGCTTCAGGGAGCACGAATCAGATGTCGGGACACGGTCACGTTGATCCGTCGAACAAGAAAATCGCGCTGATCATTGCCGTCATGGCGCTGTTTCTGGCGATTGCCGAAACGGCTGGCAAGAGCGCGCAGACCGACGCGCTGAACTACAATGTGGAAGCCTCCAACCTCTGGGCCTTCTTCCAGGCCAAGACGATCCGGCAGACCACCGTTCGCACCGCCGCGGACGACCTGACGATCACCCGCGACACCGTCACCGACGCGACGCTGAAGGCTGCCATGACCAAGCAGATCGATGCCTGGCGCGCCACGGCACAGCGCTGGGAAACCGAGCCGGAGACGCAGGAAGGCCGCCGCGAGCTTTCGGCCCGCGCGCTTGACGCCCAAAAGAAGCGCGATGTCAGCTACAAGCGCTACCACGACTTCGAAATCGCATCCGCCGCGTTCCAGATCGGCATCGTGCTGGCCTCCGCGACAGTGATCACCGGCGCCATCGTGCTGAGCTGGATCGCCGGCGGACTCGGCATTGTCGGCCTCGGCTTCATGGCGATCGGCCTGCTCAAGCCCGGCCTGATCCACCTCTTCTGAGGCAGGCGCGCCCTGCGGCAATCCGGATTGTCGCAGGGCGTGGTTTCAGGGCAGGTATCCCGCGATGCCTTTTCCGCGGGAGCCCTCTCATGCGCATGTCCGACATTCCGTTCACCACCGTCGATTGGTCGACGATTGCGCCGACGACCCACACAGGTGACGTCGGCCACGCGCTGTGGCGCACCCAGACCTTCGGACCGTCCGACAACCCCATTCGGGTGCGCATGGTCGAATATGTGCCCGGCTATGAATCCGACCATTGGTGCTCGAAGGGCCACGTCATCCTCTGCCTCGAAGGCGAACTGGAGACGACGCTGGCCGATGGCCGCGTTTTCAAGCTGAAGCCCGGCATGACCTATCAGGTGGCCGACAATGCCGAGGCCCACCGCTCGAAGGCGCCGACTGGCGCGAAGCTGTTCATCGTCGACTGACGCGGAGGGCATGGCCGGACAACCGGCCGACTATCCGCAGTTTCGCGGATTTGTGCAACGCAGCATTTCTGATCGATACTACTTTCGTCCTATGCCTTTGGAGGGATGGATGGAACGTATCGAGCAACTGGCCTTCGAATGGGCCGCGCGCGAAGCCGGCCTGACCGCCTTCGGCGTTGTCGTCTGCATGCTGGTCTATGGCGCCAGTATCGATCAGGCCCTGAAGATCGGCGCCCTGGGCTTTACCCTCGTCGCTGCCTTCCAGCTCTTGCGGGCTCGCCAGATTGTCGCCCGTGCCCCCGAGACGACTGAGATCTGGGCCAATCTCAGATCCGACGAACGTCCACCACGGGCCGTCGCCCAGCGGCTCATTGCCCGTGCCGGCACACAGGCATCCTGCCGCTTCGGCCTGCATGCCGCACGCCTCTCGCTGTGTCTGTGGGCTTTCGAGATCGGCGGAGCGATGATCGGGCTCCCGGCCTGACCGGCGCTAGCGCAGCGGGTCGCCGCGCAGCATGGCGAACAGGGTGTGGTCCATCCACTCGCCATTGATGCAGAGATATTGCCGAGCATGGCCCTCACGGGTGAAGCCGACCTTTTCCAGAAGCCTGAGTGAGGCCTGGTTGTGCGGCAGGCACGCCGCTTCGATGCGCCGGAAGCCGAGCGGACCGAAGGCATAGGGCACCAGCGCCCTGACGCCCGCGCTCATATAGCCCTGGCCGGCGAAGGCTTCGCCCATCCAGTAGCCAAGCGACACCATCTGCGCGACGCCCCGGCGGACATTGGTCAGCGTGACGCCGCCGACCAGCGCGCCATCGGAGCGGCGATGGATCAGAAACGCGTAGCCCTGATCCTCGCGCCAGTCCTGGCGATAGCGAGCGATGCGGCGGCGGAACGACGGCCTGGTCAGGTCGTCCGGCGGCCAGGCCGGCTCCCATGGCACCAGGAAGGCGCGACTTGCCGCGCGCAACGCCACCCAGGCTTCGAAATCGGCCATCTCGGCCACGCGCAACGTGACCGTCGGCGCCACGATGGGCTCCGGCGGATCATAGGCAAGGCCAACCGCGCGCAGCAGGGACAAGGGTCTGGTCGCCGTGTTCATCGCAAGACATGGTCGCGCCGGCCAGGGGGAGTGGTCGGCCCTAATGGGAAGAGGTGAACTGTTCCGCCAGACGGGCCACCTTGTCCAGCCCACGCTTCGGACCGATGGCTGCGAAGGTGATCGGCGACGAACCGACCAGCTTGGCGGCAGCGGCGCGAACCTCCTCGACGGTCACAGCCTCGATCTTGGCCGCGACATCGTCGAGGTCGAGAATCTCGCCGAAAACCAGGATCTGGCGGGCGATCTGATCGGTGCGCGCCGATGCGCTTTCCAGCGCGCCGAGCAGGCCGACCTTCATCTGCGCCTTGGCGCGGGCAACCTCCGCCTCCGTGGCACCGGCGACCGCCTGGTGCAGCACGTCCAGCGTCAGGTTCATCAGTTCCGGCGCGTCCTTCGGGTCAGTGCCGGCCGAAATGCCGAACAGGCCGGTATCGCCATAGGACCAGTGGAACGAATGGATCTCGTAGCAGAGGCCGCGGGCCTCACGCACGTCCTGGAACAGCCTGGACGACAGGCCGCCGCCGAGCAGGCTGGTGAACACGCCGACCTTGTAGATGTCCGGATCGCGGTAGCTCATGCCCTCGAAACCGAAGACCAGGTTGGTCTGCTCGAGCGGCTTGCCGATGGTGGCAATCCCGCCCTTGTAGCGCCCCGGTTCCACCGCCGGCACCGCCTCGTCGACGAAGCTCCCGAACTTCTCCGACACCATCGCCACGAGGGCGTCGTGGTCGACCTCGCCGGCCGCCGAAATCACCGTGGTCGGCGCCTTGTAGCAGCGGCTCATATAGGCGCGAAGCTTGGCCGGCGTTGCCGAGCGGACAGCCTTGGGTGTGCCCAGCACAGAGCGGCCCAGCGGCTGGCCCGGAAAGGCCGACGCCATGAACTGGTCGAACACCACATCGTCAGGCGTGTCTTCGGCGGCGCCGATCTCCTGCACGATGACGTTCTGCTCCTTGGCGAGCTCGACCGGATCGAACAGCGGATCGGTGAGGATGTCCGCCAGCATGTCGACGGCAACAGGAAGATCTCCGCCGAGAACCTTGGCGAAATAGGAGGTGTTCTCGGAGCCTGTGGCGGCATTCAGTTCGCCGCCTACCGCCTCGATCTCCTCGGCAATGCCACGCGGCGTCCGCTTCGTCGTGCCCTTGAACGCCATATGCTCGAGCAGATGGCTGATGCCATGCTCGTCAGGCAGTTCGTCTCGGCCGCCTGTGCCGACGGTGACGCTGATGGCGGCCGTCTTGAGGTGACTGAAGGTTTCGGTCGCGACCGTCAGGCCGGACGGGAGCTTGGTCATGCGTGTTGTCATGGGCTGACCATAGCTGTCCGGGCTCAGAACCGGAAGCCACCCGAAATCATCAGGCGGCGGGCAATGATCCAGTTCTCCGAACGCAGGCTCGCCTGCCCGACCGTCGAGGCCGCTGTCCCCGTCGAACCGCCGGTGACGGTCACTACCGCCTGGTTGGCAAGCGTGCGCATGAGGTTCTGCGAGGGCTGGAAGGCGGCCTCCGCTTCCGCGTCGATGCGGGCGAAGAACCGGCCGTATGGGATTTCCAGGCCGGCGCCGATCAAAGCGGACGGGAGGACGCTCGACCGCCGCGACGAGACGACGCCGCCTGACGTGCAGCTCGGCAGGCCCGAGACCAGCGTGCAGGAGCGCGATCCGGTCGCGTCAAAGTCCATGCTCTCCCTGAATTGCGCGATGCCGACCCCTGCCCGAACGAAGGGCACCCAGCCGGATAGATTGTAGCCGAAGCGCCCGAAAGCCGCGACACCGCCGGTGATCGCTGCGCGATAGGCGCCGCTCGCGGTATTGGTATAGCCGGTGATGCCAGGGATCGAGACCTGGCTTGTGCCACCGAGCCGGCCCTCGCCGCTTTCCGAGGCGAGCCGCCCCTCGATCTCCACTCCGGAGAGCCAGCCGCTGTCGCCCGACATGTTCCAGCCCACGATGGCATGACCCGACAATCCGCCGGGCGCGGCATGGGTCTGGCAGCCGTTGGAGCCATTGAGCTGGACCGCGCCAAAGCCCGGCAGGACGGTGCCGGGACAGGCATAATTGTCGACGATCGAGAAGACGCGGCGCGAGGCGATGGAATAGCCGAAGCCCGCGGCGACATAGGGACCGGTGAGGCCGCGCGCACTAACGGCAACCTGATCAAAATCGGGAATGGCCGAGGACCTGACGTCCCGCTGGGCGAGAGCGGGCACCGAGCCCGCCACAAATGCCGCCAGAGCGGTGAGAACCAAAACGAGACGCAACAACCGCAAGCCCCGACACACGCAGAAACCGGAGGCTCATGTTTAACATAGGGTCACCGGAGCCGGTCCAAAACCACTGGTTTGGGTCGACAAAGTGTTAAGATTTCGGAGCTTGCGGCACCTTACGTAGCTCCCCGGCTTGCAAGCACCTTGGCCCGGTGGTCATCTTGCTGCCGATAGACCGCGCTCGACGTCCGGCACCTGCCGGAATGCAGGCCGGTCGCAGCTTGCGAGGACCCATGACATACCAGCAGCCCGGTCAGATGCCACCCCAGGATCAGACGCCGGTGGTGGAAGCCACCACCATGGCGATGGTGGCCTATGTTCTGTTCATTGCAGGCGCGATCATCCCGCTGACGCCGATCATCGCGGTCATCATGGCCTATATCAACCGCGGCACCGCCTCGGCATGGCTTGCCACCCATTATACCTGGATCATCCGCACCTTCTGGATCAGCCTGGCCTATTCGATCCTGTGCATCGTGCTGATGTTCGTCGGTATCGGCTTCCTTTTGCTTGCCGTGCTGGTCGTCTGGTTCCTGGTGCGGATCATCCGCGGCCTGATGCTACTCAACAAGCGCGAGCCGATTGCCGATCCGAACAGCTGGCTGTTCTGATCGTCGACAGACCGGCCCGCGCGTCAGCCGCGCGGGTCGATCGGCCTCACCGTATCAAGGGCGAGGATATCCTCCAGCATGGAGGCGCCGGCGAGGATCATCGCCTCGCCATGCGGCCGCGCCGCGATCTGCAGGCCGACCGGCCGACCATCGGAGGTGAAGCCGCACGGCAACGACAAAGCCGGGCACGACACGGTGGTCAGCGCATAGGCGATCGACAGCCACTGGACATAGTCCGGGAAGGTGAAGCCGTCGCATTCGGCAACGAAGCGCTGCTCGACCGGATAGGCCGCGACGATGGTCGCCGGCGTCAGCAAGAGGTCATAGGTCTCGAAGAAGGTCAGCGTGCGCTGGAGCATCGCCAGCCGCTGGTTCTCGGCGCGCGTCAATTCTTCCATCGTCAGGGCAAGGCCCTTCTCGATGTTCCAGATCACCTCCGGCTTCAGCTGGTCGCGGTGGGTGCGCAGGAGCTCGACCTTGGTCGCGGCGAAGGCATAGGCGCGCAAGGTGCCGAAGCATTCGTGCACCTCCGAGAAGTCCGGATGGGCCTCCTCCACCTCGATACCGGCAGCGGCAAAGCGTTGTGCCGCCTTCTGGGTGATAGCGCGCACCTCCGGGTCGACCGGGGTGATGCCGAGATCGGCAGAATAGGCGATGCGCCTCGGCTTCCAGCCGCTGCGCAGTGCCGCACGGAACCCTCGCTTCGGCAGCGGCAGCGAGCGAGGATCGCGGTGGTCATCGCCGCTCATGGCGTCAAGCAGCAGGGCAAGGTCCGCGACGGTGCGGGCCATCGGCCCTTCGACACCCAGCGTCGAGTCGATCTTGGCGCCCGGATTGGCGGCCACACGGCCGGGTGACGGGCGCATGCCGACAATGCCGCAGAAGCTTGCGGGATTGCGCAGCGAACCACCCATGTCCGAGCCGTGGGCGAGCCAGGCCTGACCGGTGGCGAGCGACACGGCGGCGCCGCCCGATGAGCCGGCTGCCGACAGCTTGGTGTTGTAGGGATTGAGGGTGCGGCCGAACACTTCGTTGAAGGTGTTGGCGCCCGCGCCAAATTCCGGCGTGTTGGACTTGGCGTAGATGACGCCGCCCCTGGCCTCAAGGTTCTCGACCAGGATGTTGGACGCCGTGGGGATATGGTCGGCGAAGATCGGCGAGCCCTGCGTTGAGCGCACACCTGCGACGTCGGTCAGATCCTTAATCGGAATGGGCATGCCCATGAGGAGGCCACGGCCTTCCTTGGGTCGCTTCATCAACGCCTTGGCATGTTTGCGGGCGCGGTCGAAGCATAGCGTCGGCAGCGCATTGACCTGGCCGTCGACATCGGAAATCCGGGCTTCCAATGTGTCCAGAAGATCGAGCGGACTGATCTCTTCCTTCTTCAGAAGCTTCAGAATGTCAGTTGCGCTCTTCTCGATGAGAGACAGATCGGCGGCCATGCGGAAGCTCCTTGACGGTCACGAAAGGCACGGTTGCACCCGGCACGGGGGCGCACAAGCGGGCCGGAGTGCTGGGTCGGCCATGCGTCATGAGCATGGCTCTCGCACGACCTCGCGAGAGTGTGAACACCTGCCTGTTGATGCATCGCGTCTCTAGGCATAGCGTCTCTAGGTATGGAACCAGAGATGCTCAAGGGTCACCTCGACACGATCGTCCTCGCAGCCCTCGAGGCAGGGCCGGCCCATGGCTATGCCATTATCGAGACGATCCGGCGGATGAGCGGCGAGGCGTTCGACCTGCCGGAAGGGACAATCTATCCGGCGCTGCATCGTCTGGAACAGGCCGGCCTGCTGGCCAGCGCCTGGACTGATCCCGCTCTCGGGCGCCGGCGGCGGATCTACACCCTGACCGAAGACGGCCGCAGCGCTCTTGCCAAGCGGCGCGAGACATGGGGTCGCTTTGCCCGCGCCGTCCATGCGGTCGTGACAGGAGGCAGCCCATGGCCCGCCTGATCGAGGCCTATCTCGATGACCTCTCCAGCCGGTTGAGCTTCGATCCGCACCTCGCCGAGCGCATGCGCGAGGAGATCGCCGGTCATGTCGAGGATGCGCTCGATGCCAGCGAAGCCCCGAGCGAGGACGATGTCCGGCGGGTCCTGACGCGGCTCGGTTCGCCGCGAGCGATGGCGTCCCATTACCTCCTCGATGCGCTGGATCGCCAGTCCGAGCGTCTCTGGTGGGCCCTGCTGACGATGATGGCCGCGACCTTCCTCGCCATGCGGCTGCGCACTCTGGGCCTGGCCGCTCCTTCGGACGGCGGCGCGCTCCTGGATGGGCTCATTCCGCTCGTCGATCGCTACGGTCTGGTGGCGGCGATGGTCATCGGCGCCGCGGGCTGGCTGGCGGCGCGGCGATTGCCGGCGGGCGAAACACTGGATCACGAGACGCTGCGGCGCCCCATCCTGGTGACGGTCGCAGCCGGCCTGAGCTTTGCGGCGCTCGCCGCATCGGTTGTCGCGGGCGGCGCCCGCATCTGGTTGCAGGCGCCGGGCGATCTCCCGCCTGCGCTCATCCTTGGCGGGCTCATCGCCGAGATAACCGTGCTCAGCCTCGGCGGCTGGCTGATCACCCTATTCCTGCGTCGAACGCTTCTCGCCAGGGCCCTCGTCTCGACCTGACGAGGGGGCCCGCTCCCCCATCATCTCCCCTGTCTCACGGAGCCCAGGAGGCACCGCATGATCCCGCATGCCCGAAATCTGACCGAAGGCTGGCCGCTGCTTGGCCTGATCACGCTGATCCTGCTCAGCCTCACGGTGGCGATGTTCCTCGTCGCGGGGGGCGATACCGATGGATTGCGCAGCGCGATCCGGCTGACCGCCCGAACCTCGCTTGCGCTGTTTCTCGCGAGCTTCCTTGCCTCCAGCCTCATCCGCCTCTGGCCATCCGAACCCACCCGCTGGCTCCGGCGCAACCGGAGGCAGGTCGGCCTCGGCTTTGCGGTGTCGCACCTGATCCATGGTGTGGCGCTCGTGCTGCTGGTGCGGCGCGATCCCGTGCTGTTCTGGCAATTGACCAATCTCGGCAACATCATCTCCGGCGGGACGGCCTATCTCCTGATCGCCGCCATGGCAGCGACCTCGTTCAACCGCTCAGCCGCTTGGCTCGGGCCTCGAGCATGGGGCTGGCTGCACTGGAGCGGCGCCCACTTCATCTGGATCAGCTTCATGGTCACCAATGGCAAGCGCGTGCCGATGAGCCTGTGGTACGTGCTGCCGGTGGCCCTGCTGGTTGCAGCCCTCGGGCTGAGACTGGCGTCTCGCTACGGCGCCTTCGGGCGCGGGCGCGGTGCGCTTCGTCACAGCTGAGCCACAGCGATATGCTTCTCATCGGCGCGCGCGCGGGTTAGCCTTGTCCGCAGAACCTCCGTGAACCGCTGCAAGAGTGCCTATGGCCCGCGAACTCGATCCCTTCAAGGTCACGTCCCCGCGGATCTTCCTGCTCAGGATCCTGGTCTTTCTGGCTCTGGTTGTGCTCGTCGCCGTCGTGCTGCAGCGTGAGGTGATGATCGCCTTCATGGCCAATCCAGGCCTGAACGGACTCATCGGCGCGGTCTGCTTTATCGGTATCGTTCTGGCGATCCGCCAGATCATCCGCCTGTTTCCCGAGGTGCGCTGGGTCAATACGTTCAGGCTCGCCGATCCGGGTCTTACGGTCGACCGGATGCCGGTCCTGCTGGCACCGATGGCGACCATGCTCGGCGACCGGGTCGGCCGCATGGCGATCTCGACCCAGACCATGCGCAGCCTGCTGGATTCGCTTGCGACCCGCCTCGACGAGGGCCGCGAGCTCTCCCGCTACCTGACCGGCCTCTTGGTCTTCCTCGGCCTGCTCGGCACGTTCTGGGGCCTGATCGAAACGGTCACGTCGGTGGGCCGAGTGATCAATTCGCTGTCGACCCAGGGGGAACTCGGCACGATCTTCGAGGACATGAAGCGCGGCCTCGCCGAGCCGCTGTCCGGCATGGGCATCGCGTTTTCGTCCTCGCTGTTCGGACTGTCCGGCTCACTCGTGCTGGGCTTCCTCGACCTCCAGGCAAGCCAGGCGCAGAACCGCTTCTACACCGAAGTCGAGGACTGGCTGTCGTCCACCGTGCACGACATGGCCGTGATCAACCCGAATACGGGTGACGGGTCGGGTGGCGTCAGTGTCGCCGACCTTCAGCGCGCCTTCGAGCGTCTGCGCGAGGCGATGGCCGAGGGGCAATCCAGCCAGCGCGCCACTGCCGCCATGGCCAATCTGGCCGAGGGCATCCAAGGGCTTGTCACCCACATGCGTTCCGAACAGCAGATGATCCGCGACTGGGTGGAGGCGCAGTCAGGCGACCAGCGCGAGATCCGAAAGCTGCTTGAACAATTGTTGAGCGAACGCGCGGGCAGGTCCTGACATGGCGCTGTCGCGCAGAAACCGCGGCGAGCGCGGGATCGATTACTGGCCCGGCTTCGTCGACGCCCTGTCGACCTTCCTGCTCGCCATCATCTTCATGCTGTCGGTTTTCATGTTGGCGCAGTTCTTCCTGTCGCGCGACATCGCCGGCAAGGACGACGCGATGAACCGGCTGAACCGGCAACTCGCCGAGCTCAGCGACCTTCTCCAGTTGGAACGGGGCCAGCGGCAAAGCCTGCAGGACAATGTCAACGCGCTGACCTCGACGCTGGATACAGCCGAATCCGAGCGGCGACGGCTGCAGGCCCTTGCCGAGACGGCACGCGGCCAGGTGGGCACGGCCGGCGGGCGCATCGCCACGCTGGAGGGCCAGCTCGCCATTCAGCAGCAGGTATCGCAGGCGGCCCTCGCACAGGTTGAGCTGCTCAACCAGCAGATCGCGGCCTTGCGGCGCCAGCTGGCAGCGCTGGAAGAAACGCTTGGCGCGAGCGAGGCCCGCGACCGCGATTCGCAGGCGCGCATCTCCGATCTGGGGCGGCGGCTCAATCTGGCGCTGGCCCAGCGCGTGCAGGAACTGTCGCGCTACCGCTCGGAATTCTTCGGTCGCCTGCGCGAAATTCTTGCCGACCGCTCAGACATCCGGGTGGTGGGCGACCGCTTCGTGTTCGGCTCGGAAGTGTTCTTTGCCTCGAGCCAGGCGGTGGTGGAGCCAGGCGGGCGAGCGGAACTCGACAAGCTCGCGTCAGCCCTCCTGCAGCTGGAACGCGAGATCCCCGGCGACATCCCCTGGGTGCTGCGGGTGGATGGCCATACCGATGCCCGGCCGATCTCAGGCGCCGGCCGCTTCCAGTCGAACTGGGATCTCTCGGCCGCGCGCTCCATCGCCGTGGTGCAATACCTGATCTCGAAGGGCATCTCGCCCCGCCGGTTGGTGGCGGCGGGCTTTGGCGAATTCCAGCCGATCGAGCCCGGCGATAGCCCGGAGGCACTGTCGCGCAACCGGCGCATCGAGTTGAGGCTTACCGACCGGTGACGGTGCGGCTTCAGGCCTGCGAAGACGCCGATCTGCCGGCGCTGACCGGGCTGTGGACCAGCGCCTGGACGCAGGCCTATCCGCGGATCGACTTCGAGCGACGGCGAGATTGGTTTGCCGAGCGCATCCGGGGATTCATGCGGGATGGCGTTGCCGTTGTCCTCGCCTTCCAAGACGAGCAGGTTGCGGGCTTCGTCACCATCGATCCGCAGACCGGCTGGATTGACCAGATGCTGGTCGGCTTGGCCCATCAGGGCACCGATATCGGACAGGTGCTGATGGACGAGGCCAAGCGCCTCGTGCCGGGTGGACTGAGCCTCGACGTCAACGCGGACAACGCCCGCGCGATCGCCTTCTATCGCAAGCAGGGCTTCACGCGGACCGGCGGACGGAGCAACGAGCAGGGCGCCGCCATCGACCTCATGGCCTGGACGCCGGCTGGCGGCTCATAGCGCTGCCGGCAGCGACACCTGGGCGAGCGCCGGTCCCTGATTGAACTGCAGGTCCGCGAGACGGGCATAGAGGCCGCCTGCCGCGACCAGCGAGGCATGCGTGCCCTCCTCGACCACCCTCCCCTCGTCCATGACGAGGATGCGATCGCAGGTCAGCACGGTCGCGAGCCGATGGGCGATGACCAGTGTGGTCCGACCTTCCATCAGCCTGGATAGCGCGCGCTGGACCATGGTCTCGCTCTCGGCGTCGAGGGCCGAGGTCGCCTCGTCGAGCAGCAGGAGCGGCGCATCCCGCAGGATGGCGCGGGCAATGGCGATGCGCTGGCGCTGGCCGCCGGACAGTGTCACGCCACGCTCGCCGATCAGGCTGCCATAGCCCCCGGGCATACGCGTGATGAACTCGTCGGCGAAGGCAAGCTTTGCCGCCTCCATCACCTCGGCGTCTGTGGCCTCGGGGCGCCCATAGCGGATGTTGTCGGCAACGCTCATGCCGAACACCACGACGTCCTGCGGCACCAGCGCGATGCGGCTGCGCAGCGCCTTCGGATCGGCCTCGTTGATCGGCACGCCGTCAAAGCGGATGACGCCGCCCGCCGGATCATAGAACCTGAGCAGGAGCGAGAAGATGGTGGATTTGCCGGCGCCCGACGGGCCGACGATGGCGACCTTCTCGCCCGGCTTGATGGTGAAGGTGACGCCATCCAGCACCTTGACGTCCGGGCTTGCCGGATAAGCGAACCGGACCGCGACGAAGCCGACTTCGCCGCGCGGCGGTTCGGGCAGCGGCAGCGGATGGGCCGGCGGCTTCACGGCGGGCTGTTCGTCGAAAATCTCGGCGATGCGCTCGGCCGCACCCGATGCCTGGCTGAGCTCGCTCCAGACCTCCGAGAGCTGCGACAGCGAACTTGCGGCAAACACCGCATAGAGCACGAACTGCGACAGCCGTCCCGATGACAGCGCGCCGGACAGCACCTGCTGGGCTCCTGCCCACAGGATGCCGACAACGCTGGAAAACACGAGGAAGATGATGACCGCGGTGAGCACCGATCGTGCGCGGGTGGCATCGCGCGCCGTCGCATAGGCATCCTCGGCAGCCTGGGTGAAGCGGCCGATCACCGTCGGCTCTGCCGTGAAGGCCTGCATGGTGCGCACGGCCTGGATGTTCTCGTTGGCATAGCCGGTGGCATCCGCCAGCCGGTCCTGCGCGATGCGCGAGCGGCGGCGCACGTCGCGCCCGAAGGCCACCAGCGGCAGGACGAGCAGCGGAATGGCGCCCAGCACATAGAGGGAAAGCTGCGGGCTGGTGACCACCATCATGGCAACCGCACCAAGGAACATGATCGTGTTGCGCAGCGCGATCGAGACCGAGACGCCGACAGCCGATTTGATCTGTGTGGTGTCGGCGGTGACGCGCGAGACGACCTCGCCGATCTTCGCCGTGTCAAAGAAGGCCGGCGACAGCGTTGTCAGATGGCGGAACACCGCGGCGCGGACATCGGCGACCACCCGTTCGCCAATCGTGGTGACCAGATAGAAGCGCATCGCCGAGGCAACCGCGAGGACGAGCGCCACACCGATCAGCATGCCGAAATACTGGGTGATCATGCCATCAGTCGAAAAGCCGAAATCGATCATCCGGCGGATCGCGAGCGGCACGACTAGGGTTGCGAGCGAGGCAAAGACAAGCGCCACGGCCGCACCGGCCAGCATGCCGGGATAGCGGGCGACGAAGGGGGCCAGCATCATCAGCGGCCTCAGCCGCGGGCGGCGTGTCGCAGGCGTTCCGGCTTCGGCAGCCTTGGTCTGTTCGGGGGAGGTCATGAGGGCAGGCGTACCTTGTCGGATCGATCTGATACAGATGGGTTCTTAAGTGGGCGACGCCACCGCTGCCGCGATCCATATCAAAGCACAGGCAGCCTTGAAATGCCGGCTGACTTCGCGTATGAGCCCGCTTTCCGAATTGAACACTCTCTCCGCGTGCCGACCGTTGGCCCGGCACCCCCTGAGGACGAACCCATGAAGACCGGCATCCATCCCGACTACCACACCATCAAGATCGTGATGACCGATGGTACCGAGTACATGACCCGCTCGACCTACGGCAAGGAAGGCGACGTGATGCAGCTCGACATCGATCCGACGTCGCATCCGGCCTGGACCGGCGGCTCGGCCCAGCTGATGGACCGCGGTGGCCGCCTGTCGCGCTTCAGCGCCAAGTTCGGCTCGATCGGCGCGATCAAGAAGTAAGAATTCCGCCAGCTCTGGCGACCAGAACCCCCGGCTTCGCGCCGGGGGTTTTGTTTTGCGCGCGGCAGGAACACGCCGATGTCATGCTGCACTGCAATATTTGCGGTGGCGCGCATCGGCGGTTCGGGGTAGACGATCGCTCAGGGAAACACGTTCAAGGCTTCAGGGTTCATGCGTCACGTCCGCCGCCAAGGCAGGACAGCGAGGACCGATGCGATGATGGACGATTTCACGACCCCCGGCGTGATCCGCAAGCTGCTGCCATGGGAAACCGCGGCATTTCGCAACCATCTGTTGCGGCTCGATCCCCAGGCGCGGCATTGCCGCTTCGCCGCCGGCGTTTCCGACCAGACAATCATCACCTATGCCGAGAAGGCGCTTGGGCCGGATGCTCTGGTCCATGGCTTCTTCGTCGAGGGCGCGCTGCGTGGCGCTGCTGAGCTTCGGCTGCTGCCCGAGACAGGCTCGGGCGAGGTTGCCGTGACAGTCGAGGACGATTGGCGCCTGACCGGCATCGGAACAGCACTGTTCCGCCGTCTGTTGCTCACAGCCCGCAATCGCGGCGTCGAGAACCTGGTCATGTCCTGCCTGCCGGCGAACCGCGCGATGCAGCGGCTGGCCGCACGTTTCGAGGGCAAGATCAGCTATGCCTCGGGGGACGTGTTCGCCGATGTCACGACCCCGCCGGCAAGCCCGCTGTCGTTGTGGCGCGAGGCCTGGACCGATGGGTCCTCGCTTGCGGCAGCCCTGTTCGACACGCAGGTGAGGTTGCTCCGCAAGCAGGCCCGCCTCTCCCGCCAGTTCGTTGCGGGCACGCGCACCTGACGTGCTGGCGCGGCTCAGCGCTGCATGGTGACGGACGCGCCGCTGCTGGTCTGGCCGGAATAGCCGCCGCCCTCAGGAAACAGGCGAGCTGCCACACGGCCTCCCGGCTGTAGCAGCACAACCTCGTTGCCGCGCTGCTCCCAGGCATTGATCCGGGCCAGGGACGGTGCACGGCAGTTCTGCGGATTGGCGCGATAGAATTCAAACAGCGGCGAAGACGTCAGCGTGATGCGGCAGCGGTCGCCGGCATCGGTGACGGTCCATGTGCCGGCGATGGCCGTCGCCGTAGGCGCGGCGCGCGCCGTTTCCTGGCGCGGCAGGGCGGAGACAACCGGCGGGGGCGTCGGCGGGCCACCACTGCCGACGCGCGGCGGCTCTTCCTGCATGATACGTGGCTGGGCATTCGGCTCGCTCGGCCGCAAGGCCGGGTCGATCGCGGGCGGGCCGAGATCGGAACGCCCGCCAGACGTCGGCGGCGGCGGAATGTCTTCGGTGGTCACCGAACCGGCAGGACCGGGCTCGCCACCCGGGATGACGTCCTGATCGGCGGCGCCCGGCCGGCGCTGCGGCGGCGGCATATCAGGCTGGCCACGGCCGAACGAACCATCCATCCGGTCGGAGCCCGTGGGGGGCACCGATGCGGTCGAGAAGCCGTCGAAACGCGAGGACGTGCAACCCGCCAGGGCGACGGTAGCAAGCAACACAGCGGCGAGGCGCGTCATGGGCGAATCCGATTTACCTGCGGCGCAACGTGCGAACCCGCCCAATCTGTTCAAGCCCTGCGGCGGTTCGATGGCGGAGCTCGCGCAATCGCGACAATGCTCACGCCATGGTTAACCCATCGTTGAGGGCTCCGCAGCCGGTTTCTGCGGCCTCGGCGGGCTGGACAGTGCCGACCAGTCGGTCTTGACCGTGATCAGCATCACAGCCGCGAGCGCAACAAAGACGACGACCGAGCCGGTGAGCAGCGCGTAATCCTCCGAGCGCAGCACTGTGTAGAGCAGTCCATAGGCGACCAGCAGTTCGGCACCGACCATCAGTCCCTCGCGCAAGCGCCCAAAGGCGAGGCCGACATAGAGCGCGACAAGACCGACAATCGCCGCCGTTGCCAACGCATAGGCGGCCGCGAAACCGATATGCTCGGCGAAGGACAGAAGCAGCAGATAGAAGACCGCCAACGCCACGCCGACGAGCAGGTACTGGACCGGATGAAACGGCCGCTTGGCCGTGATCTCCATGAGAAACACCACGATGAAGGCCGCACCGATGACCAGGATGCCGTATTTCAGCGCCCGTTCGACCAGGTGATAGACGTCAACCGGCTGGAAGAAGCGCACGCCGGACCGGGCCTGGACGAGCCGCTGGAACATGGTGGCATCCGCGACAAAGGTCTGCGGCACGGGCCTCGCGTAATGCGGCACAGACCAGCTTGCGGTGAAGCCGGCCTCACTCACGTCCCGGGCAGTCGGCAGGAAGGTGCCGAAGAAGCTCGGATGCGCCCAGTTGGAGCGAAGCGCAATCGTCGACGTCCGGCCGATCGGCGACAGGCCGAAGGCGCGCGAACCCTTGAGATCGAAGCGGGCGGACACATTGAACGGCTGTGAGCCGTCAAGGCCGGTCACGGGGGCGAAGAGGGTCGGCGCCTGAAAGGCGAAAGGACCACCGCCGGGCTCGAGCACTGCCGCCTGGTCGCCGATTCGGACACTGACTTCGCGCTCCAGGCCGCGAGGATCGGAGACGTTGAAGACGACAGCCGCTTCCTCCCAGACGGGCGCGACCGCCGCGGGATCGATGCGCTGAAGGTCGACCGCGCCAAACCGCGCCTCGATCGCGATCTGCCCGCGCCAGACCGGGATTTCAAAGATGCCGCGCCGGCGGCCTTCCGTCGTGATCTCACCATCCTGTTTGAGCGTCTCCGGCAGAACGACCATGACGCGCCTGACGGTGCGCATGTCGTTCTGGTCGCCGCCGCGCGCAACGTAAGGCAAGAGCAGGATCGGGCCGACCAGCGTCTGTTCGCTGGCCCAGGACCCGGCGACTTCCGCAACGACTTCGGCGGCGCGCTGAGAGCGTTCCCCCCGCAAGCCGGACAGAAGCACCAGGGGGACCACCATGAGAAGCGTCAGCACGCCGATGATGGCGAGCTTGAACAGCGGCGAGCGAAAGATGGAGCTTCTATCGGCCATGGACGGTCCTCCCCGGAGCGGAGCGACAAGTTCACGGGCCGGTGAAGGCGGTGGCGCGGAGAGAACCCGCTTCCGCTAGGGAATTTTCACGGCTGAAAAGCGGCGAAGGGAATGCGCGGAAAGCAAAACGGCCGGGCAAGCCCGGCCGTCGCATCGGTCAGTTGGTGCTCGATCAGACCTGACGGGCGACCATCATTTTCTTGATCTCGGCGATCGCCTTGGCGGGGTTCAGACCCTTCGGGCACGCCTTCGAGCAGTTCATGATCGTGTGGCAGCGATAGAGCCGGAAAGGGTCCTCGAGATTGTCGAGGCGCTCGCCGGTGGCCTCGTCGCGGCTGTCGATCAGCCAGCGATAGGCCTGCAGCAGGATGGCCGGACCGAGATAGCGGTCGCCGTTCCACCAATAGCTCGGGCACGAGGTCGAGCAGCAGGCGCACAGGATGCACTCGTAGAGACCGTCGAGCTTCTCGCGGTCCTCGTGGCTCTGGCGCCATTCCTTCTCGGGCTGGGCAGTCGTCGTCTTCAGCCAGGGCTCGATGGACGCATGTTGGGTGTAGAAGCGGGTGAGATCGGGGACCAGATCCTTCACCACCGGCATATGCGGCAGCGGATAGATCTTCACCGAGCCGGCCTTCACCTCGTCCATGCCCTTGGTGCAGGCCAGCGTGTTGGTGCCGTCGATGTTCATCGCGCAGGAGCCGCAGATACCTTCGCGGCAGGAGCGGCGGAACGTCAGCGTCGGGTCGATCTTGTTCTTGATGTAGATGAGGCCGTCGAGCACCATCGGCCCGCAATCGTCGCGGTCGACGTAATAGGTGTCGATATGCGGGTTGGCGCCGTCATCCGGATTCCAGCGATAAATCTTGAACTCGGTCAGCCGATTGCCGCTGGACGGCTTCGGCCAGACCTTGCCCTCGGTGATCTTGGAATTCTTCGGAAGCGTGAACTGGGCCATTGGATTTCTTCAAGTCTCGCAGGGTGGGCGAAGCCTACCCTTCCCTTCAATCCTACGCGCCTCGATGTCAATCGGGTCTTTGGTCGCGATGCCGCAGGGCAGCATTTCTCAGCCGCGCATCCACCAGATCACCGCAAGTCCGGCTACCGCGGAAACAAGACCCACGATGCGCAATTGCTGGTCCGGTGTGATCCTCATCACCTCCAGCGCTTCGCGGACGCGCGCGGGGAACGCCGCAAGAATCAGCCCCTCGATGACAAGAACGAGACCGAGGGCCGTGAGGAATTCTGTCATGGGACGCTTGGCTTGACGAAAAAGGCCGCCGCTCGGGGAGCGGCGGCCTGATTGCTGGATCAGCGCGAGGCTGGCGGTGTCGGCAGGGTCTGCGCCGGCGAACCGTTGCGGCGGCCGGTGGGATCGCCAAAGAACCGGAAGAACTCCGAATTCGGCGAGATGACCATGCGTGTGTCGCCCTGCTTCATGCTGTTCTCGTAGGCCTGCATGGTCCGGTAGAAGGTGAAGAAGTCCTGGTCGCGGCCATAGGCCTCGGCAAAGATCTTGTTCCGGTCTGCGTCGCCGGCACCCCGGATTTCCTCGGCCTTGCGGTTGGCCTCGGCGAGAATGCCGACCACTTCGCGATCGGCACGCGCGCGGATGGTGACCGCCGCCTGGTTACCGGTTGCGCGCAGATCGGCCGCCTCTTGGCGACGTTCCGTCTGCATGCGGTTGAACACCGCCTCCTGGTTGACCTGGGGAAGGTCGACCCGGGTGAGCCTGAGATCGACGATCTCGACGCCGAGCGTGCCGGCCTCGCGGTTCACGTCTTCCTGGATGCGGTTCATCAGGTTGGCACGGTCGGTGCGGATCAGCGCCGACAGGGTCTGGCCAGCGATGACGTTGCGCATCGACGCGTTCACGAAGCTCGCAAGCCGCGTGTTGGCATTGGGGATGGTGCGCACCGTCTGGAAGAAGCGCAGCGGCTGGGTGATGCGATAGCGGGCGAAGCCGTCGACATCGAGATTCTGCCGATCGACGGAGAGCACGGCCTGGACCGGCAGGTCGAGGTCGAGCGTACGCTTGTCGAGCGCCACCACGTTGTCGATGAACGGCGCCTTGAAGTAGAGACCCGGCTCGCTGATCGGCTCGCGGACGATCTGGCCGAAGCGCAGGACGATGGCATGCTGGGTCTGCTGGACCACGAAGAACGAATTGGCCAGCGCGAAGATGACGGCCGCCGCGACGATGCCGGCAACGAGTTTCACGGAACTGTTCATCGCTGGGTCCCCGGGGTTGCGGGTGCCGCCGGACGGCGGTTGATCTGGTCGAGCGGCAGGAAGGGCTGCACGCCCTGTCCGCCGGCCGGCTGATCGATGATGATCTTGTCGGTGCCGGCGAAGATGCGTTCCATGGTCTCCAGGAACATGCGTTCGCGCGTCACTTCGGGTGCGCGGCGATATTCCTCATAGACCTGGCGGAAACGGCTCGCCTGGCCGTTGGCCTCGGCAACCACGCGTTCGCGATAGGCCTCGGCCTCCTGCATGATCTGCGAGGCGCGGCCGCGCGCTTCCGGCACGACCTGATTGGCGTAGGTGCGGGCTTCGTTCTGCACGCGGTTCTGGTCCTGCTGGGCCGCGTTGACGTCCAGGAACGAGCCACGGACCTGGGCCGGCGGCAGGGCCGACACAAGCTGCACGACGCGGATGTTCACGCCGGAACGGTAGTCATCCAGCGTCTTCTGCATGAGCTGGCGCACTTCGGCAGCAATCTGCGACTGGTCGGTGGTCAGGATCGGCTGGATGTTGCGCCGGCCGATGACCTCGCGCAGTGCGCTCTCGCCGACGGACTTCACCGTGCCTTCAGGGTTCTGCAGCTGGAAGATGAAATTCGCCACCTGGGCGGCATTCACGTCCCACTGAATTTCAAGGTCGATGTCGACGATGTTCTCGTCGCCGGTCAGCATGAGGCTCTCTTCGAGAACCTCGCGATTGCCACCCCGCGGGCCGCCACCAGAGCGATAGCCGATCTCGGAACGGCGGACGTCGGTAACAGCCACGCGATAGACCGCGCCGAACGGCGCCGGCGGATTCCAGTTCAGGCCCGGAGCGGCATTGCCGATATGCCGGCCAAACACCGTGTTCACGCCAACCTCGTTCTGGCTGACGGTGTAGAAGCCGGTAAAGGCGTAGATCAACATGCCGAGCACGGCGATGAGCGCGATGCCCTTGGCGCCGATATTGCCGCCACCGCCCGGAAGCAGACCCTTCAGGCGCTCCTGGCTCTTGCGGATCAGGTCCTCGAGGTCGGGGGGCTGGCCACCGCCGCCGCCACCGCCGCCCTGAGGGCCCTGGCCCCAGGGACCCTTGGGCCCGCCGCCGCCACCGCCGCCGCCCCAAGGGCCGCCGCCGCCTTGATTGTTCCACGGCATGAAGAAGTCCTCGTTCCTGGTCCCGGCTGGCGCCGGAGCATGAGCCGTCGCGACCCCGACAGAGGTCACGGATATAGAAGAGCCTCGCATGCGTTTCAACGCGCCGTAAGGCTCAGGCCGACCCTTCCCGCCGAAGCGACGGGAGAGGCCGACCGGGTTTGGACACCTGATATGGCCCAGACCACCGATCAAAGCCAGCGGGAGCGGCATTCAGCCGCGACGGCGGTACTCGACAACCCGGAAAGCATGGTCGTCGTCGGGGCCTGCGGGATGCGCCGAGAGCTCCCGTCCAGACCAGATTGCCGGGTCAATGGCCGGAAAGAACGTGTCGGCCTCAGGCGCATCGTCGACATGGGTGATGAGCAGGCGGTCAGCCAGCGGCAACGTCTGGGCATAGACGTCGGCTCCGCCGAGGACCGCGATCTCACCGGCGCCGGTACGCAGCGCCTCGGCATGGGCGATGGCCAGCGCCTTGCCGAGGGTATCCGTGACGATGGCCCCGGCGAGTGACAGCTTTGACTGCCGGGATATGGCAATATTCAGCCGCTTGGGCAGCGGCCGCCCGAAACTCTCGAAGGTCTTGCGGCCCATGACCAGGGGCTTGCCGGCGGTTGCCGCCCGGAACTGGGCCATGTCGGATTTCAGCCGCCAGAGCAGGCGGTTGTCGCGGCCCATGGCGTTGTTGGCGCCGATCGCCACGATGAGCATGATGGGGGTCATGGGGTGGCCTCGTACTTGAGCCACTTGGCCTTCACGGCCGCTTCGGCATCGATCCCCATACGCTGCGCCAACACGAGGGTGAAGCCCAACACGTCCGCGAGTTCCCGCGCCAGCGCCTCATGGCCTTCCGCGCCCTCGAGCCGGTGGCGGGACCGCTGCGTGATCGCAAGATAAGCCTGGGTCAGTTCGCCCAGCTCTTCCTGGAGCTTGAACATGATCCAGTCGTTGCCGGGCTCGATGCCGAATTCGGCCTCATATTGCCGGCTGATCCGTTCAAGGCGGAGCTGCAGCGTTCCGAGCCCCCCGGTCACACCGCCACCGGCGCCTTGATTGCGGGATGGGGCTCGTAGCCGGTCAGCGTGAAGTCGTCATAGGTGAAGCTGAACAGATCGGTGACCGCGGGATTGAGCGTCATCACCGGCAAGGGCCGCAAAGGACGCGAGAGCTGCAATTCGGCTTGCTCGACATGGTTGGTGTAGAGGTGGGCGTCGCCGAGCGTGTGGACGAAGTCGCCGGGCTTCAGCCCTGTCACCTGCGCCAGCATCAGCGTCAGCAGGGCATAGCTAGCAATGTTGAACGGCACGCCGAGGAAGATGTCGGCGGAGCGCTGGTAGAGCTGGCAGGACAGCCGGCCATCGGCCACGTAGAACTGGAACAGGCAGTGGCAGGGCGGCAGGGCCATCGCCTCTACATCGGCCGGGTTCCAGGCCGAGACGATGAGGCGGCGGGAATCCGGGTTCGTCTTCAGCATGGCCAGGAGATTGGCGAT
This sequence comes from Phreatobacter aquaticus, assembly GCF_005160265.1. Classification (NCBI taxonomy): domain Bacteria; kingdom Pseudomonadati; phylum Pseudomonadota; class Alphaproteobacteria; order Hyphomicrobiales; family Phreatobacteraceae; genus Phreatobacter; species Phreatobacter aquaticus. The sequence continues at coordinate 2,137,505 of NZ_CP039865.1, read as the reverse complement.
CTGGTCGATGGTGCGGCCATCGGGGGCAGCCCAGGAGCGCCATTGCTTGCCGTAGACAGGACCGAGATCGCCTGAAGCATCGGCCCACTCATCCCAGATCGAAACGCCGTTGGCCTTGAGATAGGCGATGTTGGTGTCGCCCTTCAGGAACCACAGCAATTCGTGGATGATCGACTTCAGATGCAGCTTCTTGGTGGTGACCATCGGGAAGCCTTCCGACAGGTCGAAGCGCATCTGGTGGCCGAAGACCGAGCGCGTGCCGGTGCCGGTGCGGTCGTCCTTGCGGGCGCCGTGACGCAGCACATGGTCCATGAGGTCGTGATACTGGCGCACCGGAGGCTCCCTTCGGACAGGGCGAATCCCGGTGAATATAGCGTGCCGGCGCGCCCCGCGTCAGGGGGCTGGTCCGCCATCAACAGGCTGGGTGACCGCCGGGACCGGGGTCCGCGGCGGCTGACCCGGTCACTTCTTGACGAACATGTCGAGCTTCTTGAAGTTCTCGGCAAGCAGGTAATAGACGGTGACGCGGTTCTTGGTGCGATCGGCCTTCAGGGTCTCGCCGATCTTGACCAGAGCGGCGTCGATCGCCTTCTCGTCGGTCAGTCCAAGCTTCTTCATCGCAAAATTCTTCTTCACGCGGCCGACCTCTTCCGGATCGGAGAAGGACACCAGCGATGAATCGCGGTTACGCAAGGCAATGCCGAGATATTTGATGATGCCCGTCACCGCGGCTTCATCGGCCTTCGGTGCGTATTTCTTCACATCTGCAAGCCAGTCGCTCATGATGCTCCCCCTGTGCCGATTGCGGCAGGCGCCAAGCCCCTCCGGCCCGCGCACAGATGAGGCTAGCATTCAGCCTCCCTAACGTCATGAGAATATTGCAGTCGCAATTCTACGCAATTGAACAGCATTCATTCTGCTCATTGCCTCACAATGCCAGGCCAATTGCGGTCGGCTGACTCGACGAATCCCGCAATATTGCCTTCCCACAGGCGGTGGACACGCGCGTCATAGTTGAAGAACAACCGTCCCTCGACGATGCGCCAGGCATGCGGGCTGCCGGACGCCCGGTAGCCTTGCGATGCGGCCCAGGCGCAGTGACCGCCATAGGCCGGTGCGTAACGCTCCGGATCGGCGGCAAAGGCATCGCGCGCGGCAGACGATGCAAAGCGCCAGTTGGCTCCCTTCCAGGCATGCTGGAACGAGGCCGATCCGACCACCGGCCGCGCTTCGGTGAAATAGGCCACCACGTCGTAGCCGCCGGCCGCGGTGGAGGACAGGAGGCCGGTATGGATCTCCGGAGCGGCCTCAGCCGGTCTGGTGAGGCCCGTGAGGCCTGCGCAGATGGTGCCAATCAGAACCCGGCGAGACGGCCGGCGCAGATATTCGTGAAACATGACGATGACCTCGGCAATGGCGCACCGCTGCGGGTGCCGTTCCATCGCTTCGAAACGAAACGGCCGCTTCGTTACAGAAGCGGCCGTTCACATCTTTCGGATCGTCACCGCCGGGCCATCTCCCGGCCGCAAGGGTTCACTCGGTGAAGACCGCGTCGCGCTTCTTGTTGATCGACGGCAGGAAGGACACGATGATCATGACCACGGCGATGCCGATCAGCACGGCCGAGATCGGCCGGTTCTGGATATCGACGAAGACCGACCAGTCGCCGCGCGACATGAGGATCGACCGGCGGAGATATTCCTCCATCAGCTTGCCCAGCACGAAGCCGAGCAGCAGCGGCGCGACCTCGAAGCCCATCTTGAGCAGGGCGTAGCCGACCACGCCAAAGAAGGCGGTCATCATCACGTCGAACGGGTTGTTGTTGATCGAATAGATGCCGATGCAGCAGAACATCAGGATCGACGGGAACAGCATGCGGTAAGGCACCTTGAGGAGCTTCACCCAGATGCCGATCATCGGAAGGTTGATGATCAGGAGCATCAGGTTGCCGATCCACATCGAGGCGATCATGCCCCAGAAGAGATCGGGCCGCTTCTCCATGACCTGCGGACCCGGCACGATGCCGTGGATGGTCATGGCGCCGACCATCAGGGCCATGACCGCATTGGGCGGGATGCCGAGGGTCAGGAGCGGGATGAAGGAGGTCTGGGCGCCGGCATTGTTGGCGCTTTCCGGTCCGGCGACACCCTCGATCGCGCCCTTGCCGAACCGCGAAGGGTCCTTGGCGATCTTCTTCTCGATCGTATAGCTGGCGAACGGGCCGAGCACGGCGCCGTTGCCCGGCAGGATGCCCAGAGCCGAACCGATGAAGGTCCCGCGCAGCACCGGCGTGATGGACTGCTTCAGCTCCGCCAGGTTCGGCAGCAGGCTGCCGATGCGGTTGCGCAGGACATCGCGTGTCTCAGGGTTCTCGAGGTTGCGAAGAATCTCCGCAAAACCGAACATGCCCATGGCAATGGCCGCGAAGTCGAGGCCGTCCGAAAGCTCCGCCCAGCGGAAGGTCATGCGGTCCGCGCCGGTCTCCAGATCCTGACCGACGGTCGAGAGCATGAGGCCACAGAGCACCATGGCGATCGCCTTGACCACCGAGCCGCGCGCCAGAACGACTGCGAAGATCAGGCCCATGACCATGAGCGAGAAATATTCAGCCGGACCGAACAGCAGCGCCACGCGGGTCAGCGGCACGGCGAGCGCGGCGATGATCAGGGTGGCGACCGAGCCGGCGAAGAAGGACCCGATCGCGGAAATGCCGAGAGCAGCACCGGCGCGGCCGTTGCGCGCCATCTGATGACCGTCGAGCACCGTGACGACGGAGGTCGCCTCACCGGGAATGTTGACGAGGATGGCGGTGGTCGAACCGCCATACTGAGCGCCGTAATAGATGCCGGCGAGCATGATCAGCGCGCCGACGGGATCGAGGCCGAAGGTGATCGGAAGCAGCATCGCGATCGTCGCGATGGGACCGACGCCCGGCAGCACGCCGATGAGCGTGCCGATCATGCAGCCCAGGAAACAGAGGCCAAGGTTCTTGATCGTCAAGGCGACGCCGAACCCAAGCGCGAGATTGGCAAACATGTCCATCGGTCAGCCCTTACCAGTTCATCCAGGGCGCGACCGGGATAGGAAGCCTGAGCGCAATTTTGAACAGTACAATGCAGAAGGTTGTCATGGCCGCCGAGAAGATCAGCGTCTGGAACCAGTTGCGCTCGTTGGCAGCAAGGCTCGCGACGATCAGCGTCAGCGGGCCGGCAACGATGAGACCGAGCGGCGGGATGACGGTGGTGCCGAACAGGGTCGTTCCGCGGATGGTGCCCGCGAAGATCAAAACCGCGCCGATCACGAACAGCGGCCCGCGAATGGCCCAGGCCTCAAGCCTTGGGCCGACCACGGTCAGCGCCTGGATGATGATGATAGCGCCCACACCCATCAGCATGAACGAGAGGCCGCGCGGGAAGGACCCGGGCCCCAGATTGGCGCCGCGACCGAGCGTCAGGTTGGACGATGCCCACAGGCAAAAGAGACCGAATGCGACCATGAAGAGGCCGGCCATCATGTCTTGTGGGCTCTTGATAAGGCCGCGCGTCTCTGGCGCCGCGGTACTCGTTTGGTCTGACATATTCCCCCGCTCCGGGCATGTTCTTTGCGCCTTTGAATGCGGCGCTTTCGGGCGCGGATGACACCACGCACACGGGCTCAATACAAGCGATCAGGCGGCAGGAAAAGCTGAATCTTCCGGTGCGATCATATGGCTAAATGCATGGCAACAGACGCGATTTCAGGGCGTGTTTTTACGTACTGCCCGAAAGTGATCCAGAACGAAAAGGCGGATCGACGAGGAGAGATTGCCCTGAGCGCGGTCGCTGTCGATATGGCCGACAAGTTCCGACAAGGTCTGCCGACGCTCCGCGGCAATCTCCTTGAGCGCCGTCCAGAATTCATCTTCGAGGCTCACACTGGTCTTGTGGCCTTCCACAACGATCGAACGCTTGATCACGTGGCTCTTCATTGGCCTCGTCACTCCGAACGCTTGTGGGCGTCAAGGCGGCGCTGGTCCAGCTCGGCCCGCGCGTCATCAAGGCGACGATCGGCAGACGGCCGTCCGAACCGCGCCCGGTTGGCATCAGCCGCAACCTCGCGAACGGCGCGGGCAACCCGCTTGCGCTCACGTTTCAGATTGACGACATCCCCCATGGAGCCCCACCCATCGTCGGTGCAGAAGCCGCCTGAGGTTCCCGTCTCATGTCAGAGGACGGGTTGCCACGAGCTGCACGATTGCACCGCTACCTTCCCTTGCTGAACAAGGTCGAGACTTTCTATATCGTTGCCCGAGTTGTTGAAACCTTCCCTAGATACCACCAATTGTAGGAAATCCGGGCGAACTTTTCATTAAACCAAGTTCGTTCAAACACTTGGTCGAATTCAGCTGGAACGTGCAAATAACCGCTATTTCTTGCGGAATTTGTCCAGGCTAACGACTTCAGCACCGCCGGCAGGCGCCTCGGAAGCTGCCGCATCGGGTGTCGCGGCCTCGACAGCAGGTGCCTTGGCCGGTGCTTTTGGTGCCGAGCCGGCCTTTGCGGGGGTGCTGACCTTGGCCTCGGAATCGCCGGACTGAGGCACCGCCCGGGGCGCGGGACCCGCGGACTGCTCGTCCTCAACGCCTGCAACCTCGAATTGCAGACCGAACTGAACGGAGGGATCGAAAAAGCCCTTCACCCCTTCGAAGGGAACGAGCAGGCGCTCAGGGATGCCGCCGAAGGATAGGCCGACCTCGAACGTATGCTCGGTGACGATCAGGTCCCAGTACTGGTGCTGCAGCACCACGGTCATTTCCTGCGGATACTTCTCGCGCATCCGGTTCGACAGCCTGACACCGGGCGCCCGCGTGTCGAAGGTGACGTAGAAATGGTGGTCGCCGGGGAGGCCGTCACGGGCGGCATCGGTCAGCACACGGCGCACCACGCCGCGCAGCGCGTCCTGGGCCAGAAGGTCGTAGCGGATGAGGTCTGTGGCCATGTGCGATCGTGACAGCGGAACCAGGGAACAGGGGCGATGGAGCAAGTCATTCCGCTTACCACCACCTGGGACAGGCGGAAGGAAGTGGAGGCTTCTGTTGCCAGGTGCCTCCGAACCCCGCCTTACGGTGCTACCCGCAAGGGCTTGATTTCGGTACTATTACCGCATTACGCGGCAACGGCCACCGGAGCATAGTTGTCGTTGGCAACTATTGAATGGCCCGATGACGGCGGAACCATGCCGAGCGAAAGAACACCCTTTACACCCTCGTCGATCCTGTTTCGCCCCCATCAGCAATCCCTTCGCGAAGGGGCTCCTGGTGGAGGCGCCGGGTACTGCCCCCGGGTCCGATAGGCTTATTACGATGACCGTTTATCGCCGTATCCGGGTTGCCCCGGCGTCTTGAATATAGGCGAGCCGGCGCGACTGCGAAAGGGCCGATTGGCGAGCCCGCCGCCTAGCGGCGCATTCCAGGCGCGGGGCCAACTTCGATCGCGGGCGGAAGCGGCGGCAGGATCGACATCGGCGCGCCGGGGGCGACGGCGGCCGGCGGCCGTCCCTGCTGGTCGAGGGCGCGGCGGACGACGGAGGGAAGGTCCATCGGCGCTCCGGCGGGCGGTGTCGCGACCTGCGGCGGCCGGGGCTGCGGGCGCTGGTCCCCCGGCCTTGGCACCGGCACGGGCGCATTATCGGCCGGCGCGACAAGTGCTGGCGCCGGCTGGGCTTCCGCGGGCGGTTCCGGCTCAGACACCACCTCCGGGGCAGGTGGCGCGACAGGCGGCGCGGGCGGCGGTGGGAGAAGCTCCGGCGACAGCCCGATGACCGGCGGCAGGGGCACCTCGACCTGCGGGATCGGCTTTGCCGAGAAGCGCGAGAACAGCCGCTGCCGGATCCGCTCGAAGCGGTCGCTTTCGGTCATGCCGATGGCGACACCGGCGCGTTCCACCAGCCGCAAGCCCAGCCAGCCCGCGACATCGTCGCTGTCGAGCGTGCGGTCGGGGCGGCCCAGCGCTCCGGCAAAGCGCAGATTGAGCAGAGGCAGGCTGTCGCCCGGCTCCAGAGGCGGCGGTGCGAGCCTGATGGTGGCGGCAAGCGTGCCAGCGGCCAGATCGGCGCTCGCCGAAAAGCCAAGGCTGCCCTCGCCGACAGCCAGCCGGATCTCCGCCATGCGCAGCAATGGCCCGGACAGGGTGACGGCGGCGGCAATGGCCGGCAGATCGACTGACCTGTCCAGTTCCTCGCCGAGCCGAGCGGCAAAAGCTGCATCGCCGATCGGGCGGCCGCGGTCCTGGGCCCGCTCGGCCTCGCGGGTGATGCGCCGCAAAGCGGTGCCATCGAAGCCCCTGGCGGCGGCAGCCGGGGCTGCCAGGCGGCCTTCGCCACGCAGGCTTGCCATCAGCGCCGATGGGCTCGTGCCCGTGCCGGTCAGTACCAGGTCGAGGCTCGCGGTCGCCTGGGCGCCCGGCAGGACAAGAGCGAGAGGCAGCCCGCCCGCCGCGAGATTGGCGGACAGGAGCGTTGCCAGCGGCGAGCGGTCGGCGATCAGGCCGCCGCTGATGGTTGCACCTGCGATGCGGGCAGACAGCCCGGTCAGCTCGGTCCGCGAGCCCACCCGGCTGATCGTCGTCTCGAAGCCAGTCAGCGGCGGATAGGTGCCGAGCCCCAGGGTCGCGACCTTCAGGGCAATCCGTCCGTCCAGGCCATCGAACGGCGCCCGGCCAAAGGGGGCATCGGCAAAACCACCGGCGTCGGTCTCGACCAGGAAGGCCGGGCCAACCAGCAGGCTTGCCAAGGTGTCGAGGCCGAGCGCGCCGACCGAAACGGTGCCGTCGACGACGCGCGCCTTGCCCGTGATGTCGGCGGAAACCGCCGTCCGGTTGACCGAGCCGCCGGCGGTCTGGAAGCGCCAGGTCTCGCCCTCGCCGCCAATGCTGGCGGTGAGGGCGGCCGGCACGCGGCCGGCAAGATCGGCCGGCACACCGAGCAGGGGCAGGAGCGGCGCGAGATCACGGCTGGTCAGGCGGAGCGTCGCGGCCCGGCGGCCGTCCGGCGCCTGGGTGCCGTCGAAGGCCAGCATGGTGTCGGCGGATTCAACCTCTCCGCGCAGAATTGCGGCGCCGGCAGGAGAGCGGTCCAGAACAAATTCGAGCCGTGTGGGGGTCGCGGGCGCAGCCGAGGCCGGCGCGAGGCCCGAGAGCAGGGTCAGCACCTGATCGGCACGCGGCGCTTCGACGACGAGAGCCAGATTGCCAGCGAGGCCAAGGGGTTGGGTCAGGTCGCCGGTGCCGCTGGCCTCCAGATGCACGTTCGCCTCGCCGAGCTTGCCGGCGGCTCTCAGCCGCAGCGTCTGGCCGGAGCCTGCCTGGAACAGGAGAGAGAGCTCCGTCCGGCCCAGCACGCCCGCGCGCTCGGCAATCGCCCGCGACAAGGGCAATGTCCGGTCATTGCGGGCGAGCAGGCCGACCAGCCCCTCGACAGTGCCGGCGGTCAGCCGCCCGGCGAGATTGCCCGACAGCGGGCCGCCGAGACCATCGAGCCTGCCGGAGAGATCGAGGCCGAAGCCGGCGAGATCGGCGATGCTGATCCGCTCGGCATCGAAGGTGCGGCCATCGGAGGCGAGCGTCATGTCGAGACCACGGGCGGCAAGGCCGGCCAGTGTCGCCTCGTTGGCGCGGAGCTTGAGCCGCGTGTCCGTCGCCGGATCGAGCCTGGCACCGGCGCCGCGCGCCAGCCGCATGATGACATCGAGGTCGAGGGTCTCGGCGGTCAGGTCGAGGGCCAGCGCATGGCGGCCGAGCGCCGGAACGTCGAAGGCGATGCGCCCCCTCGCCTCGCCGGCAGCCGTCCGGGCCTCGAGCTTGTCGAGGATGAGCCGGCCAGGCTCGGCGGTCATGGTGGTGGCAACGCGGATCGGATCGTCCAGCGTGCCGGCCGGGGTCGGCAGCGTGTCGAGCCAGGACATCAGCACACCCGGCCGTGCCGATTGCAAGGCGAGCGCGCCGGAGAAGCCAAGATCTGGCGCGACGAGGATACGGCCCGAGGCCTCGACGGCGCTGTCACCGGGAAGCCGCGCGGACAGGCGCTCGGCCGTCCAGCCCGCTGCGGCCGAGTGGAGATCGCCCCTGAGGTCGATGATCTGCGCGCCGCCAAGCGTCACGCCGTTGATATCGAGGCCGATGGTGACGGGCCAGGAGGCGCCGCCGGCAAGCCCGGGCACAGCGCGCACCAGCCCGGCGAGGATGTCGCGCGGCGTGCGGGGTGCCGCATCGGGCGCCTCGATGAGCTTGTCGAGATCGACCTGGCGAGCGGTCACGATCGCGTCGATGGCGGGATTGGCGCCCCAGGACAGGCGGATCGATCCGCTGCCGCGCGCCATGCGGTCGGCGGGACCGAGGCTCGCCTCGACCTTGTCGATCAGAAGGCTCTCCGTCGATGCGGTGGCGGTGCCGGCCAGGCGCCACGGCAGGCCACCGGTCGCGCCGCTCAGGATCAGCGGGCCCTCGAAGCGCGGACCGCCAGTGCCGGTGATCGTGCCTTCGGCCTCGAGAGTGAGGCCTTGATCCTGGTCCTGCGCGCGGACCCGCAGGCTCAAGCCGCCCTGCTCGGGGAGGCTCGCGAGCGTCTGCACGGCGACGGTGCGGCCATCGGCGGCCATGCGGCCCTCGAGCCGCACGGGACCGCGGCTGCCGCGGGATTCGCCCGTCAGCATCATGCGCTCGCCGATCAGCCATGGCGTACCGGTCGCATCGAGTGCGGACAGGCGGCCATTCTCGATGATGATGTTCTCCGCCAGCAGCAGACGGCCGATGCCGGCTCCACCCGTCCAGGTGATGTCGGCGTCGCGCAGATGCAGCGCCGTCAGCGCGGCTTCACCGCGCAGCAGTGGGGCGACGCGCAATTCGCCGTGCAGACGGCCGATGCGGGTCGGATGGCCGGGAGCGCCGATGGTGACATCGCGGGCATCGACCGTGATGGAGGGCAGCAGGCGGATCGACAGATCGCCTGATATCGACACCGGCTGGCCGAGAATGCGGCCGGCCTCCGCTTCGACATAGGCCTTGTGATTGTTCCAGTTGATCAGCCACGGGCCGACCAGCGCCGCGACGATGGCGGCGATGATCGCGAAACCGATGGCGAGCAGCGAATTCTGCAACGAGGCCGTCCCTGGTTCTGACACACCAGAGATAGGCGATCAGTGCGACGATCGAAAGGCAGCACGGCGCATCAGCGGGGTGCGAGTAGCCCGAAGGAGCCCTGGTTGCCGGACGGGGCCTGCTGGCGATAGGCGCCCGGCTGCTGCTGGCCGAAGGGTTGCTGCTGCTGGCCGCCAAACTGCGAGCCGAACTGGCTGAACGGCTGGGCGTTCTGCGGCATCATGACCGTCTCCGGCCGGGGCCGGCAGACCCGCCGGGTCCATTGGGGATCGTGGCGCGCAAGATCGAGGTGGAAATGGTCATAGTGCAAGGCGTTGTAGCCGGGGCCGAGCACTGTGGTGAAATGATCGCAGGCGCGGATGAACACCTCGCGCAGGAAGGCTGAGTCCGGACCGTCGGTGCGCCAGTGCTGGCGGATCACCACGGTATGGCCGTTCGACAGCACGAAGGCGAAGACGTCGAGCGCATTGCCGTAGGCGTGTTCCGACATGCGGTTGCTGGACCCACCGCGAATGCCACGGCAATTGAAGGAACCGGCCTTCACCTCGACGACGCCGGCGCCGAACCAGCGCTGGGCCGCAGGCTGCACGACATTGGCGATCCAGCGATCCACCGTGGGCACCATCTGGCAGGCGAGCGTCTGCGGCTGGTTATAGGCGACAAGGCCCTGCGACTGGGCGGCAACGCGCAGCGGATAGTCCATGCCGCAGCCGCCGGGGCCGTTGATGGCGGCGCCGCCGCGCTGGACATAGCGCGTCATCTGCACGGCGCCGGACGACATGCAGCGGCTCTCAAGGTCGGAGCGCCATTGCTCGCGGCGCTCGTAGGCATAGCGACCGCAGGCCGCGAGCGACAGCCCGACGGCGGCGAACGCCAACCATTTCAGGGCCTTGCGGCCCCGCGTGCCCATGCCGAACGCGATACTCATCGGCTTTCCCGAAAATCGGAACGTTTTAATCAACGCCCTCTTCATCATGCCGAACCGGAGTGAATCCGATCCGAAGAAAGGCGGTAAACAAAGGATGAAGAGGCGGGGCTGTGGCCCAGGAGTTCCAATTGGCGGACTTTCGCGGGCAGTGCGGTAGGCCTAGACAGGGCCATGCCCCAGCGATTCCGCGATTCTCTTCTGCTTGAAGCCCTCGGCACCCTCTGCTCGGAAGCCGGTGCCCGGATCATGAGCCATTATGGCGCGAGCGCCACGATGAAGGCCGACGGCTCGCCCGTCACTGCCGCCGACAATGAGGCCGAGGAGATCATCCTGGCCGGCCTTGCGACGCTCTTGCCGGGCGTGCCGGTGCTGGCCGAGGAATCGGCGGCAGCCGGCCGCCTGCCCGCCTCGACCGATCTCCTGATCGCGGTCGATCCGATGGATGGGACGCGGGAGTTCCTGGCCGGCAATGGCGAGTTCACCGTCAATATCGGCCTGATCTCGGCCGGCGTGCCGATTGCGGGCCTGGTCTATGCCCCGGCGCGGGAGCGGCTTTGGATCGGCATGGGCGACAAGGCCGAGGCGATGCAGATCGTGCCGGGGGCGCCCATTGCGTCAGCCTCGCAGCGGAGCGCGATCCGCACGCGTTCCCTGCCGCCCGAGGGCGCGCTGGCTCTGGTCAGCCGGTCTCACCCCGATGCCGGCGGCGAGGCCTATCTCGCCAAGCACCACGTCACCCACCGGCTCGCCATGGGTTCGTCGCTGAAATTCGCGGTGATTGCGGAGGGCGGCGCCGACGTCACGGTGCGCTTCGCCTCGATCACCGAATGGGACATTGCCGCGGGCCATGCGGTGCTGGCCGGCGCGGGTGGCCGGGTCACATCGCCTGAGGGTGCGCCGCTGGTCTATGGGCGCGCCGACAAGGCGTTCCGCACCGACGCCTATGTGGCCGCGAGCGCCGCCTTCGGCGCGACGTGATCGCCGCTGATATTTTCCAGCATCACTTGTTCGCCGGCTGACGATACACGCATGTATCTCCATGATTTCGCGGCACCCTTCATTTGCGCCATATTCTCATATGACTTCAGATCGGCCGATATTCATAACTTTTTAACCACCTTGGACGATCACACATCTTGATGGGGCAGATGCTGTCTGCGTTCATCAGCTTCACAATCGATCGGCAAGGTCGGGCATGGCCATTTCGTCCACGATATCGTCCAGTCTCGGCCTGGCCTCCGACACACTGCGCGACAAGCCCAGCGCCCGGGCCAAATCCGGGGCCTCCGACACCCCTGCCGGGAAAGCCGCCTCGACCAACCCGTTCGTGACCATCACCTTGTCGCGGTCCGCGATGGCGCTTTCGATCCTTCAACCCAATGCCGCCGGTTCAAACGCAACGCTGGCGCAAGGGCTCACCGAAGAGCAGGCCGAGGGACTGAAGACCTCCAATGATCTGGTGGGTACGCTCAAGCAGGCCAGAAGCAACATGGTTGCCGACCGGAAAGCCGCCGCGGAGGCCAAGCTGGATCAGGCGCGCAAGAAACTGGAAATGCTGAAGCTCTACGGCGGCGACCCGCGATCCGTCGCCCGCCAGGCCAAGGCCATCGCGGAGGAGATCAAGTCCGCGGCCAAGGAATATGCCGGCGCGCTCAAGTCCGAAGGCGGCCCATCTGCGACGGCGCAGCCGGCCGCGCCTTCGACGGCGGCAGCAGAGCCCCCGGCCGAGGGGGCAGATGCCGCGACACAGGGAGCCGCGCCTGCGGCGGAGGCGGCCGCCGATTCAGCCGCAAAGCCGGACAAGGACAAGGTCCAGACGCCCGAAGAGGCCGAGGAGGCCCGCCAGACGCTCGGGCAAGGCTATCGGGAGAAAGCCGCCGAGATCGATGCGGCGGCCAACAAGGCGCGCGGCGAGCGCGAGATGGTGCAGAAGTTCAAGGATGCCGGACGCGAAGCCCGCCAGATCATCGAGCGCGCCGTGCGCCAGTTGAAGGACAAGAACGCCGCCGATCCCGACGCCAACGCGGCGGAAAAGGCCAAGGCCGGCATGGAGCAAGAGATCCAGGATCTCGAAGATACGGTCGCTGCGCGCGAAAGCCAGTCCAGCGATACGCTTTCCGCGCCTGCTCCGATCGACGCCGGCACGATGGTCATCAACATCCTGGCGTGACCGGACCGGTATGCCGCGGCGGGACGGTTCGGGCTGCGCCAGGATTCAGAGGCCGGTCATGTTGATAGATTGTCTCAACAATTCCGCCTCCCTATAGCAATTCCAATCTGCAGATTTGATCCGTTCCAATCTATCTCCTTGGTCTTGCACGGATTTTTTCCCGCATTAGGATGCGCCACGTTCAGATTTCGCCTATCCGCATTCCATCCTGTGCCGCCTTGAACGGCCAAGGAGAACAGACATGACCACGACCGTCTCGCGCCGCGCCCTCATTGGCGGGGCCGCCCTTCTCGTCGCCAGCCCGGCCATTCTTCGCGCCCAGACCCGCGTCCTCAACCTCTATTCGTCGCGCCATTACGACACCGACGAGCAGCTCTATTCGGACTTCACCAAGCAGACCGGCATCACCATCAACCGCGTGGAGGCGGAAGCCGACCCTCTGCTGCAGCGCATGCGCTCGGAAGGCGCGAATTCGCCGGCCGACATCCTGGTGACGGTGGATGCCGGCCGCGCCGAGCGGGCCCGCGAGATGGGCCTGCTGCAGCCCTTCACCTCCGAGGTGCTGGCAACCAGGATTCCGGCAAGCTACCGCGACCCCGAGGGCCACTGGTTCGGCTTCTCGACCCGTGCACGCATCCTCGTCGTCTCGAGGGAGCGGGTGCCTGAGGGCGCCATCGCAACGTATGAGGACCTCGCCGATCCCAAGTGGAAGGGCAAGGTGGTCAACCGCTCGTCGACCAATGTCTACAACCAGTCGCTGACCGGGGCGATGCTGGCCGCCCACGGCGCGGAGAAGACGGAGGCCTGGTGCCGCGGGCTCGTCGCCAATTTCGCCCGCCCTCCGCGCGGTGGCGACCGGGATCAGATCAAGGCGGTTGCCGCCGGCGAGGCCGATATTGCGGTGGCCAATACCTATTATCTCGGAGGTCTCGCTTTGTCCGACAAGGCCGAGGACAAGGACACGGTTGCCAAGGTCCGCCCGCTCTTCCCGAACCAGGGCGACCGCGGCACCCATGTCAACATTTCCGGCGCCGGCATTGCCCGCCAAGCCAAGAACCTGGACGCCGCAAAGGCCTATCTGGAATATCTGGCGACGCCGGCGGCGCAGCGCTATTTCGCCTTCGGCAATTCGGAATATCCGGTGGTGGCCGGCGTCGAATGGCCGCCGGTCGTCAAGGCCTGGGGCACGTTCAAGGCGGATTCCCTGAATGCCCGCATCTTCGCCGCCAACAATGCCGAGGCGCTGAAGATCATGGATCGTGCCGGCTGGAAGTGACGGATTGACCGAAGCAGTCTTCTTCGACGGATCTGTTGAGCGCGCCCGGCCGAACCGATCGGCCGGGCGGCTCGCCGTCATGGGGTTGGCACTCGGGCTTGCGGCGCTCGTCGCACTGCCGATCCTGGCGGTGGCGGCAAGCCTGTTCCAGCCCTCGGGCGATGCGCTCTCGCATCTCGCCCGCACCGTCCTGCCGGAAATCCTGTTCGACACGGTCGGCCTGATCCTCGTGGTCGGCGTCGGCACTGCGGTGATCGGGGTCGGCACGGCCTGGCTCGTCACGCTCTGCCGGTTTCCGGGATCGCGGGCACTGGAATGGTTGCTGCTGCTGCCACTCGCCATGCCGGCTTACATCATCGGCTACGCCTATACCGATGCTCTGGCCTATGCCGGCCCGGTCCAGGGCAGCTTGCGGGCGGCCTTCGGCTGGGCGCGCGGCGATTACTGGTTCCCCGACATCCAGTCGCTCTGGGGGGCCGGCACCATGCTGGTCCTGGTGCTCTACCCTTACGTCTATCTGCTGGCCCGTACCGCCTTTCTCGACCAGTCGACCTGCGTGCTGGAGGCCGCCCGGACCTTGGGCTCAAGCCCCTGGGCGGCGTTCTTCCGGGTCGGCCTGCCGATGGCGCGGCCGGCCATTGCCGCCGGCGTGGCGCTGGCCCTGATGGAGGCGCTCGCCGATTTCGGCACGGTGCAATATTTCGGCGTCACCACCTTCACCACCGCCATCTACCGGACCTGGTTCGGGCTCGGCGACCGGGTAGCGGCAGCCCAGCTTGCCACCGGGCTTCTGAGTTTCGTTCTGCTGCTGATCGTCATGGAGCGGCTGGCGCGGCGCGGCCGGCGCTTCGGGGCAGGTGTGCGGCGGCATCGCAAGATCGCGCCGCTCAGGCTTACCCGCTTCGCCGCGGCCGCGGCGATTGCCGCCTGCGCGGCGCCGGTGCTGCTCGGCTTCGTCCTGCCGGTGATCTCGCTCGTGCGCCTGCATCTCTCGGGCGGCGATCCGCTGCTCGGCCCCCGCTTCCTCATCTATGCGCAGAACTCGTTCCTGCTCGCCGGCATTGCCGCGCTGGTCGTCGTGGCGATCGCCAGTATCGTCACCTATGCGGTGCGGCTGGCGCCGGGACCGGTGACATCCGGCGCGCTTCGGGTCGCGAGCATCGGCTATGCCGTGCCGGGCACGGTGATCGCGGTCGGCATCATGGTGCCGCTCGGCGCCTTCGACAATGCACTGGACGGCTGGCTGAAAGCCTGGACCGGCTGGGGACCGGGCCTGCTCCTGTCGGGTACGGCGGCCGCCCTGATCTATGCCTATCTCGTGCGGTTCCTGGCCGTGGCCGTCGGGCCGCTGGAGGCCGGCCTCGGCAAGATCCCGTCCTCGATTGATGCCGCCGCCCGCACGCTCGGTGCGACGCCCGGTGAAGTCGCCCGCGCGATCCATGCGCCGATGCTGCGCCGCCCCCTGCTCACCGCCGGTCTCGTCGCCTTCGTCGACGTATTGAAGGAATTGCCGGCAACCGTGGTGATCCGCCCCTTCGGCTTCGATACGCTGGCGGTGCGCGTCTACAATCTCGCTTCCGACGAGCGGCTGGCCCAGGCGTCCACAGGCGCGCTGGTGATCGTTGCCATCGGCCTCATCCCGGTCATCCTGATCACGCGGATGATCGCGATGGAACGGAAGGCCGGCGAGCGCGGGCTTTGATCGCCTCTAGCGGCGGCTGCGGAAAAAGTCCTTGAGAAGGTGCGAGGCCTCGGTCTCGCTCATGCCCCCATAGACCTCGGGCTTGTGATGGCAGGTCGGGTCGCCATAGAGCCGGACGCCGTTCTCGACCGCCCCGCCTTTCGGATCAGAGGCGCCGAAATAGAGCCGGCGGATGCGCGCGAACGAGATCGCCGCCGCGCACATCGGGCAAGGCTCCAGCGTCACATAGAGATCGCAACCCGGCAGCCGTTCGGAGCCCAAGGCCTGGCAGGCCATGCGGATCGCGACGATCTCGGCATGGGCTGTCGGGTCATGGTCGGCCAGCGTCCGGTTGCCGGCACGCGCGATGATCTGGCCATCCTTGACCAAGACCGCGCCGACCGGAACCTCGCCGCGCACCGCCGCCAGCCGCGCCTCGTCGAGGGCTGCCGCCATGGGCGTTAACGACGCATGCTCGTCTTCTCTCGCCATTTCGGCTCGTTCGTGCTAAAGGCGCCCATTCCTGCCGGGGTTCCCGGCCGCGCACGCCGGATGGCGCCGCGACAACCCGATCTCACGAGACACCTATGAACCGCAAGAGCGACAAGGATCGCCCGGCTACCGGCCGGACGCGAAAAGCCGATTCCAACGGCATGACAGAGACCGCCAAGAAGGCCGTCGCAACCAAGACATCCAAGAGCAAAGCCGCCGCTGACGAGAGCGCCGCCACCGTTCTGATCGAGACCGCCAAGCCCGCGCCGAAGAAGGCCGCGAAGGCCGTCACGAAAGCTGACAAGCCCGAATCCGCCCCGGTTGCCAAGCCGAAGGCTGCCGAACCCGCCAAGGTTGCTGCGCCCAAGAAGGCTGCGGCAAAGGCTGCTGCTCCGAAGGCCGCTGCTGCGCCGAAGAAGGCCGCTGTTGCCAAGGCCGACATCGTCGTCGATGCCAAGCCGGCGAAGGCCGCCAAGGCCAAGGCCGTGAAGGCCGAGCCGGTGGAAGCCGCTCCGGTTGCTGCCAAGCCCGCCAAGTCGGCCAAGGCCGCCAAGGTTGTTGCCGAGCCCGAGGCCGTCGAGGCCCCGAAGCCGGCCAAGGCTGAGAAGCCGGCCAAGGCTGCCAAGATCGAAAAGCCCGCCAAGCCTGAAAAGGCCGCCAAGCCCGCAAAGGCCGGCAAGGCCAAGGCCACGTTCGAGCCCGACGCCGATCTCGAGATCGAGCTCGACGACGACGTTCCCGCCTTCCTCGAGGACATCGACGAGGATCCGGTAGTGAAGGCGCTGGCCGCGCAGGCTGGCTTTACCCGGGCTCCGAAGCGTCAGCCGCGCGAGCGTGACGATGAGCGGACCAGCCGGTTCGACCCGCGCGACGCCCGTCCGCCGGCCTCCGAGCGCGACGACCAGCCGAAGCGCACGGAAGGCCGCGCAACCCGCGACCGCAACACCGTGCCGCGCCAGATCGACCGCTCGTTCGAGCCGGTCAATCGCGGCGAGGAGCGGATCGCCCGCGTTCTCGCCCGTGCAGGCCTCTGCTCGCGCCGCGAAGCCGAGGAATGGATCGATGCCGGACGCGTCAGCGTCAATGGCAAGGTCCTGAACTCGCCGGCGTTGAACGTCGTCGAAAGCGACGTGATCCTGGTGGATGGCGAGCGGCTGCCGGAGCGCGAGCGCACAAGGCTGTGGCTCTACCACAAGCCGGCTGGCCTGGTGACCACGACCAGTGACCCCGAGGGCCGTTCGACGATCTTCGATGCACTGCCGGATGACCTGCCGCGCGTCGTCACCGTCGGCCGTCTCGACATCAACACCGAAGGCCTGCTGCTGCTGACCAACGATGGTGGTCTCGCCCGCGTGCTGGCTTTGCCGGCCACCGGCTGGCTGCGCCGCTATCGCGTCCGGGCCCACGGCATCGTGGACCAGGACACGCTCGACCGTCTGCGTGGCGGCATCGAGGTCGACGGCGTCGAGTATGGCCCGATCGAGGCCGAGCTTGACCGCATCCAGGGCACCAATTCCTGGCTGACCCTGTCGCTGCGCGAAGGCAAGAACCGCGAAGTCAAGAACGTGCTGGGCGCTATCGGTCTCGACGTGAACCGTCTGATCCGCGTGTCGTTCGGTCCGTTCCAGCTCGGTGAGCTGCCCGAGGGCGAGGTGGACGAGGTCCGCACCCGCGTGCTGCGCGACCAGCTTGGCGAAGAGCTCTCGGAACTGGCCGGCGTCGAATTCGACCGCCCGGTGTTCGAGCAGATCGGAGCCCGCGACGACCGTGGCGGTTCCAAGCCTTCCCGTGGCCGCGAGGACCGCAGCGAGCGTCCTGTCCGTCGCGAGGAGCGCAGCGAGCGTCCCGCCCGTGGCCGCGACGAGCGCCCGAGCCGGTTCGGCGATCGTGCCGAACGTCCGAGCCGCTTCGAAGGTCGGTCCGAGCGCCCGCGCTCGTTCGACCGCGAGGAGGGCGACAACCGTCCGCAGGGCAAGAGCCCCGAGCACAAGTTCGGCTCGCGTCCGCGGATCTGGCGCGACGGCGAGGCAACGGAAGCCATGCCGGTGCGCAAGGCTCGCCCGAGCTTCAAGGGCGGCAGCCGGCCGGCCGAAGGCGGCGACCGCGATTTCCGTCGCGGCCCGCCGGTGGAGGATTCCAAGGGCCGTCGCGTCCGGGTCGAGCGGGTCGGTGGCGAAGACGCCCCGGCGCGCGAGGAGCGGCCGAGCCGCTTCGAGGACCGTGGCGAACGTCCGCAGCGCGATTTCAAGCCGCGCGGAGAGCGGTCGTTCGGCGATCGTCCGGATCGTGGCTTCAAGCCCAGGGGCGACCGTCCCGATGGCGACAGGCCGCAGCGCAACTTCAAGCCGAGGGGTGAGCGTTCCTTCGGCGATCGTCCGGATCGCAGCTTCGCGGACCGCGAGCGCAACGTGAAGCCCTGGGCCGAGCGTGCCGAGGGCGAGAGTCCGCAGCGCGACTTCAAGCCGAGGGGCGACCGCCCGTTCGGTGACCGTCCGTCAGGCGATCGTCCCGACCGGGGCTTCAAGCCGAGGGGTGACCGCCCGTTCGGTGATCGCCCGTCAGGCGATCGGCCCGACCGTGGCTTCAAGCCGCGGGGTGACCGTCCGTTCGGCGATCGTCCGTCGGGTGATCGTCCGGATCGTGGCTTCAAGCCGAGGGGCGACCGCCCGTTCGGCGACCGTCCGTCGGGTGATCGTCCGGATCGTGGCTTCAAGCCCAGGGGTGACCGTCCGTTCGGTGACCGTCCGTTCGGTGATCGTCCGTCGGGCGACAGGCCGCAGCGTGACTTCAAGCCCCGGGGTGAGCGCTCGTTCGGTGACCGTCCCGATGGCGACAGGCCGCAGCGCGACTTCAAGCCGAGGGGCGACCGCCCGTTCGGCGATCGTCCGTCCGGTGACCGTCCTGATCGTGGCTTCAAGCCCAGGGGTGACCGCCCCTTCGGTGATCGCCCGTCGGGTGACAGGCCGCAGCGCGACTTCAAGCCGCGCGGTGACCGTCCGTTCGGCGACCGTCCGGATCGCGGCTTCAAGCCAAGGGGCGACCGTCCCGATGGCGACCGGCCGCAGCGCGACTTCAAGCCTCGTGGCGAGCGCTCGTTCGGCGACCGTCCGTCGGGCGACCGTCCGGATCGCGGCTTCAAGCCGAGGGGAGACCGCCCATTCGGCGATCGTCCCTCCGGTGACCGGCCGGATCGTGGCCGCAGCTTCGGCGGCGGCGGTGGCAAGAGCTTCGGCGGCGGTGGCGGCAAGAGCTTCGGCGGCCGCAGCGAAGGCCGTCCGTTCGGCGATCGTCCGGGTGGCGGCAAGCCTTTCGGTGGCAAGCCCTTCGGCGGCAAGGGCCGTCCGGGCGGGGGCAAGCGGGAGCGCTGAGCCTTGCGGATCGTCGGTGGCCGGCTGAAAGGCCGAACCTTGCTGGGACCGAAGTCGGACGCCATCCGTCCGACCTCGGACCGTCTGCGCGAGAGCCTGTTCAACGTTCTCGCCCATGCCTATGACGACGCGTGCCAGGGTGCCCGCGTCGTCGACCTGTTTGCCGGCACCGGCGCGCTCGCCATTGAGGCGCTGTCGCGCGGTGCCGTCTATGCGGCCTTTGTCGACCAGAGCGCCGAGGGACGCGGACTGATCCGCGGCAATGTCGATGCGCTCGGATTGTCCGGCATTACCGGGCTGTTGAAGCGCGATGCCACCAAGCTCGGGCCGCTTGCGCCCTTCGAGCCCTTCAGCCTCGCCTTTCTCGATCCGCCCTATCGCAAGGGCCTGGCCGAGCTTGCGCTGATCAGTCTGCGCGATGGCGGCTGGCTGACGCGCCAGGCGCTGGTGATCGTCGAAGAGGCCGCAGAGGTGACGGTCGACCTGCCGGACGGCTTCACGCTCCTGGAGAAGCGCGAAGCCGGCGACAGCCAGATCCTGATCCTGCGCGCGGCCTGACTGGCAAACAGCGCCTTTGGAAGCTCACAAGAGCCCAAGGTCTTTCGTCATGGCCGGGCTTGTCCCGGCCATCCACGTCTTTGGCTTCCGCTTAAGGTTAGGCAAGTCGTGGATGCCCGCCCAAGGGCGGGCATGACGACAACCAGCGGGCCGTCTTGAAAGTCTTCTACTTCTTCAGGAGATCGCGGATCTCGGTGAGCAGCACCACTTCCGTCGAGGGGGCCGGCGGCTCGGCGGGAGCGGCGGCTTCCTGCTTCTTCAGCCGGTTCATCGCCTTGACGACCATGAACATGACCCAGGCGATGATGATGAAATTGATCGCGATGGTCATGAACTTGCCATAGGCGAGGACCGCGCCCTGCTTCTGCGCATCGACGAGATTGCCAGCGGTGACCGCCTTGCTCAGCCCGATGAAATAGTTGGAAAAGTCGAGACCGCCGACGATGGCGCCGAGCAGCGGCATGAAGATGTCGCCGACCATCGAATCGACGATCTTGCCGAAGGCTGCGCCGATGATCACGCCGATGGCGAGATCGACCACATTGCCCTTCAGGGCGAACTGTTTGAACTCGTTAAGCATGGTCCTGTCCTTGTCCGCTGCGCTTCGGCAGGCCGTATCGGGCCCGGCAAACGACAGTGGCGGCTCCGCCCGGCGATTGCAACCGGCCACCTGACCCAGCGTCACATATCCAGCGGACGAATGGACAGGCGGCGCGCGCCGTGGTGAGTTTGCCGCTCCGGCCCAGAGGAATTCCGGCCAAACATGTCACTCGGCCTGGTCATCATCATATCGGCTCTGGCCTATCTCGTGGGCCTGTTCCTGCTTGCCCATTGGGGCGACCGGCAGCGCACCAAGGCCACGGCGGCGCTGCGCAGCCGGGCCTGGATCTATCCCCTGTCGCTAGCGGTCTATTGCACGTCCTGGACCTTCTTCGGATCGGTCGGCCTTGCCTCGCGCTCGGGCTTCGACTTCCTGGCGATCTATCTCGGTCCCGCGCTCATGTTCGGCCTGTTCTGGCCGCTGGTCACCCGCATGGTGCGGATCGCGAAGGCGCAGAACATCACCTCCGTCGCCGACTTCATCGGCGCACGCTATGGCAAGAGCCAGGCGGTGGCGGCCATGGTCTGCCTCATCGTGACGGTTGGCACGATCCCCTATGTGGCGCTGCAGCTGAAGGCTGTCTCCAACTCGCTTTTGACGACCATCAAGCCGAGCGGCATCGTCAATGCCACCCAGGAGCTGCCGTTCTTCGGCGACCTCGCTTTGCTGGTCGCCATGGCGATGGCGGCCTTCGCCATGCTGTTCGGCACCCGCCATGCCGACGCGACCGAGCATCAGGACGGCCTGATGCTGGCAGTGGCCGCCGAATCGGTGGTGAAGCTCGTCTGCTTCCTCGCCATAGGCATCTATGTGACCTTCTGGATCTTCGACGGCGTCGGCGATATCGCGGCAAAGGTGGCAGCGCGTCCCGACATCATGGAACATGTGATCCGCTGGCCGGATTTCTCGACATTCCTGGCGATGAGCGTCCTGTCCTTCGTCTGCGCCATCCTGCTGCCGCGCATGTTCCATGTGGTGGTGGTGGAGAGCCATTCGGAGCGCGAGGTGGGGCGGGCGTCCTGGCTGTTTCCGGCCTATCTCGTCCTGATCAACCTGTTCGTGCTGCCCATCGCCATTGCCGGGCTGCTGCTGTTTCCGGCGGGATCGTTCGACAGCGACATGACAGTGCTCGAACTGCCGCTGTCGCGCGGGAATCCGGTGCTGACGCTTGCCGCCTTCATCGGCGGCCTGTCGGCGGCCACCGCCATGGTCATCGTGGCGAGCGTAGCGCTGTCGATCATGATCTCGAACGACGTGGTGATCCCGTCGCTGCTGAAGTTGCGGGGCCGGCTGCCATCATCGGCGCAGGGCGGCGACGAACCGGGCGATCTCGGTCCGACCATCCTGAAGATCCGCCGCACCATCATTCTCGGCGTGATGATTGCCGCCTATCTCTATTACCGGATTGCCGGCGAGGCGCAGCTCGCCTCCATCGGTCTCCTGTCGTTCGCGGCGGTGACCCAGCTCGCGCCGTCCTTCTTCGGCGGCATGATGTGGCGGAGCGCCACCGCCCGCGGGGCGGTGGCGGGCATGGCGGTGGGGCTGGCGGTGTGGACCTACACGCTGCTCCTGCCGATGCTGGCGACCACCGGCGCCATCAGCCCGGAGCTGATCTCGGAGGGACCGTTCGGGATCGCGGCGCTGCGGCCGCAGGAATTGTTCGGCGTCACCCTGCCGCCGCTCGCCCACGGCGTGTTCTGGTCGCTCCTGCTCAATCTCGCGGTGTTTCTCGCGGCCTCGCTGTCGCGCCGGCCGATCGCCATCGAGACGCTGCAGGCCCAGGTCTTCGCGCCCTCCGAGCCCTCCGACTTCGCGCCGAGCTTCCGGCTTTGGCGCTCCGCCGTCTCGGTCGACGAAGTGCATGGCACGGTCGCCCGCTATCTCGGCGCCGAGCGCACCGCCGCCGCCTTCCGCAGCTATGGCCAGCAGCGCGGCGGCGAACCGCAGGGATCGTCGGAAGCCGATATCGAGCTGCTGCGCTATGCCGAACGCCTGCTGGCTTCCGCCATCGGCACGGCCTCGTCGCGGCTCGTCCTGTCGCTGCTCCTGAAGAAGCGCTCGGTCTCGACCACCGATGCCTTGAAGCTGCTCGACGATGCCAATGCGGCCATGCAGTACAATCGCGAGGTGCTGCAGACGGCACTGGAACATGCGCGCCAGGGCGTCGCCGTGTTCGACCGTGACGGCAAGCTGATGGTGTGGAACCGCCCCTTTGCCGAGGTGCTCGACCTGCCGCCGGAAGATCTGCATATCGGCGCCGGTTTCGACGATGTGCTGATGAGCCTCGCCGCGCGCGGCGAATTCGGCGAAGGCGACACCCGCGTGTTGGTGGCCGAACGCGCCGACCGGCTCTTGAACTCAAGCGAGCCGCAGACCGAGCGCCTGGCCAAGCGCGGCCTGTTCATCGAGGTGCGCTCGGCAAGACTGCCCGATGGCGGCGTGGTGACGACCTATACCGATGTGACAGCCAGTGTCGCTGCGGCGGAAGAACTGGAGCGCGCCAACGAGACGCTGGAGCGCCGCGTGCGCGAGCGCACCGAGGAGCTGACCCGGCTGAATGCCGAACTCGCCCAGGCCAAGGCCGAGGCCGACGAGGCCAACCATTCCAAGACCCGGTTCCTGGCCGCCGCCAGCCACGACATCCTGCAGCCGCTGAACGCCGCCCGGCTCTACACGACCAGCCTGGTTGAGCGGCAGGCCGGCAGCGATGACGCGCGCCTCGTCGAGAACGTCGATGCCTCGCTCGAAGCGGTGGAAGAGATCCTGGGCGCGCTGCTCGACATTTCGCGGCTCGATGCCGGCGCGATGAAGGCGGAGATTTCCAGCTTCCGGATCGACGAGATGTTCCGCCAGCTGGCGGTGGAATTCCAGCCGATGGCCCGCCAGCGCGGGCTCACACTGACCTTCGTGCCCTCCAGCCTCGCCGTCCATTCCGACCGGCGCCTGCTGCGTCGCCTGCTGCAGAACCTGATCTCCAACGCGATCAAGTACACGTCCAAGGGCGGCGTCGTGGTCGGTTGCCGCAGGCGCGGCCGCAAGCTGTCGCTGCAGGTGCATGACACGGGCCCCGGCATTCCGCAGAACAAGCAGCGGATCATCTTCCACGAGTTCCAGCGTCTCGAGCAGGGCGCCAAGATCGCTCGCGGCCTCGGCCTTGGCCTGTCCATTGTCGAGCGGATCGCCCGCGTGCTGGAGCACCGGCTGACCATCAAGTCGAAGGTCGGCCGCGGCTCCTCCTTCATGGTCGAGCTGCCCATCGCGCCGGCCCTGCCCGCGACACAGCCGGGACCGCAGCCGCAGCCCTTCGCGGCGGCGCCGCTCGACGGGCTGATCGTGCTCGCCATCGACAACGAGCCGAAGATCCTCGAAGGCATGCGCGTTCTGCTGGCGGGCTGGGGCTGCCACACGATCACCGGGGCCAGCTGGCGCGAGGCCCATGAGGCGCTGAACGACGACCTCGTGGTGCCCGATGTGCTGATCGTCGACTATCACCTGGACGAGGGCAACGGCCTCGATGTGGTGACCCAGCTGCGCTGGCGGTTCAGCGCGACGCTGCCCGCCATCCTGATCACCGCCGACCGCTCCCAGGAGGTGCGCGACCGGGCGCAGGCCAAGAATGTCCACCTCCTGAACAAGCCGGTGAAGCCGGCGGCGCTGCGCGCGCTGCTCGCCCAGTGGCGGGTGCTGAAACAGGCGGCCGAATAGAGCTCAAGCGGCGATCGCGCCCTGCATGAAGCCTTCGATCCGGTCGAGGCAGCGGTCACTGTTCTGGCCAGGGAAGGCGATGAACACGTGGCAGCCGCCGGGATAGACCTCGAGGCTCGCTGCGTTGCCGGCCGCCACCCAGCGCGGCGCCATGAACAGCGTGTCGTCGACGAGAAGATCGCTGGATCCCACCGTGAACAGCGCGGGCGGCATGCCCTTCAGGTCGGCCCAGAGCGGCGAGATATCGGGATCGCAGACATCGCCGCCGCGCACCAGGAAATGGCGGACGAACATCGAGATGTCGCGGGTGTTGAGCACCAGCTTCTCGGTGCCCCAGTTGCGCGCCGAAGGCGTCAGGCCAAGGTCGTAGCAGCCGGCATGCAGGTTCGCGCCGCAGAACGGCATGATGCCGTGGCGGTCGCGCAGGCGCAGCAGCGTGACAACCGAGAGATGGGCGCCGGCGCTCTCGCCGCCAATCAGCAGGCGGTCGGTGCCGAAGCGCTTCTGCGCCTCGGCGACCAGCCAGAGCGCGGCGGTTTCGCAGTCGTCCGGTCCCATCGGATAGGGGTCCTCCGGGCCGAGGCGATAGTCGACCGAGACGGTGGTGATGCCGAGCCGGTCGGCGAAGCGCTCGTACCATTGGTCCTGGCCATCGGCGGTGCCGAGCGTCCAGCCGCCACCGTGGATGTGGAGATAGACCGCCTTGGGGTTCTCCGGCCCGAGGATCCGCAGGCCGATCGGGCCGTGCTTGCCGTCGATCGTCATCGTGGTGGCGCGCGGCGATGGCACGGGGGCCGGGAAGGCGCCCCTGCCCTCGCGCCGCATCTGGCGGATGATGGCGGGTGCCGCCGACCAATTGTCGAAGCTCTGCAGGCGCTTGATAATCGCGGCATTGACCGCCAGCTGGTCGGCGGGCACGTGGGCCGGATCGAAGGCTGAGGGATCGAGACGAAGAGAATCGGACATGCGTGCGAGCCTTGACGAGGGGCGGCCATGAAAGCCCGCGTTCCCTGCCGCCGCAAGCCATGCCCGCGCATTTCGGCTGCCGCGGGACGCTGGTCCGCGCTATAGAATGCGGCCATGACCCTTCCAGAGCCCCGCCAGACCCTGGTCCCATCCGGGCCGCCGATCTCGCTCGTGCTGGGCGGCGGCGGCGCCAAGGGCCTCGCCCATGTCATCGTCCTCGAGGCGCTGGACGAACTGGGGCTGAAGCCTGCGGAAGTGATCGGCACCTCGATCGGCGCGATCATCGGCGCCTGTTATTGCGCCGGCATGAGTGGGCAGGACCTCAGGACCTATGCGCTCGACGTGTTCCGCATGAAGCCCGAAGTGCTGCGCCGGGTGTTTGCAGCGCGCGTTGGCCGCTTCACGGAAATGCTGACCAACGGCTTCACCAATCCGGTGCTGATCGACCCGCAGAAGCTGCTCGATGGCCTGCTGCCGTCGACAGTGCCGCAGACATTCGAGGAATTGGCGATCCCGCTGAAGGTGGTGGCCGCCGACTATTATGCCCGGGTCGATGTGACCTTTGCCGATGGACCGCTGATTCCGGCGGTCGCGGCCTCCATGGCCATCCCCGGCGCGTTCCGGCCGGTGCTCCACCGCGGGCGCGTGCTGATCGATGGCGGCACGATCAATCCGGTGGCGGTCGATCAGGCGAGCCAGCCGATCGTCATCGCGGTCGATGTGCTCGACGGCTCGGCCCATGATCGCACCATCGACGAGACGATCCCGGATCCGTGGCAGGCCCTGTTCGGGTCGGTGACGCTGATGATGCAGGTTCTGAGCGGCATCCGGCTTGCCGAGCACCGGCCGACAATTCACCTCCGGCCGCCGGTCGAGGGCTTCCGCGTGCTGGATTTCTTCAAGGTGAAGGAGATCTTCGCCGCCTGCGAGCCGATCAAGGACAATCTCAAGCGCCGGATCGAGCTAGCGCTGGATGCGACGCCGGCGGAGCTGCTTGAGAGCCGGAAGGGGTGACGGGCCTGCGCAATGGACAGCACTCACCGTCGTCATGCCCGCCCTTGTGGCGGGCATCCACGTCTTGGGTTCCGTTGGCTCGGCCGTTGAAGGCGTGGATGGCCGGGACAAGCCCGGCCATGACGAAAAACCGTGCCCGCTATTAAGGGCTGGTCGGCCGAAGCCTCACCGCCGGCCGAACAGCCGCTCGATATCGGTCAGCGACAGCGAGACCGAGGTCGGCCGACCATGGTTGCATTGGGCGGAGCCCGGCGTTGCCTCCATCTCACGGAGCAGCGCGTTCATCTCGGCGGGTTTCAGCAGCCGTCCCGCGCGCACCGAACCGTGGCAGGCCATGGTGGCGGCCACCGACAGGAGCCGGCGCTCCAGCGGATCGGTCGAGTCCCATTCGGCGAGGTGCTCGGCGAGATCGCGCACCAGCGCCTCGGCATCGACATCGCCGAGCATGGCCGGGGTCTCGCGGACCATGACGGCGCCGGGGCCGAAACTCTCGATCACCAGGCCGAAAGGTTCGAGGTCGCCTGCACGCGCGCAGAGCCGTGCGGCATCGGCAGGGTCGAGCTCGACGACAACCGGAATGAGCAGGGTCTGCCGGGCAATGCCGGTCTCGGCCATCTGGCGCTTGAGCCGCTCATAGACGAGACGTTCGTGGGCTGCGTGCTGGTCGACGATCACCATGCCCTGGCGGGTCTGGGCGACGATATAGGTGCCGTGGACCTGGGCGCGGGCGGCGCCGAGCGGACGGTCGAGATCGTCCGGATCGATCGGCGCGGTGGAGGCCCGGGCATCCGCGGAGGGAGCTGCGCCGAGATCGAACGGGCTCTGGGCGAAGGCTGCCTGCGCCGCCTCGCCGAAGCCTGATACCGGCCGCATGGGCGAGGACCGCCAGTCCCAGGCTGGGCCAGATCCACCCCGCCCGGACGGTCCCCGGAACGCCGTGACGGTGGCGGCGGCCAATGTCGAGGCGGTTGTCGGATCGGCCCTGGCAATGGCATCGCGGATGGCGGCGACGATCAGCCCACGCACCAGCTGGCTGTCGCGGAACCGGACCTCGGTCTTGGCCGGGTGGACATTGACGTCGACCTCGTGCGGATCGAGCTCCAGGAACAGCGCCACGGCCGGGTGGCGGTCGCGCGGCATGACGTCGGCATAAGCACCGCGCAGCGCGCCCATGACCAGGCGGTCGCGGATGGGCCGTCCGTTGACGAACAGGAACTGGCTGCCCGCCGTCGCCTTGTGGAAGGTCGCCAGACCGGCAAAGCCGAACAGGCGGATGCCGCCACGCGCGACATCGAGCGGCATGGCATTGTCGGCGAAGTCGCGCCCCATGACCTCGCCGATGCGGGCGAGCAGGCCGGCTTCGCCGAAGGCCTGCACCGCATAGGTGCGGACCCCACCCTCGTCGTCAGCCAGCGAGAACGCGACGGTCGGATGGGCCAGCGCCAGGCGCTTGACCACATCGACCACCGCCGCGCTTTCGGAGCGGTCGGTCTTCAGGAACTTCAGCCGGGCAGGCGTCGCGTAGAACAGGTCCTCGACCTCGACGCGCGTGCCCTTGGCGAGCGCTGCCGGCATGGGCCCGGCCTTGTCGCCGGCATCGACCGACAGCGCCCAGGCATGGGGCTCGCTCGCATGGCGGGTGACGATGCGCAGATGCGACACCGCGCCGATAGAGGGCAGCGCCTCACCGCGAAAGCCGAGGGTCCGGATATCAAGCAGGTCGTCGCTGGAGAGCTTGGAGGTGGCGTGCCGCTCGATGCAGAGCGCGAGATCGTCGCGCGTCATGCCCTGGCCATCATCAGCAACCCGGATCAGCCGCCGCCCGCCGGCCCCGATCAGCACGTCGATGCGGCCAGCGCCAGCATCCAGCGCATTCTCGACCAGTTCCTTGACGGCGGCAGCCGGGCGCTCGACCACTTCGCCGGCGGCGATGCGGTTGACGATGCCTTCGGGGAGCTGGCGGACCGGCATGGCTTATCCTAGCCCATCGCGGCGAGCAGCGTCAGGACCGGTCGCGGATCAGCGCGCGCAATCCCTGGCCGATACCCGCCGGGCGGCGCTGGTCGCGTGCCTGGGGCACTGCGCCGGCGGCGAGCGCCGCCGCGCCAATCGACTGGGGACCCTGTGGCGCGGGGCGCGGATCGGGACGGGGCTCGGTGCGCGGAGCCCGCGACAGGGTCGGCTGGGCGGATGCCTGGGTGGGCGGAATGCCGGCAGGCTCGGCGCCGGCCAGCACCTCGGCCCGCACCGGACGGGGCGGCGAGAACAGCACGCCCTGGCCGAATTTCACGTCGTAGTCGAGCAGGTCGACGACCATCTGCTCGCTCTCGATGTCGTCGACGATCAGCTCGATGCCATAACGGGCGAACAGGCTCGGCAGATCGGCCGGATGGATCGCCAGACTGACATCCTGGCCACGCGACAGCATCAGCTCGGCCGGTACCTTGACCTGCCGGAAGCCCTTCTCGGCGAGGTCGCGCGGTTCGATCCTGAGATCGCCGACACCGTGGAGCGAGAAGCGGAAGCCGTAGTCCATCAGGCTCTTCAGCGTCTCGATATCGAGCGGCGACATGGCGCGCAGCGCATCATGCCGGAAGCTGAGCACCAGAGAGCCGGCGACCGAGCGGGCGGCGTCGAGCGATTCCACCATCTCGTTGGAGAAGGCGGCATCGGCCAGCGATGCGCCGGAGAGGTCGCAGACGAGGCCGACATCGCGGTTGCGCGAGGTTAGCCGGCGGACCACCTGGATGCAGCGGGCGAGCGTCTCGGCATCGAGAGCCGGCATCAGGCCTGTGCCCTCGGCAAGCTCGCGATAATCGGCCGGTTGCAGCACAGCGCCGTCGGCGCTGCGCAGCCGGACCGAGGCCTGGTACCAGCGCACCTTGCGCTGCGGCAATGTCACGATCGGCTGAAGGAACAGGTCGTAGCGCTTGGCGGCGATCGCCTCGTCGACGATCGACAGGGCGTCATCGCGCGTCATGCCGGCGAAAATGTCCGGCAGGGTCGGATCGGGCGCGGACGCGCGGCGCGGCGCGGGGGGGACGGGGTCGAGGCGCTGGCGTAGCGCTTCGCCATAGCGCTGCATGACGGGGACGGGCGGCGCGGGCGGCGCCATTCTCGGGGCTGGTTCCGCCACTGGCTGATAGGCCGGCTGCGGCGCTGGCTGCTGGGCCGCCGGCTGACTTTGCGGGGCCATGGCGGGCGCGGCGGTGGCGCGCACGATGGCGGCCTCATGGACCTGCAGCGTCTCGGCGAACTGTTTCACCAGAGCGCCAAGTTCGCCAATCTCCTCGGCCATCGGCTCGGTGGCGGCCAGGGTCCGGTCGAGCATGGAGGTCTCGAACCGGTCGAGGCGGCTGGACAATTCGGCCATGTCGCGACCGAACTCGCCGGTGGACCGGCTCAGATCGGCAAGGCGGGCCTCGATCATCTGGCGGGAGCCGGACTGCAGCGCTCCCAGATGGCCGATGACCATGGCCAGCAGCAGGGCAAAGCCGATCGCCAGCGCATAGCCGAGCTCGACGCCGCCGGCCAGAAAGCACAGGGCTGCCACCGATGCAGCGATCGCGGTCATGCACAGAGCGACGAAGAAGGAACCCGAACGAGGCATTGGCGAGTGGTCTCAAGTCCTTCAACCAAAGGTGAACGGGCCAAACCTTGCCCCGAATCGACGTGATTCGTCTCGCCGGTTCAGCTGCGACCGGGAGAATTTCCCGCGCTAGGATAGCCGCCCTGATTCACCTGCCGGAGTGCTTGACCAATGCCGACCTTCTTCAATCCCCCGACCGTTCACGCCCCCTCGCCCAGCTACAGCCATGCCGCCGCCCACGCGCTGTCGGGCCGCCGCCTGGTCATTTCCGGCCAGATCGGCATGGCGCCCGACGGCACTGTCCCGGAAGGCCTCGAAGCCCAGATCGCACAGGCCTTCGACAACCTGATCGCCGTGCTGCGCGCCGGCGACATGGACATCGCCAACCTCGTCAAGATCGTCACCTATGTGACAGTGCCGGACGCGATCGTGCCATTCCGTACCGTGCGGCAGGCCAAGCTCGGCGACCATCGCTGCGCTGCGACATTCCTCCAGATCGCCGCGCTGGTGCGGCCCGAACTTCTGGTGGAAATCGAGGGCGAAGCGGTCGCGGATTGAACTTTCCCCGCCATCCGGCGTATTGTTGCAATGCACAAGAAGGGGCGCGATGGTGCGCGCCCCCGGAGATGACCGCATGACCGTTCGCTCGATCCGTTCCATGGCCTTCGAAGACCTGACCATCGGGTTGTCGGAGCTTGTCCTCAAGACGGTGACCGACCAGGACGTGGTAGGGTTCGCCGATATTTCGGGCGACCAGAACCCGATCCATCTGAGCGATCTCTACGCATCGAAGACGCGGTTCGGCCAGCGGATCGCCCATGGTCTCTATACCGCGAGCCTGATCTCGGCGGTGATCGGCACGCGGTTGCCGGGCCCCGGCGCGGTCTATCTGTCGCAGACGCTCAACTTCAAGGCGCCGGTGAAGATCGGCGATGTCGTGCGGGTCCATGTCGAGGTGGCCGAGATCATCGAGGCGCGCCAGCGGGTGCGTCTCGCCTGCGAATGTGCCGTCGATGCGACGGTCGTTCTGGACGGCGAGGCCTGGGTGCGCGTTCCCTCGCGCGCCGAACTGGTCGCCGCCGCCTGACACCCGATGTGCTTGACGATATCGGTCCGGGGCGGCAGGGTCCGCGCGCCGTGACCGACCCTCGTCTCATCCAGATGCCATGCCACTGACCCTGCCGCCCTCGCACAGCGCGGCGGATGCGCCGGTTTTCGTGCGTCCTGCCCCCCTGCCCGTCGGCCTCGCCGGGGGCGTGGTGGCGATCGGCAATTTCGACGGCGTGCATCGCGGACACCAGCATGTCATCGCCACGGCGATGACCCAGGCCCGCCGAACCGGCAGCCCGACGCTTGCGCTCACCTTCGAGCCGCATCCACGTGCCTTCTTCCAGCCGGACCGGCCCATGTTCCGCCTGACCGACCCGGCAACCAAGTTTCGCCTTTTGGCGGGGCTCGGCGTCGATGGCATTGCCTGCGCGCCCTTCGACCGGGATTTCGCGGCGCTGAGCGCGGAAGCCTTTATCGCGGACGTGCTGGTCGGCTGGCTGCAGGCGCGCGCCATCGTGGTCGGCGGCGACTTCCACTATGGCGCAGGCCGCCGGGGCACGCCGGACAGCCTGGTCAAGGCAGGCGCAATCGGCGGTTTCGACGTGATCCAGGTCCAGCCCTTCAGCGTCGACGGCGTGCTGGCCTCGTCGACCGCCATCCGCGAGGCGCTGACCGCCGGCCGGATCGACGTCGCCAATCGCCTCCTCGGCCACGCCTGGAGCGTATCGGGCGAGGTCATCCATGGGGCCAAGCTCGGCCGCACGCTGGGCTTTCCCACCGCCAATCTGGCGCTGGCCCCCGCAACGGAACTCGCCCACGGCATCTATGCGGTGAAGATTGCCATCGGTGGCGTGTGGCACGACGGCGTTGCGAGCTTCGGCCGCCGCCCGACCGTCGACAACGGCCCCCCCCTCCTGGAGGTTCATGTCTTTGACTTTGCCGGCGATCTCTACGGGCAGATCGTCGATGTCGCCTTCGGTGGGTACATCCGCCCCGAGAAGAAATTCGACGACCTGAATGCGCTGGTTGTGCAGATGCACGATGACAGCAACCGCGCCAGGGCGCTGTTGGCCGGTACTGATCTACCGAAATCAGAGTAAGTTCGGGCCAACTCTGATCGGTATTCTGACTTTTTCCGCAGCATTCCCTCGTGGGAAGTCCTCATTTTCACAACATTAACCAACGGCAGGCATCCTCCAGACACCACTGGAGGTTGTCCCCCGCATGTCGCTGCGATTTCCCAAGCTCTCCTTCGGCGCCAAGGCCGTTGCCTTCGTCGTCTGCCTGCTGATCGTCACGGCAGGTGCGATCATCGCGTCCGGCTGGACGCTGATCCAGTCACGCAATCAGACCCGCGCCCTGCACGACGCCCAGACGAACATGCGGACGCTCGCCGTCCTGTTCCAGGCGGCCTATCCCGATGCCCGCCTGTCGATCTCGGGCGAACGGGTCGCCGATGTCCGGGCGCCGGCGATGCCGACCTTCACCGATCACGCCATCGTCGACCGGACCGTTCAGGCGGCCGGTGGCGTCGCGACGATCTTCGTCACCGACGACAAGGGCGCCTTCATCCGCCGGACGACCAATCTGAAGAAGGAGAACGGCGACCGCGCGGTTGGAACCTCGCTCGCGCCCGACCATCCGGCCAATGTCCCGTTGAAGCAGGCGCAAGCCTATTACGGCCCGGCCATGCTGTTCGGCCGCTCGTTCTACACGGCCTATCAGCCGGTCATCGGCGCCAACGGCCAGGTCGCCGGCATCCTGTTCATCGGCATTCCGACCGAGCAATTCGCGGCCGAAGCCATCAGCACGATGACGGCCATGAGCCTCATGCTGGCCGGCGTTGTGGTCATTCTGGCGCTGCTTGCGGTTGTCGTGGTGCGCCGCTCGGTCAAGCCGCTCGTGGCCGCGACCAAGGCCATCGAGCGCGTTGCGGGAGGCGACCTTGAATCGGCGATCGAACCGACCAAGCGCAGCGACGAGATCGGCGACCTCACCCGGTCGATCGTGGTGCTGCGCGATGCGGCTCGTGAGGCCCGCAGCGCCGAAGCGGCACGGCTTGCCGATGCCGAGGAGCGCGGCCGGCGTGCCCAGCGCCTGGAAGAGGTGGTGATGGGCTTCGAGGCCAATATGGCCCAGCGCATCGCCGAGGCCGAGCAGGCCGTCGGGGCCCTCGACACCAGTGCCAACAATCTCGATGGCGCATCCCGTTCCATGGGCGGCAAGGTCAGTGCCGCCTCGCAGGCCACCGATCAGGCAACCATGAACATGAACTCGGTCGCGGGAGCCGCCACCCAGCTCTCCTCCTCGATCGGTGAGATCAGCCGCCAGGTCGCCTCGTCCAGCGACGTTGCCCGCCGTGCGGTCAAGGAAGCCGGCGATACGTCCAGCCGGGTCGCCGAACTCGATGGCGCCGCCCGCAAGATCGGCGAGGTCATCGGCCTGATCACCGCGGTCGCCGAGCAGACCAATCTGCTCGCGCTCAATGCCACGATCGAGGCGGCGCGCGCGGGCGAAGCGGGCAAGGGCTTCGCGGTTGTCGCCGCCGAGGTGAAGCAGCTGGCCGGGCAGACCGCCAAGGCGACCGAGGAAATCGCCTCCCAGGTCAACCGCATGCAGCAGGCGACCGCTGCGACCGTCGGCGCCATCAACACGATCACCGAAACGATCGGTGCAATGGACCAGATCACCACGGCGATCGCCGCGGCGGTGGACCAGCAGCAGGCTTCGACCAGCGAAATCTCGCGCGCCATAGCCCAGGCGAATGATCACGCCGATGCCGCGCGCACCGCCATTGTCGATGTCGACAACGCGGCAACCGATACCGGGCGCTCGGCCGGAGAAGTCGGCCAAGCGACGCAGCGGCTCGCCGAATGCTCGTCCTCGATCGACCGCGCCCTGAAGACCTTCGTCGCCGAGGTGCGGGCGGCCTGATCAGCCGGTACGATTACAGACATCATCAACAGGCATTGGATAGACCCGGACGGTTCCGCTACCGTCCGGGTCTCTCTGCTTTTGGACACACAGAATGTATGTGCCGCCGCTCTTCGCCATGGCCGACGATGCCGAAATGGCGGGCTTCTGCCAGGCTCACCCGTTCGCAGCCCTTGTGACCCATGGGCCGGACGGCCTGTTCGCCACCCATCTGCCGGTGATCTTCAAGCCGGCCGAGGGCGCGAAGGGCGCGTTCTTCGGCCACCTGGCCCGCGCCAATCCCCATTGGGGCCGGGCCGCCGAAGGCAGCGATGCGCTGCTCATCTTCACGGGCGCTCAGGCCTATGTGACGCCGTCCTGGTACGAGACCAAGAAGCAGACCGCCAAGGTGGTGCCGACCTGGAACTATTCCGCCGTGCATGTGCGCGGCCGCGTGTCCTGGCCGGCGGATGTCGACTTCCTGAAGCTCAACCTCGCCGACCTGACCGCTGCCCACGAGGCCGGGCGCAGCCACCCCTGGGCTCTCTCCGATGCGCCTGACGACTTCGTCGCCATGCAGATGCGCGCAATCGTCGGCATGCGTTTCGAGGTGACGGGCTTCGACGGCAAGGCCAAGCTGAGCCAGAACCGGCCCGCTGCCGATATTGACGGCGTGGTGGCGGGTCTTGGCGCATCCGATGCGCCGATGGACCGGGAGGTCGCGGCGCAGGTGGACAAGGCCCGGCGGCGCTGATCAGACGAGTGCGCGCAGGGCCGCTTCGGCCATCAGGCCGGCAAGCAGGATCAGGCCGGCATCGCGGTTCGACTGGAACAGGCGGAGGCAGAGATCCGGGTCCTCGATGTCGAGGCGGGCGATCTGCCAGGCCAGATGCAGCGCGAAGACCAGCAGCCCGAGAACGGCGATGACCGAGCCGCCAACCAGCCAGAGGGCGGCTGCGAAGAACAGCACCGCGCCGCCATAGAACAGGCCGAGCATCAGCGGCGTGCGCGTGCCGAACAGAAGCGCCGTCGATTTCACGCCGACGATGGCGTCGTCCTCGCGGTCCTGATGGGCATAGATCGTGTCATAGCCGATGACCCACAGGATCGAGCCGGCATAGAGCAGGTAGGCCGGCAGATCGAGCCGGCCGAAGGCCGCCGCCCAGCCCATCAGCGCGCCCCAGGAAAAGGCAAGCCCCAGAACCGATTGCGGCCAGGAGGTGATGCGCTTCATGAAGGGATAGATCGCCACGATGCCGAGGGAGGCGATGCCGATGCCCCAGGCAAAGGGATTGGCCAGCGCCAGCAGGACCAGCGCACCCACCACTACCTGGGCGATCAGGAAGAGTTTGGCCTGGCGCGGAGTGACCTGCCCCGCAGGTAACGGCCGGGACCGGGTGCGCTCCACCAGGCCATCGATGTCGCGATCAACCAGATCATTGTAGGTACAGCCCGCGCCGCGCATCGCTACCGCGCCGATGGCAAACAGGACCATGTGCCAGAGATTGGGCAAGGGCTGGTGCGCCGCGATTGCTGCCAGCGCAGCCGACCACCAGCACGGCAGCAGCAGCAGCCAGGATCCGATCGGCCGGTCGGCGCGCGCCAGTCTCAGATAGGGGCGCCAGCTTGCCGGCGCGCGGCTATCGACCCAGGAGCCGCGGACCGCGTCGGCCACGCGCCCTTCGGTGATGCTCATGACTGGTCAGAGCGCGCCGGGCGTGCGCAGGTCAAGCTGCGGCCGGCGGCCGGCATTGGGCGCGAAGGGATTGGCACCGCCACCGCCGGCTTCAGCCTGGCGACGCTGGCGCTCAAGCTGGGCCACGCCATTGCAGGCCTGGGTGCGGTTGCGCGACACGTTGGTCGTGCCGGTCGTCACGTCATTGACGATCTGCTCGGGCAGACGGCAGAAATCGGCATTGTTGGTGACCCACGTCTTCAGCCGCTCGAACGAGGCCTGGGCGGTGGTGAGCGCGGAGCAGGCCCGCTGGGCATTGGCGCGCGCCTGCTCGAACGTGGTCGGGCGGGTGCGCGGAATGGCGGCCTGGGTCTGCTGCATGACGCGCTGGTGCGCCTCGATCATCGGCTTGAACTCGGCCTCGCAGATCTCGTTGGCGAAGGCCGGCGCCGCGAGGGTGGCCGAGGCGAGGACTGCGAGCACGAGCGAGCGCGTGCGGGTCGGTGAAGGAAGGCACATGATCGGGCCCCTTTTTCTCGTCCGCGGGAAAGGGTTGTCTGAATTGGCATTCTCCATATCAATCCGTCGGGATCGTGGCAAATGCCGCGAGCCCCGCGTGACGGCTCGCTTGCCAGCGCGCGCGGACCGCTCTATCGGCCCCGGACGGCGAGGCGCACCATGGCGGACTATGATTTCACGGCTACCCGGCTCCACGTCGCCGATCCGCTCGGCGCCGACGCGCTGATCGCCTGCGATCGCGACCAGACCAATTACCTGGTCAATGTGATGCGGCTGGCCGATGGCGCGCATCTCCATGTGTTCAATGGCCGCGACGGTGAGTGGCTGGCCAGGATCGAGCGCATAGCCAAGAAAGCGGTGGGCCTGAGGATCGAGCGCCTGCTTCGTGCGCAGACGCAAGGCGCCGACCTCTGGCTGGTCTTCGCGCCGCTGAAACAGGCCCGTCTCGACTATATGGTGCAGAAGGCGGTCGAGATGGGCGCCAGCCGGCTGGTTCCAGCCATCACGCGTTATACACAGGTGACCCGTGTCAACGCCGAGCGGATGGCCGCCAATGCTGTCGAGGCGGCCGAGCAATGCGGCATCCTCACCCTTCCCGAATGTGACGAGGCCCGCCCGCTCACCCAGATCCTGGCGGAGATGGAGGCCGATCGCCTGCTGGTGTTCTGCGACGAGGATGCCGCCGTCGCCAACCCGGTCGAGGCACTGACCCGCGCCGAGCGGCCCGGCCGCATTGCTGTGCTGATCGGCCCGGAGGGCGGTTTCGCACCGGAGGAACGCGAGCTGATCGCCCGGCGTCCGGGGACCACCGCGCTATCGCTGGGCCCCCGGATTCTCAGGGCGGACACGGCGGCGGTCGCGGCGCTTGCCGTTGTCCAGGCGGCGATCGGCGACTGGCGCTGAGCCGGCCCGCCGCGCCGACGCGAAGCAACCGGACGCCTCCGGGACGGGCCAATCGGCCCCCAAGTCAATCGATTTAAGTTCACGCCATATTTCAGATGGTTACAGAAATGCGGCAACGCGTGACCGGTTTTGGTCACATTTCTGCCTGTGCAACCGCCAGCCTTGGGGGCAGTCGCGGCCCCTAGGACTGGGTTGGGTCGCGGCCTGGCGGAACACGCATCCTCGCGTTCCGTCCCAACGTTCCGTGCCCGCACAGATGGAGACAATCATGTCGGACACCTGCCGTTTTGGTATCGAGGAAGAGTTTTTTGTTGTCGACGGGGAGACGAAGGCTGTCATGCGCCGCATGCCGCAGGGCTTCTTCGAGGCGGCGAAGACCCGGCTCGGAGATCGGGTAAAGGGAGAATTGCTGCAATCGCAGATCGAGCTTTCGAGCTCGGTGCACAGCGACACGACCGCGGCGCGCAATGAGATGAAGGCGATGCGCGGCATGCTGGGCGAGGTGGCGGCGAGCCATGGCCTGTCGATCCTCGCCTCGGGCACCCACCCGACCGCCATGTGGGCGACGCAGCGCGCCAGCGAGGCCAAGCGCTATGACAGCGTGATGCACGACCTGCAGATGCTCGGCCAGCGCAACATCGTCTGCGGCATGCATGTCCATGCCGAGTTCGACGACCTGTCGAAACGCGTCGACGTCATGTCGCGGATCATGCCCTTCGTGCCGCTGATCATCGCCTTGTCGACCTCGTCGCCGTTCTGGCAGTCGCGCTCGACGGGGTTGATGGGCTACAGGCTCGCCGCCTATGACGAGTTGCCGCGCACCGGGCTCGGCGAGCAGTTCTCGACCCAGGCCGAATATGACGACTACGTCTCGCTGCTGGTGGAGGCGCGGATCATCGAGGATTCGAGCTATGTCTGGTGGGCGGTCCGGCCGTCGCGCCGTTTTCCGACGCTGGAATTACGGGCACCCGATTGCTGCACGAAGCTCGACGACACGATGGCGATCGCGGCGCTTTACCGCTCGCTGGTCCGCCATCTGATCCGCAACCCGGAGGTCAATGCCAAGCTGTCGCCGGTGACGCGGGCTATCTCGGAAGAGAACAAGTGGCGGGCCCAGCGCTATGGCGTACACGGCAGCTTCGTCGACGAGGCGCGCCGGACCACGATCACCATCAGCCAGGCACTGGCGGAGGTGATGGACATGGTTCAGGACGAAGCCGAGGCGATGGGCTGCGCCGAGGATCTCGCCCATTGCCGCACCATTGTTGCGGAAGGGTCGAGTGCGGACGGTCAGCTGACCGTCTGGAAATCGGCGCTCAGCCTTGCCGAGACACCCCATGACGCCTTGCGGGCGGTGAAGACCTGGATCGCCCAGGAAACCCTGCAGTAGCCGCTGATGGAGGGTCCGGTTCCAGGCGGGACCGGACCGCCTCAGATCAGGCGAGCCTCTGCGAGCAGGCGGCGACCGCTGCGGCTGACCGGCAGGGCGAGGCCATTGGCAAGCTTCACCTCGATCTGGCCTTCCTTGCGGGCGCTGTCGACCACTGCCTCGCGGACAACCCAGTGAGAGCGGTGGATCCTGAGCCCCGCATCCGCACCGATCGTGTCGATCGCCTGCGACAGCGGCATCAGGATGAGGGCCGCCCCCTGGTCGGTATGGACCCGCAGATAATGGTCCTCGGCCGTGAGGCCGAGGATACGTGCCCGGCGCAGCGGCAGGGGCAGCTTCTCGCGCAGCGGATCGAGCACGAGCACCGCTGACGGCGCCGCAGGAGCCTGGGGCGTAGAGAGATGGATGGCGGCGGCGGCCTGCTGGCTGCTCGCCATGCGCCAGGCCCGGATCATGCGAACGACGACGCTGATCAGCACATTGATCAGGGCCGTCTGGACACACAGCTCGGCAAAGGTCACGTGCGGCAGAACCTGCGGTGCGAACAGCCAGAGGCTGCCCAGCACGACCACGGCTCCCGGCACAGCCAGAATCAGCGCGATCGCCAGCGATGCCCAGAGCGGCGGCGGGCCACCAAAGACCAGCCGCGCCGCCAGCCAATGAGCGGCCACCGCCATCAGGCTGATGACCACCATATTGACCGTGTAATGCGCGACCCGCACCGGCAGGGTGATGCCGAGATAGGAGCCGAAGGGACCGAGCAGACCGAGCAGAACCCCGAAGCCGACAAAGGTCAGCACCGGGCTGAGCCACGTGGGTGTGGTCCGGCGATCGGAGTGTGGGGGAAGGCCGTCGGTCATTGGCGAAGAAATCGTACCGTTCGCGAAGTGGCCGGAGACTAGGGCCGGCGCCACGACTAGGCAATCGGCATCACCCCCGCCGGAGCCCTTCCATGCGTATCTTCGCCGCCATCTGTCTCACCCTCGTCGTCTGCGTCGTCGCGGCCTTTGCCGCTGTCATCACCATCTTCAGGCCGGCAACGCCACCGCCCATGCCAACCATGGAAGCCGCCGGCCAGATCATGAGCCGCTGGCAGGCCGACCAGCTGCCCTACAGCTTCCTCACCGCCCGCGACGGGACACGGCTCGGCTACAAGCTGCATCCGGGCCGTCCGGGCGGCGGCATAGCGGTGGCCATCCATGGATCGAGCGGCACCGCCTCCGGCATGACGGGGGTTGCCCGCGTGCTGGCAGATCAGGGTTTCACCGTCTATGCGATCGACATCCGGGGCCATGGCGAGAGCGGCACGCTGGGCGATATCGGCTATCGCGGCCAGCTCGAGGACGACATGGTCGACCTTCTGGCCCTGATCGAATCCCGCCATGCCGGGGAAAAGAAGGTGCTGATCGGTCATTCGCTGGGCGGCGCCTTCGCCCTGCGGATCGCCGGCGGCCCGCTTGGCAAAAAGTTCGATGCCTATGTGGCGACATCGCCGTTCCTGTCGAACGAACCTTCGGTCACGCGACCGAATTCGGGGGGCTGGGCCGATGCGGCGGTGCCCCGCATCGTTGCCCTGTCGCTGCTCAACATCATCGGCCTCTCGGCCTTCGACGGCCTGCCGGCCATTGCCTATGCCGTTCCAGCAGGGGCTCAGGGCAAGCGGGCCAGCATCTATTCCCATCGGCTGCTCGCCAATATGAGCCTGCCGCGCGACTGGCGCGCAGCCCTCGGGGGCATCGGCCAGCCGACAACCATCCTGATCGGCGCCAATGACGAGATGTTCCGCGCAGACGCCTATTCGGCGGCCATGAAGGCGGCAAACCCGCGCATCGAAGTCGAGATCCTGCCGGCCATCGACCATATGGGCACGACAGTGCAGCCGGCGGGTCTTGATCGCCTGGCGGAGATTGTCACGCGGCTCAGAGACGCGGCGCCCGCCCGCTGAGTACTCAGAAGAGGCTGCCCTGCCCTTCGCCGGGCGGCTTCTTCGCAGGCTTCGCATCGGCCTTCGCCGGTCGCGGCGGAGCCTCGCCCCTGGCCTGGGCAGCCACCCGGCCATCGGCGAACTCGATGGTCAGGGACGCCCCTGCGGCGACGGCAGAAGCCGTGCGCAAGGGTTTGCCAGCCTCATCGCGCACCAGCGCGAAGCCGCGGGCGAGCACGCCCTGATAGGACAGAGCGGAGAGAAGCTTGGAGGCTCCGTCCAGCCGGTCGGCCCGGCGGCGCAGGATGAGATCGATCGCGCGAGGCGCACGGGCGAAGAGATCGCCGAGCCGGTCGCGAGACCGGGCGATGTGGGTGGTCTGGGCCGCCGCATAGACGCCGAGCGAGCGCGACAGGCGGGCGGAGAGTGTCCGAAATCCCTGGTCCTGGATCTCGATGCGCCGGCCGGCCGCGGCACCGGCGCGCCGCGACAGCGCGACGATCTGGTCACCGGAACGGGCGATGCGGGCGGTGAGCATGCCGGGCGACAGGCGGCCAGCCGCGCGCAGGAGCTGGGCGCGATGGGCGGCGGCATTGGCGATCAGGGCATTGGGCAGCCGCTCGCCGGCATTGTCGAGCCGCTGGCGGGCCTGTTCCAGCAGGCGCTCGGCATCGGGGAGCGCGCGGGAGGCCGCGCGCGTCTGGGTGCGCCGGTCGTCCAGCAACCGCATGATGCCAGCGACCTGGCGGCGGGCGAGATCGGTCACTTCGGCGATCAGGTCGGCGCGCACGGGCACCGCCATCTCGGCGGCGGCGGTGGGCGTCGGCGCGCGGCGATCGGCGGCAAAGTCGATCAGGGTCGTGTCGGTCTCGTGGCCGACGGCGGAGATCAGCGGAATGACGCTCTCGGCCGCGGCGCGGACGACGATCTCCTCGTTGAAGCCCCAGAGATCCTCCAGACTGCCACCCCCGCGCGCGACGATCAGGACGTCGGGGCGCGGCAGGTCGCTGTCGTCGTCGATGGCGTTGAAGCCGCGGATGGCATTGGCGACTTCGGCCGCACTGCCCTCGCCCTGCACGCGCACCGGCCAGACGAGAACGGTGCGCGGAAAGCGGTCGGCCAGGCGATGCAGGATGTCGCGAATGACGGCGCCGGTCGGCGAGGTCACCACGCCGATCACCTCCGGCAGATAGGGCAAGGGCCGCTTGCGGGAGGCCTCGAACAAGCCTTCGGCGGTGAGTTTGCGGCGGCGCTCCTCGAGCAGCGCCATCAGCGCGCCGACGCCAGCAGGCTCCAGGCTTTCGATGACGACCTGATATTTCGACGAGCCGGGGAAGGTGGTGACGCGGCCCGTGGCGACGACTTCCAGGCCTTCCTGCGGCTTGAACTTCAGCCGGGCAAACGTGCCCTTCCAGATCACCGCCTCGATGGTGGCGCCTTCGTCCTTCAGGCGGAAATAGCAATGGCCCGACGAGCTCGGTCCCTTGTAGCCGGAGATCTCGCCGCGCAGCCGCACGAAGCCGAACGCATCCTCCACCGTCCGCTTGATGGCGGAGGAGAGTTCCGTGACCGTGATCTCGGCGGCATTGGTGGGGACGACATCGGTCATCGATCAAGCGAATCCGTTGCCCGGAGCGGGACTCTTGTCTAGACGCAGGGCGAGACGGATTGAAGCGCGCTTTGCATGTGGTTCGGGGTCTTTCCCCGCGCGGCAACAGCCATCCGACGCGAGGTGACCTGATGAACGTGCTCCTGATCGGCGGCGGCGGCCGCGAACATGCTCTCGCCTGGGCACTCTCGGCGAGCCCGCTGATCGGCACGCTCCATTGCGCGCCGGGCAATCCCGGCATTGCCG
Organism: Phreatobacter aquaticus; assembly: GCF_005160265.1. Taxonomy (NCBI): domain Bacteria; kingdom Pseudomonadati; phylum Pseudomonadota; class Alphaproteobacteria; order Hyphomicrobiales; family Phreatobacteraceae; genus Phreatobacter; species Phreatobacter aquaticus. Next base: position 2,095,797 of record NZ_CP039865.1, on the reverse strand, counting down.
AACATGCCATCATCGCAAGCCTCGACGTGACCGATCACGCAGCCGTTGCGGCCTATTGCAAGGCCAACGCGATCACCTTCGTCGTTGTCGGGCCTGAGGCGCCGCTGGTGGCGGGACTGGTGGACGACCTGGCGAGCGCGGGCATCAAGGCCTTCGGCCCGACGCAGTTCTGCGCACAGGTGGAAGGGTCCAAGGGCTTCACCAAGGATCTTTGCCGCGACTTCGCCATTCCGACCGCCGCCTATGGACGCTTCACGTCCGTTGAGACTGCCCGCGCCTATGTCGAAAAGGTCGGCGCGCCGATCGTCATCAAGGCCGACGGGCTTGCCGCCGGCAAGGGCGTGGTCGTGGCGATGGATCTCAAGGAAGCGCTCGACGCCGTCGACATGATGTTCGACGGCGGGCTCGGCGAGGCGGGCTCGGAAGTGGTGGTGGAAGAGTTCATGGAGGGCGAGGAAGCTTCGTTCTTCGCACTCTGCGACGGCGAGACGGCCCTGCCGCTCGCCACCGCCCAGGACCACAAGCGCGTCGGCGACGGCGATGTCGGCCCCAATACCGGCGGCATGGGCGCCTATTCGCCGGCGCCGGTGATGACGCAGGCCCTCATCGATCGGACCATGGCCGAGATCATTCGCCCGACCATGGCGGCAATGAAGGCCAAGGGGCACCCCTACAAGGGCATCCTCTATGCCGGCCTGATGATCACGGCCCAGGGGCCGAAGCTGATCGAGTACAATTGCCGCTTCGGCGATCCGGAATGCCAGGTGCTGATGCTGCGGCTGAAGGACGATCTCCTGACCCTGTTGCAGGGTGCGGTGGACGGCCAGCTCAAGACCATGAGCGTGCGCTGGCATGACGATGCCGCCCTGACCGTGGTGATGGCCGCCAACGGCTATCCGGCTACGCCCGAGAAGGGCACGCCGATCGCAGGCCTCGACAAGGCGGGTGCCGTCGATGGCGTGCATGTGTTCCATGCGGGAACCGCGCTGAAGGACGGAACGTTGGTGGCCAATGGCGGGCGCGTGCTGAACGTTACCGCCATGGCGAAGACGGTGGCCGACGCGCAGGCCAGGGCTTACCAGGCCGTCGATCTCGTCGACTGGCCCGGTGGCTTCTGCCGCCGTGATATCGGCTGGCAGGCTGTGGCACGGGAAAAGGCGGCCAAGGCCTGACGCCTTCCATACCGGGCGCTGCCTGCTAGTCTCCGCATCGCATTGGAGCAAGCAGTCATGGCCACGTCAGATCTCTTTCCCGGCTTCCAGTCCCATTGGCTCGACACGTCGGTTGGGCAGATCTTCGCGCGCTCCGGCGGGTCCGGGCCGCCGCTTCTGCTGATCCATGGCTTTCCGCAGACCCATGTGGAATGGCACCGCATCGCGCCGGAACTGGCCAAGACGCACACGCTCATCCTGCCGGACCTGCCGGGCTATGGCTGGTCGGTGGCACCGGAGGGCGGCAGCCAGCACTACCCTTACGCCAAGCGCGACATGGCCAAGATCCTGATCGAGGTGATGGAGCAGCTCGGCCATGTCCGCTTCGCCGTCATCGGCCACGATCGCGGCGCACGCGTGTCCTACCGGATGGCGCTGGATCATCCCGGCCGGGTCGAGCGCCTGGCGCTCCTCGACATCGTGCCGACCATCACCATGTGGGAGCGCATCCGCGCCAGCCCATCGCCGAAGACCGAGCACTGGCTGTTCCTGTCCGGCCCTCAGGGCCAGCCGGAGGCGGAGATCGGCAAGGATCCGACCGCCTATCTGGAGCAGAAGCTGGCACTCTGGACCAAGGCGGGCACGCTCACCGCCTATGATCCGCGGGCGCGCCAGCATTACCGCGACTTTTTCAACGACCCGTCGCGGATCCATGCCTGTTGCGAGGACTATCGGGCCGGCGCGACCGTCGATCTTGCCGCCGATGAAGTGGACAAGGCCGCGGGCAAGACCATCGGCGTGCCGGTCCATGTCGTCTGGGGCTCGGCTGGCATTCCGTCGGAGGGCGCAAGCCCGCTCGATGCCTGGAAGCTGTTCGCGCCGAAAGCGACGGGCGTGGCCGTCGATTCCGGTCACTTCATCCCGGAGGAGAATCCGGCCGGCACGCTCGCGGCCCTGAAGCCGTTCCTCGCGGTCTAAAGCCCGATCGTCTTGCGCGCCTTGGCCGAGACCTGACCCTGCAGGAACGGCGTCCATCCGAGCAGGAGGCCCGGCAGTCCCAGGGCCTGGCGGGCCCAGGCCCAGAACGAGAAGCGGTCGACATGGTCGACGATCAGGCCGTCGCGGAATGTCAGGGTGCCGACGACCCGGTTGACCACCGGACGGCCGGTCTGACCGAACGTGTAGCCGGCGGTCCAGGCGACCCGCGCGGTTGTGTCGGTCGCCTCCATCACCTCATAGGACACGGCGAGATCGGTCGCCCGCCCCAGCAACAGGCGCCACATGAAGCGCACCTTGGCGGCATCGAGCTTGCCGAAGACCGGGTCCTCGAACTGGGCGTCATCGGCATACAGCGCGCCCATGGCCTTGGCATCGCGGGCGGCGAAGGCCTCATAGAAGGCTTCCGCCAGTTGGCGCGGCGTCTGGCCGCTGGCTGTCTCGGTCATGGCCGTTTCTCCCCGTCCCAGACTGTTTCAGTTCACGCGCCTCGGCAAGCACGCGATGGTTCGTTCTTGACCGGCCGGGCGCCCCTCCTATAGGTGCGGGCCATGACCCAGACCATAGCTGTGCCGCCGGTCCTTTCCGGTCTCTCGTCCATCGCCGACCAGTATGACGTGGTGCTCTCCGATGTCTGGGGCGTGCTGCACAACGGCATGAAGGCGCATCCGGCCGCCGCCCAGGCGCTGATGGCGATCCGCCGGCAAGGCGTGCCGGTGATCCTCATTTCCAATGCGCCGCGCCAGAGCCCGGTCGTGGTCGGCCAGCTCGACCGGTTGGGCATCCCGCGCGCGGCCTATGACGCCATCGTCACGTCTGGCGACGTGTCGCGCGACGTCATCCGCACGCGCCCCGGAGAGCCGATCCATCATGTCGGACCGAAGCGCGACCTGGTCGTGTTCGAGGGAATGAATGCCCGGCTCGTCGCTATCGAGGATGCCGCCTATGTGGTCTGCACCGGTCTGGTCGACGACCGCAACGAGACGCCCGACGACTACCAGGACCGGCTGGAGCGCATGAAGGCGCGCGACCTCTATTTCGTCTGCGGCAATCCGGACAAGGTGGTCGAGGTCGGCCACGACCTGATCTATTGCGCCGGCGCCATCGGCGACCGCTACCAGGCAATGGGCGGCAAGGTGCTCTATGCCGGCAAGCCGTTCGAGCCGGCCTATGAAACCTGCCTTGGCTATGCCGAGCGGATTACCGGCAAGCCGACCGACCGGTCGCGCGTGCTGACGATCGGCGACGCGATGCGCACCGACGTGGCGGGCGCGGCACGGATGGGTTTTGATTGCCTGTTCCTGGGCGAGGGCATCCACGCCGAACAGGTGCTCGGGCCGGACGGCATCAAGGCGGAGGGGCTGGCGGCGCTGATCGCGGAGACCGGACAGCACCCGCGCTATGCGATGCGCAATCTCAGCTGGTGAGGCCGGCGAGACCTATTTGAAGAGGGCGTCGACGTCGTCCTGCTTGCCGCTGGACTTGGCAGGCTTGGCCGGCTTGTCGAAAAGGGCGTCGACGTCGTCCTGATTGACACCTTCGCCGGACAATTGCGGCCCGTGCAGGATGTTCTTCATCTTGCGTTCTTCGCGCTTCTTCTCCTCTTCGGAGAGATAGCCATCGGCATCGGCCGCGTTGATCGCCTCGGCGAACCGGGAGACGCGGGCCTCGATGTGCTTCAGCGTATCGATCACCTTGGCGACGCGCTGGCCGGTGATGTCCTGGAACGAGCAGGCCTCGAAGATCAGCATCATCCGCTCGTCGACCATGGCCTTGTAGGCGACATGGTCGGATGCGTCGGCGGCCATCAATTCCTCGGCGGCGCCCATGATCGTGTCGGTGGCCTTCTCGGTCGCCTTGACGATGGCGTCGAGTTCCAAACCGGCAGCCGGAATGCGGCTGTGCTTCAGGTCGTTCGGCTGGAGCCGGCCAACCTCGGACTTCATGTTGGTGATGAAGGCGGCGATGTCGGACAATTCGCGATAGACCGACATGTCGATCGAGCGGAAGAAGCTCGACAAGGACTCAACCGTCACCTCTGCCAGTCCAACCACGTCGGACAGCGAGACCCCGCCATCGCCCTTGGTGCGGATGTACTGAACGATGCGGTCGAGGTGATCGGTCGAAACTTGCTTCATTGTGGCCGGTTCCTTGGGACTTCTGCGGCGGCGTCAGTCCGATAGGCGCATGAGATCGCTCCCCGGCGCCATGCGCTGGGGCTCGAACGCGTGAGCGTGAATGCGACGAAGGGCTTTTGGCCCAATCAGTCGGCGAACACGGCGTCGATCTTGGCCTTCAAGGTCTGGGCATTGAACGGCTTGACGATGTAGTTGTTCACGCCGGCCTTCTTCGCCGCGATGACGTTTTCCGTCTTCGATTCGGCGGTGACCATGATGAAGGGGGTGCGCGTCAGCGAGCCGTCGGCACGGACTTCCTTCAGGAGCTCGTAGCCGGTCATCGGCTCCATGTTCCAGTCGGAAATCACGAGGCCGTACTTCTTCTCCTTCATCTTCGCCAGGGCGGCCGAACCGTCCGAGGCATCATCGATGTCGTCGAAGCCCAGCTGCTTCAGAAGATTGCGAATGATGCGGATCATCGTGTTGTAGTCGTCGACCACGAGGATCGGCATCGAGAGATCAACAGCCATCAAACCTGCTCCAAGATCGCGGCAACCGCTTGGGTATTGCCGTTCCCGAAAAATCCGCGGATGCCTGAACTGTTCAAGCAATCCCAAGCTGGACGCTAGCCGCGAGCCTTGAAGAAGCAGTTAACGAACCACAGATCGAAGGCAGGAAATGCGTTTAAAAGGCGACGCAATCCTCGTCCCTGCGCATAGGGTTAGGGAAAGGTTGAGGCTGCTCGGCAGCCATGCGGCACTCGCACCGCAGTGTGGCGGGCGCTATGATGCGGCGGACAAGGGGACAGGCATGACCTACTACCAGCCGCAATCGCCGTTTTCGACCGGCATCCGCTGCCGCTGCCCGCGCTGCGGCGAGGGTGCGCTGTTCGACGGCTTCCTGACGCCCAAGCCGGCCTGCACAGCCTGCGGCCTCGACTATTCCTTCGCCGATGCCGGCGACGGCCCGGCGGTCTTCGTGATCCTGATCGCCGGCTTCATCATCTGCGCCATGGCGCTCTATGTCGAAGTCAAATACGAGCCGCCGTTCTGGCTCCATGCGGTGATCTGGGGCCCGACCATCCTGGTGGTCTGTCTCGGCCTGCTCAGGCCGCTCAAGGGCGTGATGATCGCCCTCCAATATGTGAACAAGGCTCAGCAGGGGCGGCTCGACAGCGAGTGAGTGAGCCATTACCTGCAGCCGATGACCGCTCTCCCTTCGCCCTATCGCTCCCTTGTCGTGCCGGCCATTGCCGCGCTTTCGGCGCTCGCCGTCCTGCTCGGCCTTGGCACCTGGCAATTGTCGAGGCTTGCCTGGAAGAATGAGCTGGTGGCCCAGGTTGCGGCGCGCACCCACGCCGCACCGGTTGCCCTGCCCTCTCCGGCTGCCTGGAGCGCCATGACGGCGGAGCGTGACGAATATCGACGGGTCTCGGTCTCGGGCACGTTCCGCAACACTGGCGAGACCTATCTCTATCATGTGGCCGGCGACAGCCGCCGCGCAGCGGACCCGGCCAAGGTCCAGGGCCAGGGCTTCCTGGTGTTCACGCCCTTCGTTCTCGCCGATGGCGCGACCGTGCTGGTCAATCGCGGCTTCGTACCGAACGATCGGCGCGATCCGGCGACGCGGGCCAGCGGCCAGATCGAAGGGCCCGTGACGATCACCGGCCTCATCCGCTTTCCAGAAGCCCGCAGCATGCTGGCGGCACCCGATGATGCGGCCCGGCGGTTGTTCTACACCCGCGATATCGGCCCGATGGCTTCGGCCGCCGGTCTCGGCACGAATGTGGTCGCGCCGTTCTCCATCGATGCGGACCCGGTCGCCCTGCCGGGCGGGCTGCCACAGGGCGGCGAAACGCGGCTGGACTTCCCCAACCGCCATTTCGAATATGCGCTGACCTGGTTCGGCCTCGCGCTGACGCTGATCGGCGTGTTCGTGGCCTTCGTGATCCAGAAGCTCAGGGCCGCCGCATAGAGCTTTACGGCGGCGTTATGCGGTTCCCGGCAATCGATATGGCGCGTTTTCGGGCATAGGCCCTAGGCATCGTGGCGACCGAAGGAGGTCACCATGGCGCTGATTTTCAACACCCCCACCTACCGCCGGCCTACCCGCCCGCACATCCGGGCCCTTGGCTTCCGGCCGCCTCGCCCGCTGCTCACCCGTGCCGTTCCGCTGATCCTCGGCGCGACAGGACTTGTGCTGGTGGTTGCAGCCAGTCTGGCGCTCCGCGTTGCCTTGTTCGTGCCGTTCTGAGGAGGCGGACATGGGACAAGCCCTTCCCTCTCCCGACCCAGCCTCGGCACGGTTCTTCGTGGTCTGCCCATCCGCAGGCGGGCTGTGGATCGCGCGCGAGAGCCAGGGCCTCGCTGAGGGCGTCTTTCGCACCCGGCAGGAAGCCGTCCGTTTCGCACTCGCCGAGGGCGGCCGCGACAATGTGGTGCGTTTCTCCGCGTCACCCGCACTGCCGTCCTATCTCACGCCCCTTCCGTGAGCATGACATCCGGCAAGGCGCGTGACGACAATGAGATGGCGCGTGCCCTGTTCGACGGATTCGTCGATGCCATCCTGCCGGTGATCCGGGACTATCTTGCTCACGGCACCCGGGATCACGCAGCGATAGCGGAGGCGTTCAACGCTCGCGGAATCCCGTGCTGGGGCCGCGAGCGATGGATTGCCACAGACATCCGCATGGTCCTGAGCCATGGCCAGACCAGACAGCAGGCCAGCACGCGCTGACGCTGCCTCAGAGCCCCACGGGCTTGCCGACCGCTGCCACCAGCATGCGCGGGTCGCCGAACAGGCGGCGTGCCACCTTGCGGACCTCATCCATGGTCACGGCATCGATCAGGCCGTTGCGCTTGTCGAGATAGTCGGGCGCGAAGCCATCGAGCTGGATGCGGATGAGGTTTGCGGCGATGGCGTTGGAGGTCTCGAAGCGCATGGCCCAGGCCCCGATCAGGTAGCGCTTGGCCTGGTCCAGTTCCTCATCGGTCGGCCCGTCAGCGCCCATCCGGGCGAATTCGGCCTGGATGACAGAGAGGCTCTCGGCCGCGCGGTCATTGCGGGTCGATGTGCCGCCGGTCACGAGGCCTGCGGAATCGAGAGCGGCGAGCCCGGAGGAGACCGAATAGGCCAGACCGCGCTTCTCGCGGACCTCGCGATAGAGCCTGGACGAGAACGAGCCGCCACCGAGGATATGATTGGCGACGAAGGCCGGGATGAAATCCGGATCGGGCCGTTTCAGACCGGGCAAGCCGAAGGAAATGATGGTCTGCGGGATCTCTAGCGGCATGACCCGCCGCTCGCCGAGGCCCGCCATGGCGATATCGGGCACCATTGTGAGATCCGCCTTCGGTGCCAGCGTGCCGAACACATCGTCGAGCAGACGGCCGAGATCGTCCGGCGCGATGTCGCCAACCACCGCGACCTTGAGGTGCTCGCGGGCGAACAGCCTCGCCCGCATGGCAACCAGATCATCCCGGCTGATCGCGCGCACGCTGTCGGCGGTGCCGCTCGAGCGGCGGCCATAGGGATGGCCCGGGAAGGCAGTGGCCCAGAAGGTTTCGCTGGCAATCGCATTGGGATTGGTTGACGACCGGCGGATCGATGACAGCAGCGCCTGGCGGATGCGCTCCATCGGCTCGGCGTCGAAACGCGGTTGCTGCACGGCGATCTTCAAGAGGCGCACGGCCTCGTCGCGATGCTCGCTGAGCATGCGCATGGACCCGGAAAAGGTGTCGCGGCTGGCCGAGAAGGACAGTTCGATCGCCCGGTCTTCCAGCGCCTGGTGGAATCCCTGCGACGTCAGCTCGGCGGCACCCTCATCCACCATGGCGGCGAGGAAATTGGCCGTGCCGGCCTTGTCGGCCGCATCCTGGGACGACCCGCCACGGACCGCGAAGTCGATGGCGATGATCGGCAGATGCGTCTGTCGGACCAGCCAGGCCTCGATGCCACCCGGCGAGCGGACGACCTCGATCCGCGCCGATCCCGCAGCCCGGGCAGGGCTTGGGGCAAGTTCGGGCAGCGCAATGGCGGCGGACATGGCGAGGCTTCCTGTGAGGAGATGGCGGCGCGGCAGATACGCGGTCATCTGCGATCCTCGCGCAAGAGCTGTCCGACCACCATGCGGTCAAGCTGGAAGGCGATCTGGGTCGCGGCATTGACCTGGTCGAGCGTCACCTTGCGCATGCGGTTCGCCCAGTCCTGGATGTCCTCCACCGTCGATCCACAGGTGAGCGCCGCGCCATACATGCGGGCCATCGAGGCCTGGCTGTCCTGGGAGAAGATCGATTCGGCGACAAGCCGGGTCTTGGCGCGGTCGAGCTCGGCCTGGGTCACGCCATCCCGCCGGAGAACGGCCATCACCTCGATCATGGCGGCTTCCAGCTGCTCGAGCGTCACGCCGGGACGCGGCGTCGCATAGACACCGAAGCGCCCCTGGCCGAGGGCGCCGCCGCTGTAGAATGCGCCGGCGCTGACCGCGATCTGCTGCTCGGTGACGAGAGCCTTGTACATGCGGCCATTGGGATGGGTCCCGGTGATCTGCGACAGCGCTTCCAGGGCCTCGGCCTCGCCCGGACGCGCGGTCGCGTAGGACGGAACGATCAGCGTCTGGGTCATGCTCGGCTGGGCGACCCTTGCGTCGGCCAGGCGGACATAGCGGCGCTCGGCCTTGTCGGGTCCGGGCGGCCGGGTCCGCGGGCCAATCGCGGGATTGGCGGCGTTGCGGCCATAGGTCGCCTCGGCGAGCTTCACCACCTCGTCCGGCGTGACGTCTCCGGCGACCACCAGGATCGCGTTGTTCGGCGCGTAGAACTGCCGGTAGAAGGCGAAGGCATCCTCGCGGTTCAGCTGACGGATTTCGCGCTCCCAGCCGATGATCGGTATGCCGTAAGGGTGCGTCTCGCCCCAGATCGCGGTGCTCATGCGCTCGGAGAGCCGGGCGGTCGGATCATTGTCCGTGCGCGAGCGGCGCTCCTCCAGCACCACTTCGCGCTCGGGAGCGACAACCTCGTCGGTGAGCGCTAGGCCGATCATGCGGTCGGCCTCGAAATCCATCATGGCCGGCAGGCGGTCGCGGACGATGCGCTGGTAGTAGCCGGTATAATCGTATGAGGTGAAGGCGTTCTCGTTGCCGCCGACCGCGGTGACCGCGCGCGAGAACACGTCCTTCGGTGTCCGGTTGGTGCCCTTGAACATCAGGTGCTCAAGGAAATGGGCGATGCCCGACTTGCCGAGCTGCTCGTCGCCGGAGCCAACCTTGTACCAGAGCATGTGGGTGACCACCGGAACCCGGTGGTCCGGGATGGTGATGACCTGAAGACCGTTGGCGAGGACCGAACGCGAGACCTTCTCGACAGGCACGGCGGCGCTGGCGACCGCCGGTGCAAAGACCGGCAATGCAGCGGCGGCAAGTGTGGGGGCAAGCGAGCGGCGGGTGATGGTCATGTGGGGGCACCCAGTGGGAGGCAGGAGGCACTGTGATCGGCGCGCCATGCCGCCGCGGGAGCGTCGTCAGGACTGACCCTGATCTCAGCAGGAAGCGCGGCCAAATCAAGACAAAGGGCGGCCGAAGCCGCCCTTGCCAAGCTCGATATCGATCACTTCGGCGGGATCAGTGGCCGCCGCCGGCGGGCGCTGCCCAACCATAGCCCCAGACATAGATGGCGGCGAACAGGAACAGCCAGACCACGTCGACGAAGTGCCAGTACCAGGCGGCCGCCTCGAAGCCGAAATGGCGCTCCGGTGTCAGGTGGTTGTCCTTGTACATGCGGATCACGCAGATCAGCAGGAAGATCGTGCCGACGATGACGTGGAAGCCATGGAAGCCGGTCGCCATGAAGAAGGTGGCGCCATAGATATGGCCGGAGAAGTTGAAGTGGGCGTGGCTGTACTCGTAGGCCTGAAGCGTGGTGAACAGGAGGCCGAGCAGCACGGTGAACCAGAGATAGCTCTTGGCCTTCTCGCGCTCGCCGGTGACGATGTAATGGTGAGCCGCCGTGACCGTGGTGCCGGAGAGCAGCAGGACGAGCGTGCCGAGGAGCGGCAGCTGGAGCGGGTTGAACGCCTCGATGCCCTTCGGCGGCCAGTGACCGCCGGTCAGTTCGGTGCGGGCATATTGACGAACTTCGCCGGGAAACAGCGAGGCGTCGAAATAGGCCCAGAACCAGGCCACGAAGAACATCACCTCGGAGGCGATGAACATGATCATGCCATAGCGCAGATGCAGCTGGACGACGCGGGTATGATCGCCCTCCTGGCCCTCTCGCACCACGTCCGACCACCAGCCGAACATCGTGTAGAGCACGCCGATGAGGCCGGCGAAGAACAGGACCGAGCCGAGCTGAAGCCCGCCGAGCGCCATCGCCTTCATCCACATGACGGCGCCGACAGCCATCACGAAGGCCGCCATCGAGCCGATGAACGGCCAGGGGCTGGGCGGCACGAGGTGGTAGTCGTGGTGTTTGGTATGGGCCTCGGCCATTGCCGGTCTCTCCATTTGCCTCAAGTCGGCCGGGGTTGCCCCCGACATCCTGTCGCTCAGTTGCTCCGCACCGAACTCGACTGCTGCGCAAGCGGGCGCGGCGGCGAGTTCTGACGGAAGAAGGTATAGCTCAAAGTGATCGTGTTGGCGCTGCGCGCTTCCTGATCGTCGATGATCGCCGGATCGACGAAATAGACAACGGTGAATTCACGCGTTTCGCCGGGCTCGAGCGTCTGCTCGGTGAAGCAGAAGCACTGCAGCTTGTTGAAGTAGCGGCCGGTGGCGAGCGGCGTGACATTGTAGCTTGCGAGCGCCGTGACCGGCTGATTCGACGTGTTGGTGACCTTGTAGGTCATCTGGTGCGTCTCGCCGGCCCGGACAGCCTGGCGAGGGGCCTCGGCCTGGAAGCGCCAGGGAAGGCCGGATGCGATATTGGCATCGAAGCGGATATCGACCTTGTGGTCGATCACCCGGTCGGCCGGCCGCTCGGCGACCATGGTGCGGCCGCCGAAGCCGGTGACCCGGCAGAACATGTCGTAGAGCGGAACCGCAGCAAAGGCCGCACCGAACATCGCCGCGCCGAAGCCAAAGGCGGCAAGCCCGACCTTCACGTCGCGCTTCCAGTTCCTCGGGGTCGGTGTCTCGGTGCTCATCCGGCGCCTCACATGGGCCGCGTGAGCATGGCGGGACCCTTGACCAGGGTCACGGCCCAGAACAGCACGCAAAGTGCGACAAGCGCGATGGCGATCGCCACATTGCGCTGGCGCTGACGCTTCTTTTCCTCTGGCGTGAGGATGATGCCGGGCTCCTGCTGCTGCTCCACCATGGCCCCGCTCCTCACATGAACCGGGCCAGGACGGCCCGCTCGACGAGCAGGACGGCAAACAGCACGAACAGATAGACGATCGAGAAGGCAAACATCCGGCCGGCCGACTTGCGGGCGGCGGGTCCCTCGCGATGGCGCAGGATGTCGATGGCGCAGGCCAGCATCATCAGCCCGCCGAGGATGGAGGCGCCCGCATAGAGGCGGCCAGCAAATCCCATGAGCCAGGGCGCGATGCCGATCGGGGCAAGAATCAGCGTGTAGATGAAGATCTGGCGGCGCGTCTCGTCGGCACCGGCGACGACCGGCATCATCGGAATGCCGGCCCGGGCATAGTCATCGGTCTTCAGGATCGCCAATGCCCAGAAGTGCGGTGGGGTCCAGGCGAAGATGATCAGAAAGAGGATCAGCGGCTCGATGGAGATGGAGCCGGTGACGGCGGCCCAGCCGATGACCGGCGGGAAGGCGCCGGCGGCACCGCCGATGACGATGTTCTGCGGCGTCCAGCGCTTCAGCCACATCGTGTAGACGACGGCATAGAAGAAGATGGTGAAGGCGAGAAGCCCAGCGGCCAGCCAGTTGGCGACGATGCCGAGCACCATGACCGACAGGACAGACAGGATCAGGCCAAAGGCCAGCGCCTCGCCGGGCGCAACCCGGCCAGCCGGGATCGGGCGGCCGACAGTGCGGTGCATCAGGGCGTCGACGTCGGCGTCGTACCACATGTTGAGTGCGCCCGAGGCGCCGGCGCCAACGGCAATGGCGAGCAGGCTCGCTGCGGCCAGAACCGGATGAATCGAGCCCGGCGCCACGACCATGCCAACCAGCGCCGTGAACACCACAAGCGACATCACCCGCGGCTTCAGGAGCTGGATGAAATCGCCCGGTGCGCCCTGGCTGACCAGGGCTGCGCGGTTCTGGGGCGTGTCGTCGACGAGGGACAAGGGCTGGTACTTCTGTTGCCTGGAAACCGGGACGTCGCCCGGACCCGAAACGCTGGAAAGGCCGGAACGAGCCTTGAGGTCTGGCGGAAAGCCCGGAACGTCAGTCCCGGGCCTTCCTTCTTTGCCGATCGAGCCGGTCAGGCTCGATGCATCACTTGATGCGCGGCAGTTCCTCGAACTGGTGGAACGGCGGCGGCGAGGTCAGCGTCCATTCGAGCGTGGTAGCACCTTCGCCCCACGGATTGGCGCCAGCCAGCTGCTTGCGGGAGAAGGCCTGGACGATGCCGTACAGGAAGATCAGGACGCCAACGCCGGCAATGTAGGAGCCGATCGACGAGACGAAGTTCCAGGTGGCAAAGGCGTCGGGATAGTCGACATAGCGGCGCGGCATGCCCTGGACGCCCAGGAAGTGCTGCGGGAAGAACACCAGGTTGACGCCGACGAAGGTGACCCAGAAGTGCAGCTTTCCGATGAACTCGGAATACATGTAGCCGCTCATCTTGGGGAACCAGTAGTACCAGGCCGCGAAGATGGCGAACACGGCGCCAAGCGACAGCACGTAGTGGAAGTGGGCCACGACGTAATAGGTGTCGTGCAGCGCGCGGTCGACGCCGGCATTGGCGAGGACGACGCCGGTGACGCCGCCAACCGTGAACAGGAAGATGAAGCCGACCGCCCAGAGCATCGGCGTGGTCAGGCGGATCGAGCCGCCCCACATCGTCGCGATCCAGGAGAAGATCTTCACACCCGTCGGCACCGCGATCACCATGGTGGCGGCGACGAAATAGGCCTGCGTCGCGGTCGACAGACCGGCGGTGTACATGTGGTGAGCCCACACGACGAAGCCGACGACGCCGATGGCGACCATGGCATAGGCCATGCCGAGATAGCCGAACACGGGCTTGCGCGAGAAGGTCGAGATGATGTGGCTGACGATGCCGAAGGCCGGCAGGATCAGAATGTAGACTTCCGGGTGACCGAAGAACCAGAACAGGTGCTGGAACAGGATCGGGTCACCGCCGCCGGCCGGATCGAAGAAGGTCGTGCCGAAATTGCGGTCGGTCAGCAGCATGGTGATGCCGCCGGCGAGCACCGGCAGGGAGAGCAGCAGCAGGAAGGCCGTGATCAGGATGGCCCAGGCGAACAGCGGCATCTTGTGCAGCGTCATGCCCGGAGCGCGCATGTTGAAGATCGTGGTGATGAAGTTGATCGCACCGAGGATCGACGAGGCGCCGGCAAGGTGGAGCGACAGGATCACGAAATCCATCGCCGGACCCGGATGGCCCGAGGTCGACAGCGGGGGATAGATCGTCCAGCCGCCGCCGAAGCCGTGCGAGCCGGGAGGACCATCGACGAACAGCGAGATGAGCAGCAGACCGAAGGCCGGCGGCAGCAGCCAGAACGAGATGTTGTTCATGCGCGGGAACGCCATGTCCGGCGCACCGATCATGATCGGAACGAACCAGTTGGCATAGCCGCCGATCATCGCCGGCATGACCATGAAGAAGATCATGATGACGCCGTGACCGGTGGTGAACACGTTGAACGTGTGCGGATTGGTGAAGATCTGCATGCCCGGATACATCAGCTCCATGCGGATGCCGATGGACAGGGCGAAGCCGATCAGGCCCGCGATGATCGCGAACCCGAGATACATCGTGCCGATGTCCTTGTGGTTCGTCGAATAGACGTAGCGACGCCAGCCGGTGGGAATGGCGTGATCGTCATGGTGGTCGGCGTGATGTGAGTCGGCGGGCGCGTGAGCCTGAGCCATGTGCTTCAGTCCTCGACAATCAGTCGTTTGCTGTTGCGGGGCGGCGCGTCAGCGCGCCGACGGCAATTCGATGGTGGCGGCGGCAAATGTGGTTGCCGGCGCGGTCGATGCGAAGCGCTTCTTGGCGTCCTCGACCCAGGCGGCGAAGGCCTGGTCGGAGACGACGCGGACAGCGATCGGCATGAAGGCATGGTCCTTGCCGCAGAGCTCGGAGCACTGGCCGTAATAAAGGCCCTCGCGGGTCGCGCGGAACCAGGTCTCGTTGAGACGGCCGGGAACGGCATCGATCTTGACGCCGAAGGACGGCACCGCGAAGGCGTGGATCACGTCGGAGGCGGTGACCTGGACGCGGACAACCTTGCCAACCGGCACGACGACCTCGTTGTCGACCGCGAGCAGCCGCGGCACTTCGCCGGCAGGTGTGCCCTTGGCGATGCGCTCGGCGCGCTCCTGGTCGGTCTGCATGCTCGAGACGAACGAGAAATTGCCGTGATCGGGATATTCGTAGGACCATTTCCAGGTCGAGCCGATCGCCTTGATGGTGATGTCGGCACGCGGAATGTTCAGCTGCTGGTAGAGCAGGCGGAACGAGGGAATGGCGATGATGATCAGGATGAAGACCGGCAGCACCGTCCAGGCGACCTCAAGGCCGACATGGTGGGTGGTGGTCGAGGGCTCCGGGTTGCGCTTCTCGCTGAAGGCCCAGAGCGCGTAGCAGAGCAGGCCGGCGACAAAGATGCAGATCACGGTGATGATCGGCAACAGGAACCCGTTGTGGAACCACTGCAGGAATTCCGCCACGGCGGTTGCCGGCGGCTGGAAGCTGATACCGCCAGGCACCGGCTGACCGGGTGCCTGGCCCTGCTGGGCCAAGGCCGGCTCGAACGCCGCCAGCACCGCAAGCGCACCAAGGAGCATCGCTGCCCCGATCCGCCTTGCCGACGCGCCGTTTCGCATCGCCTCAAGCATGTCTACCGCTCCATATTCTCGACCCGGAAGCACGAAAAGCCACGGGCCCTGTCTCTTGTCATGCCGGCGCCGTAGCGGAGCCGCCTGCCGCTGACGCGGCATTTCGTCCCTCGATCCGTTCCACGGAGGCTCGTCGCGCAAGACGCGAGCAGCCAAGCCGGCGGGGGAACTTTAGAAGTCCTTGAAACACAAAAACGCCATGCTCGCAATGCGACCGATTGAGGATGCAGCCATCGGCATGAATGCGCCATCCCGGCGGGCCACATTGCGCCTTCGGGAAGGGTTACGGGCAGGCGAATTCGGTGGATCACGCAATTATTTCCGCTTTGGCCATGATCGCGCCCCAGATTGGGCTGCCAAACTTGACAGGGGTGCGACAGGATGGTCCCTCGCACCGGTCTCGCCTCCGGCTAGCCTCATGGCTTCAGCGATTCGTCAGGCGGGGCCGGCACGTGCGGCCGATATGCGTTACGGGAATTCCAGCAATGGCGAAACGGTCTCATCGGATCATGCGAACCCTCGGTCTCCCGGCAGCTCTCCTGCTCTCCGCACTGGCAACAGCCCTTGCCGGCGGAACAGCCGCCCACGCCCAGGGCGCCGTCCGGGCCACCCATGGCGACTGGCAGATCCGCTGCGACACGCCACCCGGCGCACGCACCGAGCAATGCGCCCTGGTGCAGAATGTCGCCGCCGAGGACAGGCCGAATGTCGCGCTGACCATCATCGCGCTCAGAACGGCTGACGGCCGCGCCCGTCTCCTGCGCATCCTCGCCCCTCTCGGGGTCCTGCTGCCGTCTGGCCTTGGCCTGAAGATCGATCAGGCCGATGTCGGCCGTGCCGGCTTCGTGCGCTGCCTGCCGTCGGGCTGCGTCGCGGAAGTCATCATGGACGACAACCTGGTCACCCAGCTGTCGGCAGGCGAGACGGCGACCTTCATCATCTTCCAGACGCCCGAGGAGGGCATCGGCGTGCCGGTGTCGCTCAAGGGCTTCAAGGAAGGCTTTGCCGCGCTTCAGTAAGGCCAATCGAGAGCCGGGTCTCGCGCCGGCGGGCCGGCATGGCTACATGAAGGGCCAGAGCCCCGCCCACGTCCGGACATCGCCATGACCGAAACCTCGCTTCTCGCCCGCGCCGACCTCGATCCCGATGTCACCCGGAGAATCGTCGCGGAGGCGCTTGAAGGCGCCGATGACGGCGAATTGTTCCTTGAATACAAGCAGTCGGAATCGCTGCTGTTCGACAATGGCCGGCTGAAGAACGCGGCGACCGACAATGGCCAGGGCTTCGGGCTGCGCTCGGTCAAAGGCGAGGCGGTCGGCTATGCCCATTCGTCCAATGTGTCGGAGGGCGCGCTGAAGCGTGCCGCCGAGACGGTGCGCGCTGTCGCCTCGGGCTATGCCGGTACACTCGCCGAGGCCCCTGCCCGCACCAATATCCGCCTCTATGGAGATGATAACCCGCTGGAAGGCCCGCCCTTCGCGGACAAGGTGAAGCTCCTGGAAGAGATCGACGCCTATGCCCGGTCGAAGGAGGCCAAGGTCCGCCAGGTGACGGCGTCTCTCGCCGCATCCTGGCAGGTGGTGGAGATCATCCGCGCTGACGGGCAGACCTATCGCGACATTCGCCCCCTCGTCCGGCTGAATGTTTCGGTGGTCGCTGGTGCCGGCGACCGGCAGGAAACCGGCTCCTATGGCCTTGGTGGCCGCGCGGCCTATGCCGAATTCATCACCGAGGGCCGCTGGAAGCAGGCGGCAGACCTCGCGATCCGCCAGGCGCTGATCAATCTCGACAGCGTCGCCTCGCCCGCCGGCGAGATGGATGTGGTCCTTGGCCCCGGTTGGCCCGGCGTCATGCTGCACGAGGCGGTGGGCCACGGGCTTGAGGGCGATTTCAATCGCAAGGGCCAGTCAGCCTTTGCCGGGCTGATGGGCGAGATGGTCGCCTCCAAGGGCGTGACCGTGGTGGACGACGGCACGATCGTTGGCCGCCGGGGCTCGATCTCGATCGACGACGAAGGCACGGCGTCCAACCGCACGGTGCTGATCGATGACGGACGGCTGGTCGGCTATATGCAGGACCGCCAGAACGCCCGGCTCATGGGCGTCAAGGCCACGGGCAATGGCCGGCGCGAGAGCTATGCCCATGTGCCCATGCCGCGCATGACGAATACCTACATGCTGGGCGGCAGCCACTCGAAGGAGGAGATCCTCGCCTCCGTGAAGAACGGCCTCTATGCCGTCAATTTCGGCGGCGGCCAGGTCGACATCACGTCGGGCAAATACGTGTTCGAGTGTACGGAAGCCTACAGGATCGAGAACGGAAAGATCGGCGCGCCGGTCAAGGGCGCCATGCTGATCGGGTCGGGTCCCGCCGACATGCAGCGCGTGACCATGATCGGCAATGACATGAGCCTCGATACCGGCATCGGCATGTGCGGCAAGGCGGGCCAATGGGTGCCGGTCGGTGTCGGCCAGCCGACGCTGAAGATGGAGCGGATCACCGTCGGCGGCACGGGCTGAGCCACAGGCCGGCGGCTGGCTGTCGCACCTTCGTGAAATCCCTCGGGTATCGGAGCGGAGGGAGGCACCCTAATTAGGGTTCTTTCCCCCGAACGCTCCGGACCCATGGCTGAACATTCCGCCGCAGCTTTTCTGACCCCCACTCTTGTTCTGCTCGGTGCGGCGGTCGTCGCCGTGCCGCTGTTCCGGCGCATCAATCTCGGCTCGGTTGTCGGCTATCTGGTCGCCGGCATCCTGATCGGCCCGCAGATCTTTGGCCTGTTCCGCGATCCCGCAGCGATCCTCACCATCGCCGAACTGGGCATCGTGATGTTCCTGTTCATCATCGGACTGGAACTGAAGCCGTCGCGCGTCTGGTCGATGCGCAAGGACATATTCGGGCTCGGCGGCGCGCAGGTCGTGCTCACCGGCCTGGTCGTGATGTGGGTGCCGTTTGCCTTCGGCCGGGACCTGTCGGCCTCGCTGATTGCCGGCCTTGGCCTCGCGATCTCCTCGACCGCCGTGATGATGCAGGTGCTGGAAGAGCGCGGCGAAGTGCATTCTCCCCATGGCGAACGCGCCTTCGCGGTGGCGATCTTCCAGGATCTCGCCGTCATCCCGCTGCTTCTGCTGGTGACGCTCCTGTCGCCCTTGCCGGCGCAGGCGGGCGAGGCCTGGTGGCTCGCCGCGGCCAAGGCAATCGGCGCAGTCGGCGCCGTGGTTCTGGCGGGTCTCTATCTGCTCAATCCGCTGTTCCGGTTCCTGGCGACCTGGGGTGCCCGCGAGATCATGGTGGCGGCGGCGCTTCTCGTGGTGGTCGGGGCCGCCGCGCTGATGGACTATGCGGGCTTGTCCATGGCGATGGGCGCGTTCCTGGCCGGCGTGTTCCTCGCCGAATCGAACTTCCGCCATCAGCTCGAGGCCGATATCGAGCCGTTCCGCGGCATCCTGATGGGCCTGTTCTTCATGTCGGTCGGCATGACCATTGACCTGTCGGTGGTGGCCGCCGCCTGGTGGCGCATCGCGATCGCGCTGGTGCTGCTGCTCTCACTCAAGACCGTCGTCATGTACGGGATCATGCGCCTGTTCGGCCACGACCACCCGCAGGCGGTGCGCGTGGGGCTCCTGCTGGCCCAATCGGGCGAGTTCGGCTTCGTGCTTTATGCCGCGGCCCAGTCGGCCGGCATTCTGACAGGCCAGCATTCCTCGATCCTGGTGGCGCTGGTCGTCCTGTCGATGGCGATCAATCCGTTCCTCTACAAGCTCGGGGAATGGATGCTGGAGCGCGGCAAGGCCAAGGCCGACGAGCCTGACGAGGATTACAGCGATGTGCGCGGCGAGGTGCTGGTGATCGGCTTCGGCCGGTTCGGCCAGGTCACGTCGCAGATGCTGCTGGCCGAGCGCGCCGAAGTGACCATCATCGACAATGACGTGGAGATGATCCAGGCCGCCGCGACCTTCGGCTTTCGCATCTATTACGGCGACGGCACCAGGCTCGACGTGCTGCGCGCAGCCGGCGCCGGCAGGGCCCGGCTCATCTGCGTCTGCGTCGACAAGCGCGAGGCGGCCGACAAGATCGTCGAGCTGATCAAGTCGGAATTCCCATTCGCCAAGCTCTATGTCCGATCCTATGACCGGGCTCACACCATCGCGCTGCGCAAGGCCGGCGTCGATTTCGAGACGCGCGAATTGTTCGAGAGCGCGCTCGTGTTCGGACGGGAGGCGCTGGTCGAACTCGGGATCGATCAGACCCGCGCCGAGGATGTGATGGTCGACCTGCGCAAGCGCGACGCCAAGCGTCTCATCCTGCAGCAGCAGGAAGGGCCCGCCGCCGGAAGCCATCTCATGCACCCGCAATTCATGCCGGCGCCGCTGACCGAGCCGGTCCGGCGCGCCACGCCCCTCAATGCCGAAGCGGAGGACGTCCTGTCCGACGAGACGAGGTTTTCCGGATGAGCACCCCGCCGCCGGCCAAGTTCACGCAGGGCTCGACGATGCGCCACGTCGTCGAGATGACGGTCACGGGCTCGATCGGGCTGGTGTCGATCTTCTTCGTCGACCTCCTCAATCTCTTCTACATCGCCCAGCTCGGCGAACAGGAACTGGCCGCGGCCATCGGCTATGCCGGGACGGTTCTGTTCTTCCTGACGTCCTTCGGCATCGGCCTGTCGATTGCCGGTACGGCCCTGGTCTCCCGGGCACTGGGCGCCGGCGACCGCCACCGTGCCCGCCAGCTCGCGACGTCGAGCCTGGTGCTTGTCGCCATCGCCATGACCGCCATCAGCCTCGGCATGCTGCCTGTCTCGGGCTGGCTTCTGACGACACTCGGCGCGGCCGGCCGCACCCACGCCATTGCCGACCGCTTCCTCTGGATGGTGATGCCGGCCACCGTGTTTCTCGGCCTCGGCATGATGTATTCGAGCATTCTGAGAGCCGCGGGCGATGCCAAGCGCGCCATGTGGGTGACGCTTGCCGGCGGGATCGTCACCGCCATTGCCGATCCGATCCTGATCTTCGGCTTCGGGCTCGGCGTCGATGGCGCGGCCATTGCCTCGGTGATCTCCAGGCTCGCCATGTTGGCGCTCGGCTGGCACTCGGTCGTGCGCGTTCACAAGCTGACCAGCCGGGCGACCCCGGCCCATGTCATTTCCGACCTCAAGCCCCTTGCCAGGATCGCCGTGCCGGCCATCCTGACGAACCTCGCCACACCGCTTGGCAATTCGATCGTCACCGCCATGATCGCCCGCTACGGCGACGGCGCTGTCGCCGGCTGGGCCGTGCTCGGCCGGCTGGTGCCGGTGGCGTTCGGTGCCTTCTTCGCCCTGTCGGGCTCGGTCGGCCCGATCATGGGCCAGAATGTCGGCGCCAGGCTGTTTCCCCGCGTGCGCCAGACGCTGACCGATTCCCTGACATTCATCGCCCTCTACGGTCTGGCGGTGTGGCTGATCCTGTTCGCGCTGTCGGGGCCGATCGTCCACCTGTTCGGCGCGACCGGCGAGGCTGCAGCGGTGATCCGGTTCTTCTGTGTCTATGCGGCACTCGCCTGGGCGTTCAACGGCGCGGTCTTCGTGGCCAATGCCGCCTTCAACAATCTCGGCTTCGCGACCTATTCCACCGTGTTCAACTGGGCGCGCGCCACCATTGGCACCGTTCCCTTCGCCATGGCCGGCGCCTGGATCGCAGGGCCCGCCCACGGGGCCGAGGGCATCATCGCGGGACAGGCGGTCGGTGGCATCGTGTTTGGCATCGCGTCCATCCTCATCTGCTACCGGGTGATCGACAGGCTGGGCCAGAGGCCTCCGGACGAACCGCCCATGCCGGCCGGGCCACCCAGCGCCAACTCGCCGTTCACCAGTGGCAAGGCTGCGACCGCCGGCGCGTGACGGATCGGGCGGGGCATGGTTAGATGGTGCCAATGACAGACCAATAGCCGCAGGGGAGCACCGCCCATGTTCAATCTCGCCGACATCCTGGCTCAGGTGCAGAAGAACCCCGGCCTTGAGGGAATGGCCAAGGTCTACGGCCTGTCCGCGGAGCAGACCAAAGCGACAATGGACGCGCTGCTGCCCGCCTTCTCCATGGGCATGAACCGCGCGGTGCAATCACCGCTCGACGTCGCCGGTCTGTTCGGTACCTTCGCCAAGGCGCCCGATTTCGCCAAGATGATGGAAAATCCGATGGCCGCGGGTCCCGCCATGATGCAGGCGGGCCAGGAGGTCATGGCCAAGGTGTTCGGCTCCAACGACCTGACCCAGGCGATCGCCCAGCAGGCGGCTTCGATGAGTGGCGTCGGGCAGGAGGCGACCAAGCAGATGATGCCGGTCATGGCATCGCTCCTGATGAGCGGCCTGATGAAGCAGGCGATGGACGGCAAGAACCCGCTCGGGCAATTGCTGGCGGCCGCCATGTCGCCGTTCACCGGGGCCCAGAGCCAGCAGCCGGCCGACCCGCTCGGCGGCATGATGGGCATGTTCTCCAGCTTCATGGGCGGTGTCCCCGGCGCCGCCAAGCCAGCCGGCGGCATACCCGGCCTCGAGCAGATGGCGGAATTCGCCAAGGCCATGCAGGCCGCCAACCCCTTGCTGAACGGCGACCTGACGCGTCCGCCGACCGGCGAGGCCACGGGCACCCGCTCGCTCGGCCAGCAGGCCGCCGATACCTGGACCGCCACAGTCGGCCAGTTGTTCGAACATGGCCGCGGCCTGCAGGACCAGCAGCTGGCGCAACTGGAACAGCTGTTCGACAAGTTTGCGCCGAAACCCGCCGACGAGCCGAAGCCCCAGGCCTGACCGCATCCTTCGCAGCATGCCGCCACATGGACGAAGTTTAACTGGGGTGGCGGACTGCACGGGCGTAACCTGACCTCATCGCCGCCCTGGGCGGCACCAATGGAGGTCATGTCCATGAAGAAGAGCATTATCGGTGCGGCGGTCATCGCCAGCCTGCTCGTCGGCGCAGTCGCCATCGCACAGCCCGGTCCGCAGGGCCAGGGTGGCCCCGGCGGCGGACCCGGCGGTCGTTTCGAGCGTCTGTCACCGGAAGATCGCGCCGCGTTCCTCGACGGCCGGATGGCCGCGATGAAGGCCATGCTGCGGCTGACGCCCGACCAGGAAAAGCACTGGCCGGCGCTTGAGGCAGCCCTGCGCGAAGCCGCCAACCAGCGCTTCCAGCGCATGCAGCAGCGGCGCGAGATGCGCAATGCCCAGCAGCAGGTCGATCCGGTGCAGCGCCTCCGGACCGCCGCCGAGCGGATGGCCGAAGGCGCCGCCACCATGAAGAAGATCGCCGACGCGGCCCAGCCACTCTATGCGAGCCTCGACGCCAGCCAGAAAGCCCGTGTCGACCGCATGATGTCGCGCGGCCGAGGCATGATGATGGGTGGCATGGGCGGCATGCGCGGCGAAGGCCGCGACTGGGGTCACGGTCACGAGGGCGGCGGCCATTGGGGTCGCGGCTGGGGCGGTGGCCAGGGTCCGGATGGACAGGGCAACCGCGGTCCGGGCCAGGGTCCGAACCGCCTCTGAGCGATTAAGCCGGTAGCAACGGCGGGACAAAGCCCCCCTCGGCCCGCCGCATCAACGGGTCCGCGCTCACCGCGCGGGCCCGTTTTGCCGTTTGGCTCCCTGCAACCTTTGGCCGGGACCTCGGCCGAATGAAACCTCCCGTTTACCCTGTTCCCTCACAGTCGCGCCGTACATTGAGTTACGGTCCGCGTGAGGGGTCGCCCGGCCATGAAGCCTGCCATGGGTTCGCAAGAGCCCGCACATGATCGTTTGCGTCATTTCCTGATCGTCGATGCCGACCCGGCCGCGCGGCGCTTGATGGCAAGCTCTCTCGTTGGCCTTGGCGCTTGCCAACAGGCTGGCGACACGGATCAGGCGCTGGCAGCCCTCGACAGGCACTGGCCCGATGCCGTGATCGCCTGCCTCGACACCGGACGGCTGGCCTCGCCTGCCATCATCGAGGCGATCCGCCTTGCCGGCTTTGAGGGACCGATCCTCGCCACCAGCGCCATTGGCTCGATGACAAGCGCCGTGGAGGCCATGCGCGCCGGCGCGACCGACATGCTGATCAAGCCGGTGGCCGCCACCGACCTCATCCGCCGCCTGGAAACCCATCTGGCCGACCAGCCCGCCGCACAGCCTGTTCCCCGCCGCACCGAAGCCGCGTCCGACCGCGACTTCGAGAGATTCATCGGCTCCTCACCGGCCATGGCCGAGGTCTATGATCAGATTCGCCGCATCGCGCCGTCGCGCGCGCCGGTCTTCGTCACCGGCGAGAGCGGTACCGGCAAGGAAGTGACCGCGCAGGCGCTGCATGATCGCTCGGGCCGGGAGGCAAGCCGGTTCGTCGCGCTGAATTGCGGCGCGATCCCCAAGGACCTGATCGAGAGCGAGATCTTCGGCCATGTGAAGGGCGCCTTCACCGGCGCGACCGAGGACCGGACCGGCGCCGCCGAGCTCGCCGATGGCGGCACGCTGTTCCTCGACGAGATTTGCGAGATGGATCTGGCGTTGCAGACCAAGCTGCTGCGCTTCATCCAGACCGGCGAGGTCAGGCGCGTCGGCGACACGCGTATCCGTCAGGTCGACGTCCGCTTCGTCTGCGCGACCAACCGCGATCCGCTGGCCGATGTGGCGGCCGGACGGTTCCGCGAGGACCTCTATTACCGGCTCTGCGTGCTGCCGATTCACCTGCCGCCGCTCCGCGAGCGCGGCGAGGACGTGCTGGCGCTGGCCCGCGCCTTCCTCGCGCGCTTCGCCGAGGAAGAGGGCCGGCATTTCCATGGCTTCGACATCGCGGCGGAGAAGATCATCCAGGCCTTCCCCTGGCCCGGCAATGTCCGCCAGCTGCAGAATGTCATGCGCCGCCTGGTCGTGATGCATGACGGCGACTGGGTGACCGCGCCCATGCTGCCGCTGGCGCTGGCCCACGGGTCCTATGAGAGCGCGACTGAACGGGCAGCGGTGCAGCCCATCGCGCTGACGCGCGGAACGGTGGAACCCTATTGGGTGCAGGAACGGCGCATCATCGAGGAGGCGCTCGCAGCCTTCGACGGCAATCTGTCGCGCGCCGCAGCGGCGCTGGAGATCAGCCCGTCGACCATCTATCGCAAGCGCGAAGCCTGGGCGAAGGATCCGATGCTCAAGGCTGGCTGACGCGAGCTGCTTGCGGGACGGCGCCGGGCTGAATAAACGGTTTGGTCATGACCAGACGCGCGCCCGCCTGTCTTGCCCTCGCGACCCTCCTCGTGTTTGCCGCAAGTTCGATTGCGGAGGCACAGACGCGCCGCCGGGAACCGGCACGGCCACGCCCGCCGAGCCGCGCCGACATCATGATGTACCAGCGTTTTCCAGCCGACATCCGGCTGGCGGTGGTGAGCGTCAATGGCCAGCGGCCGGCGGCGAGCGATCGCCCGATCTTCACCTTCTCAGGCAATCTCAGGATGAGTGGCTTCGGTGGCTGCAATCCGGTTCATGCCGATTTTCGCCGGCCCGGGATCAACGACCTGCGGTTCGGGCCGCTGAACTTCGTCGAGAAGCGCTGTGGCCAGCCGGTCGACGCCCAGGAGCGCGCGATCTTCTGGGCGATCCAGGGCGCCAACAAGTGGCGCCCCCATGGCACGCGCGGCATGGTGATGACCGGCGTGCGCGGCACGGTGACGCTCGAACCGGCGTTCTGAGGCGGCGGGCCTGTTACGGCAATAGGACGTCTGGGACCGATAGCGGGGAGCGTCTCCCCCAACCCGGCAGCATCCATCCATCGTCATGCCCGCCCTCGTGGCGGGCATCCACGTCTTTCAATGCCACAAGTCGTGAATGGCCGGGACAAGAGCCAGGCCACGACGAAATGGAGAGACCGCGCGAGCTAGCAGAAGCGGCTGAAGGCGCGCGCAGGCCAGGCCCTCTTCTCCTCAGCCCTTGGCCAGCGCCATGAGCGGCGCATCGGCCGCCGCGTGCAGGCCGTCCTCGCCCTTGGTCAGGTGAATGCGCCGGTCGTGGAAATTGGCCAGCGTGGAGCGGTGGCCGATCGAGACGATGGTCGCGCCCGGCAACCATTCGCGGATGGTCGTGTAGAGATTGGCCTCGCCGACCTCGTCGATCGCCGCCGTCGCCTCGTCGAGGAACAGCCAGTCGGGCTTCGAGAGCAGGGCCCGCGCCATGGCGAGGCGCTGCTGTTCGCCGCCCGACAGCATCTGGTGCCAGGCCGCGTCCTCGTCGAGGCGGGTGGTGAGGGCGGGCAGGTTGACCGCCGCCAGCGCCTTGACGATCTCGGCGTCGGAATAGGCGCCACGCTCCGCCGGATAGGTCACGGCATCACGCAAGGTCGCGACCGGGAAATAGGGCCGCTGCGGCAGCAACATGACGTCGCCACCGGTCGGCGCGCTGACCTTGCCCGCGCCATGCGGCCAGATGCCGGCAATGGCCCGGAACAAGGTCGACTTGCCCGAGCCCGAAGGACCCGTCACCAGGACGCGCTCACCCTTGCCGACGCTCAGCGCGGCGGCACCGACCAGCGGCGTGCCGTCCGGCAGCGTGACGGTCAGATCGGCGAGGTCGAGCGTTTCGCCGTTTTTCTCGAAGGCGATGGCGGATGCCGGCGGCACCTTCACGTCATCGGCCGAGCGCTCGAAGCCGGTGAGGCGGTCGATGACCGACTTGTAGTCGGCGAGCGTCGAATAGAGGTTGGTGAAGATGAGCAGCGCGCCCTCGACCCGGCCGAAGGCGCCGGCGGTCTGGGTGAGCGATCCCAGCGGCACGGCGCCCGAGAAATAGGCCGGCGCCAGCAGCACGAAGGGGAAGATCACGGAGGCCTGGTTGACGAAGGTCGTGAACCAGGTGAGCCGCTTGGTATATTTCATGTAGTCGAACCAGTTGGCGACGACCTTGGTGAAGCGCGCGGCCAGCCCCTGACGCTCGGCCTCTTCGCCCTTCAGCAGTGCGATCTGCTCGTCATTCTCGCGGACGCGGACCAGGCTATAGCGGAAATCGGCCTCGTAACGCTGGCGCAGGAAGTTGATGCCGATGAGCGAGCGGCCGATGAAATGGGCGCAAATCGTGCCGAAGACAGCAACGAACAGCGCGGCCCAGACGAGATAGCCCGGGATCGTCTCCAGGTTGATGCCCCAGACCTGGTATTTGAAACTGGCCGACAGGCCCCAGAGGATCAGCACGAAGGCATAGAGCGACAGGATCGCCGAGAAGAAGCGGATCACCAGGTCCAGCGTGTTGGAGGTGAACATGCGGACGTCTTCGGCAATGCGCTGGTCGGGGTTGTCGGCCTGTCCGCCGGCAAGGCGCATGCGGTAATGGGCGCCCTGGTCGAGCCAGTGGCCGGTGAGCCGGCCGGTCATCCAGCGGCGCCAGCGCATCTGCGTGTACTGGGTGAGATAGAGCTCGTAGACCGCCAGGATCACCCACAGGAAGGCGACCACGGTGAAATAGCGCAGCTCGATCCAGAAGGTCGCTTCCGCCTTCTCCTGCAGCGCGGTGTAGAAGCGGTTGTTCCACTGGTTGAGCAGGACGGTTGCCAGAACCTGCGCGATGTTGATCGCCAGCAGCACGAACAGCAGGGCATGGGCGATGTAGCGCTCCTGCACGCGGAACGTGACGCCGAACGGCAACCGCAGTTCGCCGATGTCGCGCGTCTCGAAGAACGGGTCCGCGAGCTTGGCGATCTGCCTGATCGTGCCGACGAAGCTCAGGCCATAGACCACGATGGCGAAGATCGCCGAGAGCAGGACGCTGGCGCGCGTCGGCAGATAGGGCGCAAGACCAGCCGGCAAGGCACCGGCTTCCTTGAGGATCAGGATGCCGACGGACGCGAGATGCCAGACCAGCAGGAAGCCGATAATGCCGCGGATCAGTGTCGAGGACTGCCGGCTGAGATAGGCCGCGGCGGCGGCCGCGATCATCAGCACGAAGATATAGGGCGGCAGGTCGATCAGGCCGGCGAGCCTCGCGCCGATGATGGCGACATCGGCAACGCCGGCAGTGATGGCGATGGGCAGCATGAAGGACCCCGGAAACTGGCTGGAAGGCGGATCAACGGCACGATTCGTGGGAATTAAGGACCACGTGCCGCCCGGTAAGGGAAGAGGGCATTCACGGCACGGCGCTGACGAGCGCGTGACGGAGATCGTCGAGGCCGACTTGCGCCATCGGCTTCAGAACTTTCACCGCCTCGGTGCGCTTGCCCAGCCGCATGATCAGGATGACCGTTTCGGCATCGCCGCATTCGGGATGGGAGCAGGCGATCTCGCTGACCGTCACGCCGTCATCCTCGGTCAACGCCAGGATCTCACGGACGTCGCGGGTCAGCCGGCGCGAGGCGTCGGCGGTGTCCGGGTCCTGACCTCTGCGGTTGAAGAAGAAGCGTGCCATGGCCTGCCTTGTTGCGGCGAGTTATGGCCGATCCGTGGCGTGGTTCCAAGCAGGCGCCGGCCGATCAGCGCAATGTGAAGCCGGCAGCCGCGAGATCGCGGGGAAACCGGTCCCCGGCGAGATAGGCATATTCGATCGCGCGCGGGCCATGAACGGGATCGACATGGGTCAGGTCCTCGTCGACATGGCCCGGATGGACCATGACCAGGCTGCCGTCGGGCAGCCGGTCCAGGAAGCGCGGGAAGAGATCGGGAAAGGCCGCCGCCTTGCGGAAATCATAGGCGCCCGAAAAGGCCGGATTGGTGGCGAAGCCACCGGTGCGGGCATCATGCTTCAGGCCCGACGAGAGGGTTGCGAGGATCTGCCCCTTCGGTCCGCGGCCGGTGCCGCCGACGCCG
Source organism: Phreatobacter aquaticus (assembly GCF_005160265.1). Taxonomy (NCBI): domain Bacteria; kingdom Pseudomonadati; phylum Pseudomonadota; class Alphaproteobacteria; order Hyphomicrobiales; family Phreatobacteraceae; genus Phreatobacter; species Phreatobacter aquaticus. Next base: position 2,067,756 of record NZ_CP039865.1, on the reverse strand, counting down.
GCGCACTGGCGCAACCAGGCCTTCGGTGCATGGCGGCGGCAGGCCGCGACCACGATCGGCCGCACGACCGGCAGGAGGTGGACGTGCTGGTGTCCATCGACGAAATCCGGCGCGCGGCCGAACGCCTCGAGGAAGGCCTGGAACTGCGCCTCGACCTCGTCCTCGATAACCGAGGCCTTGATGCGGCGCGCGAAGCAGCGGGCCATCAGGCCGCCGAGGCCGAAATAGTGCGGCAGCGCCGGGCGCGTCAGGGGGCTGAGCCCGCCGGTCAGCGTGACATGCAGGCCGATCTCGAAGCCGGGCGGCGCGATGGCCGTCAGTGCTTCGGCCTCGGGGCCGAGATCAGGGCCCGGCGTCATCACGGAGGTTGCGTTCAACCGTCCCGTCCCGGCGAGCTCGCGGATCGCCCGCGAGACCCCCGGCGCCAGCGCATAATCATCCGCGCAGAGGATCAGGCGCTTCATTCGCCGGATTTGGTCGACTGGCCGCGCTCGGATGCCGGCTGCTCGCTGGCGCGCTTCAGGGATTGCTCACCGACCAGATAGACCGGGCGGCCCTTCATCTCGGAGAGGATCTTGCCGATATATTCGCCGAGCACGCCGATCATCAGGAGCTGGACGCCGCCGATGAACATCATGCCGACGAACAGCGAGGGATAGCCCGGCACGTTGTGGCCGAAGACCAGCGTCTCGATGACGATCACCAGGCCATAGAGAAAGGCGAAGGTCGCCAGCACGGCGCCAAACAGGCTCGCCATGCGCAGCGGCACGATGGAAAACGAGGTCAGCCCCTCGATGGAGAAGGCGAGCAGGCCGAGGAAGCTCCATTTCGCCTCGCCCTGCAGGCGCGGATCGGGCTCGTATGGAACACCGATCTGGCGGAAGCCGACCCAGCTCGACAGGCCCTTGAAGAAGCGGCCACGCTCCGGCAACTGGCGCAGCGCCGCGGCAGCGCGGGGCGACAAGAGGCGGAAGTCGCCGGCATCGGCCGGGATCTTGTGCCGCACGCCGGAATTGACCAGCCCGTAGAAGGCATTGACGAACAGGGTGCGCAGCTTCGGCTCGTCGCGGCGATGCGCCTTGTAGGTGAAGGCGACGTCATAGCCGTCGTCGAGCCAGCGCGAGACCAGGGTCTCGGCGATCGAAGTCGGATGCTGGCCGTCGGCATCCATGAAGATCACGGCGCCATAGCGGGCATTGTCGAGGCCGGCGAGAAGCGCCGCCTCCTTGCCGAAATTGCGCGAGAAGGACAGGACCTGGACATCCGCGCCATCGGCGGCGAGCGCGTTGGCGACCGCCAGCGTGCCGTCGCGGGAGCCATCGTCGACATAGAGGATCTCGACGGCCAGCCCGCGCTTCTCCTTCAGCGAACGGGCGAAGGCGAGCAGCTTCTGGTGGGTGTGCGGCAGGGCCTCGGCCTCGTTATAGGCCGGTACCACGATGGTCAGGCCAAAGGGCTGGGCCTCGGCACCGGGGAAGGCAATCACACGCCCGTTATTGATGGTCATGGTACTGACGGCCTCCAGGCCGCAACTCAAGAGATCGACACACTGCCTGGCGGGGCCACAGCCCGTGAAAAATGCGAAACACGGATGTGGCTGCCAGAGCTACTGAAACCATGTAATGACAGCCCGATGATGAACGACAGCAGAACAACCAGCACCGGCGGCGGCTTCTTGCGTGCCCTTTTGCGCGAAGGCCCGAAGATGGCGTCCTTCGCAGTGGTCGGCGCGCTCAACGGCGTGGTCAACTATGCCATCACCGTCGGCATGACCTTTCTGGTGCTGGTCCCGCTGGGGCTCGCCACCAGCGACACCGCGCTGGGCTTCGCCAAATTCCTCGGCTGGGTCGTGGCCGTGTCGAATTCCTACGTCCTGAACTCGCTGACCACATTCGCAGCCGAGAGCGGCCGCCGCCTGTCGCTTGCCACCTATGGCCGTTTCGTCGCCTCAGGGGTTCTCGGACTGGCCGTGGAAGTGGCGAGTTTCCTTCTGGCCGTGCGCTATCTGCCGCTCGGGCTTGCGGCCATCGTGCCGATCGGCATGTCGTTCGTCGTGAATTTCGGCATGACCCGCCTGATCGTGTTTCCCAGCAAGCCGGCGGTGCCGGAAGACAGGGCCTGATTTGACCGCTCGAATTGCGGATTTTGGATTTCAGCGCCGAAAATTATCCGATACGATCTCCGGATCGTCACTGCTGAAACAGGCATTCATCCCATGGGCATGGACACACCGGGCAAGCGCTTCCAGCCCTATGGCAGCGAGACAGACGTTCTCTCGGTGGTCGAGCGCTTTCGCACGCTGACCCTGCCCTTCGCCGAATGGACCCATCAGGGCCATCTGGCGACCGGCCTGTGGTTCGTCTGGACCTTTGGGGAGGAAGCGGCCAAGCCGCTGCTGCGCGACGGCATCCGCGCCTACAACGTCTCGCTCGGCAATGTGAATACGGACATGCGCGGCTACCACGAGACCGTGACGATGTATTTTATCTGGGCTGCGGCCCGCCATGTCGAGACCCATGGGGGCGAGCCGCTGCTGGCGCTGGTCAACGGCTTTGTCGACAGCGATCTCGGCCACAAGGACAGCATTTTCGCGTTCTGGAGCCGCGACCATCTGATGACGCCGGAAGCGCGTCTCGGCTGGCGCGAGCCGAACCTGCGCCCGCTTGATCCGGCATCCGTGCCGATCGCGCCCGTCGCGGCCTGACGAGGGCGCTTCCCAAATCGGCCGGGATCGGCTTGGCTCGACAGAACCTTGTCGTCATCGAGCCCGCCATGACCCAGCGTCCCGTTCCCCGCCCCCGCAGCGACTTCGTCTGGTTCTCCGATATCCAGACCCGCTGGTCGGACAACGACCAGTACGGCCACATCAACAATGTCGTCTATTATTCCTATTTCGACACGGCGGTGAACGCGTTCCTGATCGGCGAGGCAGGGCTGGAGCCGGTTGGCGGCTCATGGATGGGCCTCGTGGTCGACACGCGCTGCTCCTATTTCGCGCCCGCAAGCTATCCCGAGCCGCTGGAGGTTGGCCTCCGCTTCGCCGATGCCGGGCGCTCCAGTCAGCGCTACGAGATCGGTGTGTTCCAGAAGGGCGGCGCCGAGACGCTGGCCCACGGCCATTTCGTCCACGTCTATGTCGATGCCGCGACGCGCCGGCCCGTGCCGATCCCGGAGAGCCTGGTCGCGGCGATGGCGCGGGCGGCGAACACGCGGTGAGCCGCAAGAAGGCCAGCACTATTGCGGCCTTTCCGCCACGGAACGGTCAAATCCGCGTGCGAGACACGGTTCGCGGTTGAAACATAGCGCCGGATTTGCGCAAACAAATCGACATTCTGCGGAGGCATGACTGAGCGCTATGACCCATCGATCCTCACCGCGCATCCCGGCAGCGCTCATCGGCGCAGCTCTGGCACTGGTCGCGACGGGGTCGATGGCCCAGACGCCAGCCGAACCGACAGTGCAGGCGCCAGCTCCGGCAGTCAGTACTCCGGCGGCCCCGGCCGTTCCCGCAGCACCCGCCGATCCGGCCGCTGCCCCGACTGCACCTGCCGCCTCAGGCCAGCCCACGCCCCCCGCCGCCCAGGTCGCCCGCCCGCGCCGTCCGACGCCGCCGCCGGCTCCGCGCGTCACCGCGCTGTCGACCGATCCGCAGCCGACCTACGGCCCGCAGACCATCGCGATGACCCAGGGCGCACTTGCCCGCTATCGCCAGATCGCCCAGCGCGGCGGATGGGGCGCGCTGCCGACCTCGACGCCGCGCATCGCCAAGGGGTCGACCGGCCCGCTGGTGGTTGCCCTCAAGCAGCGGCTCGCTATCGAGGGTGATCTGGATCTCAACCAGTCGCCCGGTCCCCTGTTCGACGACGTGACCGTCGAGGCGGTGAAGCGCTTCCAGCGGCGCGTCGGCCATCTCGCCTCCGGCGCGGTCACCGCCCCGACCATCCGCCAGCTCAACATTCCCGTGCAGAGCCGCATCACGGCGCTGGAAAAGTCGCTCGAGCGGCTGGCCGACAGCCGCTTCGCCTTTGGCCCGCGCTATGTGGTGGTCAACATTCCCGCCGCCGCCGCCGAGGCGGTCGAAGGCTCGATCGTGCGCCGCCGCCATGTCGTCATCGTCGGCAAGCCCGAACATGCCTCGCCGATGGTCGAGACCCGGCTGACGGTCGTCAATTTCAACCCGACCTGGACGATCCCGACCTCGATCATCCGCCGCGACATCATTCCGAAGATGCGGCGCAATCCGGCGACGCTGGCCTCCATGCGCGTGCGCATGCTCGACCGCAACGGCAATGAGGTGAACCCCGCCTCGATCAACTGGCAGACCGAGCAGGCGGTGAACTACACGCTGCGCCAGGATCCCGGCGTCGGCAATTCGCTGGGGCGCGTGCGCATCGACATGCCGAACCGCGAAGCCGTCTACATGCATGACACGCCGTCGCGCCGGCTGTTCAATTCGGAAGCCCGTTATTTCTCGTCCGGCTGCGTGCGCGTTGGCGACGTCAACGACTTCGTGACGTGGCTGCTGGCGCCGCAGGGCTGGGAACGGTCGCGCGTCGATGCCGAGATGACCCAGACCCAGCGCAAGGATGTCAGGCTGACCCAGCCGGTGCCGGTGGCCTGGGTCTACATGACCGGTTGGGCCGCGCCCGACGGCACGGTGCAGTTCCGCGACGACATCTACAGCTATGATGTGCCGGGTGCAGCTCCCGTTCGCGTCGTGCGCGCCGCCGACCGGCCGCCGGCCGAGCCGGTGGTTCTGGCGCCGCCGCCCCCGCCACCGCAGCCGAACTTCTTCGAGAGCCTGTTCGGCGGTGGCCGGCGTGAAGCCGGCGATCCGCCCGGCGGCAATCGCTTCTGACGGCCATGCCGCTCCGCAACCGCGTCGATCCCTTCGGGGCCATCCACGCGGTTGCCGATCGCGGCACGATGTATGGCAATCGCGGCGGCCGGTTCCATCGCGACGATGGCACGCTCAAGGCCCGCGCCTGGGCCTCCGATCAATGGCTCTGCTGCGTGCTGGCCTTCAAGGGCCGTAAACGCCGCCCACTGATGGGGCGCGGCTATACCGAACTGTTCTTTCTCGACGAAGTGACGGCGCTGGCCGCGGGGCACCGCCCCTGTTTCGAATGCCGGCGGGCCGATGCTGTCAGGTTCGCCGCGAACTGGGCGCGGGCGAAGGGGCTATCACAGCCGCCGAAAGCACCCGAGATGGACGCGCTGCTGCAGACAGAGCGGGTGGACGGGCTGACGCAGCGCGCGCACCGGGGGACGGCGGCTGATCTGCCGGATGGGGCGATGTTCGCAGTGGGTGGCCGGGCCTTCGCGATGAGAAACAGACGGGCGCTGCCCTGGTCGTTTGCTGGCTATGGCGACGCGGTTGCGCTTCCGGCTGGCGAGGTCAGCGTGCTGACGCCGCCGACGATGGTTGCTGTTCTGCGCGATGGATTTGAGCCGGGATGGCACCCGAGCGCGGGGTAAAGGCCCCACCCTATCCCTCCCCGCTTGCGGGGAGGGATAGGGTGGGGCGTCAGAGTTCGGGCGTCGCCGCCACCTCAGAACAGGCCCTCGATCTGGCCCTCGGCGTTGATGTGGATCGCCTCTGCCGCCGGAAGCCTTGGCAGGCCCGGCATGGTCATGATGTCCCCGCAGATCGCCACCACGAAGCCGGCGCCGGCTGAGAGGCGCACCTCGCGCACCGGCACGACATGGCCCGAGGGCGCGCCGAGCAAGGTCGGATCGGCCGAGAAGGAATATTGGGTCTTGGCCATGCAGATGGGCAGATTGCCGTAGCCCGCAGCCTCGAAAGCCTGGAGATCGGCTGCGGCCTTCGAGGAAATGGCCACATCCGCCGCGCCATAGATCGACGTCGCGATGGTGCGGATTTTGTCGGCGAGCGGCATCACATCCGGATAGATCGGCTTGAAGGCCGCCGTGCCACCCTCGCAGAGCGCCACGACCTTGCGGGCCAGTTCCTCGGCGCCCGCCGCGCCATCGGCCCAGTGGCGGCACTGCACGGCCTCCACGCCGTAATCGTCGGCGCAGATGCGGGCGATCAGCGCGTGCTCGGCCTCGCTGTCGGTGGTGAAATGGTTGATCGCCACGATCACCGGCACGCCGAAGGAGCGCAGGTTCTTCACGTGACGGCCGAGATTGACGATGCCCTTCGACAGCGCATCGAGGTTCTCGCGGGCGAGATCGGCCTTGGCGACGCCGCCATTCATCTTGAGGGCGCGAACGGTTGCCACCAGCACCACGGCCTCGGGCTTGAGGCCCGCCTTGCGGCACTTGATGTCGAAGAATTTCTCCGCGCCGAGATCGGCGCCGAAGCCGGCCTCTGTCACCACGTAATCGCCGAGCTTGAGCGCTGCGCGCGTCGCGATCACCGAATTGCAGCCATGGGCGATATTGGCGAAGGGGCCGCCATGGATCAGAGCCGGCGAACCCTCGATGGTCTGCACGAGGTTCGGCCGGATCGCATCCTTGAGCAGGACGGTCATGGCGCCGGCCGCATTGAGTTCGCCAGCCGTGATTGGCTTCTTGGCGCGGGTATAGCCGACGACGATGCGGGCGAGCCTGGCCTCGAGATCGGCGAGGCCGTCGGCCAGGCAGAAGCAGGCCATGACCTCGGAGGCCACCGTGATGTCGAAGCCGTCCTCGCGGGAGAAGCCATTGGGCGCGCCGCCGAGACCGACCACCAGCTGACGCAGCGCGCGGTCGTTCATGTCGAGCACGCGCCGCCAGACGATGCGGCGGGTGTCGAAGCCGAGCGAATTGCCCCAGTGGATGTGATTGTCGATCAGCGCCGACAGGAGATTGTGCGCCGAGGTGATGGCGTGGAAATCGCCGGTGAAATGGAGGTTGATCGCCTCCATGGGCAGGACCTGCGCCTTGCCGCCGCCGGTCGCGCCGCCCTTGGTGCCGAAGACCGGCCCGAGGGAGGGTTCGCGCAGCGCGATCACCGCCCTCTTGCCGATGCGGTTGAGACCGTCACCCAGGCCGATCGTGGTGGTGGTCTTGCCCTCGCCGGCGGGCGTCGGATTGATGGCGGTGACCAGCACGAGGCGGCCATCGGGCCGATCTTTCAGTCCCGCGAGGAACTCTTCGTCGAGCTTGGCGATATGCTTGCCATAGGGATCGAGCGCGGATGAGGGTATGCCGATCTTGTCGGCGATCGCGGCGATCGGCTGGAGGGTCGCGGCGCGGGCTACGGCAAGATCATGGGACATGGGTGCGGACGCTTCGGCGGGCTCAAGGGGCGGATCGGCGGAGTGCAGCTCCCCGAGCGTTAGGATAGCGTCGGGTCCCCACGCAAGAGGCCCCGACGCAGGAGGCCCATACCGTGGCGGAATCGACCAGAGGACAGGGGATAAGTCTGGTGAGCGACAAGGGTGTTCTGATTGGCGTGGACTGGGGCACAACCTCGTTTCGTGCGGCCCTGATGGACGAAAGCGGCGCCATCGTCGGGCGCGTCGATGGGCCGCATGGCTTGCTGTCGGTTCAGGACCGCGGGTTCGAGTCCGTTCTCGACCAGACGGTCGCGAGTTGGGAAGGCCGCCCTGGCCGCCTGCCGATCATCGCGTCGGGCATGGTGACCAGCCGCACAGGCTGGGTGGAGACGCCCTATCTGCCCTGCCCGGCCGGGGCGGCTGAACTCGCGGGGGCGCTCACGCGCCATGTGACGCCTGCCGGCCGCACCATCGGCTTCGTCACCGGCCTGTCGTTCCGCCACGGCGACGGCGAGCCCGACGTGATGCGCGGCGAGGAGACTCAGATCGCCGGCCTCGCGCTGGAGGGCACGCGGCTCGCCGTGATGCCCGGCACCCATTCAAAATGGGTGCGCGTGACCGCCGGCCGGATCGAGGGGTTCCGCACGGCCATGACCGGCGACATCTTCGCGGCGGTGAAAGACCATACAGTGCTGCGGCTGACGACGGCTGATCGCCGCCCTTCGGCCGAGGCCTTCTCGGCGGGTGTGGTGGCGGGGATGGCCGACCATGGCGCGGGCCTGCTCGGCAAGCTGTTCCGGCTGCGCGCCGGCGGACTGCTCGGCGATTTCGACCCCGCGACCACGGCGGAACGGCTGTCGGGGCTGCTGATCGGAGCGGAGATCGCCGAGGCGCGCTCGTTTGCGCCGGATGTCGAGGGGCCGGTGCTGATCGTCGGCGGCGAGGCGCTGGCGGCGCGCTATGCGACGGCGTTCAACGTGCTGGGGATGGAGGCCGAGACCGCGCCGGCGGACGCAGCGTTCGCCGGGCAGTTCCGGATTGCCCAGGCGGCGGGGCTGGTGTGAGGGGTGGAAATCCACTCCGCGGTTCACACTCTCAGGTCGTCATGGCCGGCCTTGTGCCGGCCATCCACGCCTTGTCCGCTCCAAAGTCGTGGATGCCCGCCACAAGGGCGGGCATGATGGTGGAGAGAGTGGGCCGAAGAGGGTGAGAGAGCACAGGCGGCGCAGCGAGCTTTGCTCGCGAAATCACCGCGAGCGACAGCCCCTCAATCCAGCCCGGGCTTGCCCTGCCGCATCTTCTTGACCCCCGAGCGCAGCGACTTGCCCTCCAGCCGGCGCTGCTTCGAGCCGAAGGTCGGCTTGGTGGCGATGCGGCGCTTCGGCCTGACAGCGGCGCGGCGGACGAACTCGACGAGGCGCTCCAGTGCGTCCTGACGGTTCATGTCCTGCGAGCGGAAGCGATCGGCCTGGATCACCACCACGCCGTCCTTGGTGAGCCTTGAGCCGACCAGCGGCACGAGGCGCGCCTTCACCTCCTCGGGGAGATTGGAGCCTGCGAGATTGAAGCGCAGCTCGCAGGCGGTCGACACCTTGTTGACGTTCTGACCGCCGGGCCCGGAGGCGCGCACGAAGGTGACGGTGATGTCGTCGGGGTGCAGCCGGATCGACGGCGTGACGGGGATCATGTCGACCATGGCACTGTCCCCTTTCTTTCAATGCCGCGGTCATCTGCCGGACAGCTGGATCTGGTCCGTGACGACGGTCAGAGACCCCTCACCCTAACCCTCTCCCCGCAGGCGGGGAGAGGGAATGTCTCCGCCTTCCCGGTCTCGCATGACCTCATCCGCTCGCGGCAAGCGGTCCTTCGAGGCTCGCTATCGCTCGCACCTCAGGATGAGGACAGGAAAATTGCGCCCACGAGCCGAGCTGGCGCGGTGCAATTCCCTCTCCCCGCCTGCGGGGAGAGGGCCAGGGTGAGGGGCCACTATCCCCAACACCCAGTCCTCAACCTCACGCCGCCTTGGCGCGGGCGTCGAGCTTGGCGAGGCGATCGAACAGATAGTCGACCTCGGCGCGGGCCTTGGCGGAGAGCGGCGCGCTCGGTTTGCGCTGGGCATCCGAGGCAATCACGCCGCGCTTCTTCATCAGGTACTTGCGCACCGCGAGGCCTGCGCCCGGCTGCTGCTCGTAGCGGATCATCGGCAGATGGGCGTCGAACAGGTCGTGGGCGGCGTCGCGCTTGCCGGCTTTCATCAGCTTGACCGTCTCGACCAGCATGTCGGGGAAGGCATAGCCGGTCATCGCGCCATCGGCGCCGCGCTCGCACTCGAAATCGAGGAACAGGCCGCCATTGCCGCAGAGGATCGAGACGTGGCGCATCGAGCCATCGGCCTCGAAGCCGCGCAGCGCCGAGATCTTCTCAAGACCCGGCCAGTCCTCGTGCTTCAGCATCACGCAGGACGGCAGCTCCTGGATGATGGAGCGGATGACCTTCGGGCTCATGATCACCGAGAAGGTGAGCGGGAAGTCCTGGATGACGAAGGGGATGTCGGCGCCGATCGCGTCCACCGCCTGCTTGTAATAGCCGACGATCTGGTCGTCGGTGCGCAGCGTGTTGGGCGGCGCGATCATGACGCCGGCGGCGCCAGCGTCCATCACGGTCTTGGCGAGCGTCTGCATGTTGGCAAAGCCCGGTGAGGACACGCCGACGATGACCGGCATGGACGGGCCGGCGCGCTTGATGATCTGCTTGGAGATCGCCACCGATTCCTCGGCCGAGAGCTTCGGGGCCTCGCCCATGACGCCCAGAATGGTCATGCCGGTGCAGCCGCAGGAGCGGTAGAAATCGACCATGCTGTCGGTCGACTTCTCGTCGATCCGGCCATCGTCATGGAACGGCGTCGCGGCGATCACATAGACGCCTTCGGCCTTGGACAGATCGGTGCCGTTCACCTTCATGGCTTTTTCCTCGCTCGCTGCCTCGCCCGTGAGGCTTCAGTTCGGATTGGCGATGCCATGAAAGGCGGAGGCCGTCAAAGGCCCCCGCCGCAAGGCTTCCATCTTCGCGCCGGCCAGGCGCCTCAGCTGACCGAGATCGGCGTGTAGTCCTGGAACCAGTTGCGCGACTGGACAAAGCCCTTCACGCGGGGGCTCAAGCCCCGCGGATTGAGATCGTGGACGACGAAGAGCGCTGCGGCATCGTCGACGATCAGCTCATGCAGCTTGCCCATGGCGGCGTCATAGGCTGCCGGCTCGAAGGCATCGCGCATGACCTTGATCTGCGCGTCGACAGCTGGGTTGTTGTACCAGCCCCAGTTGTTGCCGCGCGGCGATGTGAGCTGGCTGTCATAGATGGTCCAGCCGGCGGTCGGCTCGATCGTGGGGATCGCGATATTGATGCCGTGGAAGTTCTTCTGCTGGTCGGAGCGTGCGCCGCCGCGCAGCATGTTGATGATCGTGGTGAAGTCGACCACCTCGAACTTCACGTCGATGAAGATGTCCTTCAGGTTCTCCTGCATCATCTCGTTCATCGGCATGGGCACCATCTGCCCGCCGCCGCCAGACGCGATGACGATGGTCACCGGCAGCCGCTTGGTGGCGCTGTAGCCGGCTTCGGTCATCAGCTTCTTGGCGGCCTCGACGTCAAATTTGATGTCGAAATTCGGCTTGCCGTACCAGGGATCGCCCGGCGGCACATTGCCCTTGGCGGCGAGTGCCGTGCCGGAGAGCAGCTCCACCATGCTGGCGCGGTCGATGGCGAGGTTGGCGGCCTTGCGCACCCGCACGTCGCCGAATGGCGTGCCGGGATTGACGTTCAGCCGCCAGGCCCAGATGTGCGGATAGGTGTTCTGGACGATCTGCATGCCGGCGGCCTTCAGCGAGGGGATCGCGTCGGGCGGCAGGGTCTCGGCGAGGTCGATCGTGCCGGCGCGCAGCGCGGCGATACGGGCATTGCTGTCGGGGATCGGCAGCAGGACCGTGCGGGGTGCCTTCGGCACGCGCTTCGGATCCCAGTAGGCCGTGTTGGCCTCAAGCTCGGTGCGCTCGCGCGGCGTGACGGAGACCACCTTGTAGGGGCCGGTGCCGGCGGGCTGGAGGGCGAATTTCTGCCAGTCGCCGCCATGCTCGCGCAGCTTCGACGGGCTGCAGAACCACAGATAGGCCAGCTGATAGGCGAAGGCGGAATCGACGAACTGGGTCGTGACCGCGATGGTCTTGTCGTCGATCTTCTCGTAGGAGGCCAACGACGACAGGCGCGAGCGCACGAGCCCGGAGCGCGGCGCATGGTATTGCGGCGCATCCTGCTTGAAGATGGAATCGAAGTTCCAGATCGCCGCATCGGCGTCGAAGGCGGTGCCGTCGTGGAACTTCACGCCCTGGCGGAGCTTCAGGATCCAGCGCTTCTTGTCGGCCGGATCGATCGCCCAGCTCTCGGCAAGGCCGCCGGTGAGCCGTGAGGGCTGGTCGGCCTTGGTCATGTCCCAGTTGATCAGCGCGTCGAACACCAGATAGCCGCCGAAGCGCACGCCCTCGAAGCCGCCTTCCGGCCCGCCCCACATGCGCGGCACATCGGACAGCGAGATGCCGATCCGCAGCGGCTGCGAAGCGGCCTGGGCGAAGGTGATGTCGGGCAAGCCGGCGCTTGCGGCGGCGGCGGCTGCCGCCTTCAGCATGGTGCGGCGGGAATATGCGGTGCGTGACATGGCCAGGTCTCCGGGCAGGTATCCGTGGAGACGACTCTCAAGTTCCATGCCAAGGTGGATTGCCGCCTTATCTCTCTGATATTGCGGACCAATCCTGCCAGAAAGGCTCTGCTGGAATTGTATGCAATCGAGCAAATTGCCTGCGCCCTGAGCATGCAGAGGGGTGTGCGCCGGTCAGTCGACCTTGAGGCTTGCCGGGTTCAGGCCATCGGCGGGCGGTTCTGGCCCCCAATGTTTCAGCCAGTAGCGGTTGAACCACGGCAGGCTGATCGCAAGGTCGCCCCGCGAGATCGGCCGGAACCGCGAGACCGGTTCGATCCAGACCGTGATGCGCGCGCAGTCCGTTCCAAGGACTGAATCCGGGGCTTCGGCATCGACGGGCCGCCAGTCTCTCGCGCCGACAGCCCCGACCAGCGGGACGCGACGGTCGGGCAGGAAGATCATGTCCGGATGGAGGGGACGGCTCTCGCCGCCATACTCGGCCGTCGATCTCATCAGATCGAAGCGGCCCGATTGCCGGCCAAGCCAGGCAATGGCGTTGTCCAGCGGGGCATGGGGATCACCGCCCGCCGCCGCGACGATCTGCCGAAGCGGCCAGTCGGCGGGTGTGGTGGGATCAACCGGACTGAGCAGCAGCACGAGAATCGCATGGCGACCGAGCGCCAGGGGCACGGCCTCGCCGCGAAGGACCGGCCGGGTCGGACCAGCAAGACCCGCAAGGCCGAAGCCTGCGCGCGAGCGCAGTTCCACAATATTCGATGCCGAGCGTGTGACCCCACCGACGGTGAGGTCCAGGCCAAGGCGGACCCGGGCGACAGTCGTCGGGAACAGGACGAAGGCATAGACCGCATAGGCGAGCGATGCCGCGAGCGCGGCATAGGCAACGCGCCTGCCGCGCAGCTCGCGGAATGCTTCTTTCGAAGCGTGCCAGTCCCGGCTGATGGGCCTGAACATGAATGCCTCATACGCAATTTCACCTAAGCCTAGGTGAAATCCTGTATGAAGGCCAGCGCCCGACGGGCCCTTTGCCGGCTCTACTTGCCCAGCGGCGCGCCGACACCGACACGCTCGGTGATCAGGCCATAATGCTCGACCCGGCGATGACGCTTGAAGTCGAAGATCGTCTCCTTGCCGAAGATCGTCGCGTCGAGATCGCAGGCGTGAACGAGAATGCCGTCATCCTCGTGGTCGATCTCGCCGACGATCTTGCCGTTGGGATCGACGATCAGCGTGCCGCCCATGCAATGGTGGCCATCCTCGTCGCCAGCCTTGGCGACCGCCACGACCCAGGTGGCATTCTGATAGGCGCCGGACTGGCAGGACAGCCGGTGATGGAACATCCGGTCTTCGATCTTCTCGTCGCCGCGCTGGGCATTGACCGAGGGCGTGTTGAAGCCGAGCACGACCATCTCGACGCCCTGCAGGCCCATGACGCGATAGGTCTCCGGCCAGCGGCGATCGTTGCAGATCGCCATGCCCATCAGGCCGCCCTCGAATTCCCAGACCGGCCAGCCGAGATCGCCCGGCTCGAAATATCGCTTCTCGAGATGCTGGTGGCTACGGGACGTGTCGTAGTCGACATGGCCCGGCAGATGAATCTTGCGGTACTTGCCGACGATCTTGCCGGTCTTGTCGACCAGGATCGAGGTGTTGAAATGGTGGCCGTCGGGGGTGAGTTCGGCATAGCCGAAGCTCATCGCCATGCCGAGCGCCTTGGCCTTGTCGAACAGCGGCTGGGTTGCCGGGCTCGGCATCGTGGCCTCGAACCAATGGTCCGCCTCGGCACGGTTCTCGTGATACCAGCGCGGGAAGAAGGTGGTCAGCGCCAGTTCCGGATAGACGATGAAGGTCGCGCCCTTCGCCTTGGCCTGCTCCATCAGCGCGATCATGCGGGCAACCACGCTCTCGCGCGAATCGGCCTTCTGGATCGGGCCAAGCTGGGCGGCGGCGACGGTGACGATGCGGGACATGGGCGGCTCCGGAAGGCGCGGCTGGAAAAAGACGCGGCCATCTATGCCGCAGAAAAAGGCCTGCACAAGAGACCGGCAAGCGACCCTGATCTGCCTGTTTCCCGAACGGCGTCCGGGTACCTACACCCGCATCTTGCGCAGGGTGGCGACGAGGCCGGCGGTCGACCCGTCGAGACCATCGAGCGCAGCCTGGCGGCCGGCGACCACCGGCTCAAGCGCTGTCGCCAGCTCCTTGCCGAGTTCGACGCCCCACTGGTCGAAGGCGTTGATGCCGAGCACCGTCGCCATGACGAAGACCTTGTGCTCGTAGAGCGCCACCAGCATGCCGAGCGTTGCGGGATCGAGCTTGCGGTAGAGGAAGGTGGTCGAGGGGCGATTGCCGGCGAAGACCCGATGCGGCGCGAGCTTTGCGGCCTCCTTCGGCGCCATGCCGCCGTCGATCAGCTGCTGGGTCGCCTCCTCGAGGGTACGGCCGCGCATCAGCGCCTTGCTCTGCGCCAGGCAATTGGCGATCAGCAGGTCATGGTGCTTGCGGCCGCGCTCGTGAGGGCTCGCGGCGATCAGGAAATCGCAGGGCACCACGTCTGTGCCCTGGTGCAACAGCTGGAAGAAGGCGTGCTGGCCGTTGGTGCCGGGCTCGCCCCAGATCACCGGACCGGTCGGTCGTTCGACCGGCGCACCGGCCAGAGTCACGCTTTTCCCGAGGCTCTCCATGTCGAGCTGCTGGAGATGGGCCGGAAAACGCGCGAGGCGCTGGTCATAGGGCAGGACGGCGTGGCTCGCATAGCCCAGCACATTGCGGTGCCAGATGCCCATGAGCCCCATGATCACCGGCATGTTGCGGGCAAGGGGCGCGTTGCGGAAATGCTCGTCGACCTTCTCGGCGCCGGCCAGGAAGGCGGTGAAATGGCGCGGGCCGACGGCGATCATCAAGGTGAGCCCGATGGCCGACCAGACCGAATAGCGCCCGCCGACCCAGTCCCAGAAGCGGAACATCCGCTCGGCCGCGATGCCGAATGTGTTGACCGCGGCCAGATTGGTGGAGACCGCCGCGAAATGGTGGCCAACCGCCGCTTCGCCCAGTGCCTGCGCCACCCAGCCGCGCGCGGTGGCTGCATTGGTCATGGTCTCGATCGTGGTGAAGGTCTTGGAGGCCACGACGAACAGCGTGCGCGCGGGATCGAGATCGCGCAGCGTATCGGCCATGTGGGCGCCGTCGACATTGGAGACGAAGCGCGCGGTCAGCCCGCGCTTGGCATAGGGCTGGAGCGCCAGGGCGGCCATGGCGGGGCCGAGATCGGAGCCGCCGATGCCGATATTGACCACCGTCGAGATGCGCTTGCCTGTGGCGCCCCTCAGCGCGCCGGAGCGGATCGCCTCGGCAAAGGCGAAGCAGCGCTCGCGCTCGGCGGCGACCTCCGGCATGACGTCGCGGCCATCGACATGGATCGGCCGGCCCGACAGAGTGCGCAGGGCCACATGCAGCACGGCGCGCTTTTCGGTCGCGTTGATCTTCTCGCCCGCAAACATGGCGTCGCGGCGGGCCTCGAGGCCGCTGGCGCGGGCGAGATCGACCAGCAGCTTCACGGTGCGCGAGGTCGCCAGCGTCTTGGAATGATCCATCAGCACAGAGCCGAGCCGCAGCGAGAACCGCTGGAAGCGCCTGGGATCACCGGCGAGCAGGTCGGCGATCGTGCTCTTGTCGAGCGTCCGGCGGTGCTGTTCGAGCGCCTCGAAGGCCTTGTCGACGGCGGTCTGGGCGGCGGCGGTGTCGGCGGATGTCATGGAACTTGTGGTCTCTTGTGGGATCAGCGGGCGGACCATCACGAGCGATCATGACCTGATCATGATCATGATCCGGCGCCTTTGGCATGAACGGCAAATTCCTCCGCGACGCGCAGATAGACCGGCCGCTTGAACGAGACGACCAGACCGGGGAGCCTGTCCAGCCTCTCCCAGCGCCAGGCGTCGAATTCCGGCGGCTCGCCGGGCAGGAAGCGCGCCACATCAATCTCGGTATCCTCGCCGTCGAACCGGTAGGCGAACCAGGTCTGGCTCTGGCCCTGCCAGCGGGTGAGACGGTGCGGGGGACCATCATAGGGTGGCCAGTCATAGAGGAGCGGTTCCCCCATGCGCCCGATGAGCGACACGGAGGTAACGCCGGTCTCCTCTTCCAGTTCGCGTCTCGCCGCGCGCTCCAGGTCCTCGCCCGGATCGACGCCGCCCTGTGGCATCTGCCATTCGAAACCCGGCTCGATCATCTCGGGGCCATCGTCGCCGATGCGCCTTGCGATCAACACCCGGCCCTGCCGGCTGAACAGGGCGATGCCGACATTGGGCCGGTAGGGACGTTCGCTCACAAGGGCAACCGATGGCCGATGTCGAGCGGCGCGACGAAGGCCAGTTCGGCGCTGAGATAGATCAGCAGCACCCCCAGCAGGAATTGCCGGCCGGCCGATCGTCTGAGGGCGGCGGCGGCCAGCACGTCCCCCCGCGCCATCAGCGGCAGGTGGCGGAAGCGGGCGGCATAGACCGAGGCGAGCACGAACAGCACGATGGCGCTTTTGGCGAACACGATCCAGCCGAACCAGGATTCGGTGAGGCTCCGCCAGGTGCCGCCGAGATACCAGGCCGCCAACAGCCCGGCACCCAGCGCCAGAAGGAAGAAGAAGCCGGCCTGGCGTGCCCAGACATAGAGGGTCTCGGCAGCCGATTCCGGATCGCGCCGCAGCGCCACCGCGCGCACGCCGAGCAATCCCCCGAACCAGAAGGCCAGGGCCGTCATGTGCAAGGTCAGGATTACGACCAGTTCCTGCCGAGGGCGGAATTGCGTGGTGTGACCTGCCGCGACATAGCTCGCCGCGACGAGCACCGCGCCAACGGTCGCGATCCCCGCCGCTCCGGCACTGCGCGCCAGCGCCGCCAGTGCCAGAAGGATGCCGCCCGAGCGCAGGAGCAGGGCATCGCCAAATGGCGAGCGCATGACGAGAGCATAGATTTCGGCGCGTTGCGCGCCCTGGGGCCCGCGCGCCACCTCGATCGCCTGGAGCGGGAACGAGCCGAAGTTTGCGATCAGCCCAATCAGCGCCATGAGCAGCAGCCAGCGGCGCGCACTGCGTGTTTCCTCGGTCGTGAGTTCGCCGCTCATGAAGACCAGGAACAGCGCCAGACCGGCAGTGGCCAGCGATCCGATGTCGACAAAGGCCCGCACGATGACCGCAGCGGCCCTGAACGGGTCGCCCACGCCCTGCCAGAATTCCAGAATCATCGGCCCCCTCCGCCTGCGGACCTAGCTTGTGCCCTTGCGGAAGCGCCATGCAAGAGCCAGCGTGGCGCCGAATGACATGACGGCGACGAGGAACATCAGCCAGAAGCCGACGACCGGCCCCCACATGTCCAGCACATAGGCATAGGCGGTGGGGGCGGCGGCAGTGGCGATCAGGCCGGGGGTTGCGAGGCTTGCCAGCACGCCGGCATAGCCGTGGCGCCCGAACAGGACGAGCGGCACCGCGCCGCGCACGATGGTGATGAGTCCGAGCGAGATGCCGAACAGCACGGAAAAGGCGAGCAGGGCCGGCGTGGAGGCGCCTCCGGCGGCCAGCGGCGCGAAGGCGACCACCATGATGCCGGTGGAGATGTTGGCGAACATGAACGGGTCGAGATTCTTGCCGAACAGCATTTCGAGGAAGCGGCCGAGCGTCTGGAACACGCCGCGCAGCGAGGCGATCCACATGGCGGTGGCGGCCGAGACGCCCATGGTGACAACGGCCGGAATGAAATGGGCCGACAAGGCGGTGGAGATGAAGGCATTGGCGGCAAAGGCGATGCCGAGCAGCAGGATGGCCTGGGACTTGGCCTCGGCCGGCACAAGCGGCTCGGGATCCGGGCTTGCACCATTCTCGCCGGGGCCGTTCTCCATCACCACACCATGGCGCGGCATCAGCATGTGCAACGGCGTGCAGAGCACCAGAACGGAGGCCGCGCAGACGAGCCAGGCGCCACGCCATCCGATGGCTTCATTGGCATAGTGGCAGATCGGCCAGAAGATGGTCGAGGCAAGGCCGCCGAACAGCGTCAGGATCGAGATCGGCCGGCGGGCACGCAGGCCGTAGAATTCGACCAGCGTTGCGAAGGCGGCATCATACAGCGTCAACCGGGACGCGAGCCCCAGCACGATCCAGGCCGCGACATAGACGACCTGGTCGCGGGTCTGCGACAGCATGAACAGGCCGAACGACCCGACCAGCGAGCCGATCGTCAGCGTCAGGCGGCCGCCGCGCCGCTCGAGAAAGCGCGCGGCGGGCTTGGCCACGATGCCGCCGACCAGCAGCGACACCGAAAAGCCGAGATAGATGAAGGTCGATGACCAGCCGAGGTCGACCGCCATGGGCATGGCCAGCACCGATATGCCGTAGAGCATGGTGCCATAGGAGACGATCTGGGTGATGCCGAGGGCGGTCAGAATGAAGGGCAGCGAGGCAAACATGTCCGGCAGGCATCCTGGGGCGGCAGGCAACCTGCCGGTCAACGCAATGTCTCGCGCCTTATCCTAGCGTTTCGAGCAGCTTCGGCTTCGCCCCGCAACAGGACGATGCGCTTGGCTGCGCTGCAGCTGCCGGCAGACTGCTGGAACAGACCCCCGTCTCGGGGAGGACCAGTTCCACCCTGGCGGCCGCCACCGTGTCGCCGGCGAGATGGGCGACGATGGAGCGCACCTGCTCGTGGCCGGTCGCCATGAGGAAGGTCGGCGCGCGGCCATAGCTCTTCATGCCGGCGATGTAATAGCCACGATCGGGATGGGCGAGCAGTGCCTCGCCATGGGGCCGCACCGTGCCGCAGGAATGCAGGTTCGGATCGATCAGCGGGGCAAGGCCTGTCGGGCATTCAAGCGCCGGATCGAGGTCGAGGCGCAATTCGCCGGCGAGCGCATGATCGGGACGGAAGCCGGTCGCCACCACCAATTCGTCGAGATCGATCGTGCTGCCCGCCTCGGTCACCAGCCGCAGGCCACCGGTGCGCGGCTCGATGGCCGCCAGCCGGATGCCGGTCTGAACCTCGACCTTGCCGGAATCGACCACCCGCGCCGCATCGACCGAGAGAGCGCCACGCGCGGCAAGCTGGTCGCGCGCGCCTTCGCGGAACGCCGGATCGATGGCCTCGGAGCGCAAGAGCCAGACAACGCTCGTGCCGGGCTCGGCGTCGGCAAGCTTCGCCAGATCGAGAAGTGTCCCGATGGCGGAATGGCCTGAGCCGAGGACGCCAACCTTGCGGCCGGCGAAACGCCGCCGGCCCGCGCCCAGCACATCGGGCATGGCATAGGATATGTGGCGCGCCACGTCCGGAGCGGTCTCGCCGACGGCGCCAAGACTGCCGGAGACGCTGCGGTTCGGGGACGACCAAGTGCCGGACGTGTCAATCACCGCGGAAGCCCGCACCTCCTGTTCCGATCCATCCTTGCGATAGCGGACGAGGAAGGGCTTGGCCTGCCGGCCCTCATTGCGGACCCGGTCGGTGCCGGCCCGCGCGACCGCGGTCACCTCGGCGTCGAAGACCAGCGCCGGAGCAAGTGCTGCATGAGCCGCAAGCGGCTTCAGATAGAGGTCAAGCAGATCGCGGCCGGTCGGATGGACGGCGCCCGGCGGACGGCGCCAGCCGGTGGTGGCGAGCAGACGTTCGGCGGCGGGGGCGACGTTGAACGACCAGGGCGAGAACAGGCGGACATGGCCCCAGGATTCGACGGCGAAGGCGGGACGAGGTCCCTTCTCCAGCACGATGAAGGGCAGGCCGCGCTCGGCAAGTTCGGCGGCGGCGGCCAGGCCCACAGGGCCGGATCCGATGACAATAACGGGCAGGATGCTCATGTGATCCACTCCTTTTATCATTCCAGAACCATCGAATTTACAGACCCAAGAGATAGCCCGTCAGGCCACCGCAGCGTCTGTTCCAACGTCGGCGCCGCAGGCGGCATCGGCGCAGCATTCATCTTCAAGTGCGCCCACCAGATCGCGCATGACCTGATAATTCGCCCGGCAGCGCAAAACGGTGCTCTCCCGGGTCTGCGAAACCAGATCGCAGCCACAAAGCTTGGCCAGGTGATGCGACAGCGTCGAAGCCGGGATCGCCAGGCGCTCCTGGAGCTTGCCGACCGGCAGGCCAGCAGCCCCCGCCCGCACAAGCGCGCGATAGATCGCAAGGCGGGTCGGGTTGCCGAGAGCTTCAAGACGGGTGGCGATGACAATCATGTCCATGACGCTACGATGCAGCATTGCGCCGCGCTGGTCAACCGTCTTTCTAGAATTATCGAATTATATGGATTCACCCGTCATTGCGTCAGCCTGGCCGAGGCCACCGCCTTCTGGAACAGGGCCGTCATCGCCTCGGAGATGCCGCTGGATGGGCTGACCTCGAAATAGAGCCCGGAAGACGCGCAAGCCTCCATATTGGTCGGGATCTTCGACTGGAACGGCTTGATCCAGGTGTTGTACCAGGAGTTCGTGGTGAGCGGGATATAGGTCGTGTAGAGCACCGCGATACGGATGCCGCGCGCCTTGATCTTGGTGCAGATGGCCGTGGTCAGCGGCTCCTGGCACCGGCCGCCGGTGGTGGGTTCAGTGCAGGTCGACGGATAATAATAGTCGGCCACGCCGTCCGTGACGAAGAACAGGATCTTCTGCGGGCTGGCGGCCGAGGTTCCGTCGCCGGGCGTCGGAATGGCGGTGTTGGCCGCTGCCAGAATGTTGTCGAAATCGGTGCACTGGTCGTTGTTGTAGCCCTGATAGGGGATCGCCATCAGGTCGATGGCGCTGGCCGCGGTCTTCGCCGTGGACAGGCTGGCAGTCAGTGTCGAGATCGTGGTCAGGCCGGTCTTGGTGCAGCTCGACCCGAACGTGTAGATCGCCGCGCGATACTGGCCCGCGACCGTCAGCATCGAGGTTGCCGTGTCCATCAGGGACTGGGTGGCCGTGCGCACGACGTCGATGCGCATGGCGACGCCCAGCTTCTTTGCGAGCGCGTAATAATCGGACGTCGATCCGGTAATGTGGCAGGCGAAGGCACATTTGTCGGACGTATTGGCGATCAACTTGTTGATGTCGGCCGTCGTCGCACCTACGCCCATCGATGGTGAATTGTCGAGCAACAAGTAGAAATCGATGTAGAGGGGCACGGCCGATGTTGCCTTGACGGTGCCCGAGACCGTCGTCGTGGAAATTCCCCCGAGCCCCATGAAGACGTTGCTGACGGTCGCGGAATAGGCGACCTCGGCGGTCCGCAATGTCCCGGAGACCCCGATTGTGACCGATGTGGAGGTGAGGACCGTCCTGTTCAGGGTGCCGGCATCAGCCACGAACGTGTTGGCCGCGACAGTCTTTGCCGCTTCGGCAGAGAGCGCCATGGATGTCCGGTTGACCGCAGACAGCGCGGCCATGTCCGCGGCATTGTCCAGCCTCACCTTGACCCGGCTGGCATAGGTGTAGTCGACAGCGGCGCCCGCCATCAGCAGCAGGGGCAAGGCGGCGATGCCGAAAAGAATGGCGGCGCCGCCGCGCCGGTCCGACATGAATCGGCCGACAAGCCCTTTGAACGGGAGCAGGCAGGAGGGGCGCGCTGTCTTTCGATCGCCTGACCTGGGCGAGAAGGGGAGACGCATCGGAACAGCTCCGGCAAACAGGAACGCCGGAACCATTGCCCTCCAAGACTTAACGATGCGGCGGATTAGCCTCGTATATTATGTAAATACTTGCAGTATTTTGTTTCTCGACGTATCGGCCGAGCCTGCCTGTCAGCGCCGCGCGGGCGCTGCGCCGCAGCGGGCATAGACCATCATGCCGTACCGGCTATGGGCCTGCTCGACCACGTAGCGGGTGATGAAGGTGTTGGCGTCGAAGAACACGATTTCCCGCGTGGTCAGGCTGGTGATGGCATTGTTGTCATCGGGCGTCACCAGATAGGCCTTGCCATTGGCCTGGAGGATTTCAAGCTCGCTCGGCGCGGCGGCATCGGCGCCATGCATCATCGGGCCGCCCTTCGGGCCGCGGGCAATGATGTAGGGATGGCCGCACTCCGCCCGCGCGCCGGTGATCGACTTCGCCCGGTCCTCCTCGTTCCAGTAGGACACGAAACCCCAGCGGCCGATGAACTGCTCAGCCGTCTGGGCGAAGGCGGGGGTCGTTGCCAGAAGACCGAGAATGGCAAGGGCGAGGCGGCTCATGGGGGCTCCGGCTTTGGGCAAAAGTGATCGCGGGCGGGAGGTTTAGGCGAGCCGCCGGCAGAAGCAAGAGCGCATGGTCCCGCAGGCCCCACGATGGAGCGGCCGTGTTGCGCTGCGATCACGTTTACGGCCACGCTTGCCTTCAAGGCCAAACCCACTAGACATTCAGGCTTCAAGCAACGGGCGCGAACGACGCCCGGACAGACAGAGTCCCAAGGAGAGTTCGATGCGCCGTTTCACAATCAAGGCTCTGGTTTGCGCCATCGCGTTTGCCGCCATCGGCCTTGTCGCAGCTGGCCGCGAGGCCGCAGCCCAGCCCTATCCGAACCGCGCGATCCGCGCGATCGTGCCCTTTGCCGCCGGCAGCGCCACCGACATCGTCGCGCGCGCCTTCGCCGACCGGATGACCGCGACCCTCGGCCAGTCGATCGTCATCGAGAACCGCCCCGGCGCCAACGGCATGATCGGCGCCAATGCCGTCGCCAAGGCCGATGCCGACGGCTACACGATCCTGATCGGCACCAATTCGACCAATGCCGCGGCACCGGCGCTGTTCAACAACGTGCCGTTCGACATGCACAAGGACTTCCAGCCGATCTCGTTCCTGTGCTCGGTGCCGCTGATCGTCGCCGTGCCGAACGACCTGCCGGTGAAGACGCTTGCCGAGCTGATCGCCTATGCGCGCGGCCGCACCGACCTCACCTTCGCGTCGGCCTCGGCGTCGCAGCGCGTTTCGACTGAGATGCTCCTGTCGATGACCGGCATGAAGATGACCCATGTCGCCTATCGCCAGGGCCCGACCGCCATGCAGGACCTGATCGCCGGCCGCGTGACGCTGTTCACCGCCGATCTCGGCGTGATGCTGCCGCAGGTGCGCGGCAACACGATCCGCCCGCTGGCGGTGACCTCCTCCACCCGCTCGCCGCAGGTGCCCGACCTGCCGACGGTGGATGAGGCCGCCAATGTGAAGGGCTACGAGCTGATCGCCTGGTTCGGCATGTTCACCCCGGCCAATGTGCCGGCCGATGTCGTCACCAAGCTCAACGCCGCCGTGCGCGCCGCCGCCGCCACGCCCGAGGTGCAGAACTCGCTGCAGGCAGCGCTTGGCATGCAGATCGCGCCCTCCAGCCCCGAGGAACTGGCCGCCCGCGTGCGCACCGAGGCGGTGAAGTGGCAGGAAGCGGCCACCGTCGCCGGCATCGAGAAGCAATGATCCGCACGGCGACCCGCTCGGATCTGCCGCGGATCACCGAGATCCGCATGGCGGTGACGGAGAACGTGCTGTCGAACCCGGCCAAGATCGTCGACGCGGTCGAATATCTGATCGACCGCGACGGCTTCTGGGTGTTCGAGATCGATGGCGTGATCGCTGGCTTCTCGTCGGCCGATCCGCGCGACGGATCGATCTTCGCGCTGTTCGTCGACAAGGCCTTCGAGGGCCGGGGCGCCGGGCAGGCGCTGCTGGCCCGGGCCTGCAAGGCATTGCGGGATGCGGGGCACCGGCGGGCCTGGCTGAATACCGGGATCGGAACGCGGGCCGAGCGGTTCTACCGCGAGAACGGCTGGACCGAGATCGATCGCACCGACACGAACGAGATCACGTTCAACCGGGTGTTCTGACGCGGGAATGCGGGTTTGCCGCCATTGGCCCCTCACCCTACCCCTCTCCCCGCAGGCGGGGAGAGGGAACGCCTCCGCCCGGCTTCAAGATCGTTCGTTCACGAGATGTGAGCATGGACCAGCAAGGTGAGCCGGCGCACTCCAATCCCCTCTCCCCGCCTGCGGGGAGAGGGCGAGGGTGAGGGGCCGGCGCCGCCAGCGCACAAACCTGTCTTGGTCGCGAAGCCCCTCTGGCCCGCCCGCAGCACACACCCTATTCTCTCCCCATGACACGCCACAGCGACAGCGAGAATGCGATCACGCCGGAGGTGCTGCTGCGCGCCTATGCCTGCGGCATCTTTCCGATGTCGGAGAGCGCCGATGATCCCGGCCTCTACTGGGTGGAGCCGCAGCGGCGCGGCATCATTCCGCTAGACGGGCTGATCGTATCCTCCAGGCTGGCGCGCACCGTGAAGTCCGGCCGCTTCACCATCCGCATGGACCATGATTTTCCGGCCGTCATCGACGCCTGCGCCGCTCCAGCTGAAGGGCGGGATTCGACCTGGATCAACGGCCGCATTCGCGACCTCTATGGCCAGCTGTTCGCCATCGGCCATTGCCACAGCGTCGAGGTCTATCGCGAGGACCGGCTGGTCGGCGGGCTCTATGGCGTCAGGCTCGGCGCGGCCTTTTTCGGCGAGAGCATGTTCCACCGCGAGAGTGACGCCTCCAAGGTGGCGCTGGTCCATCTGGTGGCCCGGATGCTCGCCGGCGGCTTCACGCTGCTCGACACCCAGTTCGTCACCGAGCACCTGAAGACGCTGGGTGCCGTGGAAGTGCCGCGCAAGAGCTACCAGACCATGCTCGAGCGAGCGGTCTCGGGCGGCGCGCGCTGGGTGCCGGAGCCGCTCGATCCGCGCGAGGCGCTCGCCCTCATCGCCAGCAGAAGCAGCCTCCCAGCATGAAGATCCGAGAGGCTACAGATAGCGACGGGGCAGCCCTGCGCGCGCTCATCGCGCCCATTTTCGCCGAGTACGACAACTGCCTGTTCGTCGATGACGAGTTTCCCGAACTGGCGGCTCCGGCCAGCCATTACGCCGCCAAGGGTGGGCGCCTGTTCGTTGCCGAAAGGGATGGCCGGGTGGTCGGCTCGCTGGCGGCGGCCCTCGTTCAGCCGGGGTCGGGCGAATTGTTCAAGGTCTATGCGTCCGGCGAGACGCGCGGCACCGGCCTGTCTCACCAGCTCTACGCCTTGGGCGAGAGCTTGATGCGCGACCGCGGCGCCCGCGAGATGGTGCTCTGGACCGACACCCGCTTTGCCCGCGGCCATGCCTTCTACGAAAAGCTCGGCTTCGAGCGGCAACCGGTGGTGCGCTATCTCGCCGATGTCAGCGCGACCTGGGAGTTCTTCTACCGGAAGCGGCTGGGGTAAGGGGCGCGAAGCTGCCTTTTGGCCGAACCCAGGGGACCACCTACGCGGAATGCGGGGTGGAACTCCCCTCCCCCCGCTTGCGGCGGGGAGGGGCTTGGGGGTGGGGGGACCAGCGCGCTTTAGCCGGACCTGCCCCCCACCCTAACCCTCCCCGCCACTGCGTGGGGGGAGGGGATACCATTCCGCTTCCGGAGCTTTGGCGAACAAGACTGGGCGTTACCTGCCCCCTGCCTCACGCCACCGACAGGCGGACGTCGAGGTTCTTGCGGGTCGCTTCCGAATAGGGGCAGACCACGTGGGCCTTGGCGACGAGATCCTCGGCAACTGCCTTGTCGACGCCGGGAATGGCCACCGACAGCGCCACGTCGAGGCCGAAGCCCTGGCCGTCATCGCGCGGGCCGATGCCGACGGTCGCGGTGACCGTGGTCTCGGGCGAGAGCGCCACCTTGGCCTTGCCGGCGACGAATTTCAGCGCGCCGAGGAAGCAGGCGGAATAGCCGGCCGCGAACAGCTGCTCGGGATTGGTGCCGTCGCCGCCGGGGCCGCCCAGTTCCTTCGGCGTGTTCAGCTTGACCGTCAGATTGCCCTCGGCGGTGGAGGCGATGCCATCGCGGCCACCGGTGGCTGTCGCTTCTGTGGTGTAGAGAACCTTGGTCATCACGCGTCTCCTGTGTGCGGCTCGATGCCGTGTTGGAATGCCCTTTTGTATTGTGCGCAATCTAATTTTGCAAAATCATAAACATGTGATTGGATCAACGCGCAATCTGATTGCGCGCAATGGATATCCGTGCCTTGGCTTTCCGCTGGAATCCGGAGCCGCCGCATGCCCAACCCGCCCGACCATCTCGGCCTCGATGATCAGCTGTGTTTCGCCGTCTATTCGGCGGCGCATGCGTTCAACCGCGTCTACAAGCCGCTGCTCGACAGGCTGGGGCTCACCTATCCGCAATATCTGGTCATGCTGGTCCTGTGGGACCGCGACGACCAGTCGGTGAAGGCGATCGGCGAGAAGCTGACGCTCGATTCCGGCACGCTGACGCCGCTTCTGAAGCGGCTGGAAGCGCGCGGCCTGGTGACCCGCCGGCGCGACGTCGCCGACGAGCGCTCGGTGCGCATCGGGCTCACTGACGCGGGGCGCAGCCTGCGCGATGCCGCCAAGGCGGTTCCGATCGCCATCGGCTGCGCGGTCGACCGGCCCTGGGAGGAAGCGGTGAGGCTGCGGCAGGAACTGGTCAGGCTGCGCGAGGCCCTCGACAAGGCCGCAGGCGAGTGAGATCGGTCCCGCTCACTGCGCGGCGGTGGTCGGCATGGCGCAGAGGGTCAGCGCCCTCACCTCAGAATGCGCCGTCATAGGCACGCTGGCCGATCTCAGCGGCAATGACAGTGAACCCCGGCCGCGCGAAAGCGTCGCGCGTCGCTTGCTCCAGTGCCGCCTTGTCGGCCACCGAAACGCCATGGCCACCGAGCGCCTTCGCCACGGTGGCGAAATCGGTCTGGCCGAAATCGACGCCGGCTGTCGCCAATTGCTGCTGGCGCTGCTTCAACTCGATCAGGCCGAGTTGGGCATCGACCAGCACGACGACCACGACCGGCAGTTTGAGATCGCGCACGGTCGCCAATTCGCCGAGCACCATTTCGAGGCCCGCATCGCCGACGAAGCAGAGCGTCGGACGCCCCGTTACCAGCGCGTGGCCTGCGGCGAGCGGCAGCGCGCAGCCCATGGTGCAGAGCCCGGTCGACTGGATCAGCGTGTGCGGCAGGGACGCAGTCCACATCTGGCTGAGCAGAATGCGGTGGGCACCGGAATCGACCGAGGCGACAGTTTCGGCGGGTGCGATGGCGCGCACCGTCTCGAAGACATTGTGCGGCCCCCACGGCCCCGGCGCCGCGAAGGCACGGGCGAGCGCATCACGCGCACGCGCCGGCTCGCCGCCGGACCAGACCGGTTTCGGCGTCACCGTGGCGGCAAGCCGCTCCAGCATCAGGCCGACATCGCCCTCATGGGTGACAGTGCCCGAATGCATGCCATGCGGCATGGCCTCCGCAACCAGATCGATCACCGGCTTGTCGGGCCCCCAAGGATGGCGCCAGCCGACGCGCATCTCGATCGGGTCATAGCCGGCGAGGATGATCAGATCGGCGTCCGCGATCAGCGGCATGACGATGCGGTCGGCCTTGGGCGACAGGCCCGCCGCGCCGATGACGCGGGGATCGGTCTCGCTGACCAGACCCTTGGCCTTGTAGGTGGTGATCAGCGGCGCGCCGGTGGCGGTGAGGAAGGCGTCGAGCGCCGCGCCGGACCCTTCCGCCACCAGGTCGAGCCCGGCAATGACCAACGGCCGCGCGGCCTTCGCGATCATGGCGCTCGCCTGGTCGAGCGAAGCCGGCACCGATGGCACCGGTAAGGACGAGACGATGACCGGCCGCTCGGCTACCTCAGCCTCGGCAACCCCAATCGGCAGGTCGATATGGACCGGCCCCGGACGGCGCGACAGGGCAATGGTCAGGGCCTTGTCGGCGACGAGGTCCTCGGTGCCGGAGGCGGCGCGGAACGTCGCTTTGACGATGGGCCTGAGCAGCGCCTGATGATCGAAGACCTGATGGGTGAAGGTCTCGGCCAGCGCCTGGTCGACACAGCCGGTGACGAAGATCAGCGGCACGCGATCCTGCAGCGCATTGGCCACCACATTGGCGGCATTGGCGACGCCGGGGCCGAGCGTTGCGAGAAACAGGCCCGGCGCGCCGGTGGCGTGCCAGACGGCTTCCGCCATGAAGCCCGCGGCATTCTCATGCTTGGTCAGGATGAAGCGGATGCCGGCGCGCTCCAGCGCATCGACCAGCGCCAGAACCTCGCCGCCGGGAATGCCGAAGGCGTAGCGGATGCCGGCAGCGGCGAAACGCCGGGCCATGAGATCTGCGCCGGTGGTCATGTCTGCACGTCTCCGAATGATCAATGCGCCGCGGCGATCGGCATGGCGCCAAGCGCCAATGCAGCAACCCTGATCGCCCCGCGCCGTCCCTGGGCGATCCGCTTCAGCCGGCGGGCGGCAAAGGCATTGTTGCCGCCGCGCGCGGCAAGCCGCTGGGTCAGCAGCCGCTCGGCCCGGTCGTGATCGCCGGACCGCATCAGGCTCTCGATCAGCATCTGCTCGAACAGGTCGCGCTGGGCATGGCTGCCGCCAATCCCGATCAGCCGCGGCCGGACCGCCCAGAGCGCGCGGGCGGCCGCCTCGAATTCGCCGGCTCGGAAGGCGACGACGCCCTCGGCGGCGATTGCGCCGACCGATCCGGCAAGTCCGGCATCGGCGGCCGTGCCCCTCAGCCCGTCAACCTTGAGGTTGCGCACCAGAAGACCAGCCTCGCGGCCTAGACCGGCACCGGCAAGGGCGGTGACATAGTGCAGATCGGCGAAGACCAGCCGGCGGTCGTCGACGCGGCGCGCGGCGATCTCGCCCAGTTCCTCCCAGCGATGGCCGATATCGACGCCCTCGATCTCGAGGCGCGCCAGCAGCGAGGCGCCATTGGCGAGATCGCGATAATCGTCCGAGCGGTTGGCGCGGATCTCGCGGTCATAGAGGTCGAGCACGCCGTCGATGCGGCCCTGCTCGATGAGAAACAGCGCGAGATGCCAGTAGAGGTGGAAGCTGAAATTGTTGCAATGGCCCCAGTGCTGGCGATTGGCGGAGAGCCAGTCAGCGCCTTCCCTGGCGCGGCCGGTCATTTCCAGCACATGGGCCACCGCGTGCCGCCCCCAGGCATCGGCCGGATTGAGTGCCAGGGCCCGACGGCCCGACATTTCGGCGGCCTTGAAGTCGCCGGTCTCCTCCTCGGCAAAAGCCTGGCAGCCCAGCACATAGGATTCGGCGAAAGTGCGGGCAAAGCCCGGCGCGTGACGCCTCAGGCTCGCCAGCATGCCGGCATTGTCGCCCAGCATGAAGCGGATCTGGTGGACGAATTTCAGCGCCAGCACATCGCGCGGGGCAAGAGCCAGCGCCTGTTCGAGATGGTCGGCGGCGTGAAGCGGCCGGCCGTCCAGCCAGGCATCGAGGGCATCGACATAGGCCCTCTCGCGGGCCGTGACGCGCGCCGTCCAGAGGCAGGTCCTGGCGGTGCCAAGGCACTGGCGGGCATCCGCCATCAGTTCGCCGCGCGCCATCATCAGGAGCATCAGGCCCTTGGTGGCATGGCCGAGCGCGAAATCGGGCGCGGCGGCCAATGTCCGGGCGAGTTCGGCCGGCGTCGCCGCGCTGTGGCCGAGCATCGCCTCGATCGTCTCGTTCCAGGGGGACAAGGCTGCGCTGTTGGACAGCGTCATCGCATTGCCGAGGGCATCGAACTGCAGAGAGGTCGTGGGCAGGGATTGGTTCATGGGCCGCGTGCTCGTCTCGTCCGCTGGAGATGAGCAGGTTTCGCGGATCGGCGGCCTGGCGTTACGCCCGTTCGGTCACGGCTGCGTGAGACAGAAGATTGTTGCTGGCCCGGGTCCGGCTCAGGCGGCCGCGATCACGTCGCCCAGACCATAGGCCGCGACCATCTCGGCCAGATCGCCATCGGTCACCGCACCGGCCATGATCGCCCGCGAGCGGTTGCCGAACAGAGCCCATTTGTCGATCGGCGTGAGGCTGCGGGCGCGCGCGGCCAGCCGGCTCTGGCTCGCCGCCACTTCCGCTACCGTCACCACGTCACGGCGGCGGTGGAAATCCTTCTCCTTGCGGGCGAAGCGGCGATTGCGGCCGGTCTCGATCTCGTAATTGGCGAAGCCGAGGCCGGTCTTCAGATATTTCATGTGCCAGTAGGCAAAGCCCGCAAAGACCCTCTTGAAGTGATATTTGCGGAAGTCCTCGAAGCGGCGATCGTGGACGAAATAGGCGTCGGGCGTCATCGAGAAGAAGCCGATATCGCCATTGCCGGAAAACGGCGTGCCGGCATGGATGCCGACCGCGCCATCCTCGTCGCGCGCAAGATTGAGGCCCGAGAAACAGTTCATCCGGCCGGGCGCGAGACCGTCGCGGCGCAGGCCCTCGACCATGGGGGTGAGGCCCCGCTCGTAGGCGATGTGGTCGTCATCGAGCTTCACCACGATCTGGCGGCTGGTGCGCGACAGCGCGAAGTTCGAATAATTGACCACGCTGTGGGGCGAGTTGCCCGGCTCGGCGGCATGCTCGGCCGAGCCTGGCGGGTGAACGCGCGGCTGGTAGTGGAAGAGCTTCAGCTTGTCGGGACCCAACTGATCCTGCAGGCCCGCCAGGATCTCTTCCGTCGCATCGGTGCACTGGTTGTAGACCGCCACGATCTCGTCGACGAAGGGCGCGTGGCTGAGAATGGTCGGCGCAATGAAATCCGCGCCGTTGCGCGTGCGCACGAAGGCGGAAATGCCCGGCCGCCGCTCCGCGACCCGAAGGTCGGGCGGGCTGAACGAATAGGTCTCGATTGCGGTGATGTCGGCCATGGGCTCGTCGGTCGGGCGGGAGGACAGGCCTTAGACGGGGATGGCCGGAAAATCCAGCGGGGCTTCAGGCCGCGTCCAGCACGGCTGTCGCTTCGGCGATGCGCCCGATATCGGAGGGATCGACAAGAACGGCAACCTCGGCCTGCGCCTCTCTCCACGCCGGCATGGCGGCGGCGAGCGTGCGGGCGCCCTGCTCGGTGAGCCAGACGGCGCGGCGGCGCAGATCCGCCTCCGCGATGACGATCTCGACAAGTCCCCGGCGCTCCAGGGCGTGCAGGTTGCGCGACAGGGTCGAGGCATCGAGGCCGGTTCGGGCAGCCAACCTGCCGATCGTGTCGTCGGCGGCGCTGGCGATCTCGGCCATCAGGCCGAACTGCGCGATGCCGAGACCGAAGGGGGCGAGATGACGGTCAAAGAGCCGTGAGAGGCGCCGCGCAACGAGGCGGGCATGGATGCCGGCACAGGTGGCGACGGCCGCGCGGGCATCGCTGGTCAGGGACGGGGACGCGGCCGGGAATGAGGTGCTGATTTGCTTTAGCATGGTTCAATGTATATGCATCGATTGTATCTACATGCAATGGAAATACCGATGTCCCGCCCCCTTCAGGTCGTCCCCTCCATTCTCCAGCGGATCGGCGCGACACCGCTCCTGGAGCTCAAGGCCGTCGCGCCGGCCGGGTCGGCGCGCATCCTGATCAAGGTGGAAAGCGAAAACCCGACCGGCAGCATGAAGGACCGCATGGCGCTTGCCATGATCGAGGCGGGTGAGCGCGATGGCCGGCTGAACCCCGGCGGGCGGGTGGTGGAATATACCGGCGGCAGCACAGGCGTCTCGCTGGCGCTTGTCTGCGCCGCGCGCGGCTATCCCTTGAGCATCGTCACCTCCGACGCCTTCTCGGCGGAGAAGCGCGCGCAGATGGCGGCGCTCGGCGCCGAACTGACCATCGTCCCGAGCCAGAGCGGCGGCATGGATGCCGCACTGACCCATGCCATGGTGGCGGAGGCGCGGCGCATCCAGGCGGAGACCGGAGCCTTCTGGACCGACCAGCTGCGCAACAGCGACCAGCTCGCCGCCTATCACGCCATGGCCGCCGAGATCGTCGAGCAGACCGGCGGCAAGGTCGACGCCTTCGTGCAGGCGACCGGCACGGCGGCCTCGGTGCGCGGCACGGCCGAGGGCTTCAGGCATCAGGGGCTGGACGTGCATATCGTGGCGGTGGAACCGGCGGAATCGGCCGTGCTGTCGGGCGGCCCAAGCGGCAGCCACAGGATCGAGGGCGTCGGCGCGGGCTTTGTCGTGCCGCTGTGGAAGCCGGACCTGATCGACGAGATCGTGCCGGTCTCGACGGAAGAGGCCATGGCCATGGCCCGCCGGCTGGCGCGCACAGAGGCGCTGTTCGGGGGGACATCGACCGGTGCCAACCTGGTGGCCGCCTTGCAGGTCGGCCTGCGGTTGGGGCCAGGGGCGACCATCGTCACGGTGATGTGCGATACGGGGCTGAAATATCTCAGCACGGCGCTCTACCGGCCGGAGTGATGGCGGACCGAGGCGGGTTTATTGCCTCCATCTTTTCCAAAACGGCAAAAGTCCTCGTCACCTTCGTCCATTCCGGCATAAGCGGCTTTCGGCTAGCGTGGATCATGGAAACGGGCGGGAAGCCCTGACATTCGAGGAGAACGCCATGACCGCCACCAGCATGACCCCAATGCCGGGCGTCGAGATCAAGGGGCCGATGGGCCCGCGCTTCGACGAGATCCTGACCCCCGAGGCGATCGCCTTCGTGGTCGACCTGCAGCGCAAGTTTAACGAGACCCGCAAGCGGCTCCTCAAGCTGCGCGCTGAGCGGCAGAAGCAGTTCGATGCCGGCACGCTGCCGGACTTCCTGCCCGAGACCAAGCACATCCGCGACGGCGCCTGGACCGTTGCGCCGATCCCGGCCGACCTGCAGGACCGCCGCGTCGAGATCACCGGCCCCGTCGACCGCAAGATGGTGATCAATGCGCTGAACTGCGGCGCCAAGTGCTTCATGGCGGATTTCGAGGACGCCAATGCCCCGACCTGGACCAACCAGATCGAAGGCCAGATCAATCTGAAGGACCGCTGGGCGGGCACGCTCGCCTTCACCGACCCGGTCTCGGGCAAGTCCTATGCGATGAAGGACAAGGTGGCGGTGATCATCCCCCGCCCGCGCGGCTGGCACCTGCCGGAAGTGCATGTGCAGGTGGACGGCGAGGAGATGTCGGGCGCGCTGTTCGATTTCGGCCTCTACACGTTCCACAATTCCAAGAACGCGCTCGCCAAGGGCTCGGGCCCCTATTTCTACCTGCCGAAGATGGAGAGCCATCTGGAAGCGCGGCTGTGGAACGACGTGTTCGTCCACGCCCAGGAAAAGCTCGGCATCCCGAAGGGCACGATCAAGGCGACCGTGCTGATCGAGACGCTGCCGGCCGCCTTCGAGATGGACGAGATCCTGTTCGAGCTGAAGGACCACATGGCCGGGCTCAATGCCGGCCGCTGGGACTACATCTTCTCGTTCATCAAGAAGCTTGCCCGCAATCCGAACTTCATCCTGCCGGATCGCGGCCAGGTGGTGATGAGCAAGGCCTTCCTGAAGGCCTATGCCGAGTTGCTGGTGAAGACCTGCCACAAGCGCAACGCCTTCGCGATGGGCGGCATGGCGGCGCAGATCCCGATCAAGAACAATCCCGAGGCCAATGCGGCCGCCTTCGCCAAGGTGAAGGCCGACAAGGAGCGCGAGGCGACCATCGGCCATGACGGCACCTGGGTGGCGCATCCGGACCTCGTGCCGGTGGCGATGGAGGCCTTCGACCGGCTGATGCCGCAGCCGAACCAGGTCGCCAAGCAGCGCGACGACGTGACCGCCAGCCAGACTGCCCTATTGGAGATCCACGAGGGCACGAAGAACGAGGCCGGCTATCGCGAGAACATCCGCGTCGGCGTCCAGTATATCGAGGCCTGGCTGCGCGGCCGCGGCGCCGTGCCGATCTACAACCTGATGGAGGATGCGGCGACCGCCGAGATCTCCCGCGCGCAGATCTGGCAGTGGACCAAGTACGGCGTGAAGCTGGAGGGCGGCATCGCCTGCACGCCGGCCTTCTTCGAAACGGCACTGGCGGAAGAGATGGACAAGGTGAAGGGCGAGGTCGGGGAGAAGGCCTTCTCCGGGGGTCGCTTCCCTGAGGCGATAGCCCTGTTCAAGACCTTGTCGCTCGCGCCGGACTTCGAAGAGTTCCTGACTTTGCCTGCCTACCGAATGATCGTTTGAGTTAACCTAAGGTTAACCAATTGGTGTTCCTCGCTCGAACGGCTGTGGCACATTCGCCACAGCCGTTTTTACTTGTTCCAGTTTGCCTAGAGATTAGGCAAGAAACCAGCACTTGCACGGTTTCTCGGCTTGTCACAATGACCCGAAGCATGACCCAATCCTGACATATTCATGACGGGCCCGGCCTGAATCGGTCCCTTGAGGTTACTCGGGAGAATCGCATGCTTCGCAAGTCCTTGCTCGCCGGTGTTGTCGCCGCGGTCCTCTCGGCCCCGGCCATGGCCGCCGACGTCGCCGCCCCGCTGGCGGCTCCCGCTGCCTCGCCCTGGGATCTCGCCTTCGGCGCCAAGCTGATGTCGGACTACAATTTCCGCGGTATCTCGCAGTCGGCCCGCGGCCCGGCCTTCTCGGCCTATGCCGAAGTCCGCTACAACTGGCTCTATGCCGGTGCGGCGTACTGGACCACCAAGCTGCCGACCCGTCCGATCGGCGAGATCGACCTCTATGCCGGTATCCGCCCGGTCATCGGCGACCTCACCCTCGACTTCGGTCTGATGTACTATCTCTACACCCCGGAGCGTCAGTTCCGCACCGACATCGTGACCCCGCCCGGCGCGCTCGCCGGCGTCTGGACCCCGCGCAACACCGACTTCCTCGAAGTCTACGGCAAGGCCGGCTACGACATCACGCCCCAGCTGAACGTCGGCGGCGCGCTCTACTATGCGCCGAACTGGCTCGGCACCGGCGCTTCGGGCCTCTATGCCGAAGCCAATGCCAAGTACAAGCTGCCGAACGATTTCGCGATCTCGGGCGCCGTCGGCCATTACTGGCTGGGCACCACCTCGGTGTTCGGCGCCGGCAACGACTTCAACATCCAGGACTACCTGTACTGGAACGCCGGCGTGTCGTGGACCTACAAGGACGTCGTGACGCTCGACCTGCGCTACCATGGCACCAACCTGACCACGCAGCAGTGCTTCGCCACCACCGGCGACTATCGCGGCGTGCTCACCGGTGCGGGCCGGTCCAACTGGTGCGGTCATTCGGTGGTCGCCACCCTGTCGGTCGATCTGCAGTACTCCAAGCTGCCGCTGCGCTGACACCACGCTCCTTTCATCGACTGCTGGAAAGGCCGGGCTCGCCCGGCCTTTTCGCTTTTTGGCGGCCTGCCTGCGACGTACCGTCACGCCACTTGCCGGCGCGTTGCACCCCACTGGCGCAATGCCGGGAGAAGGGCCATGTTTCGTCCGTCCGGCGCCTTGCCGGGCCGCGGCGCGACATATCCCAGCAATGTGCCCATGCGATCAGGGCATGACGCTGGGTAGTCAGCGACGCGAGATCTTCCGGAGGATCCTTCCCCATGAATCAGCAGGAACGCGACATCCTCGCCGGCCTGTTCGACCGTTTGAAATCGGCCGAAACCCAGCAGCGCGACCCACAGGTCGATGCCTTCATCCGGGAGCGGCTGGCCGTCCAGCCAGGCGCGGTCTACGCGCTGCTCCAGTCGATGTATGTGTCTGACCAGGCACTCGGCGGGCTCAACCAGCAGAACGACCAGCTGCAGGCGCAGGTCAACGACCTGCAGAACCAGCTCGCCCAGATGCAGAGCCAGCTTGCCCGCATGCAGCAGGCGCCCCCGCCTGCCCAGCAGAGTGGCGGTTTCCTGTCGGGCATTTTCGGCTCCAAGCCGGCAGCTCCCCCGCCGGCTCCGCCGCCGGGTGCCTTCGGCCAGCCGCAGGGTGGTTTCGGCCAGCCCCAGGGTGGTTTCCAGCCCCAGGGCGGACCCCGTCCGGGTCCTTGGGGTCAGCCGCAGCCCCAGCAGGGCTATGGCGCGCCGCCTCCGGGCTACGGTGCTCCGCCTCCGGGCTATGGCGCCCCGCCCCCGGTTACGGCGCGGCTCCTCCCCCGGCTCCTGCCGCTAGCGGCGGTTCGGGCTTCCTCGCGACAGCGGCAACCGCCGCCGTGGGCGTGGCCGGTGGCATGCTCGCCGCCAATGCCATCTCGTCGATGATGCGCGGCTCCGGTTCCGGCGTTCCCGGCGTCGGCGGCCAGCAGACCGCAGCTTCCGCGACGCCCGGCATCGGTGCGACCGGCGCCTCGGCTGGCGCCGGCCAGGATGTCGGCGGCGATTCGAAGGGCGCCTGGGACAAGGGCGGTGCCGATCAGGCGAGCTGGAACAATTCCGGCAGCACCAGCGGCAGCGACTATTCCGAGCCGGGCTACAATCAGGCCGGTTACGCCAACAACAGCGGCGGCGGCGATTATTCGGAACCCGGCTACAATCAGGCCGGCTACGACAGCAGCAACGACTATTCCGAACCGGGCTATGACGGCGGTGAAGACGTCTGATCCTCAGCGCCTGACATCGTGACGACCGGCGGCCACCCCTTGCGGGTGGCCGTTGTCGTTTAAGCCGCCGCGCCGGCCAACCCCGGCGGCCGGCAGGTCTGTTGCGGGCAAGCCCGCTCTGGACAAGGCAGCTCTGGACAAGGCCTGCCGCGGGTGGCATGAACCGGCTTGAATCCAACGATGCGGGCGGGCGATGAAGACCTTCTTCCTCAAGTTCTTCACGTGGTGGAACAGCCAGACCTTCGGCACCCAGCTGAACATCTGGCGCTACGGCGTGTTCGTCGGCGAGGACGAGAGCGGCAACAAATATTACCGCTCGAGCTATGCCAAGGACCCGGCTCTCGGCCATGAGCGGCGCTGGATCGTCTATAATGGCGTTGCCGAGGCCTCGCGCATTCCCCCGGGCTGGTGGGGCTGGATGCACCACAAGAGCGACAAGCCGCCGACGGAAGAGGCCTATCAGCCCCGCGAATGGCAGAAGGCGCATCGTCCGAACATGACCGGCACCTCCGAGGCCTATCGCCCGCCGGGCTCGACGCTGGCCTCCGGCAAGCGCCCCAAGGCAACCGGCGACTACCAGGCCTGGACGCCTGGTAGCTGAGGCTGACTGGCATCGGCATGGTTCCGCCACGATCGGCATGTTAGTGCTCGCCAAAGGGCGGGCCTGACGGCATGAGGCCGGCCCGAATCGCTTCTCCCCGACACCCTGTGGACCGCGCCTTGGCGAACCTCCGTGCAGCCCTCCTCCGCCTCTCAAGCCTGACGCTGGTGATCGCAGGCGTCGGCGGCTCGCTTGGCATTGGTGTCGGTTCGTTCGGCGCATCGCCGGCGCTTGCCCAGTTGCAGCTTGGACCGCCGCCGGCTGGCCAGCGGCCCGGTCAGGCGACGCCCGGCCTGCCGCCCCCGCCCAATGCCCAGCCCGCGCCGCCGCGCCCGCGGCCGGCCCGACCGGCTGCTCCGATCGACGATGCCCAGGGGCCTGCCCAGGGCGATGCGCCCCGCGACCGCCGCCGGGCACTGCCTGGCGAATCGGTGGCGCCCGCGCCGGACGAGACGGTCATTGCCCCGCCGCGCCAGCGCATCACCAATCCGACCGCCGTGTTCTCGGGCCTCGACAAGATCACCGGCCGCATCATCTCCTTCGATGTCGCGATCGATGAGACCGTGCAGTTCGGCGCGCTGCAGGTGACGCCGCGCGTCTGCTACACGCGGCCGCCGACCGAGACGCCGCAGACCACCACCTTCGTCGAGGTCGACGAAGTGACGCTCAACGGCGAGGTGCGCCGCATCTATTCGGGCTGGATGTTTGCCGCGAGTCCTGGCCTGTCGGGCATCGAGCACGCCGTCTATGACGTCTGGCTCACCGACTGCAAGCAATCGGCGCCGCTGATCCCGGGCCAGCAGCAGAGCCGGCCCACGGTTCCGCAGCAGCAGGGCCAGCCGCGGCGATAGGTTGGCTGGGTCTGGCCTCGGGGCGTTTGTGGCCGCCATTGAGACGTAGTCCCTCCACACCTCACCCTGAGGTGCGAGGGAGCGCAGCGAGCGAGCCTCGAAGGGCGTCTTGCCGCTAACCAGCAAACGATCCTTCGAGGCTCGGCTTTGCCTCGCACCTCAGGATGAGGTGCGGAGAGTGACAGTCGTGAAGCGCGTCACCTGACCGCTCTGCCCCGCTACTAATCCCGGTCCGGCGCCCCCAGCGGGAAGTAGCTGCGGAATGGCCGCGCCTCGTCGACCGCTCGGGCAAAGGACGGTCTTGCCAGCAGACGCGCGCGGTAGGCGCGCAGGTTGCTGAAGCCCGGGTCGATCGGGTGGACCCAGTCGGCATAGAACAGCGAGGGCGCCGCCGCGCAATCGGCCAGGCTGAACCGCTCGCCGGCAGCCCAAGTCCGCCCCTCCAGCCGGGTATCCAGCCATCGATAGGCGATGTCGAGATGTGCCAGGGCCTGGACCACGCCGAAGGGATCGCGGTCGGCCTCGGGACGCAGCGCATCGAACACCGGTTTCTGCATCTGCGTCATCACATCATTGTCGAAGACACGATCGAGCAGCCGCACCTCCTGCGCCTCGCCAGGATCGTCCGGCAGGAAACGCGTTCCCCCCGGCCGGGTGACATCGAGGTGCTCGATGATGATGCTCGCCTCCGGGATCGCCTTCCCGTCATCGACCAGCAGCGGAAAGCGCTTGAACGGCCAGAGCCGATGCAGGGTCTCGGTCGCGCCCGGGTCGTCAGGTCCGAGCATGCGGTAGGTGAAGGGCGTGTCGTTCTCGTAGAGGGCGACGAGCACCTTCTGGCAATAGGCCGAAAAGGGATGAGCGAAGAGTTCGGTCATGGTCGTCCCTCAGCCCTGGCCGCCGGCGGCGACCTTCGGATCCATCCAGAAGATTTCCCAGACATGGCCGTCCGGATCCTCGACGCTGCGGCCATACATGAAGCCGTGGTCCTGCTTCGTATTGGGATCGGCTCGTCCGCCGCCGGACGCGCCGCTTGCGACAACCGCGTCCACCTCCGCGATACTGTCACACGACAGCGCGTAAAGACCGGCGCTGGTGGCGCGGGCATCGGCGATCGGCCGCGTCGTGAACTCGCCGTAGCGTGCGTGCGTCAGCAGCATCGCGTAGACCGTGTCGGAAAACACGATGCAGGCGCCGCCTTCATTGGAGAATTGTGGATTTCGCGTGCCGCCCAGCGCCTCGTAGAACGTTGTCGAACGGGCAAGGTCGGACACCGGCAGGTTGACGAAGATGGATCGCGGCACGGGGGAGCCTCTCTGATAACCACTTGCATAATGCAAGCACTATCTTGATATCAGCACCGCTTGTGACTTGCAAGCAGGTGAGCCATCCGTAAGGATCGACCGCATGACACCCACCGGACGATCGGGCTGCCCGATCAACCTCACGCTCGAAATGCTCGGCGACCGCTGGAGCCTGATCGTCATCCGCGACATGATGTTCGGCAATCGGCGGCATTTCCGCGAGCTGCAGACCCAGTCCGAGGAGGGCATCGCCTCCAACATTCTGGCCGATCGCCTGAAGCGGCTGACGGAAAACGGGCTGATCACCCGCAGCCCCGACCCCGACCACAAGCAGAAGGGCATCTACAGCCTGACCGAGCCGGCGATCGAGCTCGTGCCCCTGCTCGTCCAGATGGGGGCCTGGGGCCGCCGGCACACACCGGTATCAGAGGAATTGTCGATCAGGGCTGAACTTCTGGAGGCCGGCGGGCCCGCTCTCTGGGAAGCTTTCATGGCCGAGTTGCGCAGCCTGCACCTGGGAGCACCGGCACCGGCCAGGTCGGTCTTCGCGGAGCTGCAGGCGGCCTATCAGGCGGTTCTGGCCAGGAAGGCGCGGGGGTAGTGACGCTGCGGCAGTTCAGAGACTGTTATCCGAAAAATTGCATCAAGTTGTGGCATTAACCTCCGTGCATCGCCTGGTATGGCAGTGAGTGATCAATCGATGTTCTTGGCTGTGAGCAAGGATTGATCATGCTTTCGGTATCTGACGTGCTTCGCCGCGCCGCGCGCTTCTTCGCTGCCAGGAGCGGCAATGTCGGCGTCACCTTCGCCATCGCGGCACTGCCGCTGGTCGCCGGGACGGGCGCCGCTGTCGACTACTCGCGCGGGGCCATGACGCAGGCCCAGCTGCAGGCGGCCCTCGACGCCTCGCTGCTGGCTGGCTTGCGGGCGACCGGGACGGAAACCACAACCGCCAAGACCTATCTCGACGCCCAGGCGCAGGTGGGCGTGACCAGTACCTTCACGCTGACCGGCAACACGCTGGCGGGAACGGCCAATGCGACCCTGTCGACCTATTTCATGGGCGTCATGGGTGTGAAGACCATGGCACTGAAGGTGACCGGCAGCGCGGTGCGCACCACGTCCAACAGCACGACAGGCGCCCTGCCCTGCATCCTGGCGCTGGCGCCCTCGACCTCCCAGTCGCTGCTGATCAATTCCGGCGCCAAGATCAACGCAACGAGCTGCGAGGTTCACGTCCGCTCGACCGCCTCGCCCGCCGCCATCTTCAATGCCGGCACAACGATGAACATCAAGCGGTTCTGCATTCTCGGCACCAATATCATCAAGAACACATCGGACCCGATGC
Source organism: Phreatobacter aquaticus (assembly GCF_005160265.1). Taxonomy (NCBI): domain Bacteria; kingdom Pseudomonadati; phylum Pseudomonadota; class Alphaproteobacteria; order Hyphomicrobiales; family Phreatobacteraceae; genus Phreatobacter; species Phreatobacter aquaticus. The sequence continues at coordinate 2,027,426 of NZ_CP039865.1, read as the reverse complement.
CGATCGAGACGGGCTGCGCGGCGGCGACCGACCCCTATGCCGGCAAGCTGCCGACCCCGACGGTGGGTGCCTGCACCAACACCAAGTCGGTCTACGATCCGCCGTCAGGCGGCGCCGCGCACTCGATGCCCGGCGGTTCGGTGTGGTGCGATCTCACCTTCAACGGCACGTCGAAGATCGTGTTCGGTGCCGGCCTGCACATCATCAAAGGCCGGATGATCATCAATTCCAACTCGGTCATCGAGGGCACCGGCGTCACCTTCTACTTCCCCGACACCAATTCCGAGATCCGCTTCAACGGCGGCATCACGTCCAAGCTCTCCGCCCCGACCACCGGCACCTATGCCAACATCCTGATGTTCGAGCCGAGCACCAGCTCCTCGACCGTGCAATATGTGTTCAACTCATCGGTGAGCGAGGAAATCTCCGGCCTGATCTACCTGCCGCGCCGCGATCTCACCTATAATTCAACCTCGACGGTCAACGGCTCGAAGATCCAGATCGTCTCCAACACGATCATCTTCAATTCCCTCAACTGGCGCCTCACCCCGAACACGGCCCTGTCGGGAACGACCAGCAGCACGGCTTCGATCCGGCTGACGCAATAGACCGCAATGACCGAGCCGGGCTTCGGCCCGGCAGGCATCGCGCCACCGTTCACAGGTCCTCCGGGCCCCGTGACGGTGGTTTTGGCGTTTCATGTCAGAAGAGAATGCCGGCAGAATTCGCGTACCCCATAAGCACGCTGTTAATTTTTTTCCTCTAATTTTGGCTACATTGAGTTCATCCTTGTCCGTAAACGGCGACATGCGATGTCCTCTGACGATACCAGGATGGTACTCATGACCTTCGGCAAAGCACTTGCCGCGACAGCGCGTCGCTTCATCAAGGACTCATCGGGCGCGACCGCGATCGAATACAGCATCATTGCAGCCGGCATCGCCGCCGTTATCATTGTTGCGGTAAACACGGTCGGCTCAAACTCGCTGAACACGTTCAATCTCACCAACAACAACATGAAATAAGCCCGCCTTGGCCGCCCTGTGCGGCCATGGGGCTTGATCAGATGCGTCGGGCCTCGCCGGTGGCGGGGCTTTCTGCGTGGGCGTCCACCTGCGGCCGGCAGGTGATGCGGCACCGCCCACTCGGGCATGTGATCCCCTTGGGACGAGGCTCACGCCTTACCATGCGTCAGCGCCGATCAGCCTCGCCGGATTGAGGGTCGAACCGCCGGGACATTGTCGCTAGAGAGGATCAACGCCCTCCCGCCCGGATTTGACCCATGCGCTCCATTGCCCTCGACACCCTGCCGCCCGACCGGGTCTACAAGATCCTCTGCTCGCTGGTGGTGCCGCGGCCGATCGCCTGGGTCTCGACGATGAGCGCGGATGGCGTGACCAATGCCGCTCCCTATTCGTTCTTCAACGTGTTCTCGGAGGCCCCGCCGCTGGTGGCGCTCGGCCTGCAGCACAAGGCCGATTTCAGCCCGAAGGACACCACGCGCAACATCCACGACACCGGCGAGTTCGTGGTCAACCTGGTGGATGAGGCGCTGGGCGACAAGATGAACATGACGGCTGCCGACTTCCCCTTCGGCCAGTCGGAATTTGCCGCCATGGGGCTGACCGAGGCCGCGTCGACCACGGTCAAGCCGCCGCGCATTGCCGAGGCCCCGGCGGCGCTCGAATGCCGGCGCGAGGTGTCGCTGGCCTTCGGGCCGCAGCGCGAGCTGCTGGTCGGCCGGGTGACCCATGTCCATGTCCGCGAGGACGTGATGAACGAGCGCTTCGATGTCGACATCGAGGCCTACAAGCCGCTCGGTCGCATGTTCGGCAATCTCTACACCCGCCAGCGCGATGTCGTGGCGATCGACCGGGTCAGCTATGCGGAATGGCTGAAGAAGCGGGCTGCGGAATAGGCGGCGGCCTCCAGCGCGACCGGCAAACTGCGATGATCGGGGGTTAAGCCCCCCACCCTCACCCTCCCCACCGCAAGCGGGGGGAGGGGATAAGAGCGCGCATGCCGATGCGACGGGCACAAACGGCTGCCAGATGCGGCGAGTTATGCTCGTCGACCACGAACGCGGATGGAGCTGGGCGCGCTCAAACTCCCCTCCCCCCGCTTGCGGCGGGGAGGGGCATGCAGGTGGGGGGGGACCAGTGCGCACCAAGGGGTTTGAAGCGGTAAACAGGCGCGCACCGTAACGGAAGCTGCAAGGCCCACTATTCGCATCTTTCGGCGGAGCGAGACCTCGCTCCTGTTCCACGACGGCTCCAGTTGCGATCGCTCTGACGCCGAGGCGGAAGCAGGCCGAAAACCATTGATTTTCAAAGGCTTGCTGATGCCAGGCGCCAAGCACGCGCGCCGGTCGCCCGGCGCACGCTCCTGCAATGTCCATCCACGACACCTCCGGCTGGCCTTGCAGCCAACCCTCTGATGCCGCTCAGCTTTTCAGGATGATGCTGGAATCGACCTGGTTGATGTCCGTCTTGCCACAGAAGGCCATGGTGAGATCGAGCTCCTTGTGGATGATCTCGAGCGCCTTGGTGACGCCGGCCTCGCCCATGGCGCCGAGGCCATAGAGGAAGGCGCGGCCGATCATGGTGCCCTTGGCACCGAGCGCCACGGCCTTCAGCACGTCCTGGCCGGAGCGGATGCCGCCGTCCATCCAGACCTCGATGTCGGAGCCGACCGCCGAGACGATGCCCGGCAAGGCGGTGATCGACGAGGGGGCACCGTCAAGCTGGCGGCCGCCATGGTTGGAGACGATCAGCGCGTCGGCGCCGCTCTTCACCGCCATATGGGCGTCCTCGGCGTCCTGGATGCCCTTCAGGATCAGCTTGCCGCCCCAGCGGTCCTTGATCCAGGCAATGTCGTCCCACGAGAGGCGCGGGTCGAACTGGTCGGCGGTCCAGGCGGAGAGCGACTTCATGTCGGCGACGCCATCGACATGGCCGACAATGTTGCCGAACTGCCGGCGCTTGGTGCCGGCCATGCCCAGGCACCAGCGCGGCTTGGTGAGCAGGTTGATGATGTTGGCAATGGTGGGCTTGGGCGGCGCCGACAGGCCGTTCTTCAGGTCCTTGTGGCGCTGTCCCAGCACCTGCAGGTCGAGGGTCAGGACCAGGGCAGAGCAGCCCGCCTTCTTGGCGCGGTCGATCAGGCGGCCGCCGAACTCGCGGTCGCGCATCACGTAGAGCTGGAACCAGAAGGGGTTCGAGGTGTTCTCGGCGATGTCTTCGATCGAGCAGATGCTCATGGTCGAGAGGCAGAACGGCACGCCGAACTTGCCCGCGGCACGGGCCGCCAGGATCTCGCCATCGGCATGCTGCATGCCGGTCATGCCGGTCGGCGCGAGCGCCACCGGCATGGCAACGTCCTGGCCGATCATCTTGGTCTTCAGCGTGCGGGTCTCGATATTGACCGCCACGCGCTGGCGCAGCTTGATCGCCTGGAAGTCGGAGGAATTGGCCCGGTAGGTGCCTTCGGTCCAGGAGCCGGAATCGGCATAGTCGTAGAACATCCTCGGCACCCGACGCTTCGCGAGCAGGCGCAGGTCCTCAATATCGGCGATCACGGGCACGGCAAACCTCACGGGACGTGTCACCGTCGGCGGCCCATAACCCCCGGCGGGCCGCGTACATTCCACGGAAATGGTCCGCTCCGCAATGGCCCGGCGGAGAAGGCACATACTCGCGGGTATGTGCCGAACGGCTGCTTGACCACTCGCCAAAATCGCCCTCTGCTTGGCAGCAGAAACAGCAGAGCAGGGAGAGAAAGTCCGTGGATTTCTCAATGTCCGAGCGCCAGCGTTACTGGCGCGACCGTGTGGTCGCCTTCATGAACCAGCACGTCTATCCGGCCGTGCCGACCTTCGACGCGCAGACCGAAGCCTTCGGTGCGGATCGCTGGCAGATCGCCCCGGTTCTCGAGGACCTGAAGGCGAAGGCGCGCAAAGAGGGCCTGTGGAACCTGTTCATGCCGCCGTCCGAGGACCATGACACGGACGAGTTTCATGGCGCCGGCCTGACGAATCTCGAATATGCCATGTGCTCGGAAGAGATGGGCAAGGTCGGCTTCGGCTCGGAAGTCTTCAACTGCTCGGCCCCCGACACCGGCAATATGGAAGTGCTGCACCGCTACGGCACGCGGGAGCACAAGGAGCGCTGGCTGAAGCCGCTGCTCGCCGGCGAGATCCGCTCGGCCTTCCTGATGACCGAGCCGGCGGTGGCCTCCTCGGACGCCACCAATATCGAGACGCTGATCCGCCGCGACGGCGACGATTATGTCATCAGCGGCCGCAAGTGGTGGTCGTCGGGCGTCGGCGATCCCCGCTGCAAGCTCGCCATCGTGATGGGCAAGACCGACACGGGCGCTGCCAAGCACATGCAGCAGTCGCAGATCCTGATGCCGCTGGACGCGCCGGGCGTGAAGGTGGTGCGGATGCTACCCGTCTTCGGCTTCGATGACGCCCCCCACGGCCACGCCGAGGTGATCCTCGACAATGTCCGGGTGCCCGCCAGCAACCTGCTCTTGGGCGAAGGCCGCGGCTTCGAGATCGCGCAGGGCCGCCTCGGACCGGGCCGCATCCATCACTGCATGCGCACGATCGGCGTCGCCGAAATGGCGCTGGAGAAGATGGTGAAGCGCCTGCAGTCGCGCGTCGCCTTCGGCAAGCGCGTGTCGGAACAGTCGGTGTGGGAACAGCGGATCGCGGAAGCGCGCATCGACATCGAGATGACGCGCCTCCTGTGCCTCAAGGCAGCCGACATGATGGACAAGGTCGGCAACAAGGTCGCCAAGCTCGAGATCGCGATGATCAAGGTGGCGGCACCGCGCATCGCCCTCAAGGTGATCGACGATGCCATCCAGGCCCATGGCGGCGCCGGCGTGACCACCGATTTCGGTCTCGCCAAGGCCTATGCCCATATCCGCACGCTGCGGCTCGCCGACGGCCCGGACGAGGTGCACAACCGCTCCATCGCCCGCATGGAAATGGGCAAGTACACCAACCGCGACGCCCATTGAGGCGTGACGGCCAAGCCTGGCCTGCCTCACCGGCAGGCCGGGCTTAAAGGTGGCAGAGACCGCCAAAACCATTCCGGAGGAAAGCCCGATGTCCCTGTTCGATCTCACCGGCAAGGTCGCCGTCATCACCGGCTCGTCGCGCGGCATCGGCCGGGCGATCGCCGAGCGCATGGCCGAGCACGGCGCCAAGGTTGTGATCTCCTCGCGCAAGGCCGCGCCCTGCCAGGAGGTGGCGGACGCGATCAACGCGAGATACGGCGCCGGTCGCGCCATCGTGGTGCCGGCCAATATCTCGTCGAAGGACGACCTGCAGCGGCTGGTCGACACGACGCGGGCCGAACTCGGCCCGATCGACATTCTCGTCTGCAACGCGGCGTCCAACCCCTATTACGGGCCGATGGCCGGCATTGCCGATGACCAGTTCCGCAAGATCCTCGACAACAATATCGTGTCGAACCATTGGCTGATCTCGATGGTGGCGCCCGAGATGACCGCCCGCAAGGACGGCTCGATCATCATCGTCTCGTCGATCGGCGGCTTGCGCGGGTCGGAGGTGATCGGCGCCTATTGCATCTCGAAGGCCGCCGACATGCAGCTCGCGCGCAACCTTGCGCATGAATATGGCCCGCACAATATCCGGGTGAACTGCATCGCGCCGGGCCTGATAAAAACCGATTTCGCCAAGGCCCTCTGGGAGAACCCGGCAGCGCTGGCCGAGCGGACGAGGACGACGCCGCTCCGCCGCATCGGCGAGCCGGACGAGATCGCCGGCGCCGCAGTGTTCCTGGCCTCGAAGGCCGGCTCGTTCACCACGGGGCAGAGCATCGTCATCGATGGCGGCGTGACGATCTGACGGGGATAAGTTCGGCCGGCCTGGACAGACTTGTCCCCGTCGTGCCCGCCATGTCAGCGAGCACGACGGCCGGACAGGAGAGCAGACCTCAGAGGTCCTTGAAGCCCTTTCCCTCGGCGACCAGCTTCTCTAGCAGCGCCGACGGCTTGAAGTCCGCGCCATGCTGGCCCTCGAAGCGCTTCATGACGTCGAGCACCGTGCCGAGCCCGATCGTGTCGGCGTAGAACATCGGTCCGCCGGTATAGACGGGCCAGCCATAGCCGTTGACCCAGACCGTATCGATGTCGGAGGCGCGGATGGCGATGCCCTCCTCCAGGATCTTTGCGCCCTCGTTGATCATCGGATAGATGCAGCGCTGCAGGATCTCCTCGTCGGAGATCTGGCGGCGGTTGACGCCCTTGGCGGCGGCGAGATCGAGGATGATCTTCTCGGTCACCGGGGACGGGCTGGCATTGCGCTTCTCGTCATAGTCGTAGAACCCCGCGCCGGTCTTCTGGCCGCGGCGGTCCAGTTCGCAGAGCAGCTCGCGCGGCGTTGAGCTCTTGGAAGTCTCGCGCGACCAGCCGATGTCGAGGCCGGCGAGATCGCTCATGGCGAAGGGGCCCATGGGCAGACCGAAGTCGTAGAGCACACGGTCGACATCCCAGGGCATGGCGCCCTCGAGGATCAGCTTGTTCGCCTCGCGCTGGCGCTGGGCCAGCATGCGATTGCCGACGAAGCCATGGCAGACACCGACGAGGACCGCGACCTTGCCGATCTGCTTGCCGAGCTTCATGGCGGTCGCGATCACATCGGGAGCGGTCTTCGCGCCGCGCACCACCTCCAGCAGCCGCATGACATTGGCGGGCGAGAAGAAGTGCATGCCAATGACGTCCTGAGGCCGCTTGGTCGATGCGGCGATCTCGTTGACGTCGAGATAGGACGTGTTGGAGGCGAGGATCGCGCCCGGCTTGGCAATGGCGTCGAGCTTGCCGAAGACCTCCTTCTTGATCTCCATGTTCTCGAACACGGCCTCGATGATCAGGTCGCAATCGGCCAGCGCGGAGAGATCGAGCGAGGGCGTGTAGCGCGCCATGCGCGCCTCGACATCGGCCATGGTCAGGCGGCCGCGCTTGGCGGTGTTCTCGTAGTTCTTGCGGATGACGCCGAGGCCGCGGTCGAGCGCGTCCTGCTTCATCTCGACGATGGTCACGGGAATTCCGGCGCTGGCGAAGTTCATCGAGATGCCGCCGCCCATCGTGCCGGCGCCGATGATGCCGACCCGTCCGATCGTCCGCGTCGGCGTGGTCTCCGGCACGTCGGGGATCTTGGCCGCCTGCCGCTCGGCGAAGAACACGTGGCGCTGCGCGCGCGACTGGACGCCCGGCATCAGCCGCAGAATGGTCTCGCGCTCGAACTTCATGCCCTCGTCGAAGGGCTTGTTCACGGCGGCCTCGACGCATTGGATACAGGCTTCCGGCGCCTCGAAGCCGCGGAACTTGCGGGCATTGGCCTTGCGGAAGGCGGCGAAGACACTCGCATCGACGGCCAGCTTGTCGGTACGGTCGCGGACCTTGTTCAACGGCGCCTTGGCAGTGATCAGGCCATTGGCGAAGGCGATGGCCCCGGCCCTGAGATCACCCTCGATCATCTGGTCGACCAGGCCGCTATCGAGCGCGACCTTGGCCGACATGGGATCGCCGAAGGCAATGGTCTCCAGCGCCTTCTCGACGCCGACAATGCGCGGCAGGCGCTGCGTGCCGCCCGCTCCCGGCACCAGGCCGAGCTTCACCTCGGGCAAGCCGAGCTTGGCTGACGGGACGGCGACCCGGTAATGGCAGGACAGCGCCACCTCGAGCCCGCCGCCCAGCGCCGTGCCGTGGATGGCGGCGACGACGGGCTTGGCCGAGCCCTCGATCGTCGCGTTCACGTCGTTCAGCGGCACGCCCTTCCAGGGCTTGCCGAACTCAGTGATGTCAGCGCCCGCGATGAAGGTGCGGCCCGCGCAGTGCAGCACGATCGCCTTGACCGCCGGATCGGCGCCTGCGGCCTTCACGGCCTCGTCGATGCCGGTGCGGACATTGGCCGAGAGGGCGTTCACTGGCGGCGAATTGACGGTGATGACAGCGACGGCACCCTCAAGTGCGAGATCGACGACTTCGTTGATGGCGGTCACGGGACGGTTCCTTGGATGGCGGGCGCGAGGCCCATGCAGAGCTTGAAACGGCGCTCAGAAGCGCTGCTGGGCAAAGGGCAAGGTGGAGGAGAGGCCACCATCGACCGGCACGGCCTGGCCGTTGACATAGCTTGCCTCGTCGCTAGCGAGGAAAGCGACGACGGCCGCGATCTCCTCGGGCTGACCGCCGCGCTTCAGCGGATTGAGCTGGCCGATCTTGCCCTCATTGCCGCGGGCACGCGCGCCCTCGAAGATCGGGGCAGTCATGCCGGTCTCGATCAGACCGGGGCAGACCGCATTGACCCGCACGCCGGTGCCGTAGAAGGCATTCGCCGAGGTCTGGACCAGGCTGATGACGCCGGCCTTGGAGGCGCTGTAGGGCGAGCCGCCGGCATTGGCGCGCAGACCCGCAACCGAAGCCGTGCAGATGATCGAGCCGGAGCCCTGTTTCGTCATGATGGGGGCGGCATGTTTGATCGCCAGGAACGGCCCGATCAGGTTGATGCGCAGGATCTCCTGCCACATCTCGGCAGTCTGTTCGAGCAGCGGCGTCCAGCCGCCGGATATGCCGGCATTGGCGTAGAGCACGTCGAGGCCACCGAAGGCTTTGACCGCCTTGTCGATGAAGGCGGTGACATCGGCTTCGCTGCCGGCATCCGCCGCGACCGCAATGGCCTTGCCACCCTTGGCATTGATCTCGGCTGCGGTCGCCTCGACGCCCTCGGCATTGCGATCGACGACAAGGACGGACGCGCCTTCAGCCGCGAACAGCCGGGCCGTCGCGCGGCCGATGCCGCTGCCCGCACCCGTGATGATCGCCCGCTTGCCTTGGAGCCTGCCCATGATCGTTCTCCCCTTCGATTGGCGTTCAGCCGGTCTTCCGCCGGCCGTTTGATGCGTTGTCAGGCCTGCCAGGCCGAGAGCACGGTGCGGGCCGCGGTCACGAGGGCGAGCGGCTGGTCGACCATGACGTGGTGGTCGCAGTCCGGAATCTCGACCAGCAGCGAGCCCTTGGGAACGAGGCTCGCGACATAGTCGATCGTCGCCTTCGGAAACAGCGAGGAACGTGCGCCCCACATGTAGCAGACCGAACATTGGGCATTGGGCAGTTCTTCGCCCGGATTGCCGCGCCGGTTTCGGCTCCACATGAAGGGGTCGAACTTCCAGGTCCAACCCTCTGCCCCGTCGGGCTTTTGCACCTGTCGCAGCGAATGGCGGGCGATATGGTCGATGATGAAGAGGTTGTCGCTTTCCTGCACTGGCATCAGCCGGAAGCGGGCAAGGGCCGCCGGCAGGCTGTCATAGATCACAGTGTCGCGCGGTGGCCGTTGGGCCGCGCGCTGCGCTTCCCGCTTGGCGCGCTCCTCGGGCCGGACGATCGGGGAATCGATGACGATCACACCGCGGAACCGGCCGCCATGCTTGGCTGCCGTCGCGATCGTCGGGAAGCCGCCGAAGGAATGGGCCATGATCACCGGCTTCACGTCTGAAGCGAACAGCCCGCGCGCCTCGGCAACCGCCATGACCTCCTGGACATAGAGATCGACATTGTAGGCCTCGCGCCAGCCCGAGCCGCCCATGCCGGACCAGGAGAAGGCGACGACCCGATGGGTCTCGGCGAAGAAGGGCGCGATGAAGCTCCACCAGTCGGCATGGGCCATTCCGCCATGAAGGAGAAGCAGGCCAGGCTTGCCAATGTCACCCCAGGCCAGCGTCTCGATCTGGGCACCTTCGACCTCGACCGTGCCGCGCTCAGGCGCTAGGCCCAATGCCGCATCAAACCAGGCCGGAGCGGGCGGTTTTGTCCCGCCAAGCCCTGCAAGCGGCGGCGGAATGACGGCTTCCGACATGGTGGTCCTTCATCAACGGGCGAGAGGGCGGCGACGTCCGGTCCCCCAGCCTTGCCTGCCATTGTGCAGCAGGCCAGAGAAGATACCAGAGAGTATGCCGGCTGCGTCCATCCCTCGTCCGGCCGAGGCAGGCAGCGTCAGCCAGGTCCGATCATCTTGGCGGGATCGACCAGGCGGTCATAGGTCTCGGGCGTGACCAGGCCTGACTTCAGCGCTTCCTCGCGCAAGGTCGTGCCGTTCTTGTGCGCTGTCTTGGCGATCTTGGCCGAGGCGTCGTAGCCGATCTCGGGGGCGAGCGCGGTGACCAGCATCAGCGAGCGCTCGACACCCGCCTTGATGTTGTCGATGCGGGCCTCGATGCCGACGACGCAATTGTCGGCAAACGACATAGCGGCATCGGCCAGCAGACGGACCGAGTGCAGGAAGTTGAAGGCCATGACCGGGTTGAACACGTTCAGCTCGAAGTGACCCTGGGAGCCTGCGAAGGTCAGCGCGGCATGATTGCCGAAGACCTGGACGCAGACCTGGGTCAGCGCCTCGCTCTGGGTCGGATTGACCTTGCCCGGCATGATCGACGAGCCCGGCTCGTTCTCAGGCAGCGCCAGTTCACCAAGGCCGGAGCGCGGGCCGGAGCCCAGGAACCGGATATCGTTGGCGATCTTGAACAGCGAGGCGGCGACCGTGTTGACGGCACCGTGGGCGAAGACCATGGCGTCGTGAGCGGCCAGCGCCTCGAACTTGTTGGGCGCCGAGGTGAAGGGCAGTTCGGTGATGGCGGCGATGCGGGCGGCGACTGCCTCGGCGAAGCCGATGGGCGCATTAAGACCGGTGCCAACCGCGGTGCCACCCTGCGCCAGCTGCATCAGATGCGGCAGCGTCATGCGCAACCGTTCGATGCCGTGGTCGACCTGGGTGACATAGCCTGAGAATTCCTGGCCGAGCGTCAGTGGCGTCGCGTCCTGGGTGTGGGTGCGGCCGATCTTGATGATGTCGGCAAAGGCATGCTGCTTGACGGCCAGCGTCGCGCGGAGATGGGTGAGAGCCGGGATCAGGCGGTGGATCATCTCCTCGGCGCAGGCGATGTGCATGGCGGTCGGGTAGGTATCGTTCGACGATTGCGACATGTTCACATGGTCATTGGGATGCACCGGCTTCTTCGAGCCGAGCACGCCGCCGAGCGCCTCGATCGCCCGGTTCGAAATGACCTCATTGGCGTTCATGTTGGTCTGGGTGCCCGAGCCGGTTTGCCAGACGACAAGCGGGAAGTGGCCGGCAAGCTTGCCTTCGATGACCTCCTGAGCCGCCGCGACGATCGCCGAAGCGATCTGCGGATCCAGGCGCCCGAGGTCCCGGTTCGCCTCAGCCGCCGCACGCTTGACGATGCCGAGAGCGCGGATGACCGGTGTCGGCTGGCGATCCTCGCCGATGCGGAAGTTCTGCAAGCTTCGCTGGGTTTGTGCGCCCCAGTAGCGGTCCGAGGCGACGTCAATGGGGCCGAACGTGTCGGTCTCGATACGGGTGCTGGTCATGTCTGCCTCATGGCGGCGGGGGTGACGGCCAGGGCTGACCGCGCTCAAGCGCGCGGGATAGCCTCGGCCATCATGCGGCCATAGCGGATGCTCTCCGCGATACCGCGATCCTCTGGATAGTAGAACGCCGTGTCGGCAATCTGAAGGCCGGTGATCGGCGTCTGGATCGGCGGCAGCTTGTCGCGAAAGTTCGGCTCGCAGACCGGCTGCGCGTAGCGGAGACGTCCGACCGCACTGTCGATCAGGTCGTCGCGGGTGATGGCGGGGTTGACCTTGCCGATATAGCCCATGGCCTCGTCGATGAACTGGGCATCGGTCCAGGTCCATTTCGGGTGCGAGGTGGGCATGTAATAGGGCACATAGACGACCGTCTCCCCGACCGGCCGGAGGTTGGAAAACTCGATCAGTCCGGGAATTTCGATGTCGGGATCGATGATGTTGACCCAGAAGTTCTTCGAGACCGACCGCTTCAGCTTGAGGAGCAGGCAGACCACGCCGATGTTGCGGATGGCGTCATAGCGCGCCTGCCAGTCGGCCGGCAGGTCCGGCACCAGACGCGAGATCAGCGGCGTCGGCACGGTGGAGATGACATGGTCGGCCTCGATCAGCCGCCCGCCGGCACGCACGCCGCTGACGCGGCCATCGGCTGTCTCAACTGTCTCAGCTGGCGCGCCAAGGTGAAGCCGGCCGCCCTTTGCCACGATCGCCGCGACCAGGGCCTCGACCAGCGTCTCGGAGCCGCCCTCAACATAGCCGAGCTCTTCCTGGAAGATGGAACGTCGCGAGGTGCCGACGCGCCGCACACGGGTGGCGATCCACGAGGCCGAAACCTCATCGGCCATCTCGAAGAACTTGAGCTTCAGCAGGCGCTTCCAGAGCGTATCGAAGACGGCCTTGCCCGAGCCGCCCTCGATCCACTGGCGCGCAGTGAGCCCCTCGATCGATGCGAAGTCCCGCCGCCGCGTGGTCAGGAACATCTGCAAGCCGGTGCGGAACTTCGACCAGAGGCTAAGATGAGGGAAGGTCAGAAGCGACACCGGATCGCCCCAGGGATGGATCTTGCCGCCGATGAAATAGCCCATCGAGGTCGGCACCCAGCGCATGCGGTCACCAATGCCGAGTTCGCGCATCAGCGCGAAGGTCGGATCGTCCGCCTTGCAGACGAAATGGTAGAAGCGCTCGATCGACAGGCCGCCGAAATCGAAGTGAGCGGCCATGCCCCCGGGCTTCGTGTCAGCCTCGACCAGATCGACCTCATGGCCGAGCGAAACAGCACGGTGGGCCGCGGCGAGCCCCATGGGGCCTGCTCCGATGATGACCAGACGTGCCAAGCTGCGGCTCCCTAGAATTCGAGCGTGATGCCGGCATAGCGGGGATCGAGGTAGGTCTCCTCGAGCGCCTGCCTGAGCGGCGTTGCCTGGACCTGAAAGATACCGGGCCAGTCGATGACCGGAAAGGTCTCGGGAATCACCAGGGCGGCAAGCTGGCTGGTGGTGAAGGGCGGATTGCGATCGACCAGCCCGTAGATCGTGAGCAGCAACCAGAACAGCCCGTAGGGGATGTGAACGATGCGGGCCTTGGGCCGGACGATCGTGTGGATCAGCTTGATCAGGTCGCCGTAATCGATCTGCTCGCGGCCGGATATGTCAAACGTGCCGGTCGTCCGGCGCTCGAGGCAGGACATGATGACGGCGACGAAATCGCCGACATAGAGCGGCTGGCGGATGTAGCGGCCATCGCCCGGAATCGGGAAGACCGGCGTGCGGTCCATGAACCGCCGCAGCCAGCCGAGATGCTTGCGGTCGAACCAGCCAAACATCAGCGTCGGCCTGAGCACGGCATGCGGGATGTCGCAGGTGTCGATGAAGCGCTCCTGGGCGGTCTTGGAGCGGGTGTAGAAATCATCGGCCACCGAATTGACGACCGATGAGCTGATCTGGACGAAATAGGGGATCGCGTGGGTGCGGGCAGCTGCCACGATATGCTCGGTGGCGGTGACGTTATTGGCAACGAACTCCGCTTCGTCCAGGCCGCCGATCTGCGCCTGGTTGATCACCACCGCATCGGCGCCCGCGAAGGCATCGGCCCAGGCGCCTGGAACCGCCAGATCGGCCTCGATCACCTCGATCTCCGGATGGACCCGGCGCAGCAGGGCCGTATTGGCCGGATGCTTATCGATGCCGATGATCCGGGTACCAGGCCGCGTCTTCAGGCGGGCGATCAGATTCTGGCCGACCAGCCCCGCGGCACCGGTGACGATGATGGTCGCCATCAGATCTCCAGCCGGTTGAAGATCGGTGCCGGCAGGAACCGGATGATCAGCATGATGTAGCGCCAGAACCAGGGCGCGTAGGCGACGGGTCCGCCGCGGTCGGCCGCACGGCGCACCACCAGCGCCACCTGCTCGGCGCTCGCCCAGAGCGGGCCCTTGCGGACCATGCCTGCCGTCATCGCGGTGACCGTCGGTCCCGGCTTGACGACCACGATGCGGGGTCCCTTGCCGGCAAAACGATGGGCGACACCTTCCACCAGCGTGGCGAGACCCGCCTTGGCCGCGCCATAGACGAAATTGGCCCGTCTGCCGCGGTCGCCCGCGACCGAACCGAGGACCACCAGGGATCCCCGGCCCTTCCGCTCGAGGCGGTCAGCGATTGCGAGTATCCAGGCAGCAGCCGAGTTGAAATTGACGGTCAGTATGCGGGCCGCCTCTGCCGGATCGGCCCATGCCTGATCCTGATCGCCCAGGATGCCGTAGGCGATCAGCACGTGATCGACACCACCGAGGCGCTCGATGAAACCGGCCAACTCCTGGCGCGCATCGGTCGTTGCGGCAAGATCGGTGACCGCCACCTGGGTACTGATGGCGCCCCGCGCCTTCAGGTCGGTGGCGATGGCAGCCAGCCGCTCGGCCTGACGCCCGACCAGCAGCAGGTCGGCACCCTCCTTGGCATAGAGGCGGGCGGTCGCTTCGGCGATGCCGGATGTGGCCCCAAGAATGATCACGCGCACGTCTGATATCTCCGGTTCAGGCGCCCATCCGCCGCCAGAACAGCGACGAGACGTGCGGATCGACATGGGCGGCGAAGCGCTCCCAGTCCGGGTAGCCCGACCGGAACAGCGCGGGTGGAATGCGGCCGTCCTTGGCCGGGTAGAGCCGGCCGCCCGCTTCGGCCACGATCGAATCGAGGCGTGCGAGCAGGCGCAAGGTCTCGTCTCCCCGATTGGGAAAGTCGAGCGCGAGTGTCGTGCCCGGTTGTGGGAATGACATGAGGCCTGGCGATGCCTTGTCGCCGAAGGTCTTGAGCACCGCGAGAAACGAGCCCTGCCCCGCCTCGGCAATGGCCTGGAGCATGGCACGGGTTGCATCCGCGGCGACGGCCAGCGGCACCACCGACTGGTACTGATACATGCCCCGCCGGCCATACATCCGGTTCCAGTTGCCGATCGCATCGAGCGGATAGAAGAACGGCGTGTAGGGCATCCGCGAGGTGCCGCTGCGACGGCGGCCGTTCCAGAGATAGAGCGCGTTGAAGGCGCGAATGGAGGCGGCGTTCAGGACGAACCCGGGCAGATCGATCGGCATGGAAGGGCCGGGTGCGCCCATGGCGGCCCTCAGCGGTCCTGCCGGACTGTGGCGACCCCGGCTGAACAATCCGCGGCCAAGCGACGGGCCGGACGCCAGGCAGTCGATCCAGGACACGGTGTAGTCAAAGGCTTCCGAGCTCTCGGAAGCCAGTTCGAAGAAGCCATCCAACCCTTCGAAGGGCACGGTCTCGGCATCGATCATGGCGCTTGCGATCTGTATCAGCTCGATCTCGACCCACTCGATCAGGCCGGTCAGGCCGAGGCCGCCGATGGTGGCGGCGAACAGGCCGGTCGTATCGTCCGGGCCGAGGAGGTGCCGCGTGCCGTCCGAACGCAGCAGGCCGAGGCCGCGCACCCATCGCCCCAGCGTGCCATGGGCATGGTGGTTCTTGCCGTGGACGTCGTTCGCGACGGCCCCGCCAAGCGTGACGAAGCGGGTGCCGGGTGTCACCGGCAGGAACAGCCCATGCGGCACGATGACTTCGAGGATGGCGCCAAGCGACAACCCGGCCTCGGCGCGCAGGATGCGGCTCTCTGGATCGAAGGCGATGATCCGGTCGAGCCCGGTCATGTCGATCACGGCGCCACCCGGATTGAGGCCTGTCTCGCCATAGGACCGGCCAAGCCCCAGTGCCAGAACCGAGCGGCCATCCGACGTCGCCTCGGTCAGCAGGCCCGGCAGTTCGTCACGCCAGGCCGGACGCGCCGCCATATGGCTCGCGCGGACGACGCGACCCCAGGACAGGATGCTGTCGGTCTCTTGGAACCTGCTCATAGCGCCAGCACGAAGAGGATGCCGACGGCCGTGCCGAGCACGATGCTGGCCTTGTCGCGCAAAGCGAAGCTGACGGGATCGTCGTTCATCCGTCCGCGATGGGCCAGCAGCCAGATGCGGCCGACCCAGATGGCCAGCGCGATCGGCACGCCCCAGAGCATTTTCGGGTTGGTGTAGACACCGCGCCGAAGAACCTCTTCGACGATGTAGAGCACCATGATGAGCAGCGAGGCAACGGCGGTCGCAACGCCGAAGACCAGGGTGAGCGCCGCATCGCCAACCTCATAGCCGCGGGCGGCAATGCTGCCGCTGCCCGACGTTCCCGCGCGGACGACCTCGGTATGGCGCTTGGCGGTTGCCAGCGAGAAGAAGAAGAACATCGAGAAGGTGAGCAACCATTCCGAATAGGCCTGCCCCGCCAGCGTGATGCCCATCACCAGCCGCGAGGTGAAGAGAATGCCGATGATCATCGTGTCGAGCAGGGGAACGCGCTTCAGTCCGAAGGAATAGGCCAGCGTCACGGCAAGATAGGCTGCCAGCACGCCCGCGAAACGGGGCTCCAGCGCAAGGGCAAAGCCGAGCGCAACTAGAATGGCGGCGATAGATGCCACAAAGGCCGGCGCTGCCGCCAGACGCCCCGACGCGATGGCGCGCCCCCGCTTCGACCAATGCTGCCGGTCGGCGTCGATGTCGGCGATGTCGTTGAGAATATAGGTCGCAGACGTCACGGCCAGCACGCAGATCAGCCCGAGCGCCGTGCGCAGCAGCGCCGGATGATCGTCCCAGCCGTGACCGAGCAGGATCGGCACGAAGACCAGGAGGTTCTTCAGCCAATGATGGACGCGGATCGCCTTCAGGATTTCGCGCGCGCTGAGAGGCGTGTTGACGAACTCGGCCTCGACCGGCTTGCCAAGCGCCCGCGCCCCTGCCGCAACCGCTTGAGATGCCCCGGCCAGCACGACGCCGCTGGCCACCTGCCAGACGGCGAGATCAGCCCGGCTGTCGCCGACATAGACGAAGCCAACGGGGAAAAGTCTGGTCAGGAGATCGGCCTTGGCCTGACCCTTCAGATTGGTGTCGGAGGAACCAATGGCGGATTTAAAAATTCCGAGGCGGGCCGCGACCGCCTGGACGATCGCCGTGTTGGCGGCCGAACAGAGATGGATCTCGCGACCCAGCGCCGCCTGTTGCTTCAGCCAGGCAACCAGATCGGTGCGCAATGGCAGGCCGACCGCGGCGAAGGGCAGATCGGCAGCGAGCCCGGCCTTGAACGCGGCGCGGCCATCCTTGAGCCGCGGCAGCACGCGCAGAAGGGTCAGCGGCTGATGGAACAGGGCGAAAAGGGCCTGCTCATGCAGCGTGTCTGTCAGAACCAGCGTCTCGTCGAGATCCACGACGATCGGCAGCATGGATGCTGGGCCGGCTGCGATGTCCGCCGCGCGCGCAAGCGTCTCCTCTACCCCGGAGGCCGGCATCGATAGGGCATCGGTAGGCAGGCTGCCGGTCAATCCAGGACTCCGCTGTCAGCCAAAGGTCCGGGGGGACCGCAGCTGCAGAGCCATGCCCTTACCTGAATCGGCTGCCCGATTGAAGCTGCCAAGCCTGCCGGATCATTTGGCCGGCATCATGGCGCGCCGGGCGGCACGCCGTTTGGCAGCGGGCTCGCGCTCAGACGGCGCAGCGCCGCCTCGAGAACCGCGACGCCAGCCACGATGTCAGGCCAGGCCGTATGCTCCTCGGGGCAATGGCTGCGACCGCCGACAGAGGGCACGAACATGAGTGCCGCCGGGGCAAACTCCGCGATGATCGCCGCGTCATGTCCGGCGCCCGACGGCAGCGACAGGGGCTCATGACCAAGATCGCGCGCCGCCGCGTCCAGCAGAGCCGTCAGTTCGCCATTCATCGGCACGGGCGCTGCGCCATACACCCGCCGGACCTGGTGATCGACGTTCATAGCCTGCGCCGCATCGGCCGCCAGACCGTCCATCGCTCCGGCGAGCGCCGCCAGCCGGACTGCGTCGATGTCGCGGATCTCCAGCCCGATGCGCACCTCGGAGGGCACGACATTGCCGGCATTCGGCAGAACCTTGACGATGCCGATCGTCCCGCGTGTCTCCGGCCCTCCCTCCGCGAGAATGAAGGACCTGAACCGGTCGGCAAATCGCGCCGCTGCGGCGAAGGCATCGCGCCGGAGGCCCATGGGCGTCGTCCCCGCATGATCGGGGGCGCCAGTGAACCGCACTGACAAGCGCTCCTGGCCGGCAATGGCGCTGACGACACCGATGCAGCGTGCCTGAGATTCCAGGACCGGACCCTGCTCGATATGCAGTTCGAGATAGGCGCCGATCTCGCCCGGCTCGCGGCGCGCCTCGCCTGCCCGGTCCGGGTCGAAGCCGGCCTCGCGCATGGCCTCCGACAAGCCGGTTCCGTCGCTGGCGCGCATCCGGGCGATATCGGCAGGCGAGAGTGTGCCCATCATGGCACGACTGCCGCTGAACGCACCGAAGCGTCCCTCTTCGTCGCGGAAGGCGATGACCTCGATCGCATGGCGCCGCTCGGCGCCCGTCTCGATCACGCGCCGGACCGCCTCCAACCCGGAGAGCACGCCGAGAGCGCCATCGAGCAGACCGCCATTCTGGACCGTATCGAGATGGGAGCCGATGACGATAGCCCGTGCTTGAGGCGGGCCTTCGAGGCGCGCGATGACGTTGCCGAAACTGTCCATGCGCACCGCAAGCCCGGCGGCTTTGGCGATATCCATGAACCAGGCGTGCACCTTCCGGTCGGCCTCGCCGAAGGCCAGGCGCGACCAGCCCCCCGCGGGATCGCGCCCAATCGCGGCCAGCGCATCGAGATCCCGGCGCAGACGCGGATGGCTCGCATCACTCACGGCCGCCTGTGATGGAAGGGTGTTCGCGGTCATGCAAAGGCCAGGGTGAACAGGCAATGCCCAGATGTTGTCGGGGCAGCGAGAGCCGGAGAGACCAGCGCGTTTCAATAATCACACCCTTGTTTTATCTTTGACCACATGGGCTATTGTCAACGGCGCAACAGCCCTCCCGAAGCCGACGATCGTCGCTGAACGCATGCGCCAGGAGCGCGGCCAGCGGTTTGATAGTGGACTTCGGGATCGCGCCTGTTACGACAAGACCAAGAACACGTTGGAGACAAGGGTGTCGGAAACTGCCGAAAAGGCCATCAAGGTCCTTGAATTGCTGTCCACCTACGATGCGCCCGTGCGCCTGGTGGATCTGTCGCTCGGACTGAAGATGAACAAGAGCACGACCTATCGTCTGCTCGAGAAGATGCGCCAGCTGGGCTATGTGCGCCAGGACGAGCCGAATGGCCGCTACATGCTGACCGTGCGCATGTGGGAGGTGGGCGTCCGCGCGTTCCGTCGCTTCGACATGCGCTTCTGGGCCAGGCCCTATCTGGAAAAGATCCACCAGGCCACCAACGAGACGACGGTGCTGGCGGTCCTCGACGGCGGCGAGGTGGTGATCGTCGACAAGATCGATTCCCTGCAGGCCGTGCAGACGTTTTCGCCGCTCGGCAGCCGGTCTCCCTTGCACTGCTCGTCGCTCGGCAAGGCCTTCCTGATGACCAATCTGGACCGGCTCCTGCTGGGGCGGACAGAACCGCTTCAGGCCTTCACGCCCAACACGGTCACCACCTTTGCCAAGCTGCGCCAGGATATCGCCGTCGCACTGGAGGACGGAGTGGCGGTCGCCTTCGATGAATATCGCGAGGGTGTCAGCGGCGTTTCCGCCCCTGTCCACGGCGTCGAGGGCGTGGCCCTTGGCGCGATTGGCATCACATTGCCTACATCGCGGGCGAAGGGTGCCCCTCTCGCCAAAGCCAAGGCGGCGGTGCGTGAAGGAGCCATCGAACTGTCACGCGCCCTCGGCCGCAGCGAAATCTGACCTCGCCAAGGCAGCGGCGAGGTGGACGCGTGCAAGCGCAACCGCATGCATGACTGTCCCGCGCCGGCGCGCCAGTCCGCCCGTTCGGCCGCCAGATCCATGGCCTGGAACCTGCTTCGGCCAAGCCAACACCGCTCAACTCCGCATGCTGGATCAGAATTTCCGCCAGGCCACGCCTGCGGAGAACAGCCTTTCCGCATTGCCGTGACATTCAAAATCCGGAACTCCGCAAGACACTTGTTTTGATTCCAGAAACGCGGTTTCATACTTGGCACACGCCCTGCAGGTTTGTGGAAACCCGGTGATCCGGGCATCCTCCGGCAGATGGGCCGATAGCCAGGAATGGGGAGCGCACATGCGACGCCGGGATTTCATGACTTTGGCCGCGGGCGCGGCTGGAATGGGAATGCTGCCGACCAAGTGGGCGATGGCGCAGACGCGCGCCGAAAGCCTGCGTATCCTCAGCGAGGCCGGCCCCAATTCGTTCGACACGATCGGCGTGGGCGTCAACCGCAACGCCATCCAGGCGACCTGGAACGTTTATGACCGGCTTGTGCGCTTCGGCACCAAGACGCAGCCGGATGGCACGCTCTATTACGATTATTACGCCATCGAGGGCGAGCTTGCCGAGCGCTGGACCATCTCCGACGACAAGCGCAGCATCACCTTTCACCTGCGCCGCGACGCGACCTTCCATGACGGCTCGCCGGTGACCGCCGAGGACGTCAAATGGTCGCTTGACCGCGTCGTCAGCATCGCGATCGGCAAGTCGCAGTTCTCGACCGGCTCGATGACCGAACCCAGCCAGTTCGAGATCATCGACACCCACACGATCAAGATCACGACGCCGAAGCCCGATCGCTTCACCCTGCCCAACATGGCGGCGGTCTATCCGATCATCATCAATTCCAAGGTCGCCAAGGCCAATGCGACCGCTGCCGACCCGTGGGCCAGCGAGTGGCTGAAGACCAATGCCGCCGGCGGCGGACCGTTCAAGATCGAAGCCTTCACACCCGGCCAGAGCCTGACGCTGTCGCGCTTCGACGGCTGGAAGAACGGCACGCTGCCGGGTTTCCGCCGAGTGCTGTGGCAGGTGGTGCCGAATGCGCAGTCGCGGCGCACCTCGCTCGAGCGCGGCGATGCCGACATCGTGCAGGATCTCCCGCCGCAGGATGCCGTGTCGCTGGCCGCCGATGCCAAGCTCAAGGTCGTCGGCGTGCCCATGGCCGGCGCGTTCCAGTTCATCGGCATGAACAACTCGATCAAGCCGTTCGACAATGTGAAGGTACGCCAGGCCATCGCGTTTGCCCTGCCCTACCAGCAGATGTTCGAGGCGGCTCTCTTCAAGCGCGGCCGGCCGCTGTTCGGCGGCAAGCCGGGCGTGCCGGAGACGACCGAATATCCGCAGCCGCTGGGCTATGACACCGACATTGCCAAGGCGAAGGCCCTGCTCACGGAAGCCGGTTTCCCCAATGGCTTCGAGACGACCTTCTCGTTCGAGCTGTCGCAGGCAACCATCGGCGAACCGGTCTCGCTGCTCATCCAGGAGGCCCTCGGCAAGGTCGGCATCAAGGTGACGATCAACAAGGTGCCCGGCGGCCAGCTCGGCACGCTCCTGCAGAACAAGCAGGTGCCCTTCTTCTTCGAGGGATCGGCTGCCTATCTCGCCGATGCCGACTATTTCTTCCGCATCTTCTACCACGGCCCGACGCGCTGGAACTTCGGCACCTACAACAATCCGGAATTCGCGGCGCTAGTCGAGAAGACCCGGTTCGAGACCGACAAGGCCGTCTACGAGGCGGACGTCAAGCGGATGATCACGCTCGCCAAGGAGGAGGTCCCGATCATCCTGCTCTGGCAGCCAGCCCTCGACACCGGCATGCAGAAGTCGGTCGATGGCTACAAATACCTGTTCCATCGCCAGCTCGAGATGCGCACCCTCAAGCGAAGCTGATGCCGGCACGCATCGAGGCCGGCTTCCGGCAAGGATGAGGTCCGTCAATGTTCGTCTTCCTGCGTCGGATTGCCGGCATCGTCCCGACATTGTTCGGCGTGACGATCGCGACCTTCGTGCTCACCCGCATCCTGCCGGGTGACCCTGCCGTTTTCTTCACGTCGAGCCCCACGGCCGACGCTGCAACCATCCAGGCCGTGCGCGAGAAGCTCGGCCTGCATCTGCCGCTCTGGCAGCAATTCCTGATCTATCTGCGTGATCTGGTGCATGGCGATCTCGGCAATTCGATCACCTCCGGCCAACCGGTGGTCACCGACCTGCTGCAGCGCCTGCCAGCCTCGGCCGAACTGACCCTGCTGGCCTTCGCGCTGGCGGTCGCCATTGCCGTGCCATTGGGGATCGGTGCGTCCCTCAAGCCGGGATCAGCCATTGATCACGCCTGCCGGCTGGTCAGCACGGCCGGCGTGTCGCTGCCGACCTTCGTCACCGGTCTGCTGCTGATCTACATCTTCTACTATCTAGCGGGGCTTGCGCCCGAGCCGATGGGTCGGCTCGACCCCTTCGCCACCGTGCCGCCGCGCATCACCGGCTTCCTGCTGGTCGATGCGCTCGCCGCCCGCGATGGCTCGACCTTCATGGCGGCGCTGTCGCAGCTGATCCTGCCGGCAGCCACCATGGCGATCTTCGCGATTGCGCCGCTGGCACGCATGACGCGCGCCGCGATGCTCGGCACCTTGAGCAGCGACTTCATCCGCACCGCGCGCGCCAATGGCCTGCGCTGGCACACCGTCGTCATGTCCTATGCGCTGCGCAACGCGCTCCTGCCGATCATCACCACGCTCGGCATGGTGTTTTCCTACATGCTGAGCGCCAATGTGCTGGTGGAGCGCGTCTTCGCCTGGCCGGGCGTCGGCTCCTATGCGCTCGATGCGCTGATCAATCTCGATTACGCGCCGGTCCAGGGCTTCATGCTGGTCATGGCCGCGATCTTCGTGCTGGTGAACCTTCTGGTCGATCTCGCCTATTCCGTGGTCGACCCGCGCGCGGGGCTCTCGTCCCATGAATGAGCGGCTGGCGCTGGCGCGCTACATCCTGGCCGAGAACCCCCTGAACCTCGTGGCGCTGGTGCTGTTCCTGGCGCTACTCGGCTGTGCCATCTTCGGCCCGTCGATCGTTCCCTATGACCCGATCGCCACCCAGACATCGGTGGCGCTGCAGCCGCCGTCGCTCGCCCACTGGTTCGGCACTGACCAACTCGGCCGCGACGTGTTCTCCCGCGTCGTTGTCGCGACCCGGCTGGATTTCCTGATCGCCTTTTCGGCGGTCATCCTGTCGATGGCGGCGGGCGCGATGATCGGCGCGACGATCGGCTATTTCGGCGGCGGGCTGGATGCCACCGTCAGTCGCGTCGTCGACGTGCTGATGGCCTTCCCGCTCTTCGTGCTCGCCATGGCCATGGTGGCAGCCTTGGGCAATTCGGTGTCGAGCGTTGTCTATGCCACCGCCGTCATCAACCTGCCCTTCTATATCCGCCTTGCGCGCGCCGAGGTCAGCGTGCGCAGGGGGCTCGGCTATGTTGAGGCGGCCCGCGTGGGAGGCTCAGGCCATGGCCGCATCCTCACCGCCATCCTCATACCGAACGTGTTGCCATCGCTGGTGGTCCAGGCCTCGCTCAATCTCGGCTGGGCCGTGCTCAATGCCGCCGGCTTGTCGTTCATCGGGCTTGGCGTGCGGGCGCCGACGCCGGAATGGGGCATCATGGTGGCCGAGGGCGCGCAATTCATCGTCTCGGGACGCTGGTGGCTGGCGCTGTTTCCGGGGCTGGCGCTGATGCTGGCCGTCTTTTCGTTCAATCTTCTCGGCGACGGGTTGCGCGACATTGTCGACCCGCGGAGCCGGACGTGACTGAGACAGTGCAGCCCTTGCTGGAGGTCGATGACCTCTCGGTCTCGTTCCGCACGCGGAGCGGCGTGGTGCATGCCCTCGAGCATGTCTCGTTCCGCGTCCAGCCGCGCGAGATGATCGGCATTGTCGGCGAGAGCGGTTCGGGAAAGTCAGTGACCGCCTTCGCGCTGATGGGGCTGCTGGACGCCGCAGCGCGCGTGACATCCGGGCGGGCCATGTTCGCCGGCCAGGACCTCCTGACACTCAAGACAGCCGAACTCGACGAATTGCGCGGCCGCGACCTGTCGATCGTGTTCCAGAACCCACGCACCGCGCTCAATCCGATCCGCGCCGTCGGCACGCAGATCGCCGATGTCATTGCCCGTCATGATCCAGGCCCCGCAACGCAGATCCGCGAGCGGACGCTGGCCGCGCTGCGCGAGGTGCGCATTCCCGACCCCGAGCGGCGCGCGCGGGCCTTCCCCTACGAACTCTCCGGCGGCATGTGCCAGCGCGTCGGCATCGCCATGGCGCTCGCCTGCCGGCCGAAGCTGCTGATCGCCGACGAACCGACGACCGGGCTCGACGTGACCACCCAGGCGGTGGTGATGGACCTGTTCCGCGATGCGGTGAAGGCGGAGGGCGCGAGCGCCATCCTGATCACCCACGATCTGGCTCTGGCATCGGAATATTGCGACCGGATCGTCGTGATGCATGCCGGCCACGTGGTGGAGACGGCGCCGGTCAGCTCGCTGTTCAGTGCGCCGCGCCATCCCTACACGGCCAAGCTGCTGGCAAGCGTGCCGTCGGCTGTCGAGAGCATCGATCAGTTGCAGCCGATCGAGGGCTCGCTGCCGGATCTTCGCCGGCTCCATCTGCCCGCCTGCCGCTTCGCCGAGCGCTGTGAACGGCGCAGCGCCGTCTGCGACCCGGCGCCTCTCACGCTCACCCCCTGCGGCCCCGGCCACAGCGTTGCCTGCAGGCTGCCGCTATGAAACCGGTGATCGAAGCCACCGGCCTGACCAAGATCTTCCCGATGCGCAGGCAGGCTGGCCTGTTGAAGCGGTTGCTGAACAAGCAGGCTGTCCCGAAACTCTACGCCGTCGACGGCGTCGACCTCGCCATCATGCCGGGCGAGGCGGTAGGCCTGGTCGGCGAATCCGGTTGCGGCAAGTCGACGCTTGCGCGCCTGATCAGCCGCCTGATCCAGCCGGACCGCGGGCAGATCCTGCTGGATGGCGAGCCGATCCACGGCACCAGTCCCAATGCCTTCGCGCGGTCGGCGCTGCGCCGCCGCATCCAGATGGTGTTCCAGGACCCGACCGAAAGCCTCAATCCACGCTTTTCGGTGCGCGATGCCATTGCCGATCCGGCACGCCAGCTGTTCCGCAAGGAAAGCCGCCAGGCGATCGACGAGCGGGTGAC
Organism: Phreatobacter aquaticus; assembly: GCF_005160265.1. NCBI lineage: Bacteria > Pseudomonadati > Pseudomonadota > Alphaproteobacteria > Hyphomicrobiales > Phreatobacteraceae > Phreatobacter > Phreatobacter aquaticus. The sequence continues at coordinate 2,002,465 of NZ_CP039865.1, read as the reverse complement.
GCGCGCGGCAGCGCAGGTCGGCCTGCCGCCCGAGCTGTTCTCGCGCTATCCGCACCAGCTGTCCGGGGGCCAGAAGGCGCGCGTCGGCATTGCGCGGGCCATGGCGGTTGAGCCGAGCCTGCTGGTTCTGGACGAACCGACATCGGCGCTCGATGTCTCCGTGCAGTCGCTGGTCCTGAAGCTGCTCGTACGACTGCGCCGCGAAGAAGGCATCGCGCAGCTGTTCGTCAGCCACGACCTCAACGTGGTGCGCCTGCTCTGCGACCGGATCGTCGTCATGTATCTCGGCCAGATCGTCGAGCAGGGACCGGCGGAAGAGGTGTTCCGCGCGCCTCGCCATCCCTATACGCGCGCCCTGCTCTCGGCCATTCCGCGCCTGCCGGGTGCGCCGAAGCCTCCCGCCGAACGACTGGACGGCGAGCCGCGCAGCCCGATCGATCCGGATCCCGCATCCTGCCGCTTCTACGGACGCTGCCCGCGCCAGACTGGCTTCTGCGCCAGCCATCCGCCGCGTCTCGACGAGATCACGCCGGGGCACCGGGTGCGCTGCCATTTCCCGGTCGATGTCGCAGGTGCCGAAGGGGTGACGTCATGATCCGCACCCATGTCGAGCAAGGCGCGATCCTCGTCATCACGATGGATCGGCCGCCGGCCAATGCCATCGACCAGGTGATGAGCGACGGACTGGATGCGGCGTTCAACCGGTTCGAGGACGATGCCAGCCTGCGCGTGGCGATCGTGACCGGTGCGGGGGACCGCTTCTTCTCGGCGGGCTGGGACCTCAAGGAGGTCGCGGCCGGACGCGATGACGAGGACCAGTTCGGGCGTGGCGGCTATATGGGGCTGACCGAGCGATTCAGCCTGAACAAGCCGGTGATCGCGGCGGTGAATGGCACGGCTGCCGGAGGCGGGTTCGAACTGGCGCTCGCCTGCGATCTCGTCGTTGCGGCGAGTGGCGCGCGCTTCGTTCTGCCGGAGGCGCGAAACGGCATGGTGGCCGAGGGCGGCGGCGTGATCCGCGCGCCACGCATCCTGCCGCCGATGATCGCCATGGAACTGCTGCTGACCGGTCTGCCGCTGACCGCGGAGGACCTGTTCCGCCATGGCTTCGTCAACCGCGTGGTGGCTGCCGATGCCGTGCTGTCGACAGCGTTGGAACTGGCCGCGGCGATCGTGCGCGCGGCTCCCACTTCGGTCGCAGCCACCAAGGAAATCATCCGCGAAACGGGCCATCTGACGATCCGGGAGGCCTATGCCGCGATGCGGACCGGCCCCATGCCGGCCTATCGCCGGATGCGGGCATCGCCGAACCGTGTCGAGGGCCCGCGCGCCTTCGTCGAGAAGCGCCAACCGGACTGGGAACCGTGACCGGACATAGAGAGCCCTTCATCGCCGACACCGATCCGCGTCCGTTCTGGCCGAAGGGCTTGCGCCGCGGCCTCAGGCCCCTGCCCCAGTCCATGTGCGAGGCACTGCGCCGCTCCGCCGCCCGCGTGCCCGACCGCACAGCGATCGTGTTCTATGGCGCCGAGATCAGCTATCGCGATCTGCTTTCGAGGGTCGAGACGCTGGCCGCCTGGCTGCAGCATGAGGCGGGCCTCGCCTTCGGCGACCGGGTTCTGCTCGACATGCAGAACTCGCCGCACTTCATCATCGCCTATCAGGCGATCCTGCGTGCTGGCGGTGTCGTCGTGCCGGTCAATCCGATGAACCTCGCCGACGAGCTCGCCTATCTCGCCGAAGACAGCGGCGCGAAGATCGCGCTGATCGGGGCGGAGCTCATTGCGCGGTTCAAGACATTGTCCGCGAACGGGCTCAGGATCGTGGTTGCCGCCTATGGTGAGGATATTCCCGTCCCCGCGCCGTTCACGCTGCCGGCCGTGATCGCAGAATGCGTTCTGCCCGCCGAATTGCCCCCCGGATTCGTCAGTTGGGCTGCAGCGATGAGCGAAACCCGGCCGCCCCGGCCCGATACGGCCGGATGGAACGATCTCTGCGTCATGCCCTACACGTCCGGCACGACCGGCAAGCCAAAAGCGTGCATGCATCCCCACGCGAGCGCGGTGTTCACCGCCGTCGCACAGGCCGAATGGTATGGCTTCGGCGAGGACAGCGTGCTCACCGCCTTCATGCCGATGTTCCATGTCGCCGGCATGCAGTTCTCGATGAATGGCGGGCTGTCGGCCGGCGCGACCCTCATCGTCATGTGCCGCTGGGACCGCGACCTGATCGGGCCACTGTTCCGTCGCTATCACGTCACCGGCTGGAGCGCTGCTCCCACCATGGTGGTCGACGTGCTGGCAGCCAGCAGTTTTGAACCCAGCGATTTCAAGCATTTGCGGACGCTGACCGGCGGCGGCGCGACCATGCCGGCGGCCGTCGTCGAGGAATTGCAGCAGCGCTATGGGCTGACCTTCGTGGAGGGCTACGGCCTCAGCGAGAGCCTGTCGGCGACCCATATCAACCCGCCGGACCGGGCGAAGCCCCAGTGTCTCGGCATCCCCATCCACGAGACGATCTCCAAGGTCATCGACCCGGAAACGCTGGACAATGTCCCCGATGGCACGGTGGGTGAGATCATCATTGCCGGGCCGCAGATCATGCGCGGCTACTGGAACCGGCCCGACGCGGATGCCGGAGTTTTCCTGGAACAGGACGGACATCTCTTTCTGCGCACGGGCGACCTCGGCTACCGGGACGAGGACGGCTATTATTTCCTCGTTGACCGCCTGAAGCGGATGATCAGCGTCAGCGGTTTCAAGGTGTGGCCGGCCGAGTGCGAGGCCATGCTCTATCGCCATCCCGCGATCCAGGAATGCTGCGTCATCGCGGCACCGGATTCCCATAGCGGCGAACTGGTCAAGGCCTTCGTGGTGCTGAAAGCCGGGCAGTCACTGACAGCGGCAGAGCTGATCCAGTGGGCGCGCGGCATCATGGCGGCCTACAAGGCGCCGCGGCAGGTGGAGTTCGTCAGCGCCCTGCCGCGTTCGGGCTCCAACAAGATCGACTGGCGCAAGCTCCAGGACCAGGAGCGCGCGGCGGTCGCGGGAGGCACGGCATGACGGAGCAGATCTGGTTCGAGGACTTCGTGCCCGGTACCGTGCTGAGGAGCCCCGAGCGGCTGATCACGCTCGATGACATCGACCGCTATGCCGACCTCACCGGCGAGCGCCATCCCGTCCACATGGACGAGGCCTTTGCGAAGCGCGCCGGCTTTCCCGGCCGCATCGCCCACGGGCTGTTCGGCCTCGCCCTGATCGAGGGGCTCAAGGCCGAGATCGGCTGTTTCGAGGAGAGCGTGGTGGCGTCGCTCGGTTGGGACAAGGTGCGGTTCCATGCGCCGCTGGCGCCAGGAGACCTTGTTCATCTGGAACTGGAATTGGTCGACAAGCGGCCAAGCTCCAAGCCCGGACGCGGCATAGCTACCGAGCGCGGCGTGCTGGTGCGCAGCGATGGCACCAAGATCACCTCCGGCGACCATGTAATCGTGCTGCTGAACCGGCCGGAGTGAGGCCACTGCGGCCACAGGGCCCCTGCGTGAGAGAGCCGGTTCTCTCCTGACCTCATCCTGAGGTGCACGTGAGGCGTCAGCCGAACGTGTCTCGAAGGACGCCTTTCCGCCGGCGGAGAGCAATGGTCCTTCGAGCTCGGCTTCGCCTCGCACCTCAGGATGAGGTCAGGATGGAGTGCGAGAAAGCTAGGCGAAGACGTCTCACCTCACGTGCGTCATGCCCGCCCTTGGTGCGCGGGCATCCACGCCTTCTGAAAGACCACCGCCGAAGCCCAAGACGTGGATGGCCGGGACAAGCCCGGCCATGACGGAAAGAGGCGTTCACACGCTGCGGGCATCGACGAGGATCGGATCGAAGGCAGGCAGGCCGAATGAGCGACCTGGCAGCGGTCGCCCGTCAGCCCGTCTCCTCAGAACGCCACCTTGTCCTTGCCCTTCAGCCCGAGCATCGCGCGCGCCTCGTCGGGGCTTGCGACCTCCAGGCTCAGGTCCTCGATGATCTTGCGGATCATCGTCACCTGCTCGGCATTGGAGGTGGCGAGCCGGCCCGGCCCGGCATAGAGGCTGTCCTCCAGGCCGACACGCACATTGCCGCCCATCGAGGCCGACATGGTGCAGCGGGGAATCTGGTTGCGGCCGCCGGCCAGAACCGACCAGCGATATTGATCGCCGAACAGCTTGTCGGCGGTCTTCTTCATGAACATCAGGTTCTCGGGGTCGGCGCCGATGCCGCCGAGCGTCCCGATGATCAGCTGCACGAACATGGGCAGCTTGACGAGGCCGCGATCCACCATGTGAGCGAGATTGTAGAGGTGGCCGACGTCATAGCACTCGAACTCGAAGCGGGTGCCCTTGTCGCCGAGCTTGGTCAGGATCGTCTCGATATCGGCGAAGGTGTTGCGGAAGATCGCGCCACGGCTCGCCTCGAGATAGCCCTCCTCCCAGTCGTGCTTCCACTTGCCCTGGTAGCGCGGGATCATCGTGTAGGTGCCGAAGTTCATCGAGCCCATATTGCACGAGCAGAGTTCCGGCTCGGCGGCGAGCGGCGGGGCCAGGCGCTCCTCGATCGACATGTAGGTGGAACCGCCGGTCGTCATGTTGAGGACGGCGTCGGTGCGGCCCTTCAGCGACTTCAGGATGTGGAACCAGGTGTCGAGATCGCCGGTCGGGCGGTTGGTCTTGGCGTCGCGCGCATGGAGATGGAGGATGGCAGCACCCGCCTCCGCCGCACCCGCCGCCTGCTCGATGATCGCGTCGGGCGTCACCGGCAGATATTCCGACATGGTCGGGGTATGGGTCGCGCCGGTGATGGCGCAGGTGATGATGACTTTCGGTGATTTCGCCATGGTTGCCCGCCTTATTCGGTATATTCGAGGCCGCCGCAGATGCTGAGCACCTGGCCGGTAATGGCGCGACCGGTCGGCGCGCAAAGGAACTTGACGAGCTCGGCGATCTCTTCTGGATCGACCATGGTCTTGAGCGACACCGCCTTCAGCGCCAGCGCCTCCATCTCCTCGTAGGTGATGCCGCGGGTCTTGGCCCGGTCGGTGAAGACGCGCTGGATGCGATCGCCGCTGACCACGCCCGGCGCGATAGCATTGACGCGGATCTTGTGCGGCCCGAGCTCGACCGACAGGCCGCGCGCGAATGAGATGACGGCCGCCTTGGAGCTGGCATAGGGCGAGCGGAGCGGGAAGGCATATTTGCCGGCAACGGAGGCCATGCAGACGATGACGCCTTCGCCGTTCTTCTTCAGATGCGGCACGGCGGCACGGGCCACGAAGAACTGGCCGTTGACGTTGATCGCCATGGTGCGCAGCCAATCCTCGGTCGAGATTTCCTCGACGGGCGCGGCAGGACCGGCAATGCCGGCATTGTTGATGAGGAAGTCGAGACCGCCCATGCCGGCCACGGCCTCGGCGACGAAGCTATCAACGGCTGCCGGATCGGCGACGTCGCAGACAACGGCGCCGATACCCGGCAGCTTCGCCTTGGCCTCAGCCAGCTTGTCGGCGGCGACATCGCAGATCCAGACCTTGACGCCCTCCTTGTGGAGCGCCTCGGCAATGGACAGGCCGATGCCGGCGGCGCCCGCCGTGACGATGGCGCGCTTTCCCGCCCAATAGGTCTTCTCGGTCATCAAGACACTCCTGATGGGCGGAAGGACCGCCCGATGCTCTGCTTGCCGGGTTCTGGCTCCGGCGGGTTGATGAGGGCCGATGTCATGGGCGCGGAGCCTCGATGACCGGCGGTGTGAAGGCGCCGACCGGCGGCAGTTCGCCGGCAAAGCGCTCGATCTCCACCAGCGTGCTGTGGGCGATCGGCCCCTGGGCCAGGCGCGAGGTGCCGATATCCAGCGTCAGCACGTTGGGGTTGCCGTGGCGGTCGAGCGGCCGGTCGTCGGTCGCGGGGTCTGGATCGGACCAGGCGCCGGTCGATAGCTGGACGACACCGGGCGAGACGGTCTCTGTGATGATGACGCCGGCGAGGCAGGCGCCGCGATCGTTGAACAGGCGCACCACATCGCCCGCGACAATGCCGCGCGCCGCCGCATCGACGGGATGGATCGAGACGGGCTCGCGGCAGCTGATCTTGGAGGCGCGGCTCACCGCGCCGTTGTCATACTGGCTGTGCAGCCGGGTCGTCGGCTGGTTCGAGATCAGGTGCAGCGGGAAGCGCGCGGTCTCCGGGCTGCCGAGCCATTCCGCCGGTTCCAGCCAGACCGGATGTCCCGGACAATCGGCATAGGCAAAGCTGGCAATCCGCTCCGAATAGATCTCGATCCGGCCCGACGGCGTGGCGAGGGGCTGCCCCAAAGGGTCTTCGCGGAACGACTGGAACAGGCTGCGGTACTCGGTCGGCGGCGGTAGCCGGACGTGGCCCATCTCCCAGAACGTTTCGAAATCGGGCAGCGACAGGTCGTTGGCGGCCGCGCGCTGGCGCGACAGGGCGTAGAGGTGGCGCACCCAGCCCATCTCGTCGAGGCCGTCGGTGAAGGTCTGGCCATAGCCGAGACGGCCGGCGATATCGGCGAGAATGGTGTAGTCGCTGCGCGCCTCGCCGACCGGTTCGACCGCCTGGCGCATGGCGAAGAGATGCGCCTCGCCACGGGCGATGCCGAGGTCATTGCGCTCGAAGGAGGTGGTACAGGGCAGGACGATGTCGGCGTTTTTCGCCAGCGCGTTCCACCAGGGCTCGTGGACGATCACCGTCTCGGGCCGGCGCCAGGCCTGCATCAGCTTGTTCACGTCCTGCTGGTGATGGAACGGGTTGCCGCCAAGCCAATAGATCAGCCGGATATCGGGATAGGTGTATTCCTTCCCGTCATAGTCGAATGGCGCGCCGGGATTGAGCAGCATGTCGGCGACGCGGGCGACGGGAATGAAGGAATCGATCGGGTTCTCGCCCTGCGGCAGCGCCGGCCAGGAGAAGCCGTGGGGTGAGGTGCCGATGCGGTTGCTGCCGCCATAGCCGAAGCCGAAACCGCCGCCGGGAAGACCGATCTGGCCGAGCATGCAGGCCAGCGTTATGGCCATCCAGAGCGGCTGCTCGCCGTGGTCGGCGCGCTGAAGCGCCCAGGCGACCGCGATCATCGTGCGGCTCTTCGCCATTCGGCGGGCCAGCGTGCGGATGGTCTCGGGCGGGAGGCCGGTGATGGCGGCGGCCCAGTCCGCATTCTTGGGCTGACCGTCGGTCTCACCCATGAGGTAGGGCAGGAAACGGTCGAAGCCTGTCGTGTAGCGGTCGAGGAAGGCCCGGTCGTGCAGGCCCTCGGCGACCAGCGTATGGGCAAGGCCCATCATCAGGGCGGTGTCGGTATTGGGCCTCACCGCCAGCCACTCCGCCTGGAGTGCCGGGTCCATGTCGGCGGCGATCGGGCTGATATTGACAAAATCGGTACCAGCCGCGCGCGCCGCCATCAGGCGATCGCGAACATTGTGATGGCCGACGCCACCAGCACTCACCTGGGCGTTCTTGAGCGGCAGCCCGCCAAAGGCGACGAACAGCTCGGTGTGGCCGATGATCAGTTCCCAGGGCGTGTGATTGCCGTCCAGGCTGTCCCGGCTGCCGAGCACATGGGGCAGCAAGACTTCAGCCGCAGCGTAGCTGTGCGTGTTGACCTGATCGGTATAGCCGCCGCCGAGCCTCAGAAACCGGTGGATCTGGCTTAGCGCATGGTGGAAGCGGCCGGCGCTCGCCCAGCCATAGGAGCCGCCGAAGACCGAGGCATGGCCGTGGTCGCGCCTGACGCGGGCGATCTCGTCGGACACCAGCTTGATCGCAATGTCCCATGAGACCGGCGTGAACGTGTCGCGGCCACGCTTCTCCCGCGAGGCCGGGCCGTGGTCGAGATAGGACGTGCGCACCATCGGCTGGGTGATGCGCATGCCGTCGGTGAGCGCGCCGGGGATCGATGCGCCGATGGGCGACGGGTCCCGGTCGGTCTCCAGCGGATCCAGTGCGAGGAGGCGGCCGCCCACGGTCTGCGCCCGGTAGGCGCCCCAATGGGTCAGCATATAGGTGCCGCTCGCGCTCATCCGGTCTGTCCCTCAGGCCTCTCTGACGATGGCGAGGCCGTTGTCGAGCACGATGGCGCCGCGTTCGACGGCCACAGCGCGAAATCCGATCCGGTCGCCGTCGATCCAGAACGAGAAGCCCAGCGTCTCGCCGGGATAGAGCGGGCCGGCGAAGCGGGCTGCGAAACGGCCGAGCCGGGCGGGATCAAGGGCGCAGAAGCGACGCAGCACGGTCGCGCAGGCAATGCCGAAGGTGCAGGCGCCATGGAGGATCGGCCGGTCGAAGCTGCTGGCCCTGGCGATCGCCGGATCGGCATGGAGCGGATTGCGGTCGCCGAGCAGGCGGAACAGCAGCGCCTGCTCGAGGCGGGTTTCGACCACGACGCTGTCGTCGGCCGTGCGGTCCGGCAGGCGTTCGGAGGGAATGTCGCGGCCAACCGAGCCGCCGAAGCCGCCACCGCCGCGCACGAACAGGCTAGAAAGCACCGTGCAGGCGGCAGCACCATTCTGGCTCAGGATGGTCTCCTGATGAACCAGTCCGCCCTTGCCGGCGCCCTTGTCGGAGAGCCCGGCGATCCTGAAGGCGACATCAACGGCGCCCGCCGGCGCGAAGGGCTGTTCGAACGCAATATCAAGCGCGCCATGAACGACATGGGCGAGGTCGATACCCGCATCGGCGAGCCAGCTGTCGTCAAAGGCGAGAACGGTTGCGAAGCTCGGCACGACGGCGAGGCCGTCTTCGTAGACGAAGCGAAGATCGCTATCGCCACCCGTTCGCCCGAGGCCGACGGCCAGCGCATAAAGCATCGCTTCGCGGTCGCCGTAGGCAACGGAGCGCGGTAGCATGTCGATGGAAAGGAGGCGCTGAGCGTCGAGAGGCACGATGAATCCGGCTGCTGGTCATCTCACGTCTACGAGGATGCAATGGCCCTTCCATTTTTGCAACGCCGTCTCACATATTAAAACGCAACGCTGATGTCTTGCTGCGAAAGGGTCAGTCTGGAGGCCGTTTTGCTCGCTTTCGCCTCCTCCCGGAGACGGCCCGTCCAAACCGTTTCGTCGCGTTGACAGCTTTTGGGCGATAGCTCATATGTCGAAACGACGTTTTCAGAATTGAAACGGCAGTGCGATCTTGCATCGCCCGCCAGAATTGACCGCCACCGGATGGTTTCGCCATGAGTCTTGCGATGACGGACGAGCAGAAGATGATCGCCGAGGGCGTGCGCGGCTTCGTCGAGAAGGAGCTGCAGCCGCACGAGGACCTCGTCGAGAAGCTGGATGCGGTGCCCGACGACCTGTTCCGCGAGCTGCAGGACAAGGCGATCGCCGCCGGCTATTACGCGCTGAACATGCCGGAGGAATATGGCGGCGGCGGGCTTGGCGCGAGCCAGCGCTGCATCGCCGAGATCGAGTTCGGCCGCACGTCGCGCGCACTCGCCATGGCCTGCAATCGCCCTGCTCCGATCCTGAAGGCCTGCGAGGGCGACCAGATCGAGACCTATCTCAAGCCGACGATCCGCGGCGAGCGCTGGGAGTGCTTTGCATTGACCGAGCCGGGCGCCGGCTCCGACGCCCGCGCCATCACCACCAAGGCAGAGCGGCGCGGCGATGATTTCATCGTCAACGGCACCAAGCAGTTCATCACCATGGCGATGCGGGCGGATTTCATCATCCTGTTCGCGGTGACCGGCATGGCGGAAACGCCGCGCGGACCGCAGAAGCGGATCACCGCGCTCTTGGTCGACAAGGCGACGCCCGGCATCACGGTCACGCCGCTCGACGTGCTGTCGAACCGCGGCATGAAGAGCTGCATCATCTCGTTCGAGGACGTGCGCGTGCCGGCGCGCAACATCCTTGGACAGGAAGGCGGTGGCTTCGCCATCGCCAAGAGCTGGATCTTTTCCGGCCGCGTGATGCTCGCCGGCAATTGCGTCGGCCTCGCCGAGCGGGCCATGGGCATTGCCGCCCAATGGGCCAATACCCGCAAGGCCTTCGGCCAGACCATCGGGCAATATCAGGGCACGGCCTTCAAGCTCGCCGACATGGCGACCGAGATCCACGCGACCCGCCTGATGGTTCTGGATGCCGCCGCCAAGATGGATGCCGGCATCATCACCCAGCGTGAGGCCTCGCAGGTCAACCTGTTCGGCTCGGAAATGGTCGGCCGCGTGACGGACAACGCGCTTCAGATCCTCGGCGGCATGGGTGTCACCAAGGACATGCCGCTGGAGCGGTTCTGGCGCGATGCCCGCGTCGAGCGCATCTGGGAAGGTACTTCCGAAATCCACCGCGACATCATCTCGAAGGATGTGCTGCGGGAGTTCCACGCATGAGCGCCCAGCCGTCGCGGGTCCGGATCGAGGCGAAGGGACCGGTCCTCGAGATCACCTTCGACCACCCGCCGGCCCATGCCTTCAACGAACAGGCAAGCCAGGATCTCGACGCGGCGCTCACCCGCCTGAACGACACGCCGGAACTGCGCTGCGCCATCGTCACCGCCACCGGCGACCGGATGTTCTCGGCAGGCTGGGACCTGAAGGCGGTGGCCGCCGGCGAGACCTCGGAGAATTTCGGGCCCAACGGCTTCATGGGCCTGAAGCGCACCGATCTCATCAAGCCGGTGATCGCGGCGGTGAACGGATTGGCGGTCGGCGGGGGCTTCGAGTTCTCGCTGATGGCGACGCTGGTCATCTGCGCGCCGCATGTCGAATTCGCCCTGCCGGAGCTGCAGCGCGGCTTCATTCCGGAAGCCGGCGGCCTGTGGCGCGCGCATCGCCGCCTGCCGGTCAATATCGCCTCCGAACTGCTGCTCACCGGGCGCCGGCTCTCAGCCGAGGAAGGCCTGCGTCTCGGCTTCGTCAATCGGATTGTGCCGCGCGACCAGCTGATGGATGAGGCCCGCGCCATTGCCGCGCAGATCGTCTCGTGCGCTCCGCTCGCCGTCGAGGCGCTGCTGGAGATTACCCGCGAGGTGGAGGCGCTCTCCGATGCCGAGGCCTTCGCGGTGCTGAAGCGGGGTCTGCCCGCCCATAAGCGCATGCGCGCCTCCGACGATTTTCTGGAAGGCCCGCGCGCCTTCGCCGAGAAAAGACCGCCGCGCTGGACCGGCAAATGATGATGCGAGATGGACGCGAGGGTTCGACATGGACTTTGAGCTGAATGACAACCAGCGCGCCATGCGCGACGCGCTCCGCCAGTTCCTGACGCGCGAATGCCCGATCGAATATGTCCGCGAATGCGACGAGCAGGAGCGCTTTCCGGTCGAGCTGTTCGACAAGCTGGCCAAGCAGGGCTGGCTCGGCCTGCCGATATCGGAAGAATATGGCGGCACCGGCGGCTCGTGCACCGATATCGCGGTGTTCCTCGAGGAATTCGCCTGGCACTTCGAGGCCGGTGCCAATTGCTACTACACGTCCGTCATCATCGCCGCCGACGCGATCGCCCATTTCGGCACCGAGGAGCAGAAGAAGACGCTCCTGCCGAAGATCGCGCGCGGCGAGATCCGCTTCGCCTTCTCGCTGTCGGAACCCAATTCCGGGTCGGATGCGGCATCCCTCAAGACCCGCGCGGTGCTGGAGGGCAATGAATGGGTGATCAACGGGCAGAAGATGTTCTGCTCCTGCGCCCAGGTCGCCGACTACATCCTGCTGATGGCCCGTTCCGACGTGGACGCGCCGAAGCATGACGGCATCACCATGTTCCTGCTCGATCCGAAAACGCCCGGCGTCGAAATCCGGCGGCTGAAGAAGCTCGGCCTGAAGCCGATGGATCTCAACGAGATCTTCCTCACCGACGTCCGCATCCCGAAGGACAGCCTGATCGGCGAGGTCAACCGCGGCTGGCGCAACGTGCTGAAGACGCTCGACTACGAGCGCTGCTGCCTCTCGGCGGTCAATGTGGGGGCGGCGCAGTCCTGCCTCGACAAGTCGCTGACCTATACCAAGGAGCGCCAGCAGTTCGGCCAGCGGATCGCCGATTTCCAGCTGACCCGCGCCAAGCTCGCCGACATGGAGATGGAGATCGATGCGGCGCGCCTGCTGCTCTATCGCAGCGCCAATCTGGTCGACCGCCACATCCCCAATAACAAGCAGAGCGCGATCGCCAATCTGGCCTCGTCCGAGACCTATATGCGGGCGGCCCTCAACGGCATGCGCATGATGGGCGGCTGGGGCTATCTGATGGAATTCGACATGCAGCGGCACTACCGCGATGCCAAGCTCGCCGAGATCGGCGGCGGCACGTCGGAAATCCTGCGTATCGTGATTTCGCGCGAGATGCTGCGGTAGGTGCCGGTCGCGTTCAGGAACATCCGAAACGACCTGAACAGCACTATCCAACGTCATGCCCGCCCTGGTGGCGGGCATCCACGCCTTCGACACTTGAGCGAGCGGAACCAAAGTCGTGGATGCCCGGGACAAGCCCGGGCATGACGAGCGTTGAGGTGGCGCTCGTTAAACGCCGAGGGTCCGAGAACCACGGAGACGGTGATGAACGCTGATCTGGTGATTGCCGGCGGCATGGTGGCGAAGCCGGACGGTGCTGCGCTTGGCGACGTGCTGGTGAAGGACGGCCGCATCCTCGACATCGTGGGCCCCGGCACCGGTCGGGGCACCCGCATCGTCGAGGCGCGCGACCGCATCGTGCTGCCGGGCGGCATCGACCCGCACGTGCATTTCCTCATCTCCTTCATGGGACAGAAGAGCGTCTATGACTTCACGTCCGGCACGGCGGCGGCGCTGCGCGGCGGGGTGACGACCGTCATCGACTTCGCGCTGCAGCGGCGCGGCCGCTCCATGCTCGACGGCCTCGCCTATCGCCGCAAACAGGCCGACGGCAACGTCGCCTGCGACTATGGCCTGCATCTGATCGCAACCGACATCAACGACCAGACGCTGGCCGAGGCGCCGGGCCTGCTGGCGGCGGGTGCCAGCTCGTTCAAGGTCTACATGATCTACGAGTCCGAAGGGCTCGAGGTGAAGGACGGCCCGCTGCTGGAGCTGATGCATGCGGCGGCGAAGACCGGGCAGAACTTCGTGCTGCATGCGGAGAACGCCTCGATCATCGAGCGCGCCATCGCCCGCCATGTCGCGGCGGGAGATTTCGCGCCGCGCTTTCACGCCCTGTCGCGGCCGGCACTCGCCGAGACCGAAGCCGTGTCGCGCGCCATGCTGCTGGCCGATGACGCGGGCGCGCAGATCCACATCTTCCACCTCGCCTCTGGCCCCGCGCTCGACCTGATCGAGGCGGCCCAGGCGAAGGGCCGGAAGGTCAGCGCCGAGACCTGCACCCATTACCTGGCGCTGACCGACGAGGTCTATGACCGGCCCGACGGCCATCTGTTCGTGGCGAGCCCGCCCTTGCGCGACAAGGCGACCCAGGACCGGCTGTGGCGCGGACTTGCCTCGGGTTCGCTTTCCATCGTCACCTCGGACGATGCTTCCTACGACGCCCATGCCAAGGCGCTGGGCAAGGACCGGTTCGACACGATCGCCAATGGCATGCCAGGCGTCGAGGCCCGCCTGCCGGTGCTTTACACGCAGGGCGTTGCTTCCGGCCGCATGACGCTGGAGCGCTTCACTGATGCCTGGGCGGGCAGTGCCGCGCGGCTCTTCGGCCTCGCCCCGGAAAAGGGCGCGATTGCCGCGGGCGCCGATGCCGATCTCGTCATCATCGATCCCCACACGCGCCGGAAGATGACCGTCGACAGCCATTACGGGCCGATCGGCTACAATCCGTTCGACGGCATGGATCTGACGGGATGGCCGGTCATGACCATCCGGCGCGGCGAGATCGCGGTGGAGAATGACCGCTTCCTCGGCAAGGCCGGCGACGGGCGCTATCTCCATCGCAAGCCGGTGGCTGTGGGCTGACGATTGAGGCGCGGCGCTCGGTCGAGCAATCGCTTCGGAGCACACCCTCCCCGCGAGGACATCCGTCATCCCCGGCGAGACGCGCAGCGTCGAGGGAAGGGGATCCAGGGGCCGCCCGGTGCGGGCCATCCCCGAGTTGGAGAGATTTGCGCCAGCGACTCCTGGACCCCCTTCCCTCGCTTCGCTCGCCGGGGGTGACGTCGGGGCTGCCTGGTCAAGAGCGGGCTCAAACGATACCGGACAGGAGCAACGCACTGATTTTGCCGCACCGCAACAACTGGCTCACGTCTTTGCCCTTGAACTGGCACTTCCTTTGAGCCAGCGTTCCGCCTTTCCTCATGGGCGTGAACCCCATTGAGGGTCGAGCCTGCGCGCCACGCGGCGCCGCGGCCGCCCGAGAAGACGAGAGACGTGCTGATGAGGTCGTGGGACATCGGAACCGATATCGGCGGCACGTTCACCGACATCATTGCCGTGAAATCTGGGACCAATGAGACCCGCATCGCCAAGGTGCCGTCCAGGCCCGATGCGCCGGTGCAGGCCATGATGGAAGCGCTGGCGGCTGTCGGCCTCGGCGCCGACGATGTCAGGCGCTTCGTCCATGGCACGACGCGCGTCACCAACGCGCTAGTGGAAGAGCGCCTGCCGCGCGTGGCGCTGGTCGCGACCGCAGGCTTCGAGGACGTGCTGGAGATCGCGCGCTATCGCCGGCAGGAGCTTTACCGGCTGGACATCCCGCCAAAGGCGCCGCCGCTGGTGCCGCCCTCGCTCTGCTTCGGCATCAAGGAGCGGCTGGACCATACGGGCGCCGTGCTGGAACCGCTGGCGGAAAGCGAGATCGAGCGCCTGCTCGCCTGGCTGAAGGCCAACGCCGTGCAGAGCGTCGCGATCTGCCTGCTCCATTCCTACGCCAATCCTGCGCACGAGAAGCTGCTGGCCGAGCGCATTGCCGGCGCCGTGCCGCATGTCTGCGTCTCCCACGAGATCAACCCGGAAGCACGCGAGTACGAGCGGGCGTCTTCGACGGCATTCAACGCGGCGGCCATGCCGATTGCGGTCGAGTATCTGACCGAGCTGGAAGAGCGGCTGCCGATCGGCGCGGGCCTCCAGGTATTCCATTCGGCCGGCGCCATGGTGCCCCTGCCGGCGGTGAAGCGCCGCCCGCTGGTCATGGCCATGTCGGGACCGGCGGCCGGCGTCTCGGCCTCGGCGCGCATCGCGCGTGACCTGAAGCGCCCGCGCGTGCTGACCTTCGACATGGGCGGCACCACCACCGATGTCTGCCTGATCGTCGATGGCGCCGCCGAGATGACCGATACCCGGATGATGGGGGGGCGTCCGCTGCGCCAACCCATGCTCGCCGTCCATTCGATCGGTGCGGGCGGCGGCTCCATCGTCAATCTCGGGCCGGGCGGGCTGACGGTTGGCCCGAAGAGCGCCGGCTCCGTGCCGGGCCCCGCCTGCTACGGGCGCGGGGGTACGGCTGCCACCATCACCGACGCCAATGCGGTGCTCGGCTATCTCGATCCGGAAGCCCGGCTCGGCGACACGATCACAATCGATGTCGAGGCCTCGAAGCGTGCCATCCAGCCCATTGCCGACAAGCTCGGCCTTGGCCTCGCCGAGACAGCGCTCGGCATCATCCAGGTCGCCAATGCCGCTATGGCGCGGGCGCTCCGGCGCGTCACGGTGGAGCGCGGCGTCGATGGCCGCGACTGTACGCTGCTCGCCTTCGGCGGCGGGGGACCGATGCATGCAAGCGGCCTTGCCGACATGTATGGGCTGAACGAGATCATCGTGCCGGCGGCCTCGAGTGCGTTCTCAGCGCTCGGCTGCCTGACGGCGGATTTCTCGTTCCTGCAGCAGCGCACCGTGCGCATGTCGCTTGCGGGCTTCCAGTCAGAGCTGTTCGCGGAGCGCGTCGCCGAACTGACGCTGGAAGCCACCACGCCGCTGATCGCCAACGGCATTGCCGAGGCCGACATCACAGTCGAGCATGTCGCGCTGATGCGTTACGCGGCGCAGTCGGATTCGATCCCGATCCCCTTCTTCGTGCCGCTCGACACGGCAAAGCTGCAGGCGGATTTCCATGCCCGCCACCGCGACCTCTTCGGCTATGCGACGCAAGAGACCTGCGTGATCGAATCCATCCGCATCAAGGCGGTGAAGCCCTCGTCCACGCCGTTCTCCAGGCCCGATATCGGCCGCCCGCCGGTCGCCGGACGCAGCCGCGCCTGCATCTTTGCCGGGGCCAAGGAGGTCCAGACCCAGGTGCTCGCCCGCGAGACGCTGGCCGGCACGATCGCCGGGCCCGCCATCATCGAGGATGCCTGGTCGACCGTCGTGCTGCCGCCCGGTTGGGAGGCAAGGCCCGACGATCTCGGCAATCTCTTCCTGACCCGGAGGCCCGCATGAGCACGCTCGACCCCTTCGTCGTCGAAGTGATCCGCCACGGCCTGTCGGCTGCGGCGGAAGAGATGAGCCTGGTGATGACGCGTTCGGCGCGCTCGCCGCTGCTGCGCGAGGCCGGCGACCTGTCGTCGGCGATCACCGATGCCGAGGGCGGGCTGGTCGGCCAGGGCCGCGACATCCCGATCCATCTCGGCGCCATGGCCTATACGATCAAGGAACTCCTCAAGGTCTGCCCGGCGGCGGACATGAAGGAGGGCGATGCGATCATCTACAATGTCGGCGCGCTCGGCGGGAACCACCTCAATGACGTGAAGGTCGCGAGGCCCGTCTTCGTCGACGGCAAGCTCACCGCCTTCGCGCTCAGCCTCGCCCATTGGCCCGATGTTGGCGGCACCTGGCCCGGCAGCTATCTGGCGCAAGCCTTCGACACGTTCCAGGAGGCGATCCGCATCCCGCCGATGCCGATCACGACAGCAGCCGGCATCAACAAGCCGGTACTCGACTTCATCCTGGCCAATGTGCGCGATCCCGTCTCCTGCGAGGGCGACCTGATGGCACAGCTCGCAGCAACCACCGCCGCCGAGCGACGCATCCGCGAGATGTGCGCGCAATATGGCACCGACACGTTCATCGCCGCGATGACGCGCCTGCACGATCTCTCGGAAGCCGAGATGCGCGCGGCGATCGCCGAGTTGCCGGACGGCACCTATGAGGGCGAAGATTTCCTCGACGATGGCGGGCCGAACGGTGAGCCGGCGCGCATCCATGTGCTGATCAAGATCGAAGGCGACGAGGCGACCTTCGACCTCTCGGGTTCCAGCGACCGGATCGCCAATTTCTGCAACACGACGCCGTTCATCGCGCGCTCGGCTGTGGCCTATGCCGCCCGCATCCTGAGCGGCCGCGACATGCAGCAGAATGCCGGCGCGTTGCGCCCGCTGACCATCATCACCCGCCCCGGCTCGATCTTCGAACCGGGCTGGAATGCCGCGGTCGCCGCCGGCAATCATGAGACCTCGATGCGCATCGTCGATGCGGTGTTCATGGCCATGGAACATGTGATTCCCGAACGGCTGTCGGCCGGCGGACCGGCTACCTCAGGACTGATGGCATTCGCAGAACCTATGCCCGATCAATCGTGGCGCATGTTCTACGAGGTCCATGGCGGCGGCGAAGGCGCCCGGCACGACCGCGACGGTTGCCCCGCGACCCGCGTCCATCTCACCAACACGTCGAACACGCCTGCCGAAGTGGTGGAGGCGAATTATGCGATCCGCGTCGAGCGGCAGGCGATCCGCCGGGATGCCGGCGGCAAGGGCCAGTTCAACGGCGGCGACGGCGTGGTCCGCAGCTACCGGGTGCTTTCGCCCTCGATGTGGCTGACAACCTGCGTCGAGCGCTCGGTGATGCCGACCTTCGGGCTGAAGGGTGGCCAGCCCGGCAAGCCCTACACGATCCGGCTGGAGCGCGACGGGAAGAGTGAGACAATCCCCGGCAAGACCAACATGCTGCTGAAGGCGGGCGATCTCGTCACGCTGGAAAGCTGCGGCGGCGGCGGCTTCGGCAATCCGGCTGACCGGGCCTGATCCGCTCATGCAGAGGCCTTGACGAGGGACCGGATGGCAAAGGCGGCGGCACGACCCAGGAAAGCCAGCGCCACCGGCCAGCGTATGTCGATGGCCGGGATGGGGCTCGACCGCGCCTCGGATCTGCCGCTCTACCAGCAGGTGGCAGCCCATCTACGCAACCAGATCCTCGATGGCAGGCTGCCGGCGGGAACCAAGCTGCTGGGATCGCGCAAGCTCTCCGCCGAGCTCGGCTGCTCGCGCGCCATCGTGCTCACCGCCTTCGACCTGCTCTATTCCGAGGGCTATCTGCGCTCCGTGCCGCGCGGTGGCGTGGAGGTGGCGGCAGCCGCCCGCGCCTCGGGGCCGGCCGCGCCACCCTCGACGGCCGCGACCGACGACCAATGGCTGTCGCAGCGCTGGCGCTCCGTCCTCGACACCGCCTACGACTTCGATCTGGGATCGCCGTTCTCGACGGGTACGCCGGACATTTCCGGCTTTCCCTTCGATGTCTGGTCCAGGCTCTTGCGGCAGACCTGGAGCAATCCGCAGCGTTCGGCCTCGTTCGACATGTCGCCGCTGGGATGGCAGCCACTGCGCGAGGCGACCGCCGAATATCTCGGCACGGTGCGCGGCCTGCTCTGCCACCCGCAGGAGGTTGCGATCACCTCCGCCAGTTCCGGCGCGCTCGATCTCTGCTGCCGCATGTTGCTCGATCCCGGCGACGAGGTGTGGGTGGAGGAGCCAGGCTTCATCGAGGCACGCTGGAGCCTGAAGGCCGCCGGCGCGAAGCTCGTGCCGGTGCCGGTCGACGACCAGGGCCTCTGCGTCGCCGAGGGCATCCGGCGCGCGCCCAATGCGAAGCTCGCGGTGGTGACACCGTCGCACCAGTTTCCGCTCGGCATCGCCATGGGGCTGGAGCGCCGGCAGGAATTGCTGGAATGGGCCAACCGCACCGGCGCCTGGATCATCGAGGACGACTACAACTCGGAATTCCGCCACCGCGACAGCATGACGGCCTCGCTGAAGTCGCTCGATCGCATGGGGCGCGTCGTCTATCTCGGCACGTTCTCGAAGGTGATGCTGCCCAGCCTGCGCATCGGCTATCTCGTCGCCAGCACGCAGTTTCTTGAGGCCTTTGGGCGAGGCCGCGGCCGGATCGACGTCCATACCGCCGGCACGGCGCAGCCGGCGCTCGCCGAGTTTCTGCGCCAGGGCCATCTCTTGCGTTACCTCCGGCGCATGCGGAAGGTCTATGGCGATCGCCAGCGCGCCGTGATCGATGCCTTGCAGGCGCTGTTGCCGGATGAACTGGAGATACCGCCGACGCCGGCAGGCCTGCATCTGACCGCCCTGTTCAAGCCCTCGCTCGCGTCCCGCATCAGCGATCGCGAGGCCTCCCACCTCAGCCGAAGCTCGGGCAATTTCATCCAGCCGCTGTCGCAATGCTATCTCGGCGAACCCGACCGCCAGGGGCTGCTGGTCGGCTATGGCCGCTTGCCGACCGAAGAGGCGCATCGGCGTCTCGCCCAGGTGATCGGCGCGTTTCCGGCATGAGTGACGCATCTGGCCCACCGACGGCCGTGACTTCTGGCGCTGTCGCAGGCCATCCGGCGGACGTAGTCTGGCACCCTCACATTCAAGGACACAGGCTATGAGCAGGCTGTTGCGGACGGGCCTCAATGCCGGCACCGAGGCGCCCCAGGTCGTCGGTGGCAAGGGCGTCCACTTTCACCTGAGCAACGGCCAGAAGGTTCTCGACGGATCGAATACCGGCGGACCGCTCGGCCATGGCCATCCGGTGATGGCGGAAGCACTGCGCAAGGCTGCCGATCTGCCCATGGTGAGCGAAGGCTGGAGCTGGAAGGGCCGCGACCAGGCGGCGGAGGATCTGTTCGAGATCGGCCTTGCCGGCGAGCATCACTGGGCCGGTGCCGTGCGCTTCTGTCTGTCGGGCAGCGAGGCCAACGACGTCGCCTTGTCGCTGTCGCAGGCACTGACCGGCCGCAAGGCGATTGCCACCCGCGAGCGCGCCTATCACGGGCTTGTGGGGCTCAGCCGCGACGTCACCGTGCAACCGCACTGGCATGGCGGCCTTGCCGCGCCGAATGGCGGGACCAAGGTACCGCCGCCCTGCGCGCCGGTTCATGTGCTGCCGGCGCCCGAGGGCGCGGTCTATCTGTCGGGCACCGAGGCCATGCGCCCGCGCCCGTCGCTGGACCAGGCCCTTGCCGGCGCTCCGGAACAGCTCCGCGATTCCGCGGCGGTCATCCTCGATTACACGCAGGGCGGCTACTACCACGACGGCGCCTATCAGGACGCGGTGGCCACCATCGCGCGGCGCGAAGGTGCCTACTGGATCGCCGACGAGGTGGTGACCGGCATCGGGCGCGCCGGCCGCGGCTTCGCCTTCCAGGGGGGCAAAAGCCGGCCGGATATCGTGACGCTCGGCAAGGGGCTAGGCGGCGGCATGGTATCGGTCGCGGCCATCGTGCTGTCGAAGGATGTGGCGGCCGAGCTCGACGGCAAGAGCTGGCAGAATTACGGGACGCTTCGCGGCCACCCCATGGCCATGGCGGCGGTCTCGGCCTATCTCGGCATCGTCCGCGACGAAGACCTGCTGGCGCGCGTCCATGCGCTCGAAGGGCTCTATGCCCGCCGGCTCAAGGAGATCGCCGAACGCCATCCGAGCGTCGCGCGGGTTGCCGGCCAGGGTCTGCACTGGACCATCGAGCTGCATGGCCCCGACTGGCGGAACTGGCTCGCCGATACCCCCGATGCGCCGATCGCCTCCCGGGTCTCGGCCCATGCGCTGGCGTCCGGCGCCGTGATCGGCACCAGCGGCGAGCAGATCTCCCTGTTTCTGGCGCCGCCGCTCATCATTTCGGAGGCGGAGTCCGAGCAACTCCTGGCGATCCTGGACGAGAGCCTCGCTCTGGCTGACCGCGAGCACAATGCGGCTATGCAGACGGCGCACTGAGAGCCTGTTGCGGCGTCAGGACCTGCCCGGCATGACATCATCGAAGAACGTAGGCGGCCCCATCTGCCCGCCCTTCAGCACGATATCGAGACCATCTAGCCGCGGATCGTCGCTATGGGCCCGGCAGAGCGGCGCGCCGGGCACCATGGGCGCGCGATAGGACAGGCCCCAGATGCGGGTCGCCTTGATCGCCATGCTCGAGGTGTCGCCGCCCGCGACCACGAGGCGCGAGATCGACGCGTGCTCTAGCACCGAATTGAGCAATGCCGCGGTGGCAAAGGCGGTTGCCGCCGAGCCCTCCGGACTGCCTGCCGGACGGTCGGTAATCAGCATGGCGTTCCGTCCAGCGGCGAGCAGCGCGCAGGCTTCGCCAGCCAGCGACGCGGCATAGGCGGGATCGGCCACCAGCTGCGAGGCCTCGACAGCGATCTTGTCAAAATGCGTGGCTCGGTCTGCCTGAGCGCGCGTCACAGGCGACAGGCTGCCGACGAGTGCCAGAACCGGGCCTGTGCGCTGGTCGATTGCGCGGGCTTCGGAATCGGCGTCGTCAATGCGGGTGTGCGGCCAGTCGGCGACCAGCGCCTGCGCGACACTGCTCGGACCGACAGCCAGCAAGGGTGTGGCAGCGGCACTTTGCCAGAGAAAACGGCCGATGACGGGAAGGTCGGATACCCGCGAGACATCCATGAGGAGGGCGTTGAGGCCTGATGTCTTTAGCCGGGATACGACATTGTCGACGTCGTCACCCTCATAGCTGCGATAGTCGATCAGCCCGATCGAGCCCAAACCCTGCTGTGCCAGATGTTTGCGAAGATCGCCCTCGCCCATCGGCGTCACGGGATGGCCACTCATGGTGGGATGGCGGTCGATGCGATGCACCTCGCCGCCGATGCCGGCCGCCGCGAAAAGGTTGCCGAACAGGCAGTAGCGCCCGAGATTGGGCTGGCCGCCAACGATCGGCACGATTGCGTTGCGAAACCGCCGGCGCAGAGTCTGAACCGCCTGGCCGATACTGCCGATATGGGGCGCGCTGTCGAAGGTGGAGCAGCACTTGTAGTGCAGGATATCGACGCCGAGATCGGCGAAGAAGCGCCCTGCCCGCGTCAGTTCCTCGGCCATCGGTTCCGGCGCCATGGCGCGGGTCGCGCCGGCGACACCAAGGGCATCGAGCGGGCCGGCAGCGGCCAGATGCTCGTCTGTCGGGATGTCGAGGAACAACAGCGCGCGCAAGCCGCTCTGGGCCAGCACCGCCAGCGTGTCGGTTGCGCCGGTGAAATCGTCGCCGTACCAGCCGAGGCGCGGGCCGGCCGGGATCACCCCTTGTCTCCGAAGAAATCGAGGGCGGCACGAAGCTCTGAATGACGAATGGCAGCGGTTGCCAGATCCTCACCGGCTGCGACAGCGTCCCAGGCCTGGCGGATGCTGGCGACGCCTGCCGCAGGCCCTGCCGGATGGGCCATGATGCCGCCACCCGCCATGAACAGGAGATCGGTGGTGCCGGTCGCGGCGTAGGTGACGGGTGCAGTGCCGGCCCATTGTCCTGACGAGAAGGCCGGCATCACCGCGTCATCGACGCCATCGGCGAGGGGGCTGAGACAATCGCGGGCGGAGGCGACGACCTCGCCGTCCTCCTGGGCAAACTTGCCCTGCATGCCATGGACATGCATGTGGTCGACGCCGGCCAGCCGCCAGAGCACCTGATAGGCCTGGAACGAGATGCCGAGCAGCGGGTGACGCGAGAAGCCGCCATAGCCATTGCGATGGCCGTGCAACGCGAGGCCGGTAGAGCGGCGCAGCGTCTCGACGCCTGAGAAGCCACACCAGTTGAGGCTGACCATGACGCAGGTACCGCCTTCACGCTCGACGAGGTCCGCATGGCGGCGCATGGCGTCGGTCTCGTCGGTGATGTTGAAGGCGACCATCACCTTGCGCCCCGTGCGGTCGGCATGGCGGCGCACGACGGCCATCACAGCGGGGATGCGCTCGGCCAATGGCGCGTGGACCGGATCGGCGGAAATCTCGTCGTCCTTGATGAAGTCGAGCCCCGCCGCACACAGCGTGTCGACGAGGCTGGCGGTGTCCGCAACGGTCAGGCCGACATTGGGCTTGATGATCGAGCCGATCAGCGGTCCGTTTGGCACCCCCGCCAGGCGACGGGTGCCCGCTACACCCTGGCTGGGCATGGGGAAGCGGCGGCGGTACTCGGCCGGCAGGCTGATCGTGTCGAGGCGGAGGCCCGTGACCTCGCCGAGATCGAAGAGGTTGCCGGCGACAATCGAGGCGAGCGTTGCGAGATTGGCGCCAACATTGTCGATCGGGAAGGAAATCGTCACGCGCGCCCGGCGGTAGGGACCTGTAATGCCCGAGCGCGCCAGCCAGGCATTGGGCAGGCCCGGGATGTCCGATTGGCCAAGATCCTCGATGCCGATGACATCGGCACGGGCACGCTCACGCAGCGCATCCGTCTCGCCTGCCACGCGCTTGAACGTGCCGCAGGACTGCTCCCCCGCCATCACCTCCGCCACCTTGGCGGGATCGAGCGGCGTCTCGATCAGATAGGATGCGGTGAAGCGTGCGGACGTCATGGGTCAGAGCTTGCTCAGGTCGGGGAAAGGCCGGACTGGGTCGGACCCGTCCCAGGTTTCGGCCGCCTCGCGGATGAGACGGAACATCTCGCCCTTGGGGCCTGCGACCTCGGACAGTTCTATCACCGTTCCCGGATGGAATTCCGTGTCGAAATAGATGAAGCGGCCGCGCTCGCCGACCTCTCCGCTCATCACCGGAACGAAGCCCTGGGCGGTGAGCCGCGCGAGATCGGCATCATAGCTCTCGGTCCAGTACGCCACGTGCTGCAGGCCCGTGTTCCCGGCCCGGGTGAAGTCGCGATACATCGAGGGCACGTCGTTGCGGCACTGGATCAGTTCGATCTGCAGCGGGCCGGAATTGGCGAGCGCCACCGAATTGTGCGGCTCGTAGGCCTCGCCGCGATAGCGGTAGTTCCTGATCGGAACGCGATCGTTGTAGAAAAACGGCCCCACGCCGAGGACGCGGCTCCAGTAGTCCATCGCCGCCTCGATATCGGGGACGACATAACCCGCCTGGCGGATCTGGCCGAAGAAGCGGCTCATGGCATTTGCTTTCGTTTGACGATCAGACGGGAAGGCTACCGGGGCATGGATCATGCCCCGGATGCGATCGATTCGGACGCGGCGGGCTCAGGCCAGCTTGCCGACGGCGCCCTCGAGCAGGCCCCAGGCTTCATCGCCGAAGCGGCTCTTCCACTCGCCATAGAAGCCGCCGTCGCGCAACTTCGCACGGAAGCTGTCGGAATCGGTGGCGTTGAAGGTGAGGCCCTTCGACGTGAGATCGGCCTGCACCGTCTCGTTCAGCCCCTTGATATCGGCGCGCTGGGCCATGCCGGCATCGTTGATGGCATCGCCGACGACCTTCTGGAGATCAGCCGGCAGGCCGCGCCAGGCGCGGCCATTGGCGATGAACCAGAAGCCATCCCAGATGTGGTTGCTGATCGCGCAGCTCTTCTGCACCTCGTAGAGCTTGGCGACCTGGATGATCGGCAGCGGGTTTTCCTGGGCGTCGACGACCCTGGTCTGCAGCGCGGAATAGACCTCGCTGAACTGCAGGCTGGCAGGCGCAGCAGACAGGGCCTTGAACATGGAAATCGACAGCGGGCTGACCGGCACCCGGATCTTCAGGCCATCCATGTCCTTGGCGGTCTGGATCGGGCGACCGCTGGTGGTCATCTGGCGGAAGCCGTTGTCCCACATCTTCTCGAATGCGAAGAGGTTCAGCTTGGCGATAGCCTCGCGAACATGGCTGCCCAGGCCGCCATCCATCGCCTTCCAGACCTGATTGTAATCGGTGAAGGCAAAACCCACCGCATTGATCGCGGCAACAGGCACGAGGGTTGCGATGACCAGCGCCGAGGGGGTGAAGAAGGTGATGCCGCCCGAGCGCACCTGGCTCAGCATGTCGGTATCGCCGCCGAGCTGGTTGTTCGGGAAGATCTTGATCTCCACTCGCCCGCCGGACCGGCTCTTGATGCGCTCGGCCGCCTGCTCCGCGCGGATGTTGAGCGGATGGCTCAGTGGCAGGTTGTTGCCATATTTCAGTTCGAATTCGGCAGCGCGCGCCACGCGCGGGCTGGCGACGATGGAAACTGCAGGCGCGGCGGCGATCGCACCCACGAGGGTGCGGCGGGTCAGGCTGGTCATGGTTTCCTCCCGGCCATCGCTGGGGCGATTGACGTTTTTGATGATGGCGCGCGATCACGATAGGAATCGCGCGTGAGGTGCGTCAAACTCATTTCCTGATGGTTTTTGATGTTGTCTGCGATGCATGATCCGGATCCGCCCCGTCGCCACCTGCCGCGCATTGTCGATGTGGCGCGGCTCGCCGGCGTCTCGACCGCAACCGTCGACCGGGTGCTGAACGAGCGGCCGGGCGTGCGTCCGGTCACGGTCCAGCGGGTGCTGAAGGTCGCCGGTGCGCTGGGCTATGTGCCGGAACACGGGACCTTGCCTGCGGCAGCGCTCAGGCCCTTGCGGCTGGCCTTCCTGTTGCCAGCCGGCAACAACCGTTTCCTGACCATGCTCGGGCGCCTCGTCGGCACCTTGCATGACCAGTTTGCGGCACTGAGCATCCGCGCCCGTGTCGATTATATCGAGGGCTTCAAGCCGGAACTTCTCGCCAACCACCTGCGCCAGGCCGCCCGCGAGGCGGATGGCATCGCCTTCATGGCGCTGGAGCACCCGGCCGTGCGCGAGGCCGTCGACGGGCTGGCCGATCGCGGCGTGCCGACCGTCACCCTGATCTCCGACATCGCGAGTTCCCGGCGTGCGGCCTATGTCGGTCTCGACAATCGCGCTGCCGGCCGCACGGCGGGCTATCTCATCGCGCGCTTCATCGGCCCCAGGCCGGCCAAGGTGGCGATCATTGCCGGAAGCCTCAGCTATCGCGCCCATGAGGAGCGCGAAATGGGGTTCCTGCACCTGTTCCAGGAGCTATTTCCAACCATCGAGGTCGTGGGCCTCCGGGAGGGGCACGACGACGAAGCCAAGAACTACCGGCAGACCAAGATGCTGCTGGCACGCCATCCTGATCTCGCCGGGATCTACAATATCGGCGGAGGTCCGGAGGGGATCGCGCGCGCGATGACCGAGGCGGGACGCCGGGACATCGTCCTGGTCGGCCATGGGTTGACCGACACCACACGTGCCCTGCTGATCGATGGCACGATGGACGC
The DNA here is from genome assembly GCF_005160265.1 of Phreatobacter aquaticus. NCBI lineage: Bacteria > Pseudomonadati > Pseudomonadota > Alphaproteobacteria > Hyphomicrobiales > Phreatobacteraceae > Phreatobacter > Phreatobacter aquaticus. The sequence continues at coordinate 1,976,347 of NZ_CP039865.1, read as the reverse complement.
CGTGATCACCCAGAATCCGCATGCCTCCCTGATGGATTGCATGACGATCTTTTCGAATCTCAGGGCTGGACGGCCAGCCAGCCAGGGAATCGAACGACCGCGCACCGAGATCGTGCTCCGCGAGAACCTGCCCTAGCACTGGCACTGGCACACGGCACGGCAGCGACACTTGTCATCGGTCAAGGGCCGAACGCTCCAAAGGCGCTATTCGGAAGCAGGGCAGCTTGCAGTTGCATTGCTGTCGCGGAGTCCTTATTTAGAATTATTCTAATCTGTGACGCCGACCTGCGCCTTCGAGGGCTCATCATGACATCCGCAACCGGCTCGACCGCTTCGACAGCCCAGATGCAACCGGTGCCCGACGCCGACCCGGCGCCGGACAATGTGCATGAGCATGCGCCGTTCGAAATGCTCTCCATCGTGCGCATCGCGGTGGCGGCCATCGGCGCGGCGCTGGTCTGGTTCGCCGTCTACGAGCCATTCCCACGCGTGAGCGTCATCGGAATCACAGCGCTGGCCATCGCGGGATGGCCGATCTTCCGGGAGGCGTTCGACAATCTGGTGGCGCGCCGGATGACGATGGAATTGTCGATGACCATCGCGATCATCGCGGCGGCGGCAATCTCGGAGTTTTTCACCGCCTTGGTCGTCACCCTTTTCGTGCTGATCGCCGAGGAGCTGGAGCACCTGACGATCGCGCGCGGGCGGCAGGCCATCCTCGACCTCGTGGAGTTCGTGCCCCAGGAGGCGCGGGTGCGCCGGAACGGCGAATTGATCCAGGTCGCGATTGGCGATGTGGCGATCGGCGATGTCGCGGTCGTCCATCCCGGCGAAAAGGTGCCGGTCGACGGAGCGGTCTCGGAGGGCCATTCCTATGTCGACCAGTCGCGCATCACCGGTGAATCCATGCCGGCGGAGAAATTGCCGGGCGATGCGGTGTTCGCCGGCTCGATCAACCAGATGGGCACGCTCGACATCCTGGTCGAGCATGTGGGCCGGGACACGAGCTATGGGCGGATCATCGAGGCGGTCGAGACGGCCGAAAAGTCGCGCGCGCCGGTCCAGAAGCTCGCCGACCGGCTGGCCGGCTATCTCGTCTATGTCGCCATGGCGGCGGCGGCCATCACGTTCCTGATCACACGCGATATCCGCGACACGATCTCGGTCGTGATCGTGGCTGGCGCCTGCGGCATCGCCGCCGGCACGCCGCTCGCCATCCTCGGCGGCATCGGCCGCGCGGCACGGCTCGGCTCCATCATCAAGGGCGGCATCCATCTGGAGACCCTCGGCCGCATTGACACGGTGGTTCTCGACAAGACCGGCACGCTGACCCACGGCGAACCGGCCTTGCAGGCGATCCGGCCGGCGGATGCAGGGGATCAGGACACACTCCTGGCACTCGCGGCCTCGGCTGAACTTCATTCCGAACACCCGCTGGCGAAGTCCGTTGTTGCGGAAGCCCGCCGCCGCAAGCTTGCCGTTGTCGAGCCGAAGACCTTCGCCTACACGCTCGGACGGGGCATCACGGCCGAGGTCGACGGCCGGATCGTTCTCGTCGGCAATCGCAAGCTGCTGGCCGAGGCTGGAATCGCGGTGCCGGAGATCCCCGACGATGCGACCGGCTCGGAGATCCTGGTCGCCGCTGATGGCCGCTTCCTCGGCGACATCGTGGTGGCCGATCCAATCCGGCCCGAAGCCAAGCAGGCCATGGCGGCCCTTGGCGCGCTCGGCATTCGCACGCTGCTGCTGACCGGCGACACCCAGACGGTTGCCGATCGCGTGGCGGCCGATCTCGGCATTGCCGAGGTGCAGGCCGGGATGCTGCCTGAGGACAAGCTTGCCCGCGTCAAGCAATTGGTGGCCGCTGGCCGCCTCGTCGCCATGGTCGGCGACGGCGTCAATGATGCGCCGGCGCTGACCGCCGCCAGCCTCGGCATCGCCATGGGCTCGGGCACCGACATCGCCAAGGAAAGCGCCGACGTGGTGCTGATCGGCAGCGATCTCGGCAAGCTGGTCGAAACGCTGAAGATCGCGCGGCGCACCCGCAGCATCATCTGGCAGAACTTTGCCGGCACGCTCATCGTGGATGCGGTGGGCATGGTGCTCGCCGCAACCGGCCACCTCAGTCCGCTGTTCGCGGCCTTCATCCATGTGGGGTCGGAACTGGCCTTCCTGTCCAATTCGGCCAGGCTTCTGTCCTTTGGCGAGCGCTTCTCGGCAGGCAGCCCCGCGCCCGCTCCCCAAGCTCCTGCCCGAGAGGCCTGACCATGCGCCCGCTGCATCGCGAAAATCACCTCATCGAGCGGATTGGCTGGCTGCGCGCCGCGGTGCTGGGCGCCAATGACGGCATCATCTCGACGGCCAGCCTGGTGGTCGGCGTGGCGGCGGCAGCGACGACGTCAAGCGAGGTCATGGTCGCAGGCGTCGCCGGAATGGTCGCAGGCGCCATGTCGATGGCAGCTGGCGAATATGTCTCGGTCAGTTCGCAGGCCGACACCGAGGCGGCCGATCTCGCCCGCGAACGGCGCGAGTTGGCCGAGACCCCGGAGGCGGAACTCGCCGAACTGACGCAGATCTATGTCGACCGCGGCATCGAGCCCGATCTGGCCCGCCAGGTGGCCGAGCAATTGACCGCCAAGGATGCGTTTGCCGCCCATGCCCGCGACGAACTCGGCCTGTCGGCCCATGTGGTGGCCCGTCCGGTCCAGGCCGCGCTGACCTCGGCTGCGACTTTCGCGGTGGGTGCAGCGCTGCCCGTGGCGATGGCGTTCTTCACACCGACCGCCTGGACATCGATCGTCGTGTCGTCGGGGTCGCTGGTCAGCCTCGCGGCTCTTGGGGCCGCTGGCGCCTATGTGGGCGGCGCCGGCATCCTGAAGCCGACCATCCGCGTCACCTTCTGGGGAGCCTTCGCCATGGCGGCGAGTGCCGCGATCGGCGCGCTGGTCGGCCACGCCGTCTGACGGGCAAGCGGCGGATTACGCCCCCGGCTGCAGGAAGCGCCTGATGCTGAAGGCCTCGATCGGCGTCGATGTCTGGCCGGTGTCGATCAATTCCGCCATGACGTCGCCGACGCCCGGACCCAGTTGGAAGCCGTGGCCGGAAAAACCGAAGGCGTAGTGCAGGCCGTCGACTTTGGCCGAGGGACCGATGATCGGCAATTCATCGGGCGGGTAGCCCTCGATGCCGCTCCAGACCCGGATGATCGAGAGCCGGCTCAGCGCTGGCACAACACGCGCGATCTGTTCGATCTTGCGCAGCGTGAACATCGGCTCGACAGTGGCGCGCCGGGTCTCGGTATCGGCCGGCCCGCGGCCGCCGCCACCGAACACGATGTTGCCGCGCTTCACCTGCCTCAGATAGAGCCCTTCCGCCACATTGGTGGAGGAGACGCCGATCACCGGCTCGATCGCATAGGGCACCGGCTCGGTCACCGCCATCTGGGGGCCGTGCGCGACGACCGCGACCGGCTCGCCGAACTGGGCCGACAGGCGGTTCGCCCAGGCGCCGGCCGAGATCATCAGCACAGGCGCCCGGAACACCTGGCCCGATGCGCTTTCGACCCTGAACCCCGCGCCGTCCTTCTCGACCTGCACGATCTCGGTATTCTCGAAGATCTGGGCACCGGCCCGCGCTGCCGCGCGGCCGAAGGCGGGGGCCGCCAGGCGCGGATTGGCATGGCCGTCATGGGGCGAATAGGAGCCGCCGCGCACCTCGGGGCCTAGAAACGGAAACCGGTCGCGCAGCGCATTGCCTGACAGCATCTCAAGCTCGAGATCATAGGCACGGGCATCGCGCGCATAGGTCTCCATGACCCCGATCATGTCCTCGGCATAGGCGACCCGGATATGGCCGGAGGCCAGGAACTCGGCATCCTCGCCGAGCAGTTCGCCAAGCCGGCCCCAGATCGCACGCGAGCGGTTCGCCAGTGGCAATTGGGGCAGGAAACGCCCCTGCCGTCGCACATTGCCGAAATTGGTGCCGCTCGCCTGCTGGCCGATCAGACCGCGCTCGATGAGGGCGACGCTGCGGCCGCGCTTCGCAAGAAAGAACGCGGTGGCGGCGCCCATGATGCCGCCGCCGACAATGATGACATCGCTCCGGATGGGTTCGCTCATGGCACGGCCTTCCGGGTGCGGATGGCCAGCGGCTTGACCGGTGCCTGGCTGCGCAAGCGGCCGACGCTCTCAAGCGATGCGCCCGTCGCGGCCGCCACGACCTCGGCGGCGGCATGACCGCAATAGCGCCCCTGGCAGCGGCCCATGCCGACCCGGCTCAGCGCCTTGGCGCGGTTGATCTCGCTGGCGCCCTTGGCGAGCGCGGTGTCACGGACCTCGCCGACCAGCACACCTTCACAGCGGCAGAGAACGGTCTCGTCAGGCAGGCCAGCAGCAAGGTCATGCGGCCAGGGATAGGCATCCACGAGGCCAATGCGGAAGCGCTCCATGGTGGCACGCTCCGCCCGCAGCCTTGCGATCTCAGCCTGCGGCACGGTCCGCCCGGCATCGGCAAGCGCGGCATAGGCGGCAAGCTTGCCGGCGATCTCGGCGCCGTCGGCGCCTTGGGTCAGCACGCCGTCGCCAGCGAGATAGACGCCGGGGGTGGTCGAGCGGCCGTCCACGTCGATGTCGGGGCGGAACTGCCGCGTTTGAGGATCGAAAGAGAAGCTGCAGCGTGCGAGATCGGCCAACTGGGTTTCGGGACGCAGATGATAGCCGAGGCCGACGGCATCGCAGTCGAAGTGTCGGAGGGCGCCGCTGGCCAGTCGCACAGTGACGCCGGACACTCCAGTTTCGCTGTCGCCCTGGATCTCCACGGGCGTGACGCCGCGATGGATCGGGACGCCTGACAGCATGAGGCCTGCGACCAGGCGGACACCCTTCAGCAGCACATCGGGACGTGCCGCAAGCTTCGGCAGCGTCCGGATCTGCGCCGACAGGGGCGACGTGTCGAGCAGCGCCACGACATCAACGCCAGCCTTGCGATATTGCGAGGCAACGAGTTGCAGAAGCGGCCCGGTGCCGAGGAACACGACCCTGCGGCCGATGGCACAGGCCTGGGCCTTCAAGGCGATCTGCGCGGCACCCAAGCTGTAGACGCCGGCATGTTCCCAGCCCTTCACCGGCATCAGCCGGTCGGTCGCACCGGATGCGACGATCAGGCGATCGAATGGGATCTCGTCGGCCACGCCGTCAGAGACCGTATGCAGGGCGCCTGCCGTGACGTTCCAGGCGAGATGGTTCGGCCGGTAATCGATCTTGTCCTTCAGCGCATCGAACGTGCTGTGGAGAGCTTCGGCCCGCGCGGTCTCCGTGCCGTAGAGCGCGCTTGGGGGGCGGCGGAAACCATCGGGCTGCCGGCGATAGATCTGACCGCCGTCGCGCGGTCCCTCATTGACCAGAACGGGTCGGAGACCCGCGGCCACCAGGACCTCGGCGGCGCGCACGCCGGCCGGGCCTGCGCCAACGATGATCACGCGCGGATCGGCCATGTGATGTCCGGTTGTTCGGTCAGAATGGAAAGCCCGGCGCGAACCGGTGTGTCGCAGGCGCGCAGACGCTCGCCGTCGCGGGTCCAGACCCAGCAATCCTGGCAGGCCGCCATCATGCAGAAGCCAGCCCGCTTGTGGGGCCCGAATTCGGAACGGCGCAATGCCGGACGGTTGGTCAGGATGGCGACCATCAGACTGTCGCCGGCAAGTGCCGTCACAGGCGCGCCATCCACCTCGAAGTGGACGGGCGGACGGTCTGTTTCGCCGAGCCGCTGAAATCGCGCGCTGGGGTCAGTTGCCATCGCGTTCCTCCGCTCTGCACCTTGCGGTCTTCCATATCGCTCGTGACCGGGACTGACCACATGCGCTGGCGGTGCCCCTGTCGCGATCAAATGCAGGGACAGGGCAACGATCGGAGCGGCGCCCGGGTCAGCTTTGCGGTGAGCGAGCAACTGGCCTGCGGGGCGCGGGCCGTTTGACCGATCTGGCGATTGCAGGGGAGCGCGATAGGCTTGGCAACGAAACAAGGGCACCGCGCCAGCCGCACGGAAGACCATTGCCAGGTCGGTATTATTGCGAGAACGTGTCCCCTCTTGATCCTCATGTCATGGAATGACACATCCGATGTTTCGCCGATTGCTGATTTCGAACCGGGGTGAAGTTGCAATCCGGATTGCGCGTGCGGCATCCGAACTCGGCATCGGCACCGTCGCCGTCTATGCACCGGAAGACACGACATCGCTTCACGTCTCGCGGGCCGATGAGGCCGTGCAGCTGCCCGGATCGGGCGCTGCGGCCTATCTCGATGTCGATGCGGTGGTCGGCGCGGCGCTTGCCACCGGCTGCGATGCCATTCATCCGGGCTACGGGTTCCTCTCGGAAAATGCCGTGCTGGCGCGGGCCTGTGCGAGTGCCGGCATCACCTTCATCGGCCCCTCACCCGAGACGCTGGAGCGCTTCGGCGACAAGGCCGAGGCACGACGCCTTGCCCGCGAGGCCGGCGTGCCGCTGGCGGCGGGCACGGAAGGCGCCACCAGCCTTGCCGAGGCGGAGGCCTTCATGGCGTCGCTCGGCGGACGTCCCGTGATGGTCAAGGCGCTGGCCGGCGGCGGCGGGCGCGGCATGCGCATGGTGGAGCGCGCGGAAGACCTTGCCGAGGCCTATCGCCGGGCCGGGTCCGAGGCGCGCGCCGCCTTCGGATCAGATGCGCTTTATGTCGAGGAACTGATCCGCCCCGCCCGCCATATCGAGGTGCAGGTCGCGGGCGACCGGAGCGGTGCGATCGTCCATCTGTTCGAACGCGAATGCAGCCTGCAGCGCCGCCACCAGAAGCTGGTGGAAATCGCGCCGGCTCCCAATCTGGCGCCGGCTCTGCGCGACGCCGTCTGCGCCGCCGCCCTGACGCTTGCCCGCGCCGCGAGGGTCGTGACGCTGACGACGGTCGAGTTCCTGGTCGACGAGGCGCAGAACCGCTTCGTCTTCATGGAGGCCAATCCGCGCCTGCAGGTGGAGCACACGGTGACCGAAGAGGTCACCGGCGTCGATCTGGTCCAGACCCAGATCCGGCTTGCCGCCGGCGAGACATTGGCAGGGCTCGGCCTCGCACAGGCTGACATCGCGACCCGCGGCATGGCGGTGCAGGTGCGCGTCAACATGGAGCGGGTAGCAGCGGACGGATCGGCCGTACCGACCGGCGGCACGCTTTCCGCCTTCGATCCGCCGGGCGGCGCCGGCATCCGCATCGAGACCTTCGGCTATTCGGGCTATCGCACGACGACGAGCTTCGATTCCCTACTTGCCAAGGTGGTCGCCCTTGCGCCGTCGGGACGGTGGGACGATGCGCGCGCAAAGGTTGCCCGCGCCCTGTCGGAGTTCCGGATTGCCGGCGTGGAGACCAATCGCAGCTTCCTGCAGAACCTGCTCGACGACCCCGACGTCATGGCTGGCCACTTCGACACCGGCCTGGTGGAACGCCGGGCGGCGGGCCTGACCGCAGGCGCGAAACAGGTAGACCGCTTCTCTGCGAGCATGCCTGTGGCTGCCGATCAGGCCTTACGGGCGTCGGCGCTGAGCGGCCCCGACGGAACCGAGCCAATCATCTCGCCGACCGGCGGACGGATCGTGTCGATCGAAGTTGCCGAGGGCGCACTCGTCGCGATCGGAGCGCCTGTCGCCATCATCGAGGCGATGAAGATGGAGCATGTGGTGCATGCGACGATCGCCGGCATCGTCCGGTTGGTTGCCCGCGCAGCCGGCGAGAATGTGGATGCCGACGACCCGCTCCTGCATGTCGAGCCGGCTGAGGTGGAAGCCGCCGCCAGCGACACGGCCGCCCACGATCCGGACTATGTCCGGCCCGACCTTGCAGAGCTTCGGCAGCGGCAGGCCGAACTGCTCGACGAGAACCGGCCGAAGGCGGTTGCCCGCCGCCGGAAGACCGGCCAGCGCACCGCCCGCGAAAACATGGACGATCTGTGCGACGAGGGCACGTTCCTGGAATATGGCGCCTTCGTGCTGGCGGCCCAGCGCCGCCGCAGAAGCGTCGAGGAACTGCGTGAGATGAGCCCCACCGATGGGCTCATCACCGGCATCGGCGCGGTGAACGGCCATCTGTTCGAAGACGACGCGGCCCGCTGCATCCTGATGTCCTACGACTACACGGTGTTTGCCGGCACCCAGGGCTTCATGAACCACAAGAAGATGGACCGCATGTTCCGGATTGCCCAGGAACAGCGGCTGCCAGTGGTGGTGTTCGCCGAGGGTGGTGGCGGGCGGCCGGGCGAGACCGACCATATGGGCGTGTCCGGCCTCGATGTGCCGACCTTCAGGATGCTCGCAGCCCTGAGTGGTCTTGCCCCGACCATCGCCATCGTGTCCGGCCGGTGCTTTGCCGGCAATGCGGCGGTCGCCGGTTGCTGCGACGTAATCATAGCAACCGAGAATGCCAATCTCGGCATGGGCGGCCCGGCCATGATCGAAGGCGGCGGCCTTGGCGTCTTCGCGCCGGAGGAGGTCGGCCCGATGAGCGTTCAGGCGCCGAACGGCGTGGTGGACATTCTGGTGAAAGACGAAGCCGAGGCGGTGGATGCCGCCAAGCGCTATCTCTCCTATTTCCAGGGCCCGGTCGCCGACTGGACCTGCGCCGACCAGGACCGCCTGCGGGCCGCGATCCCGGAGAACCGGCTCCGCGCCTATGACATCCGCGAGGTCATCCAGCTGCTCTGCGACACGGGCTCCGTGCTGGAGCTGCGGCCCTCCCATGGCGTCGGCATGATCACCGCCCTGGTGCGGGTGGAAGGCCGGCCGATGGGCCTCATCGCCAACAATCCGCGCCATCTCGGCGGCGCGATCGATGCCGAGGGCGCGGAGAAGGGCGCCCGCTTTCTCGAGCTCTGCGAGGGCTATGGCCTGCCCGTCCTGTCGCTCTGCGACACGCCCGGCTTCATGGTGGGGCCGGAAGCGGAGAAGACCGCGCTCGTCAGGCGCGTCGCGCGACTGTTCCTGTCGGGCGCCAATCTGTCAGTGCCGCTGCTCACCATCGTGCTGCGCAAGGGCTACGGCCTCGGCGCGCAGGGCATGGCCGCCGGCACGTTCTCGGCGCCCATGTTCATCGTGTCCTGGCCGACCGGTGAGTTCGGCGGCATGGGCATCGAGGGGGCAGTCCGGCTCGGCTATCGCAACGAGCTTGCCGCAATCACCGATCCGGTCGCGCGGGAGGCGACCTACCAGCGCCATGTCGACGAGCTTTATCAGCTCGGCAAGGCGATCAACATGGCGTCGTTCCTCGAGATCGACGGCGTGATCGATCCGACGGACTCGCGCCACTGGATCGTCCGGGGGCTGAAATCGGCTGCCAGGCCGGAGCGGACCGCGGGCAAGCGCCGCCCGTTCATTGCGCCGAGGTGACGTCAGCGGGATGATCATCGGCGGCGATGTTGCGGCCAATGGCCGGCATGTCGATATCGACTAAGATCGCGACGGCTCAGGAGGCGCCGATGGTCCAAAATCCACATCCCGAACCGACGTCCGGCACGCGCATCCTGGAGATTGTCGTGGGCACCCTCGTGATCGCGGGTATCGTCGTGTTCCTCATCGGCTTCAACCTCGCCGCCTTCGTCGAGGCCTACCAGACAGGATCTGTGAGCTTGCCGCGCAGCGGCAACCGTCCCGCCGCCTATGCCCAAGAGCCATTGAAGTTCACGGCGATCATCGCGATCCGAGTGATGATCGTGCTGGGAGGAATGGCGGTGGCAGCCTATGCGTTCATGCGCTTCTTTCTGCGCAAGCCACCGGTCAGGTGGTGACATGCTCGAACCGCGGCAGACCGGTGGACGGGCCCGGCTCTCGCGCCACGGATCTCCGCTTCGCTGCATCCAGAAACTCCCCCGGAAGATGATGATCCTCCGGGGGGAGCCGTTAGTCGGTCGGGGCGACTGATCAGCCCTGACGGCGGGGGATCAGGCGGGTCACTTCGCGCGACATGTCGCGCAGGACCTCTTCGGGAGAGGCCTTCTGCTCGACGATGCGGGCGAGATTATCGACCATGACCTGGGTGACACGCACCGAGTTCTGGCCCGGGAAGGCGTACCACGGGATCATCAGGTGGACCTGCTTGGTCGCGGCTTGGAACAGCGGGTTGGCCTTGTAGAACTCGCCGAGATACATCGGATCGTCGATGGCGAGCTGGTTGCAGGGCACATAGCCGGTGTTCTTGGCCATCAGGGTCGTGCCCTCGGCCGAGGTCGCGAACTTGATGAACTCCCAGGCCGCGGCCTGACGGGCCGGGTCCTTGGCGGTCATCATGGCGCCGGCGCCACCGGTGGGCAGGCGGCCCTTGACCGGGTCGATCACCGGCAGGGTCGTGGTCTGCAGCTCGAAATTGCTGCCGACCATACCCGCGACCTGGCGCACCTGCGCGGTGGTGCGGAACATCATGCCCATCTTGCCGGCTCCGAAAGCCTGAAGGTCGGCCGTGCCGGTGCCGAGGTTCGGCATCTTGCCGTCCTTCACCATGCGGTCGAGCAGCTTCACGGCGGCGAGGCCCTCGGGGCCGTCGAAGGCGACCTTGCTCTCATCCTCGGTCAGCATGCGGCCGCCATGGCCGTAGAGGAGAGCCGAGAACATCCAGTCGTCGCCCGGCCAGCGGAAGAACATGCCGGAATTGCCGTCGCCGAGAGCGGCAATCTTGGCGGACAGGGCGATCACCTCGTCCCAGGTCTTCGGGAAGGTCTCGAGGCTCGAGCCGACCTTCTTCAGGAGATCGACATTGAGGTAGCTGATCGGATTGGAAGTGGCGAAGGGCAGGCCGCACTGGACGCCGCCATGGAAGCCGAGACCGAGGATCGGGTCGGAATAGCCAAGCTTCTTCACGTCGGCTTCGCGGGCGAGGAACGGCTTCAGTTCGACGGCGATGCCGCGCTCGGCGAACAGGCGCAGGCGGTTGAGGCCCTGGAAGGAGACGTCCGGCAGGCCGCCGGTGGTCGCCTGGCGCAGCACGAGCTGGGCGCCATCCTCATAGGTCGGGGTCGGGTTGACATAGGTGACCTTCACCTTGTCGCTCGTCTTGTTGAAGGCCTCCGCAACGGCCTCCATGGCAGCCTTGAAGATCGGCGGCATGGAATAATGGGCGACGACCTCGATCGTCTGGGCACGCACCACATGCGGCATGGCAATGGTGGCGGCGCCGGCCATCAGGCCGAGCGTCGAGCGGCGGGTGAACGTCGTGGACATGGCAACCTCGGTTCGGGGACGGAAAGGCGTGGGGGGTGAACCCGCCGGCCGGCCCCTGCGGGCGCGGCGGGGCATGAACGGCTGTCAGGCGCGCGGCAGGAGGCGCGTCACTTCGCGGGCCATGTCGGCCAGCGCGACATCGACGCTGGCCTTTTGTTCCACGACGCGGCTGAGATTGTCGGAGATGACGGAGGTGATCCGGACGCCATTGGTGCCCGGGAAGGCGTACCAGGGCACCATGATCGGCATCTGGCGGACCCCGGTCATGAACAGCGGATTGTCGCGGTAGAAGTCGCCGAGATGGCGGGGATCCTCGGTCGCGATCTGGTTGACCGGCACATAGCCCGTGCCCTTGACCATGACCGCCGTGCCCTCGGGCGAGGTGCAATGCCGCAGGAACCGATAGGCCGCCTGCTGCTTGGCCGGATCCTTGGCCAGCACCATGCCGGCCGCGCCGCCCGTCGGCAGCCGTCCGCGGGCCTTGTCGCCGAGCGGAAACTCCCAGGTCGTCAGCTTGAAGTTCGAGCCGAGCGAATTCAGGGCCTGTCGCAGGAAGGCGGTCGACCAGAAATACATGCCGACCTTGCCGGCGGCGAAGGCCTGGGCCCCGGCTTCGCCGGCAAGCGCCGGCATGCCGCCCTCGCGTACCAGACGATCCAGAACTGTCATGGAGGCACGGCCCTCGGGACCGGCAAAGCCGATCTCGCGCTCGTCCTCGCTCATCATCCGGCCGCCGAAGCCGAACAGCAGGGCGGAATAGATCCAGTCGCCCTGCCAGCGGTAATAGGCGCCATGGATGCCATCGCCGAGAGCCGAGATCTTGCGCGAGGCCTCGATGATCTCGTCCCAGGTCGTCAGCTTCCGGTCGGGGTCGAGCCCGGCCCGGCGGAACAGATCGGCATTCACGAAGACGATCGGATTGGAGGTGGCGAAGGCCAGGCCCGACTGGATGCCACCGGCCTTGCCAAGGCCGAGCAGTTCCGGCGTGTAGCCGAATTTGGCGCTGTCACCTTCCGCCTTCAGCAGGGGAGCGAGATCGACGGCGAGCCCGCGCTCGGTGACGACCCGCAGGCGGTTGAGCCCCTGGAAGGTCAGATCCGGCTGGCGGCCGGTCACTGCCTCGCGCAGCACCAGCTGGGTGCCGTCGTCATAGCCGGCGCTGGCCTGGCGATAGGTCACCTTGATGTCGGCGTGACGGGCCATGAAGTCGGCCGCCAGGCGATCCATGACGTCCTTGTAGACCGCCGGCATGGCGTAGTGGACGTCGATCTCGACGGGAGCTGCCAGCGCGACGCGCGGTGCGGCGACAAGGCCGGCGGCCGCGGCAAGGACGGTGCGTCGTGTCAGTCGGATGGTCATGGCGATCTCCGGATGGACGGGCGATTGCGGAACCGGGCTCATCCCTTGAGACCGGTCATCGTGATGCCTTCGATGAAGCGGCGCTGAGCGATGAGGAAGGCGGCAACCAGCGGGATCGTGGTGATGGTGGCGGCCGCCATCAGCGCGCCGAAATCGTCGCCGGCCTCTTCGGTGCGGAAATAGATGACGCCGAGGGCAGGCGTTGCGAGCTCGCCCTTGCCCGAGACGGCGATCAGCGGCCAGAACAGGTCGTTCCAATGGGCCACCACCGAGAAGATCGCGAAGGCGGTGGCGGCCGGCCAGGCATTCGGAATGATGATGCGCCAGACGATCGACCATTCGCCAAGCCCGTCCATGCGGGCGGCGTGGATCAGTTCGTCCGGCATGGCGCGGAAGAACTGGCGGAACATGAAGATGGCGAAGACCGAGATGGTCGAGGGGGCAATCAGCGCCGCATAGGTGTTGAGCACGCCGGTCTTGGCAAAGGCGATGTAGAGCGGGATCGCCGGCACATGGGCCGGGATCAGCAGGCCGAGCATCACGAAGGCGAACAGGGTTTCGCGACCGCGGAAGTTGAGCTTGGCCAGCGCGTAGCCGGCCGGCAGGGCGAAGGCGAGCTGGAAGACGAGAATGCCGCCGCAGACGATGACGCCATTGAGGAGATATCGGCCGATCGGCACCTCGCGGAACACCCGGCCGTAGTTCTTGTCGATGGCGAAGGTCTCCGGGATCAGCGACATCGACGCGCGCCAGACCTCGTCCAGAGGCTTCAGCGAGACCGACACCATCCAGATGTAGGGCAGCAGAAACAGAAGGCCGAGGATCGAGAGCAGCGCGAGGCGCGGCAAGTCGGCGACAAGGCTCTTGTCATGCGGGGAGGACGGGGTCATCGGCGCCTCACCCGTAATGAACGCGGCGGTCGAGCACGCGCGTCTGGAGCAGCATGAGGATCACCACGGCGATGAGGAAAACGACCGTGATGGCGGCCGAATAGCCCATGCGGAAGAAAGTGAAGCCCTCGGTGTACATCGTGTAGAGCAGCACTTCGGACGCCTTGTTGGGGCCGCCTTGCGTCAAGGTTGCGACGATGTCGAAGACCCGCAGCGACCGGATCATGGTGATGGTGAGCACGAACAGGCTGGTGGGGCCGAGCAGTGGCCAGGTGACCGTCCAGAACCGCGACCAGGCGGAGCGCACGCCATCGACTTCGGCGGCCGCATAGAGGTCGCGCGGGATGGCGGTGAGCCCCGCCAGGAACAGCACCATGTTGAAGCCGATCTGCTCCCACACGCCGATGACGGCGAGGGTCCACATGACGCTGTCGGAGGAGCCGAGCCAGTTGGGGCCGACGATGCCGAGGGTGCGGAGCGCCGCGTTCACCGGGCCGATGGTCGGGTGGAACATGTATTGGAAGGCCGTCGCCATCGCGACCATGAGCGAGACGACAGGCAGGAAGAACACGGCGCGGAAGAAGGTGCGCCCGCGCGTGCCGCTCTCGATCAGCAGGGCCAGCATCAGCCCGCCGATCACGGAAGCCGGCGTCGTGACTGCGACGAAGAAGGCGGTGTTGCGGAACGAGGTCAGAAAGCCCCGGTCTTCCATCAGCTCGGCGAAATTGGCCAGGCCCACGAAGCGCAGGCTGGATGCACCCAGTTCGTAGTCGCTGAAGGCGATCGCCACGACGGCGAGCGTCGGGATGAGCAGCATCAGCACGAAGGCGATGATGGATGGCGCCGTCAGCAGCCAGGCGGCGAGAGATTCGCTGAGCCGGACCTGGACAGCGGGGCCGGCGGTGGCAAGTCCGTGGGGAAAGGTCGCGTCAGACATAGCGCGGCACGCGGGGAATGATGTCGCGTTCGCTGGCCGGTACGGCCGCCTGGATGCCGGCGGCGACGAGTTCGACGCGCTTGCCCGAGGTGTCGAAAGCCAGCATGCGCCCCGCCATCGGGGTGACCCGCAGGACCTGGCGCGACGGCGCGCTCTCCCACGCTTCCGGTGCGAGACGCAGGATGATGTCGCTGCCCTGGCGCGGCTCGCGGGCATAAACCAGAACTTCGGAGCCGAGAAACTCGACATGGCGGACATCGACCGCAAAGCCGATCTCGCCAACCGTCAGATGTTCGGGGCGGATGCCGATGTCGAGTTTGCCGCCTGAGCGGGGCCCGACCTGTCCGGTCGCGTGGCCGGCAATCATGACCTGGCCTTCCGGGCCGATCTCGGCCGGCAGGATGTTGATCCGCGGCGAGCCGATGAACCGCGCGACATCGATCGTCGCTGGCTGGTCATAGACCTCACGCGGCGATCCGAACTGCAGGACATTGCCGCCGAGCATGACCGCCACGCGGTCCGACATGGTCATGGCCTCGGCCTGGTCGTGGGTGACATAGACCGTGGTGACGCCGACGCGCCGGTGCAGCTCCACCAGTTCGCGGCGCATGTCGTGGCGCAGCGCGGCGTCGAGGTTCGACAGCGGCTCGTCCATCAGGAAGGCCTTGGGATGGCGCACGATGGCGCGGCCGAGCGCCACGCGCTGGCGCTGGCCGCCGGAGAGCTGGCCTGGGCGGCGCTCCATCAGATGGTCGATCGAGAGAAGGCGAGCGGCCTCCTCGACCTCTGCCCGGATGGCGGAGCGGCGCTGATCCGTGCCGGAGACCAGACGGCCGATGAACGGCGTCCGTTCAAGCGTCGACAGGCGGCGCATGACCAGCGGCAGCGCCATGTTCTGCTCCACCGTCAGATGCGGATAGAGCGCGTAATTCTGGAACACCATGGCGACATCACGGTCGGCGGCGCGCATGCCGCTGACGGCGCGGCCGGCAATGGTGACCGTGCCGCGATCGGCCTGTTCGAGACCGGCGATGATGCGCAGCAGCGTGGTCTTGCCGCAGCCCGAGGGGCCGACCAGCGAGACGAAGGATCCGGCATCGAAAGCGAGCGACACGCCCTTCAGGACGCGGGTTTCGCCAAACGATTTCTCGATCCGGTCGAGGACGATGCCGGGCATGACTTCCAAACTCCGTGATGGAGCCGGGTTACGCGGATCGGACGACAGAACGGCAACGTCCCCGTGACATTTCCCAGACGGTTGGACGACGTGACCATGACGAGAGTCGCGGGCCGGCTACCTGTCGTCGCACTGTCATGGAGCGTGGCTTAGGCAGCGGTCAGACCGACCCTTGGGGAAACCGACCATGCTCATCGCCCACCTGACCGATCTTCATGTGCGTCCGCACGGCCTTCCGGCCTATCGGAAAGCGGAGACCAACATGCTGACGGAGCGGGCCATCGAGGCTGTTCTCGCGCTCAATCCGCGCCCGGACCTTGTTCTGATCACTGGCGATCTGACCGATAATGGGCTGCCAGCCGAATATGATAACCTGAAGCGCATGCTCGGCCGCCTGCCGATGCCCGTCTGGCTCATCCCCGGCAACCATGACCGGCGGGAGAACCTGAAGGCGCTGCTCGCCGACTATCCCGGTCTGTCCCAGCATCCGACCTTCGCCCAGTGGGTAACCGATCTCGGCCCGGTTCGAATGATCGGCCTCGATACCGTGATCCCTGGATCAGGCGCCGGGCGGCTCTGCGCCGAGCGGCTGGCCTGGCTGGAAGAGCGGCTGGCCGAGGACAAGGCCAAGCCGACGATCGTGGCCATGCATCACCCGGCCTTCCTGTGCGGATTGCAGCACATGGATCGCATCAGCCTGATCGAGGGCAAGGCCGAGTTCGAGGCGATCGTCCGGCGCAATCCGCAGATCGTGCGGGTTCTGGCCGGGCATCATCATCGGCCGATCCAGACTGTGTTTGGCGGCACGCTGGCCATGGTTGCGCCGAGCGTTGCTCATCAGGTGGTGCTCGACCTCACCGATAAGCTGACGGCACACTTCAATCTGGAACCGGCTGCATACCATCTCCACACATGGATCAAAGGCACCGGCCTCGTAACCCACACCGCTTATGTGGAGAGGGCGCCGGGGCCGTTCCCGTTCCTGCGCGACCCCGACTATCCGGGAGTCTGATGCAGGCCGGATAAAGACACTCCGACAGGCGCTCCCGGACTTTGTCCGCCAACCCGGGAGCTCGCGATCAGGCGCGGGCAGTGCATCTGTCAAGGCGCGGCGAGGTCAGCCAATGGCGATCGAGATCGAACGCAAGTTCCTGGTTGAGGGTGACGGCTGGCGTGCGGGCGCCCGTGCCTCGCGCATCGAGCAGGGCTATCTCTCGAACTCGCCGGATGTCTCCGTGCGTGTCCGCATCCGCGACCAGGCGGCAAGCCTCACCGTCAAGGGTGAGCGCTCCGGTCTCACGCGGGACGAGTTCGAATACCCGATCCCGCTCGACGAGGCGCGCACCATGCTCGCTCTCTGCGTCTTGCCGCCCATCATCAAGACCCGCCACGACGTTCTGTTCGCAGGCAGGCTCTGGGAGGTCGATGAATTTGCCGGCCGGCATACCGGCCTGATCATCGCAGAGATTGAGCTCGCCAGCGAGGCGGACGAGATCACCCTGCCGCCCTGGATCGGCGCGGAGGTGACCCATGATCCGCGCTACCGCAATTCCGTGCTGATTGCGGCGGACCCGCTCCCAGGAACCCTCGGGCCCGCGACCTGACCCGTCATCGGTTCCCGGATGTGCACTCGCGCCTGGCTGTTCCTGCAAGCCCGCTTGGCAACGGTCGCTGCATCCTGTGCCTGACGGTCGAAGGCGAGCGCATCCGCGTCGCCCTGCGCGGGATGTTCTGCCGAGAAGTGCGATCAGCGCCGAACGGGATAGCCGCGATGCCGCCAGGCGCCGATTCCGCCGGCCATGCTCGCCACGTCGGTGAAGCCTGCGTTCTGGCACATCTTGAGCGCACGTCCCGACCGCATCCCTGATAGGCAATACAGCACGAGAGGCCGATCGCGCGGCAACTCGTGGATCTTGGCGTCAAGCGTCGACAAGGCGGCATGGCGCGCACCGGGAATGTGGCCGCTCTCCCATTCATGCGCCTCGCGCACATCGACCAGCTCGACTTCGCCAGCGGTATGGCGCCGGTGAGCGTCTTCGGGCGAAATCTGTCCAACGGCCTTGCGCCCAAACAAACCAAACATCACGGATCCTCATAGGGTCAGTCTCGTATCGGCAACCATATATCCTTACTTGCGCAATCATGCAATTACGATTATGTGCAGCTGACGGTTGAGACGACACGTGAGGCAAGCCATGACCCGACGGAGCGAACACCCAGCGAGGACAGGCCGGTCCGCCGCATCGCATCCATCCCATCTCATCGCTACCCTTGTCGCCTTGGCCTTGTCGGGCGGCGCGGCAGAGGCCGCGGACTTCCGGCTGGAGCCCGTCACGGTCACGGAGACAAAGGCGGTCTTCGCGCGGGTCGAAACGCGCTTCCTCATCCCGGCGCGCGCGCGCATCGGCGGCACGTTGATCAGCCTGGATGTCACGGAGGGCTCGGCTGTCACGGCCGGGCAGGTCGTCGCCCTGGTGATCGACCCCAAGCTCGCCTTGCAGATGAAGGCGTCAGACGCCCGCATCGCGGCGGTGCGTTCCGAGCTCGCCAACGCCCAGACCGAATTCGAACGTTCACAATCGCTGATCGCGCGCGGGGCAGGCACCCAGCAGCGTGTCGACCAGACGCGCACGCAGGTCGACGTCCTGACCAATCAGCTCAACGCGGCCCTGGCTGACCGGTCGGTCATTGCCCAGCAAACCGAAGAAGGCCAGGTCCTCGCACCGATCGCCGGCCGGGTGTTGAAGGTCCCGGTCGCCCGCGGATCCGTTCTGCTGCCCGGCGAACCGGTCGCCCAGGTGGCAGGCGGCGGCTTCTTCCTGAGGCTCGCCCTGCCCGAGCGCCATGCTCCGCTCCTGCGCGAGGGCTCGCGGGTCTCGGTCGGCGAGCGCGGCAATGTCGATGGTGCTGCGGTCGGTTCCGGCCGGCTGGTCAAGCTCTACCCCCAGATCGAGAATGGCCGCGTCATTGCCGACGTCGAGGTCGAGACGCTCGGCGACTTCTTCGTCGGGGAACGCATTCCGGTCCATGTTCCCATCGCCACCCGCCAGGCTCTGGCGATCCCGGTCGGCGCGGTGATCAACCGGGCCGGCGTCGACCTCGTGCGGCTTCGCCGGGCGAACGGCGAGCACCATGAGGTGGCCGTCGTCCTCGGTCCGGGGATCGAAACGGAAGGCGGGCCACGCGTCGAGGTTCTGACCGGCCTGGTCGCTGGCGACCTCGTGGTGACGCCATGACCAGCCCCTCGAACCATCATGATGGCGCTGCGCCACTTGGCCTCGCCGGCCGCCTGACCCAGGCTTTCATCGGCTCTCCGCTCACACCGCTGTTTCTGCTGGCCGCACTCGCCCTCGGTCTCGTCGCCCTGGCCAGCCTTCCTCGGGAGGAAGAACCGCAGATTTCGGTGCCGATGGTCGACATCCACGTCCGCGCCGAAGGCCTCAAGGCCGAGGACGCGGCCAAGCTTGTCACCGAACCGCTGGAGACGATCGTCAAGTCGATTGCTGGGGTCGAGCATGTTTATTCCCAGACGCGCGACGACAGCGTGATGGTCACTGCGCGTTTTCTGGTCGGAACCAGCCCTGATGCGGCGATCCTGCGCGTCCATGAAAAGATCCGGGCCAATCTCGACCGGATCCCGGTCGGCATTCCCGAGCCGCTGATCGTCGGTCGCGGCATCGATGACGTGGCCATCACCGTTCTCACGCTGGCGCCGAAGCCGGAGGTCGCCGACCGCTGGACTGCCAATGATCTCACGCGCATCGCGCGCGAATTGCGCGTAGAGATCGCCCGCCTCGACGATGTCGGCCTGACCTATCTGGTCGGTGATCAGCAGGAGGAAATCCGGGTCGAGCCGGACCCCGAGAAGCTTGCTCTGGCCGGCGTCACCCTGCAGCAGCTGAGCACCAAGGTGGAAGGTGCCAACAAGGCATTCCCGGCGGGGACCATTCGGTCCGGCGGCCAGCAGATCGGCCTCGTGGCCGGTCAGACGCTGAACGGCCTGGCGGACATTGGCAATCTGCTGGTGACGACCCGCGACGGCCGACCCGTCTATGTCCGCGATGTCGCGCGCATCGTCCTGGCGGGTGATGCGGCTGAGACGCGCGTGGCCCATCTCCAGCGCGGCACCGATGGCGCGCTTGCCCGCGTGCCTGCCGTCTCGCTGGCGGTTGCCAAGCGTGCTGGCGCCAATGCCGTGACGATCGGCCGTGAGATCGCCGAGGCGGTCGAGCGGGCCCGTGGCACGATCGTCCCAGCCGATATCACCGTCCATGTCACCCGCGACTATGGCGCCACGGCCAACGACAAGGCGAACGAGCTTCTGTTCCACCTGGGGCTCGCGACTATCTCCATCGTCATGCTCGTGCTCGTCGCCATCGGCTGGCGGGAGGCTCTGGTTGTGGCCGTGGTGATCCCCGTCACGATCCTGCTGACGCTCTTCGCCGCCAAGGCGATGGGCTACACGCTGAACCGCGTCAGCCTGTTCGCGCTGATCTTCTCCATCGGCATCCTCGTCGATGATGCCATCGTGGTGATCGAGAACATCGCGCGCCACTGGGGCATGGGCGACGGCCGCTCGCGCCAAAAGGCGGCCATCGATGCGGTGGCGGAGGTCGGCAATCCGACCATCGTCGCAACTCTCACCGTGGTTGCCGCCCTTCTGCCCATGCTGTTCGTGTCCGGCATGATGGGGCCCTATATGAGCCCGATCCCGGCCAATGCCTCGGCGGCCATGGTGTTCTCGTTCTTCGTCGCGGTCATCGTGACGCCGTGGCTCATGGTGAAGTTCGGCAGTGGCGCTGCCGCTCACGGCCACGGCCATGATGCAGCCGATGGCGGCCTGCTCGGCCGGCTCTACCGCCGTGCGGCTGTGCCCATCCTCAGGAGCCGTCGCAGCGCCTGGATCTTCCTGATCCTCGTCGGCATCGCCACGCTCGGCTCGATGGTGCTGTTCTACACCCGCGACGTCACAGTGAAGCTGCTGCCCTTCGACAACAAGTCGGAACTCGCCATCATGGTCGACCTCCCCAAGGGCTCATCCGTGGAGGCGACCGACCGGGTGCTGCAGGACATCGCGGCGAGCCTCGCCGGGGTGCCTGAGATCGTCTCGTTCCAGACCCATGCCGGCACAGCGGCGCCGTTCAACTTCAACGGCCTCGTCCGCCATTCCTATGTCCGCACCCAGCCCGAGCTCGGCGACGTCCAGGTCAATCTCTCCGACAAGGCGCACCGCAGCCGGGCAAGCCACGATATCGCGATCGAACTGCGCCGGCGCATCGCATCCGTGTCGGTGCCGGCGGGCACCTCGCTCAAGGTGGTCGAGCCACCGCCGGGCCCACCGGTCATGGCAACGCTGCTCGCGGAGATCTACGGTCCCGACGCCGACACGCGGCGTGCGGTGGCAGCGAAGGTCCGTCAGGCCTTCGCCGCGGTGCCCTTCATCGTCGACATCGACGACAGCTTCGGCACCCAGCCGGAGCGGGCAAGGCTTGCGGTCAGCGAGGACAATCTCGAGTTCCATGGTGTCGAGCACCGCGACGTCTATGACACGATCCGCGCGCTCTATGGCACGACCACGGTCGGCTATTCCCATCGCGGCGGTGGACGCCAGCCCATCCCGATCCGGCTTGCCCGTGCCAAGGGCGACCGGGTCATCGATGAACGCGCATTGTCCACGCCGGTACCGTCAAATCTCCTGCCCGGCGACCGCGGCGTGGTCGAACTCGGCGACGTCGTTCGGCTGACCCGCGAGCGGGCCTCCTTCCCGATCTATCGGCGCGACGGACGGCCGGCCGAGATGGTGACGGCGGAGCTGGCGGGTGCCTTCGAGGCGCCGCTCTACGGCATGATCGAGGTGAACCGGGCCTTCGACCGGATCGATTGGGGCACCGTGCCCCGCCCCACGGTCGCGCTGCACGGGCAACCCGCCGACACGTCGAAACCCGTCCTGCTGTGGGATGGCGAATGGGAGGTCACCTGGGTGACGTTCCGCGACATGGGCGCAGCCTTCGCCGTCGCCCTGCTTGGCATCTACATCCTGGTGGTGGCGCAGTTCGGCTCGTTCAAGCTGCCGCTGGTGATCCTGACGCCCATCCCGCTGACCTTCATCGGCATCCTGATCGGCCATTGGCTGTTTGCCGCCCCCTTCTCGGCGACATCGATGATCGGCTTCATCGCATTGGCCGGCATCATCGTCAGGAACTCGATCCTGCTGGTCGACTTCATCCGCCATGCAAGGCGGCCGGGTCGTCCGCTGGTCGATGTATTGCTCGAAGCGGGAGCGGTCCGCTTCAAGCCGATCCTGCTCACCGCGCTTGCCGCGATGATCGGAGCGGCCACCATCCTGACCGACCCGATCTTCCAGGGGCTCGCCGTGTCGCTGCTGTTCGGACTCGCGTCATCGACGCTGCTGACCGTGCTGGTCATCCCGGCCATCTACGTGGTCCTGCGCGGCGAGGGCGAGGGCGCGCGCTAGCTGCTCGATGCACGGGGACGGGAAATGCCCGCGCCATTGGCGCCGGCCGCCGATGGGGGGCGCCTGAACACCCGTGGATGCTGAGGTCAGCCCTGAATGTGCTGTCCACCATCCACGGGAATGGTCGTGCCGGTGATGCGCTTTGCTGCATCGCTGACGAGAAATCGTGCGACCGCTCCGACATCGGCAATATCGGCCAACTGATGCTGCGGCGACCGGGCGGCCGCTTCGGCAAGGAGCTCGTCGAACCGGTCAATGCCGCTCGCCGCACGGGTTCGAATAGGCCCAGGCGAAATGGCATGGGCGCGGATCCCCTTGGGTCCAAGTTCGGCCGCGACATAACGAACCGCGCTCTCCAGGGCGGCCTTCACCGGGCCCATCAGGTTGTAGTGGTCGACAACCCGGGCCGAGCCGAAGAACGTGACCGTCAGCAATGTTCCGCCCTCGGTCATCAGCGGCTCGGCAAGACGCGCCATGCGCAGGAAGGAATGGCAGGAAACGTCCATGGCGATGCCAAAACCTGCCGCCGAGGCATCAGTCACCCGGCCGATCAGGTCTTCCCGCGGCGCAAAGGCGATCGAATGGAGGACGAAGTCCAGGCGCCCCCATTCGCTCGTCAGCTTGTCGAAGACCTGCTCAAGCTGGCCGGGCTCGCGCACGTCGCAGGGCAGGATCAGCTTGCACCCGAGGGCTTCGGCCAAGGGCCGCACATGGGGCTCGGCCTTGGCGTTCAGATAGGTGACCGCGAGTTCGGCACCGGCATTGCTCAGTTCCTGAGCGCAGCCATAGGCGATCGATTGGTCATTGGCGATCCCCACGATCAGCCCGCGCTTGCCCGTCAGATCAAACGGATCGATGCCGTGGGCATGCAGGGCCACGCTCGGGAGCACTGTCCTCGGCCGCACGATCTTCTCGCTCGGCGCGATGACGCGCGCCCGTCCGACAATCACGTCCTCGCCAGACTGGTTCGTGCAGCGGCAGTCGAAGACGGCGATCGACTTCTCGCTGTGCTTCTCGGCGAGTGTCACGGTGGTGGTGACGGTGTCTCCGGGCCGAACCGGCCTGCGGAACGTCAGGTCCTGGCCGAGATAAATGGTCCCGGGACCGGGCAAGGCTGTTCCAAGCAGGGCCGAGATCAGCGCGCCGCCCCACATGCCATGAGCAACGATACCGTGAAACAGGTCGGTTTCGGCAAAAGCCGGATCGAGGTGAGCCGGGTTCACGTCCCCCGAGACGATGGCGAACAGGCTGATGTCTCGCATCGTCAGCACGCGCGTGGAACTCGCGCTGTCGCCCACGACAAGTTCGTCGAAGGTGCGGTTCTCGATCAGGGCAGGACCCTGCGCCGGGTTTTCAACCCAATTCATGCTGTGATTGCTCCCGGAGCCGAGTGTCCGACATCGAAATGGGCCGGCCCGGCGCGAACTTGACCGGCGGCACACCTGACGTGGCCCCCAAGGTCGACTGCGCGGAAGGTCCAGTGGGCACGGTCACATTGCCCTACATTGCACTGCAACACAGGACGCTATCGACCCTATGTGACGGCCTGCCGACACTTGATCGGGACCAAAGCTGCCATGCTCCCCGGCAGACACCGGCGAGCGGAGGCGGGCAGCACCTGGCGTCGAGACTGAAACGTGGAGGTTTGCCGGAACAGGCCCGTCCGGCCTGTCAAACGACAAGACCGAACAGCCACAAGTCCTTGAAAAGATTGGTGGGTGATGTAGGGCTCGAACCTACGACCCGCTGATTAAGAGTAGGAGCTGGCATCTCGGCACGTCGTGACACGAAATGCGCAGACCTGCCAAAAACACTTGATAACACGCTCTTTTTCGAACTACCCTCTGATTTTGTCAGCGTCTGTTATGACTCCGAATGACACAGAATGTCGTTTGAGGAGGTCCGCTAAAGGTCCGCTGAAATAGTCGAGGTCCGCACGATCAGCGGGTCGCCAAAGGGGGATCCGGTGAAGCTCACCCAACGCGTTGTTGATCAGCTCGCCTGCCCTGCCGGCCGCAAGGACGCGCTCTACTTCGACGACGATCAGAAGGGTCTTGGGGTTCGCGTTACATCGGCCGGAACGCGATCGTACGTGCTCCAGTTCACCATCGACGGGCAGCGCCGCCGCTTACCCATTGGCTCCGCAAGCGGAATAGGCCTCGCCCAGGCGCGCGAGGCCGCCAGGGCTTACCTCGGCAAAGCGGCTCAGGGCATCGACCCGGCGGTCGAGCGCAAGGCGAAGGTCAAGGCGGCACGAGAGAGGAAGGAACGCGAGCAATTTACGCTCAGCCGGTTCATCGACGATTGGGCGGCGCTTCACCTCGCAACCCGCCGACCGAAGTATCGCGAGGAAGCGCAGCGGTCGCTCCGTCACGCCTTCGCCCGGCACCTTGATCGACCGGCGGAAGACCTCACCCGTCGACATGTTGTCGACACGTTCGACCGGCTCGCCTCAGCCGGCCACCCAGCCATGGCCGCCGCGACGAAGCGGGTCGGCTCCGCGTTGTTCAGATGGGGCATGGCTCGGGGCCGAATCGCCACCAATCCGTTCGACAGAATTCCGATCGCCATACCGCCGCCACGCGACCGGACCCCGACCAGCGTCGAGATCGTCGAGATTTGGAACGCGACCGACGCCACAACAACTTTTGGCAAAATCCTCCGTTTCATGGTCGCGACGGGCTGTCGGCGAGAGGAGGCCGCACAGCTTCGTTGGAGGGAGGTCGACCTCGACAATGCGACTTGGGCGCTTCCAGCAGCTAGATCCAAGAACGGAGAGTTTGTCCTCCGGCCGATCGCGGTACAGGCGGTCGAAATCCTGCGGTCGCTGCTGCCAAATTTGGGAAATCCAAGGCCGGAGGCATTGGTGTTCCCAAGCGACGGCCGGGGTTTCTCGGGATGGTCGAAGGCGAAGACCTCTCTCGACGCGGCAATCCTCGATCGGCGCAGAAGTGCCTCAGAGGCCGCAGGCGAAAATCCGGCAACAGTCGAGGCAATGCCGGCCTGGCGCTTTCACGACCTTAGAAGAGCGTTCGCCGCGCAGTTGCAAGCGCTTGGTGTCGCGATGCCCGTGACGGAGCGTCTGCTAGGTCACGTAGGGTCGACGCAGACGGGGCTGATGCGGGTTTATCAGACCCATGAATACCAGCAGGAGCAGCGCTCGGCGGTCCATTTGTGGAGCACTCGCCTGCAGGGTCTTCTAGACCCGCCACCCGCCGGCAGCGCGCAGGTCATCCCGATCGCGCGCAAGGGCTCCCGGCAGTGACCATCGCGGCAGCGGATCCAACAGTTGCGACTTTCGGGTCGTTCGACGATTTCACCCGGCGCGACCTGTCCGGCTCGGACATTACCGCCGAAATTGACCGGGTCCAACGCTGGGGAGAACTCCACCCGCTTTGGTCCCTGCTCCGCGGGGCCCGCTCGGCTGACAAGAGCGCGCTGGGGGCCCTGGCCGACTTCGTCGAGCGGCATTTGCTTTTGGCGATCAAGCGAGGGCGCGGCCCGCCGCCAAAAGCAAGCAATCGGCTCAGGTCCATCCGCGCCGTCGTCGCGACAACGGGAGGGCGTGAATTTTTGCCCCGTCTGGCGCGAGCTTTGCGGAACGCCCCCCGCGCCGACGCCCAGGATCTCGCTGCACTTACCAATCTCCTTGGCGCCGGCGCGGTACGGCTCAGGAACCCTCGCGGCGGTCGGGCTCGAGTCCACCCGCTCGCGGACCCGCATCACTGGCTGCTAGCCGAGGTCCGCGCTCTCCATCGCCGGATGGCCGCGCACCGTCTCGCCGGGACCTCCCGAGGTTCGTTCGAGCGCGAATTGCAGGCGGTTTTTTCCGAAGATTCTCGCCGCGACTCTCCTGACGAAGTAGAACGTTTGACGGACAGAGTTCTCAACGAATACAGGCGCTTATCCCGCGCAGAGAGCTTGCACTAATTCCCATTTGCCTGCCGCATCATCGCGCGGGGGATCGTGGCATCGAGGGGGCTCCGAAGTCACTAGGAGCTTCCTCATGGTCCATCATATCGCTCCCCCCGTCGTTCTGAACCTTCGCGAGGCGGCCGCTGCGTGCGGCTGTTCCGCGAGGACAATTTTGCGCGAAATCGAAGCCGGCAGAGGGCCGGCTACCGTTCGAATGTCACCCAGGCGCTTCGGGATACTCAATGCGGATTTGCTAGCCTGGCTGGCGTCACGCCGCCGGGTCGCGCCCGGTGCGGTCGACCCGGTCGCCGCTACCGCTGAGGCGCCCCGCCGCGGCCGGGGCAGACCACGCAAGCTCACCGGCGGAGGCCAGTCGTGAGCCGGCTGAAGGATGGCGATCTCGACGTGCGGGCCGGACTCCGGCGCATCGGCCGCGTCGAAATCCGCGGCAGGCGGATCCGGGCGTTCGCGTTCGACGCTGCCGGCGATCCGCGGGCGCTCGGAACCTTCGCGACGCGGGGCGACGCGTTGTTGGCGGTCCGGCACGCGGCCGGGCTTGAAGCCGACGATGGCGAGGACGCCGATGTCGACGCGTGACGATCAAAGTCGAGACCGGCATACCGGACGGCCGAGGGGCGGCAGGTGGATCCACGCAGGGGTCGCGGCATGGATCGACGCGATCATGGCGGACCCAGCCCTGGGCGCCTCGTCGAAGTGCGTGGGATTTGCCATCGGGCGCTTCGCGGACGGCCGCTCCGGGCTCTGCTGGCCGAGCCGCACGACACTGGCAAAAGCGCTTGCCGCGGACGACTTGGACCAGATTCGAATCTGGCTCAAGCCACTGGTCGCTGCCGGCTATCTCACCCTTCGGCCAGGCAGCGGTCGGGTGTCGTCACACTACCAGCTCGAGCGAGGCTTCTCACCGAATTTGATTGATCAGCCCCCTCACTTTGCGGGGGGGCAGCCTCCCCCATCTTCAGGGGCCCTAACTGAAATCGAGCCCCCAGCAAGATCGCAGGCGCCCCCCCAGCAAGATCGAGGACTCAGCCCCCCCAAATAGCTGGGGGACAGACACCCCAAAACGGGAGGGCCAAACATAACATTGATCATCAAATCGAACTGAAAGCCGAACTCGCGGTGTCGCCCTGTTCCCGGCCCTTACGCCCGTGCACCGGTGAGCAGCCAAGACCGATCGACCACGACGGCGATCCGTTCGAGCACCTGCTCAACATCTGGCCCGGAGGCCATCATCTCGATCGCTCTACCCTCCGCGATGCGCGAAACGCCTTCGCGCACATCGATGGCAACGATCGCGGCGACACCATCATTTCCGGGACTCGACGTTTGCTCGTGGCGCTTCACGGAAGCTGGCCACCATTGTCGCTGGTCCAGTGGCTAGAGAGCGGTTGGTGGGATTTCGATGTCGAGCAACTCGAGGTGGAGTTCGCGCTCGGCGACTAATGGAGTGGGGTGGGTCCGCGTCTCTACAGCTACGGGGGCGCGCACCGCTCCCGGGCTCTTGTACAGAAAAAATCTTTTGAGGCGAGAGGGGCCGAAATCTCAGGATCGGGTCTTTTTGGCAATTCAGAAAACTCTCAAAGCCAGCAACCCCAGGCGTTTGGATCGCCACGAAGGCCAGCTTTGGACTTACAAGAAATCGAAAAACGAGGATCCCGAATGGCTTCTTCTCAGTCCGGTTCGGCGAAGCGCAATCGACGAGCCCGAGAGCGTGCTCGGCTTGGTCTCGCTGTCCTCGCCGTGGTCGTCGATCTGGCCGAGTTGGCCAACCGGCTCATCGATTCCGGAGAGCTCACGCCGGACGCAGATGGCGAAGTCAGCGCAGAAGCTCTGCGGACTGCGGTCGAACGTCACCTGCGTCGGCTTTGAAAATACCGGACGCGTGTCGTCGGATGCCTGACCAAGTGTGCGATTCTTCGGATCGAACCGGAGGCTTCCACGTGCTTTTCCGCCCGAAATTGGATTTCCCGACCTCTCACGAGCTCAACCGGCCATCACCCGCCGCGATCGTAGCGGCGAAGGCGCCGCGGCCGGCCCAGCTGCTTCGCCTGGAGCGGGAGCGCTCAGCGGCGATCCAAGCGAGGGACACTCTTCAGGCCGAGGCGGGCACGCTCGTCGCTCGGGTTCGCGAAGGTGCGGGCGACCGCGCGGCCGAGAGGCGGCTTCGCCAGTTGGTCGCAGAGCGCGATGCGCTGGATGGAGAAATTGGCCGGTTGCGCGGCGAAATCTTGCCGCTTCGCGCACAGCACGCCGAGCGGGTCATCGAGGTCTTGGCGCCCACGCTGCACGAAGACGCGACGGTCGCGATCGAGATCATCGCGCGGCTGCGAGCGATCGTGCTTCGCGAGCTCGAGGCGGCCGTCGAGATCGAGCGCGCAGATGCTCGAGCACGCCCACCCCGGCTACCTCACGGCCACCTGGGCCAGCTCGAAGCCGCCTTTCGGAGCCGCTTCGCTGACGGGATCTGAGTTCGCGGCCGTCGCTCGCATCCGGCGGTAGCGCGCGCGGGACGGGGGTTCCTCTCGCCCGTCCCGCGCAACGGACGTCGAGGGGCGTGCCAAGATGGGAGGTTGTCGATGAGCCGGAGTAGGGGCAGTGATCTCAGACGCATCATCGCCGGCCTTCAACTGCCGGCTGCCCCGGTGCACGCTCTCGTCGTGCAACGGCCGGTGCTCGCCATCGCTATCCGTGGCGAAATCGGCCGGCAAGTGACAGCGGAGGCGTTCGAGCGGGCGCTCAAACTGGCGGATGACCCGGCGATCATCGAGGTCAGCATCGACTCACCAGGCGGATCGGTCGCTGTGGAGCGAAGAATCTCGGCACTGATCCGAACTGAACGTGAGCGTGGGCGGCACGTCCGAACGGTAGCTCGCGGCGTATGCGCATCGTCCGCCATCATGATTTTCGGCGAGGGCACCGAGCGCTTTGCGTCCCGCTCCTGCAAGTTCTTGATCCACAGCTGTGCGCTTTCCGCGATGGAAGCCGTCAAACCCATTCAAGGGCATCGGGTGACATCGCATGTGCTCGCGGGCGCGGCACAGATGCTTCGCGAGATCGACGAGGAAAACGCGCTCCGACTTGCCGCGCGCACCGGGCTGCCGATCGAACGCTTCCGACGCGAGGCGTCGACCGAAACAGCGATCAACGCGCGGACGGCCCAAGCACTGGGGCTCGTCCATCGGATCACCGATTGATCCTCATTGTCGACCCTCAAGACGGTACGTTTCGGACGAGCTATCCCAAGCGCTAAGCACGGCATCTCACTATGCTTGAGCGGGAGTTCTTGCCGCTCCGGTTATCGAGTTACTTGCCCGAGTAAACGGAGCTAGACGGTAGCCTGCCGATAGAAGTCGGCAGGCTACAGCTTATGCCGCTTGCTCAACGTTGCCCCCCAGCTTCTATCCAGCCTTGAGTTCGTTCCGGAAATTGGTTTGACCGTCTCGGGCGGGTTTAGCGGTGTGGGCAGACGTGGAGCCATTTGCAAGGCGCAGCGTCTGATCCCGCCGCGGATGGAATGTGGCCGGCAAGTCCATCGGCGTCTGCCATCCGAGGTTCGAGTGCGGCCTTGGGGTCTTGTCGTCGAGTTGCCATCGCAAGAGCGCGGCTCTGGCTTCGGTCAGGCCGGAGAACGTCTCGTTCAACAGTTCGTCCGCAGGCGGCCGTTGAAGCTCTCGATGAAGCCATTCTGCATCGGCTTGCCAGGCGCGATGAGTGCCACTCGATCCTGGCCGCGTCAACACACGCCAGGATGGCGTTGGAGGTCAGCTCGCTACCATTGTCGCTGACGATCATCTTGGGCCTGCCGCGCTCTGCCAGCAGCCTGGCGAGCTCGCGAGCGACCCTCACACCCGACAGCGACGTGTCCGCCAACAGTGCCAGGCACTCGCGGGTGCAGTCGTCCACGATGGCCAGCATCCGGAAGCGCCGGCCGTCGGTCATCCGGTCGGCCACGAAGTCCAGCGACCAGCGCTCGTTCGGACGCATCGGGATCATCATCGGCGCCCGTGTTCCGATCGCCCGCTTGCGACCGCCTCGCCGGCGAAAC
Source organism: Phreatobacter aquaticus (assembly GCF_005160265.1). NCBI lineage: Bacteria > Pseudomonadati > Pseudomonadota > Alphaproteobacteria > Hyphomicrobiales > Phreatobacteraceae > Phreatobacter > Phreatobacter aquaticus. The sequence continues at coordinate 1,946,310 of NZ_CP039865.1, read as the reverse complement.
GTCAGCCGCTCCTCTCGATACAGTCGGAACAGGCGCTTGTGGTTGACCTGGAAGCCCTCGCGCCGGAGCAGCACATGCAGACGTCTGTAGCCGAACCGCTGCCGTTCCTCTGCGATGGCCTTCATCCGCTCACGCAGCGAGGTGTCATCCCCGCGCGTGGTCCTGTATCTCATGGTCATGCGGCAGAAGCCGCTGGCTTTGCACGCCTGCCGTTCGCTCACCCCATAGGCGTCCATGAGGTGGGCGACAGCTTTCCGCTCGGCTGCGGGCGTCACCACTTCTTTCCCAAGAGATCCTTCAGCGCGACGTTGTCGAGCATCGCGTCGGCCAGCATGCGCTTCAGCTTGGCATTCTCGTCTTCGAGCGTCCGCAGCCGCTTAGCCTCCGACACGTCCATCCCGCCGAACCGGGACTTCCACTTGTAGATACTGGCGTCGCTGACCCCCTGCTTACGGCACAGGTCCGAAGCCGGCACCCCGGCCTCCTCCTCCTTCAAGATCCCGATGATCTGCTCGTCCGTGAAGCTTCTGCCTTATGCTCTGGTTCTATCGATGGGCCAGAACGAACTTCAAGCTGGATTATCCTAGAGGGGCAACGTCAGACTCTTCAAAGAGCTAGACATTTCGAACCGTCACGCTACCGACGGTCAAAAAACTCGTCATGGGCCTTTCCACGGGGTTGATGTGATACGTGAGCAACCCTACCGTTCAGTTCCGGTCAGAACCGGAACCGTTCGAGGGCGCGATGGCTGAACTTCGATTAGGCAAATATCGGCTTTCGCGGAAGATCATCCCTGGAGATCCCAAGAGGGGTGTTCCCGACCTTTGGCAGGCGGAGGACCTAGGGGATCTTTACTATGCGAAGGTATGGCCAAAGAACGACGGAAACAATAACGAGCTACAGGCTTTATGGAATCGGGAAGTCCGGGGTCTAATGCGCCTCCAAGGCTATCCCGGCGCTTCTGATCTATTTGTGAGGCTGCGTGATCTTGACTCAGACGACAAGCATTTCTTTGCCATATTGGATGGTGGGCGACGTCAGGTCCTTTCCAGAGTTTTGCAAGACCGTAGCCGATATCCGTGGCTGGTGAATCTACCCGAAGTCGGCCGACGTCGTCCGCTCTGGGAAGGGCTGCTAAGGATAGCGGAAGGTCTATCGATCCTCCACCGCGAAGGAACGCTACACCGAGCGCTGTCGTCATCGTCGATATTCGTAAATCCGGATGGGCAGGGTGAATTTCGATTGAGTGGTTTTGAGTGGTCTCTCAGGATAGCGGGACCCGATGGCGGATCTTCTAAGGTTGGCGTAAAGAACCCATTCTCAGCTCCGGAATTAGACAAGCCGGCGGGGGAGTATTCCACCGCAACTGATTGGTACGATTTTGGTGTCGTGGCCGCGGAGTTATTTGGCGCCCCCTTGAAGAGCATCAGAAAGCGGTCGGCGCTCCAGGGCTTGGTGTCTAACCTGGGCAACCTGCGCGAAAGCGAAAGGACCTTCATTGCACGACTCCTGGACGAGAACCCCGAGGAGAGGCTCGTAGAGCCAGAAGAGATCGAGGAACTCATTCAGCAGATCATTGGCGACCTCAGCGCGGTAACGACTTCCCTCAGTAGGGACTTGGTCATGGCGGTGAGGCTCGGTATGGACATAGAGATCGCGCGAACAATCGAAAGTCTCTCCGAAGGCAGAGCTAAGGCAATTGATCCGGTCGCCCAGCGAGATTGGATCCGGACAGATCTACAGGGCGACGTTCGGATCGTCGGACGGTCTGACCCAAAACTCTCTTACATTGTGAAGGGTCAGAAACTCGAATACCGAGTCAGGAACTGGTCGGTAGAGGGTGTTACGACCTGGGATATTGGGTACTGCGAGAATATTGAGCGGCTTCCCAGGGTGAGGCCGGATGATCAGATTTTTGGTCTAGGTCAGCGTCGGATCGACGTCCAACTGCTGCCCCACGTCCGCAAGACCGTGCGATCCATCAGAGACAAGGCCGCCCAGTGGGACAAGACGTTCCCGATCCGGTCGACGAAGTCTATTCAATCAAGCGAACTTCGCACAGTGCACGAATTTTTCCGGGTAACTCAGCAACTTGATACTGTAATAACAATTGCCCAGATGTGCGCCGTTGACGTGGTGGACATCGACCGGCGCAATCACGGCACAACTATAGTGGTCACTCCTGTCCGCGAGCCGGATCGGGCGGAGCTGGCCAGTTACGTCAACCTTTCGTCGCCCCCTGACCAGTTAAGAGACTGGTTTAAGCTAGGCGCAGAGGCGGTAACCGTGGATGACGAGGAAGGGCCGCGGCAGGATATATACTCCTTGCTCGAAAAGCGCTCTATCGGCAACGAAGTCCCGTCGATCAGTTGGAAATTCCTCAAGTCGTGGACGACGCCGTCCGGTCCGAGATACAGTTTCCGGACACAGGGTGTCGCGCCGGTCCGCGAAGGTCGAGTCTATCTAGCCCGCAACCACGGTGGCACAATCGCTCAAATCCGTCGAAGACATAGGGCAATTGAGGATTTGCGACTGTTCGAGGGGCTCTTGCGCCTTTTGGCGGCGCCGGACGAGGTCGCACGGAGCAACTCGGATGACCTCCCGCAACCACGAGCGAAGATAGAACTAGATAAATCGAAGCTGACCGCGCTCGGCCGCCTTTGGCAGATGCAGCCTTCATTCGCGATTCAGGGACCGCCTGGAACTGGCAAGACGACACTGATCAAGGCGTTTGCAGATCGGCTCTTGAACTCAGATCCAACTGCACAGATCTTGGTGACCGCGCATTCGCATCACACGATCGACGACGTCCGTGACAAGCTGTCGAAGTTGTTCCTTGACCAACCGAACTCCCTCCGACCTATCGTATTGAGGCTCGGAGCAGAAGATGGTGACGCAGACGGAACCGAACGAGTAACAGAATCCTTGCTACTGCAACTGAACGAAAGCGACCTGGCGAAGCGCTCCCCGGAGTTCTTGCGAGATCGCCTCGCGTCAACAGTGGTGGACAGGGGCGCGCGCAAAGCGAAAGCCGATACGGACGTGCGCACGATGCAGATCTTGGTGCAGGACGCTGCAAACCTGACCTTCTCGACGCTCAACTCCGCCGAGCTCGCGGACCTAGCAAAGCGGGGACGTCGTTTCGATTGGTCGGTCATCGAGGAAGCTGGTAAGGCGCACGGTTTCGACATGGCGACTGCGCTCCAGGAAAGTCATCGTCTCTTACTCATAGGCGATCACCAGCAGTTGCCGCCCTTCAACGTGAAACGGTTCACCGACCTCCTCGGCGACCCACTCAAGGTCAGAAAAGCGATCCAAGCGGGATCACAGTTCGCCTCATCATCCCTGGTCGACACCTCGTTGGTGGCCGACGACGACGAGCGGGCACCATTCGTTGATCGCTGCGCTCAATGGATTAGGATGGTGAAACTGTTCGAAACTTTTTTTATAAGAAGCATGCGCGGTGGGGAAGATGCGGCGCCTGCTGCAGTTCTTACCGATCAGCACCGCATGCACCCTCACATCGCGGATCTTGTAGGTAAAGTATTCTATCCCGATCAGAACGGTGGGACGATCCTCAAATCCCCGGATGAGACGCACAGACTTTTTTCCAAGCCGGCATCGTACGGCATTCGTAAAGGCTCCTGGCTAACGGATCATAGGATCGTTTGGTGCGACGTACCCTGGGAGCGCAAGGAAGAATTTGCGGAAGGGGAGATTGAAGGGCTATTTGTATCCCGTCCTGAAGCGGAGTTGGTAGTACGAGTTCTTCAGCAGCTTGAAGCCGTTGAGGGCAAATCGTGCCATGTGCAGATCCTGTCGCCATATCGTGGGCAGCTATCTGCCATAAGAACAGCGATCGAAAGATCTTATGCTGATGGTGGGCTCTCCCATATGTTTGAGGATCCGTTTGACTTGCGCCAAGGGAAGCGGATTGGCGCTACGGTTGATGAGTTCCAAGGATCGGAAGCAGACATCGTCGTGGTTAGCCTCGTGCGCAACAATGCACTACTCCCTTGGAAGAGCGTCGGGTTTTTAAAAGAGAAGAACCGAATGAACGTTCTGCTCAGTCGTGCAAAACATAAACTGGTGATCGTCGGGTCGTGGGATTTCTTTGCCTCTCGATGTGATGAGAACACAAGTGACTATGACGAACACGCCTACATCGGTCGCCTCATGGATGAGCTGGGGAAGGCCGAAAAGGCAAACACGGTCTTTCGCGTTAAATACAAATGAAATACGTGTATTTACCCCTATATCGAATGGCAGTAAGCTATTCTTTTAGTTTCGGCCGCCGATGGAGCATCATCGAACATATGCTACTCGTCGAATGTGCTGGAGCGAAACGCACAGCCCTGGAGCTTTCGATAATCTCCAATCTTCCGCAGCGACTTGTGATCGAGGCTCTCATCAACTTGCTGCGCGCCAATTGGGTGGAAGTACGCAGCCAGGATAGCCGAACATATTTCGCCGCAACTGTTGCGGGACGCAAATGGGCGAGTCAGCAGGATCTGCCAGAGCGGCTCCAGAGGGACGTGCGGTGGGACGCGGTTTGCGTTGAACGGGTCACAGGCCACTGGATGCGCGCGGACGACCTAGATCTGGTGCACGAAAGAGACCTCCCTGCGGGTGAAGAAACGATATCGGCCCAGATGCAGACCTTCAAGCCGAACGATGCGGCGCTCCGAGACCTTTTCCGTCTCAACATGGACGAGAGCCTAGAGCCTGAAACTCCACAGTTCCGTCCCCCATCGCCGTATTTTGCGCGGATTGGTATCGCATTTGGAGAGGTCCAGACCGGATTGCCTCCGGGCACACCGATGGCGCTTCGGCAGTTGCTTCTGGATGTCTCGGCGGGAACGACAGATACAGAAGTCTCCGCTTACACACCCAAGGCCCAACCGGCCGGCAGCGTCGCGCGTGACGATATTGGCCCGGACGATCTGATCGTCGGTGGCGATGCGCATTTGGCGATGCTGAAAGAGGCATTGGAAGCTGCACGATCTACGATCGTGATTCACTCGTGCTTCATTAGCCCCAACACTATTCAAGAGCTTTTACCTGATTTGGAGCGAGCAGCGCGACGTCGGGTTAGGATCGAGCTCTTGTGGGGGCTACATAACGATCCCGAATCCAACAAGCCATCCAAGAAAATTACGGATAGCCTGGCGATATTGGCTACCCTGCCACCAGCGGCGAAAAGCAGAGTATGCTTGTCGCCGGACTCATCCGGATCGCACGCCAAGATAATAATCTACGACGATCGCGCTACGCGCAGGTGGGTAACCATCGTCGGAAGCTGTAATTTTCTGTCCTCTGAGTTTGACTGGCTTGAAGTATCGCTTCGCACTCGAAGCCTGCTGTTTGCGACTAAGCTAATGAGCCGGTTGCTGACGAGCCAACTGCCGTCGGTCGGGACATGGAGCGGGACAGCGCGGAGACTCAACGCCATTTGGTCGGACATGCGGCAGCAGTCTCGCGTACAAAGCGAGAGTGGCACCCACTCTATTACGCTCCTAACCGATCGGGATCATTATGCCTGCATCACACACGCTCGGGACGTAGCTAAGAACGACATCGAGTTGGTATGCGACTTGTACGGTCTTGCTGCGGAGATCTCGGTTCTGGTCCCCATGGAGACCGCGGCTAAACGCGGGGTGAGCGTCCGTGTCAAGTATTCGCGTCCAAGTAAATTTCTTCTGCAAGAGGGACATGTACCTTGCGCGGACGAAATTGCAAAACGAGGCATATCAATCGAGCGGCTCGACGATGTGCATGCTAAGTACATCGGTTGGGATGAAGATGATATCGTGATCAGCAGCTTCAACTGGATGGCAACCTCAGTCGACAATACACGTTCGGGCTGTGCCGAGGTAGGTGCTTACGTCAGCGGCCCCGCTATTCGTACGATCCTTGCGACAAAGCTCGCCTGCCTACCTGTAGCGCCCCCTGTTCATGGGTCTCCGCCGGTTGGGCCGGCCAAGCCGAGTTGAGTGCGAGTATTCTCCCAGCTGCGTGACAGCTCGCCATTCAGCTTTTCAAACAAGCGGGATGACAGCGAGATGGCGGCTTGAGCTTTGCTCGTCTCGTATAGGACCATAGCCTGGATGACACGTGCTCGGAACTCCTTGCTTTCACGGTCCGCACTGCCTTGAAATAGCCGAAAAAGGTCGTCGTGAACCTTTTCCACTCGTAATCTCAGCCACTCCATCCGGACAAAGCGCGACAGCAGCTGCTCGCTAAAGAGCACCTGCGCGGCGACGGCAACAATCGCAAGGTCTGTGGCCCTGTAGAGGACAGCGCTGATCCACACGAAAAGATACAATGAGATACGCCAGCGCTCGAAGCACAGCATCCGAGCAACAATTCTTTTCGTAAATAGGGCATTTTCCAGTACAGATGCTCCCAGCCTCACAAAGGCGTCACCGCTCGGGGTGTTATAATAGCCCTCGGATGGGGTCGCTGTCAGCGGAACTAGAAACGCGTTCGAAACAAAGTCTGCGACACGCGCTGCATGTGCCCGGGCGGAAAAGTACACTTTGATCACGATTCCGGACAGGAAATGACATATGACCGAAAGGGCGAATGCCCCTTGAACGAGGTCATAAGCCCGGAGATTCGCGGCGCGGTCCACGAATAGGACGGCAACTGAAAGCGCGGCCGCCAGATAAAAAGCGGCGTCGGAGAAACTCTCGGCGCTGGTGAGTGGGACATAAAATTCGGGACCGACGGGATCCGAGCGCTTCACTTATTTGTCCTGCTAGTGTGGGCAAGAGCACATAAGCTACCATGATAATGTTGAAGAGTCGGCTGGTCGTGATGGCCGAATGGCTTTCCGCAGGCACTGCTCTTTGTAGCCGGCTGGCTCTCGCCCGTCGGTCGTGTCATGAACCACATCGGGCGCCGCGCATGACCCGAGACCGTTTTTCTCCTCCGGTTTGAGGGAGAGACTTGGGTTTGGCCTTAAGCGGCCTGTCTTTCCAGTGTGGGTTTCATTGCGAACTCGGCCGGCGTTACGTTGCCGAGCGCTGAGTGCGGTCGGTGACGGTTGAAGCGCTCTTTCCATTATTTGATGGCGCTGCGAACCTCAGCGAGCGTCGAGAACAGCGTGTCGTTGAGACATTCGTCCCAGAAGCGCCCGTTGAAACTCTCGACAAGGCGCTTGGCATGCGCTTTCCCGGCGCGACGTGGTGCCATTCGACGCCGGTTTGCTGGCATCACCGCAGGACTGCGACCGAGGTCAGTTCCGTGCCGATATCGGAGACGATCGTGGCGGGCTGGCCGCGCCACTGGATGGCAGCATCAGCTCGCGCACGACTGCAGGCCGGAAAGCGAGGTGTCAGCGATCAGCGCCAAGCATGTCCGAGTATAGGCGTCGACGACGGCAAGCGTCCTGAAGCGGCCACCCCGTGGATCCTTCGATACCCAAACCTTCGTCGAACGCCGCCGACGAGATGCCGTGCCCGCGACAGACGTCTTCGCTCCGGCCTCCTGCTCCATCAGCATCCCGATGATCTGCTTTTCCGTGAACCGCGAGGGTCGCGTCGTCCGTCTCCATGGTCGACGGACTCTACCCAACTCTGGAGGAGGTTCAGCGTCATTGGTTATCGTTGAGCCTCGCGTGTACCATTCGGTGGCAGCGTCTTCTATCTATTGCTTGTCGCGTAGAGCAGCGGGCGAACCGAGATACAAAGGGGTTGGGGCAATGACGCTCACATCGGAGAACCTGGTGGGCTACCTGCGAGCAGAGTTTGACAAATCCGGCCGCATCCGAGTTCGACTATTTTTCGTCCAGCTGCTCGCGGCAGTGCCGGCCGCGGTATCGGTCGTTATTCCGGATCATGAAAAGGTAGTGCTTTATTTGCTCGCGATCGCGGCCGCCGTGCTGCTTGTCGCATGGTGGACACTAAATGAATTCTACGTCACAGCTAGGTCTGCTGCCCAAGCCGCTCGCCGAGGCGCGCTACTGCTCGGCGGGCTCGATCAACCCCTATCACCAAGCGAGATACAGAGCCTGCGGGAACGCTTTACGGTCACTTCGGAACGTGCGCGCGAATGTGAAAACCCCGACTACTACGCCACGAAAGAAACTCATGGCCCAGCCCGCCTGGCAGAAATGATTGAGGAATCGGCGCTCTTCAGCGAGTTTCTGCAGCGGAAGAGCGCGCACGTTATGCTTGGTATTGTACTCTTTTTCGGAGCGCTGTTTCTCATCATCGCACTGGTGAGCATCCCGACGATGGAACGCGATACCGGCATGGTGATAGCACGCGTACTCCTCGCGCTTATGGTGTTTGTGTTATCTGCCGACGTTCTGGGTGCGTGGCGGCTACACCGTGCCGCGGCCGAAGAGATTAAGCAGATCCGTAACCGGCTCATGGTCGCTGACCGTGCGGGCTACCCAATGCCCGACGTGCTGCTAGCCTTTGCCGACTACAACTCCGCGGTAGAGGGTTGCCCCGAGAGTGTGCCACTCGTGTACGGCTCCTATCAGAAAGAGCTAGAGCAACGCTGGGCGAAGTATCAGAATGACCGGGCCGCTGCGCGCGCGCAATGGAGGGGCGCGGCGCAATGAAGCACGTAGAGCTGTTCAAGGACTTTCTCAAGGATGCGGTCAACCTCGACGATACGCGTATCAAGTCCATCGAGACGAGTACCGAGGCCATTAAGAATGTTGTGCGAGCGTCGGCGTGGGCGCCGCACGTGCGCGGATGGATGGAACAAGGTTCCTGGGCCCACAAGACGATCATCAAGCCGGTCGATCAGGGCGAGTTCGACGCCGACCTAATCGTCTTCGTACAGCCGGTCGACGACTGGGAGGCTGCGAAATACATCCAAACGCTGTACGACGCGTTCAGGGCGAACAGCACGTACAAGGAAATGGTAAAACGGTGGTCTCACTGCGTCACCATCACGTATGCGAACGAAAAAAAAGTCGATATTGCACCGGTCCTTGTGAACCGTGGGGGCTCTCAACGGCTTGAGGTCTGCAATCGCGATTCAAACCAATTCGAGCCCACGGAGCCACGGCAATACACAGAATGGCTCGTGCAGCGGAACAGCTACTCCGGTGCAAATAGCTTCAGAAAGGTCACGCGACTTATCAAGTACCTGAGGGACATCAAGACGCGATTCAACTGCTCGTCCGTGTTGCTCACAACAATCCTTGGCTATCGCATTAGCCAGGTCGACCAAGGGAGTTCGCTGTTCGCTGACACGCCGACAGCGCTTAAAACGTTGTTTGGCCGGATGGACGACTGGCTGCAGTCGAACCCTCTAAAGCCGGCGGTCACAAACCCATATCTGCCGGATGAAAATTTCGCTGACGATTGGACGGGTGAACAGTACGCAAACTTTCGCGACCAGATCCACAGGTACCGGAAATGGATCGACGATGCATACGACGAGCAAGACCGCTCCGAAAGCATCGCGAAATGGCGCCGAGTGTTCGGCGGTAGCTTTGCCGCCGGTGTCGTGGTGGACGAGGGCAAGTCAGTCGGTCATGTGGTCGTCGCGAATATGCGCAGCAACTTGGTTGACGCATCGCATTTCGCAGGCGATCTGGTAGATGCAATCAAGCGCTTCGGAGGCAGCATACTGCCGGCGAGCTTCAACCGGCGGCCGTACATGGAGGCTCCACGCTGGAACAAGGCCCCTGCCAATCAGCAAATCCTGGTTACGGTGCGGGCCGATTTGCACCGCAACAACCTCGGTACGCAGCGTGTGAAGGAGATTCAGTCGCTAGAGTCGCTAGTAGCGGGCAACTGGCTACACTTCCGGGCGACGACAAGAATGGGATTACCCTTTCTTCCGGCCGAGCACACGGTCATGTGGCGCGTGACCAACACCGACGAGGCAGCAGCGCGGGAGAACGCTCTGCGCGGCAAGCTCGAGAAGCCAGAATCAGACAACTGCCGCTGGGAGCATCTTAAATACCGAGGCGTGCACTTGGTTGAAGCGTTTTTGATCCTAAGGCGGACGAATCTAATTGTTGGCCAAAGCGAAGCTTTTCGCATCATGATCGAGTAGGCGTGTTGCGAGATATTGTAACGTTCCGTTCGCCGCCGGTCGGGCAAGTCGCGACTTCGGCTACAAACGAAACGTCGAAGCTCAAGGAAGAGAAGCCCTTGGGTCGCGGGAGCAAGCGCCCGCTGCGGCTTCGGCATGCCCTATACCCAAGCGGCGTTGATCTATGGGCGAGGAGTCAAACGGCATGTGGGGCGCGATCGTTTGTCGAATTGTCGGGACCACCTCTGTGTTCACAGTGCTCCACGGGATCTGATCGGCATTGAACTCAACCGTACCGCCCACGCCGTTCTCGGCAGGAGCATAAAATAACCACCGAAAGCTCCGGGGGTCCGCAGCGGGTCCGCCGGCCAAGCTGGTGCGAAGGAGAGAAGCATAGCTTCTCATAACACCCTGAACAGTCAGGGGTATTTGGTGGGTGATGTAGGGCTCGAACCTACGACCCGCTGATTAAGAGTCAGCTGCTCTACCAACTGAGCTAATCACCCGTCCCGTCCGCGACCGAGGCCGCTTCACGAGAGGGCGGTGACTATCAGAGACATCCGCCCATGTCCAGAACGCTGTCGCAGGTATTTTCAGCATCGTGAACAATTGGCCGTCTGGCTGCCCTGTTCAGGGCGTGGGATCGGCCGGCCAGAGCCAAGCCGCGCCCCGAACGCCTGAGGAATCCCCATGGGTCGGCGGTCGGATCGGCGTGGTGAAGGCATCGGAGAACACATAGGGGCGCACGGCAGTCGGAAGGTCGGCATAGAGCCGCTCGATCTTGCCCATGCCGCCCCCGAGGATGATGACGTCGGGGTCGAGAATGTTGACCACGTGGGCGAGGCCGCGCGCGAGGCGGTCGAGATAGGCGTCATAGGCCGCGACCGCCGGAGCCTCGCCAGCGACCGCTTCCGCAATAATGGCCTCGGACGAGGTCTCGCGGCCGGTTTGACGCTTGAAGTCCGAGGCAAAGGCCGGGCCGGACACCCAGGTCTCCAGGCACCCCTTGCGGCCGCAATAGCAGGTGGGCGCGCGGACGACCTCCTCCACGGAGGGCCAGGGCAAGGGATTGTGCCCCCACTCGCCGGCAATGAGGTGACGACCGGGGATGATCCGCCCGCCAATGATGATTCCGGCGCCGACGCCTGTGCCGAGAATGGCACCGAAGACCACGTCGGCCCCCCTGCCCGCACCGTCCACGGCCTCGGAGAGCACGAAGCAATTGGCGTCGTTCTCAACCCGCACAGGGCGGCCGAGCGCGGCGCCAAGGTCGCGATCGAGCGGCTGTCCGATCAGGACTACGGTATTGGCGTTCTTGACGAGGCCCGTCGCCGGCGACACGGCGCCGGGAATGCCGACGCCGACGGTCGCGGTGACGCCGAGCTCCGCCTCGGCTGCCCCGACAAGGCTGCTGATGGCATCGACAATCGCGCGATAGTCGTGCCGGGGGGTCGGAACCCGCCGGCGCAGGCATTCCCGGCCCTCATCGTCGAGGGCCAGGATCTCGATCTTGGTGCCACCGAGATCGATGCCGATGCGCATGCCTGTGGCCTTACTCGGCTGCTTCGATGCCGCGCTGGGGATGCAGGCGCTCGCGCTTGGCGATCAGCTTGTTGAGCGCCGAGAGGTAGGCCTTGGCCGAGGAGACCAGCGTGTCCGGGTCGGCGCCCTTGCCGGTATAGGTCTGGCCGGCCGCCTGCAGGCGAACGGAAACCTCGGCCTGGGCATCCGTGCCCGCGGTGACGGCGTGAACCTGGTAGAGTTCCAGGATCGCCTCGTGCGGCACGATCGCCTTGATGGCGTTGAACACAGCGTCGACCGGACCGTTGCCGGTGGCCTGCACGGTCTTGTGCACGCCATCGAGGTCCAGCGTCAGGGTTGCCGCCTGTGGGCCCATCGTGCCGGCGACCACCAGCAGCGACATGACCTTCATGCTGTCCTGAGAATGGGCGATCCGCTCGTCGACGAGAGCCTCGATATCCTCGTCGTAGATCACCTTCTTCCGGTCGGCGAGCTCCTTGAAGCGGAAGAAGGCATCTTCCAGCTGGTTGTCGGTCAGCGAGTAGCCGAGGTGCTTCAGCTTGTCCTTGAAGGCGTTGCGGCCAGAGTGCTTGCCCATGACCAGCGAGGTCGCCTTCACGCCCACCGAATCCGGCGTCATGATCTCGTAAGTCTGGGTGTTCTTCAGCATGCCATCCTGGTGGATGCCGCTCTCATGGGCGAAGGCGTTCCGGCCGACGATCGCCTTGTTGTACTGCACCGGGAACGAAGTGACGGTGGAGACGAGCTTCGAGGCGCGGGTGAGCATCTTCGTGTCGATGCCGCACTCATAGCGGAAGATGTCGTTGCGGGTCTTGATCGCCATGACGATCTCTTCCAGAGCCGCATTGCCGGCACGCTCGCCGATGCCATTGATCGTGCATTCGATCTGGCGGGCGCCGCCCTCGACGCCGGCCAGTGAATTGGCCACCGCCATGCCGAGATCGTTGTGGCAATGGACCGAGAAGATCGCCTTGTCGGAATTCGGCACGCGGGCGCGCACCATCTCGAACAGCGCCTTGTATTCGTGGGGCGCGGTGTAGCCGACAGTGTCGGGGATGTTGATCGTGGTGGCGCCGGCCTTGATGGCAGCCTCCACGCAGCGGCAGAGGAAGTCGTGCTCGGTGCGCGTGCCGTCCTCGGCCGACCATTCGACATCGCCGACATGGTTGCGGGCGCGGGCGACCGAGGCGATCACCATCTCGAGGACCTGATCCGGCTCCTTCTGCAGCTTGTGCTTCATGTGCACAGGCGACGTGGAGAGGAAGGTGTGGATCCGCGGCTTGACGGCGTGGCGCACAGCCTCGCCGGCGCGGTCGATGTCCGCCATGCCGGCCCGGGCGAGACCGGTGACGGTGGCGTTCTTGATGCGCTTGGCGATGGCGACGACCGCCTCGAAATCGCCGTTGGAGGCGATCGGGAAGCCCGCTTCGATGATGTCGACGCCCATTTCGTCGAGCAGGTCGGCGACCTGCAGCTTCTCCTCGAGCGTCATGGTGGCGCCGGGGCACTGCTCGCCGTCGCGCAAGGTGGTGTCGAAGATGACGACGCGGTCCTTGGAGGAAGTGGTCATGATGCTGATCCTTCGGGTCTCTGCCGGCGGCTGCGTCTCAGGCGCATCGCTTCGCCGGCCCGTGTTTCGGGTGCGGTGGCTGTTCCCCTGAGCGCCAAGGCCGATCGGCCCTGCCGGTGCTCAGGGGCGAATAAGAAGAAGCAGCGAAAGCGAGGGCGTGGCGCCAAATGCGCGAATGCGGATCGGTGCAGTGGCACGCGCGATCGGCAAAGACGTTTCCTCGGTCAAGACGCGGGCTTTGCGCCCGCTGTTCCTAATCTGCCTAGCCGATCCCGGGGGATGGCGCAAGCACTAAGGAAGAATGGGCCAGCATGATGAAGACCAGGTGTGTCCGATCGGCCATTCAGGGCGGTCCGACGTTAACCTTCGGTCCATTGCCCGAACGAAGGGTGTCCGAATCGCGAGGACGCCGATGAGCCCGGTCTGTTCTTCGCACGCCAATCCATAATGGTGCTGTATTTCATATGCGGCGGCGGCGACCGGTTGGGGGCGGCGTGCCGTGGATGAAAGCCCTTTCAGCGCCGGGGTCGTTAACGGATGCGTGCCGCATCGGGACGCCTCACGCGCGAGCGCGGGATTCGAAGTAGATATTGGTGAAGACGCCGATCATCACGATGCCAGCGCCGACCCAGACCGCCAGTTCCGGCTGCTCGGCATAGAACAGCCAGCCGACGATGCCGATCAGCGGCACCCGCAGGAAATCGATCGGCGTCACCACGATGGCGTCGCCGTACCGGAACGCGTTGGTCACGCAGTAATGTGCCGTCAATCCGCAGACGAGAATGCCGAGCAGGGGCAGCCAGAGATCGAGGCTGAGCTTGCCGTAGAACCAGAAGGGCTCTCCGATCGCCATATTGGCCAGCATGTTGATCGGCCATTGCATCACGTTCATCCAGAACAGGATGGTCCAGGTCGAGTTCGACCCTGTCAGGAACTTGGTCGTCGTGAGCTGGACGCCGAAGCAGAAGGCGGCGGCGGCGACCGCCAGGCTCGCGGGACGGAAGCTCTCCATGCCAGGGCGCAGGATCACCAGCACCCCGGCAAAGCCGAGGACCAGAGCCGCCGCGCGCGGCCAGCTCATCCGTTCCTTCAGGAAGATGACGGCGAGCAGTGCCACCCAGGCGGGTGAGGTGAACTCAACCGCAAAGACGGTGGCCAGCGGCAGCACCGTCACGCCATAGGCCCAGAGAGCCTGACCGACGAAGTGGATCGTGTTGCGCAGGATGTGAATCCGGGGCCGGACCGGCGCAAGGCGTTGGCTCGGATCGGGCACGACCAGCGCCATGGCGCCGAGGATCACCAATCCGCCGAGGTTGCGCAGCGACAGGATCTCGAAGATGGTCAGCGTGTTCTGCAGCGCGCGGATTGACACGGCGATGGCGCAGAACGACAGAAGCGAGCCGATCATCCAGAAAAGGACCTTGCCGAAATTGCGGGTCTGGGCGACGGGCATGGGCACTCGCGGGCATTCGGCTCGAAGGGACCGCAGTTCTAATGCGGCCCGATCGGGGCGTCCTGCTGTATTTTTGCAGGGCCCGCCTCAGGCCAGTTGACGGCTGGGGGCGTCGCGACTATACACGCCGCTCTCTGGCGGCCCCCGTGTCGCCGACATCATTTTGTTTGATCCGGATATGTCCGGACCAGCCTCCGGGACAAGACCCATGGCCAATACGGCATCTGCCAAGAAGGCCGCTCGCGTTATCGCGCGGCGCACCGCAGTCAACCAGTCGCGCCGCTCGCGCATGCGCACCTTCCTGCGCAAGCTCGACGACGCCATCGCCAGCGGCGACAAGACCGCCGCGACCGCAGCTCTCCGCGCCGCCGAGCCGGAGATCATGCGCGCCGCCCAGAAGGGGGTTCTGCACAAGAACACCGCTTCCCGGAAGGTGTCTCGCCTGGCTCACCAGATCGCCAAGATCGGCGCCTGATCGCTCCTCTGCGGCGTCGTTGAAATCCATGAAAGCCCGGTCGTTCTGGCCGGGCTTTTTGCTGTCTGGGATTCCGCGAGACTGCCGTCACGTCAGCTGACGCGGCGTCGCCGTTGCCTGATTGCCACAGCAGGATGACAAGCGAAAAATTGCCGTTACACGGCTTTCGCGCCCCGGATGGTGTCATTTTCTTGACAGCCGCCCTCACACAATTTCCGTATATTTTTCAATAGCCTATCGAGGGGACAGATCGTTACGGAGGCGACATGATGGAGCCTGCGGCACTCCAGTACCTCCATGTGACAGCCTCTTACAGCCAGCCCCTTCACGCAGTCCGTTCGTGGCCTTTTGGATTTTGCCGATTCATCAGAGGCTTGAAAG
This sequence comes from Phreatobacter aquaticus, assembly GCF_005160265.1. Classification (NCBI taxonomy): domain Bacteria; kingdom Pseudomonadati; phylum Pseudomonadota; class Alphaproteobacteria; order Hyphomicrobiales; family Phreatobacteraceae; genus Phreatobacter; species Phreatobacter aquaticus. The sequence continues at coordinate 1,930,881 of NZ_CP039865.1, read as the reverse complement.
AGGCCCCGGCAAACCGCGAATTCTGCCTCTGAGTCAAGTGTTCCAGATTAACCCTTTCTTCACCGAATTCCGTTGCCGCTCCCAAGGCCCCTGTGTATCGTCAAAAGCACTCGGGGGGGCCACTCCGGGTTTCATTGAAGGTCTGAAGGTTCGACCCCGGTCGTTTTCGGGGCGGCTGCGTCTTTGTCCCTAAACGGCAAGAAGCGGCTGATCGTTCTCTCTCGACGTCTATGAAACCCATGTGGATCGGATGGCTGCGTACTGCGGTATGCGGCGGCGTCTGAACAAACGAGCCGCACAATTGAACGCAGATGAGGCGCGCCAACGCTATGCCGTTGGCGCGAGGTGAGAATGTCGTCTTCAGATCATGCCGGATATGCCGGCGACGTCAGCCCGAGCGAGAGTTTCGATGCCATCACGCAGAACGAACAGGCTCAGATCGTTGATGTGCGGACGACGGCGGAATGGGCCTATGTCGGGCTTCCCGATCTGAAATCGGTCAACAAGACGCCTTTGCGCGCCGAATGGCAGGTTTTTCCGAAAATGGACGTTGACGCCGAATTCGTCGGCAAGCTGCGCGATGCGTTGACCGCTCGCGGGCTGGCACAGTCGACGCCGCTCTATTTCCTCTGCCGCTCCGGCGTCCGCTCGAAAGCGGCAGCCATCGCGATGACGGCGGCGGGCTATCCCCATTGCTTCAACGTGACCGGCGGCTTCGAAGGCCCGCTCGACCCCGAGGGCCGGCGCGGCCACGTGGCGGGCTGGAAGTTCGAGGGCCTGCCCTGGGCCCAGTCCTGATCCCTCCCGGCCCGCCGCCAACAGGCTCCGGGTCGACGCCATCCGCCCCTTTCGCCGATTTCATACCCAGGAGGAGAAGACCCGTGTTCGTCGCTCCCGATCTCGCCCATGACCATTCCGAAGAGAAGACCGACACCGTGAGCGATGCCATGCGCCCCGGCGCCATCTGGGAACGAGTTCGCCGCCGCCTGCGTGCCGAGTTCGGCGAGGACGTCTTCAACAGCTGGTTCAAGAGCATCGAGATCGACCAGGCCGCCGGTGAGATGGTGCGCCTCTCGGTGCCGACCCGGTTCCTGAAGAGCTGGATCGAGAACCATTACAAGGACCGCATCCTCACCCGCTGGCGCGAGGAAGCCGGCCAGGACGTGCATATCGACGTGATCGTGCGCACCGCCGTCAGCGCCCGCCCCTCGGTCCGGCCGAAGCCCGCCGTCGAGCCGGCCCGCAGCCCGATGCCCGCAGCCCCCAACCGCAGCTTTGACAATGCGCCCTTGATCCAGGGCCATGGCGAGGCACTCGGCGGTTCGCCGCTCGACCCGCGCCTGACCTTCGAGACCTTCGTGCAGGGCCGTTCGAACACACTGGCCCGCGCCGCAGCCCTCCAGGTGGCACAGTCGCGCTCCAGCGACGCCGTGCTGTTCAACCCGCTCTACATCCATGCGGGCGTCGGCCTCGGCAAGACGCATCTCCTGCAGGCGATCTCCGGCACGGCCCAGGCCGCCGGCCGTCGCATTCTCTATCTGACCGCCGAGAAGTTCACCTTCGGCTTCGTGGCATCGCTCAAGAACCAGACCGCGATGGCCTTCAAGGAGGCCCTGCGCAACATCGACCTCCTGATCATCGACGACCTGCAGTTCCTGCAGGGCAAGCAGACGCAGGCCGAGTTCTGCCACACGCTCAATGCCCTGATCGATGCGGGGCGGCAGGTGGTGGTGGCCGGCGATCGCCCGCCCTCCGACCTCGAGAACCTCGACGAGCGCGTGCGCTCCCGCCTTGCCGGCGGTCTCACTGTCGAGATCGGCCCGCTGGACGAGAACCTTCGGCTCGACATCCTGAAGCAGAAGCTGACCCACGCGAAGGTGCAGCATCAGGGCTTCGACGTGCCGCTGGCCGTCCTTGGCTATGTCGCCAAGAACGTCACCCAGAACGGCCGCGACCTCGACGGCGCCTTCAACCGTCTGCTCGCCACCAACCGGCTGACCGCCCAGCCGGTGACCATCGAGATGGCCGAGCGGTCGATCCGCGATCTCGTGCGGGTCGCCGAGCCCAAGCGCATCAAGATCGAGGAGATCCAGAAGATCGTGGCGCAGCACTACAATGTCAGCCGCTCGGACATCCTCTCGTCCAGGCGGACGGCCACCGTGGTGCGTCCCCGCCAGATCGCCATGTATCTGGCCAAGACGCTGACGCTGCGCTCGCTGCCCGAGATCGGCCGCCGGTTCGGCGGACGCGATCACACGACGGTGCTGCATGCGGTGCGCAAGATCGAGGGTCTGGTTGGCCAGGACCCGGCGCTGAACGAGGAAGTGGAAGTGCTGAAGCGCCGCCTCAACGACTGAGGCGGCCATTCCGGACAGTCGGAGACAGACAGAGAGGCGCGGCTCCGGCCGCGCCTTCGTCATGCCGGGACGAGCCGGAGACATTCTGGAACAGGAGAGAGGGCTCTTTCCTGCCGATCCTGCAGCTATCGCAAGATCTTGCCCTTCCCGGCCGCAAGCGGTCGGCGGATTTAATCAGCAGGAGCGCTGGTCGCGCCGATAGCGCGCGGCGTCACGGGCCGCGCCGGCCAGTGCGCGCTGCGCATCGGCACCCGTGCGGGCGCCCGACAGCGCATTCTCGTAGGCCGAGACGCCGACCGCGGCAATGACGCCGGAATCGAAGCGGATGTCGAAAAGCCGCTGGTTCAGCCGCGGGTCATAGCCGACCGCCCCGACGGCCCGAATGCAGCCAACCCCGACAGGCACGGTGCGGATCGTCACGGTGCGGCGATTCACATAATCGTCGATCGGAGCGAAATTGGCGCCGCCATCGGAACCGCCACCGCCGCCACCACCGGAATATTGCGCCAGTGCCAGGCCGGGCGCGAGAGCGACAGCGCCCGCAATCGCCAGGACGGGCGCGAAGCGGGTCCAGACAGAACGGCTCAGACTGCGGCGGGACATGGCAGGCTCCTTGGACAATCTTGCTTCAAACGCATTACCTTCAGGAATTGATCCGCTTCGGTGGCGAATTCAAGACCCAAGAGATCAACTCGGCTTGAGCCGCCCCGCATGGCGCCCCTGCCCCAATCGCGACATTCAGCCCGGTCATACGGATGCCAAGCCGCGAAAGAGCGTGTAAAACTCGCTTCCTTCGCACTGCACACTTGAATCCGGTGCGGGCGCGGGCTTGACTGTCCGCCCCAGTTTTGGGGGCGGCGTGTCAGCTGCCCTCTTATCTCATGTCTGTCGTGGAGCCGCATTGATGAAGGTCACCGTCGAAAGGGCACAGCTCCTGAAGTCGCTTGGCCACGTCCATCGCGTGGTCGAACGGCGCAACACGATTCCCGTGCTGTCCAACGTGCTGATGCGGGCCGAGGGCTCGGCGCTGCGCCTGAAGGCGACCGATCTGGACATCGAGGTGGTCGAGAGCCTGGCGGCCGAGGTCGGCGCCTCCGGCGGCACCACCGTGCCGGCTCACATGATCTACGACATCGTGCGCAAGCTGCCGGATGGCTCGCAGGTCGTGGTCGAGACTGTCGGTGACAAGGGCACGCTCGCTGTCCGCGCAGGCCGCTCGCGCTTCACGCTGCAGACGATCCCCGAAAGCGATTTCCCGGATATCGCCGCCGGCGAGATGACCCACACGTTCCAGGTGCCCGCCAAGAACCTGAAGCGCCTGATCGACAAGACCCAGTTCGCGATCTCGACCGAAGAGACCCGCTATTATCTGAACGGCATCTATCTCCATGTGGTGGAGAAGGGCGGCAAGAGCCTCTTGCGTGCGGTCGCGACCGATGGCCACCGCCTGGCCCAGGTGGAATTCGACGCCCCCGAGGGTGCCGCCGGCATGCCCGGCGTCATCGTGCCGCGCAAGACGGTGGCCGAGGTGCAGCGCCTTGCCGACAATCCCGACGAGGCCGTGACCATCGAGCTCTCCACCGCCAAGATCCGCTTCCGCTTTGGCGAGACTGTGCTCACCTCCAAGCTGATCGATGGCACATTCCCCGATTACGCCCGGGTCATTCCCGTCGGCAACGACAAGACGCTGACGGTGGACAAGGCCGAATTCGCCGCCGCCGTCGATCGCGTCTCGACCGTCTCGTCGGAGCGCGGCCGCGCGGTGAAGCTGTCGGCCTCCGACGGCAAGTTGACGCTCTCGGTGACCAATCCGGATTCGGGCAGCGCGACGGAAGAGGTCGAGGTGTCCTATGAATCGGACGCCATCGATATCGGCTTCAACTCGCGCTACCTGCTCGACATCGCCTCCCAGGTCGACGGCGACACGGTGGAGCTGAAACTGGCCGATCCGGGCTCGCCGACGCTGATCCTCGATCCGACCAGCCCCGGCGCGCTCTATGTGCTGATGCCGATGCGGGTCTGAGACGCATGACCGCTCGCATCATCGACGGCAAGGCGGTTGCCGCCGTCGTTCTCGACAAGGTTCGCCTGGCGTCCGCCGCCTTCAAGGACAAGACCGGCCGGCCGCCGGGCCTGGCCGTCGTTCTGGTCGGCGAAGATCCGGCAAGCCAGGTCTATGTGCGCAACAAGGGCCGCGAGGCCGAAGCGGCCGGTTTCCGCTCCGAGCAGCACACGCTGCCGGTGAGTGTTTCGGAAGCCGAGGTGCTGGCGCTGGTTGGCAAGCTCAATGCCGATCCGGGCATTGACGGCATTCTGGTGCAGCTGCCGCTGCCGAAGGGCATCGATACCGAGCGCGTGCTGCTGGCGATCGACCCCGCCAAGGATGTCGATGGCTTCCATCCGATCAATGTCGGCCTGTTGAATGCCGGCGCCGCCGACAAGGCGCTGGTGCCCTGCACGCCGGCCGGCTCGATGATCCTTTTGGAAAGCGTGACCGGCTCCTCGCTTGCCGGGAAACACGCCGTCGTCGTCGGGCGATCCAACATTGTCGGCAAGCCGGTGGCGCAATTGCTGCTGCAGCGGGACGCGACCGTCACCATCGCCCATTCGAAAACCGCCAACCTCGCGGAGATCTGCCGCACCGCGGATGTGCTGGTGGCCGCCGTCGGCCGCCCGGAGATGATCCGAGGCAGCTGGGTGAAACCCGGCGCGGTGGTGATCGATGTCGGCGTCAACCGCATTCCAGCGCCCGAGCGCGGCGAGGGCAAGACGCGGCTCGTCGGCGATGTCGCGACCGCGGAAGCCATGGACGTCGCGAGCGCCATCACGCCGGTGCCCGGCGGCGTCGGGCCGATGACGATTGCGCTGCTCATGGCCAATACGGTGACCGCAGCGTCATTGCGCGAAGGGCTGCCGAGGCCGGTTTTCACGGTGTGAGTTGTGGTCGGCGGTGGGGCTGGCAAGCGCCACTTTCACCCCAAGGCCTCGCACGGCCGTAGCGCGCGGAAGCGCCGCCCCTTCTCCCTCCCCGCTTGCGGGGAGGGCCGGGGTAGTTTCCGGTAGCGGAAGCCCCCCAACTCGCCAATCACCGAACGCCCCCCACCCTAACCCTCCCCCCGAAGACGGTGGGAGGGGAATTGTTCGCGCCCGAGGGGAGCTGAGGCGCGGCAGCGGCCCATGGCACACGCCCGCGCTTGCTTGCAAGAAATGCGCGGAAGCGAGAGCGCCATCTCCCCGTACCTCACCCTGAGGTGCGAGGGAGCGTTAAGCGACCGAGCCTCGAAGGGCGGCCCTCCGCTGGCGGTAAGGAAGCAAGGTCCTTCGAGGCTCGCTGACGCTCGCACCCGAGGCATGAGGGGTGGAGAGATGGTGCCAGGTCGAAGCGCGGCCCCTCACCCCTTGGCAAGCAGATCCCGGATCGCCTGCACGAGCTCTGACCGCTTCGCTGCGAACTGGGCCGGCCTGGAGGCGCGCCATTCCGCATTGTCGGTGATCGACTTCGCGGCTTCGGCGCCGGCCACCAGGTCCTTGATCATGACCTCGCCGGCCTCGCGCTCGTTGGAGCCCTGGATGATGACGGCGGGCGCATTGCGCCGGTCGGCATATTTCATCTGGGCCTTCATGCCCGACGAGCCCAGATACATTTCGGAGCGGATGCCGGCCTGGCGCAGTTCCGCGACCATGGCCTGGTATTCGGCGACCTGATCCTTGTCCATGACGAGGACGACGATGGGCCCGACCGGCTTGTCGGCGCCGAGCTTGCCGAGCGACTTCAGTGCCGCGGCGAGGCGCGAGACACCGATGGAGAAGCCGGTGGCCGGCACTTCCTCGCCCCGGAACCGGGCGACGAGGCCGTCATAGCGGCCGCCGCCGGCGACCGAGCCGAAGCGCACCACCTGGCCATCGTCATTGGTGACGGGGAAGGTGAGTTCGACCTCGTAGACAGGGCCGGTGTAATATTCGAGGCCACGGACGACGGAGGGGTCGATCAGGATTCGACCGTCATCGTATCCGGAGGCGCCGATGAGCGCCGCCATGTCCTTGAGTTCGCCAACGCCGGCAAGACCGCGCTCGGAGCCCGCGACCACGCCTGCCAGGTTGGTCAACGTGGCAGTGGCATCGCTGCCCTTGGCCCCCGTAAAGGCCAGCACGCGGGCAATCGCCGCCTCATCCAGCCCCGCGCCCTTGGTGAAGTCGCCACTCTCGTCCTTGCGGCCGGCGCCCAGCAGCAGCTTCACGCCTTCGGGGCCGAACTTGTCGAGCTTGTCGATCGCGCGCAGCACGGTCAGCCGGCGCCCGGCATTCTCTTCGCCGCCAAGGCCGATCGCCTCCAGCACGCCGTCGAGCACCTTGCGGTTGTTGACCCGCACGACATAGTCGCCACGCCCAATGCCCAGCGCCTCCATCGTATCGGCCGCCATCATGCAGATCTCGGCATCCGCAGCCGGCGAGGCCGAGCCCACCGTATCGGCATCGAACTGCATGAACTGGCGGAAGCGGCCGGGGCCGGGCTTCTCGTTCCTGAACACATAGCCGGCGCGGTAGCTGCGATAGGGCTTGGGCAGCGCATCGAAGTGCTCGGCGACATAGCGGGCGAGCGGGGCCGTCAGGTCATAGCGGAGCGACAGCCATTGCTCGTCATCGTCCTGGAACGAGAAGACGCCCTCGTTGGGGCGGTCGAGATCGGGCAGGAACTTGCCGAGCGCCTCGGTGAACTCGATCGCCGGCGTTTCCACCGCCTCGAAGCCATAGAGCTCGTAGACCCGGCGGATCGTGTCGAGCATGGCATTGGTGCCGGCGATCTCGGCCGGGCCGCGATCGGCAAAGCCCCGCGGCAGCGCGGCCTTGGGGCCGGATTTCTTCTTCGGGGCATCGGACATGGCAAACCTCGGGCGGGATAGGCGGCGCGCCTGATCGCGGATCGTCGCTGCTCACTAGCCGAGCGCCCGCGGCCTGTCGACCTTTGGGGGGCGGTGATCGGGGCTTCGAAGGCTTCGCCGCTACTTCCTGACGGAGAAGGCAATGTCGAACGAGGTCTGCTTGTTGCCGGCGCGGTCGTTGACGATGGTGCGCACCACATAATCCCCCGGCTCCACGCCGGTGAAGGAATAGGTGAGATAGAGGAAGAACTCGCGGTTGCGGCGGCGCGAGGCGGTGGCGATCGTGTTGAACGCCTTCTGCGCCACCAGCGCCTGGCCGTCCTTGGTGCGCAGCTCGAAATCGAGCGAGATATCGGTGCGGAAGATGTCGCCGGAGCGCCGCCAGCCCTGTCCCGCGAGCTCGGCATAGACCAGCAGCGGCTGTCCCGCCTCGAAGATGGTCGAATCACGCGGATTGAACACGCCATAGCCCTGCGGCTCCTCGGCGACGAAGGTGGCGCGGCGGATGGAGAGCGGCATGCGCTCGGAAATAAGCGTGGCCGCCTCATCGAGCGCATCGAGCGCTTCGGTGGACCGGCCGCCGGCGGCCGCCTCCTGGGCGCGGCGCACCTGGGCTGAAATATCGGTGGGCGATGGACCGATGGGCGCCGGCTGCACCTGGTCAGGCGGCTGAACCTGCGGTTGAACCTGGGGCTGAATCTGGGGCTGGGCCTGCGCCAGCGCGAGGCTTGGCAACACGACAGCCAGGGCTGCCAGGGCAGCGCGGATCGGCACGAGGCGGGACATTGGGGTCGGGTCCTCCGGTCGAATCGGCGCCGACGATAACACGCGGACAGACGCGATCATCGCGCCGGCAGACAGGCCTCTCGTCGCAGGGCGTGGCTGAACTGTGTTTTCGCCGTGGCGTAACAACGTCCATCCCCCTTTCGAAATGGTCGTAGGATCGTTATCTCACCGGGCTATCTCGCTGGGGCCGCGGCGTGGTTATCTCGCCGGCCCGCATTCGCATCCCCGACCAGGACCCGCTCATGGCCCGCGATACAGTCGACCTGACCCCGATCGAATCCCGCGACGAACTCGTCGCCTGGATCGAGAAAGGGTCCAAGCCGAAGGACAAGTTCCGGGTCGGCACAGAGCACGAGAAATTCGGCTTCTACCGCAAGGACCATACGCCGGTGCCCTATGAGGGCCCGCGGGGCATCCGCAAGGTGCTGGAGGGGATGGAGGCGCTGCTCGGCTGGGAGCCGATCCTCGACGGCGAGAACATCATCGGCCTCGCCGATGTGACCGGCGGCGGCGCAATCTCGCTGGAACCGGGCGGCCAGTTCGAGCTGTCGGGCGCACCGGTAGAGACGATCCACCAGACCTGTTCGGAATCGGCCGCCCATTTCGCCCAGCTGCGCGAAGTGGCCGATCCGCTCGGCATCGGCTTCCTTGGCCTCGGCATGAGCCCGAAATGGACCCGCGCCGAGACGCCGGTCATGCCGAAGTCGCGCTACGAGATCATGACCCGCTACATGCCGAAGGTCGGCACCCTCGGCCTCGACATGATGTACCGGACCTCGACCGTGCAGGCGAACCTCGACTTCTCGTCGGAAGCCGACATGGTCAAGAAGCTGCGGGTTTCGCTGGCATGGCAGCCGGTGGCGACCGCGATCTTCGCCAATTCGCCGTTCACCGAGGGCAAGCTCAACGGCTACCAGTCGTTCCGCTCGGCGGTCTGGATGGACACCGACAACCAGCGCGCCGGCATGCTGCCCTTCGCCTTCGAGGACGGCATGGGCTTCGAGCGCTATGTCGACTATGCCCTCGATGTCCCGATGTATTTCATCAAGCGCGGCGACACCTATCACGATGTTGCGGGCTCGTCGTTCCGCGACCTGCTGGCGGGCAAGAACCCAGCCGCGCCGGGCGAACGCGCGGTGCTGTCCGACTGGGTCAACCATGTCGGCACGATCTTCCCGGAAGTCAGGCTGAAGCGCTATCTGGAGATGCGCGGCGCCGATTCCGGCCCGCTGTCGCGCATCGTGGCGCTCCCCGCCCTTTTCGTCGGCCTTCTCTATGACGACGGCGTGCTGGATGCGGCCTTCGATCTCATCAAGGACTGGACGGCGGAAGAGCGGCTGGCGCTGCGCAACGACGTGCCGAAGCTCGGCTTCAAGGCCGAGATCCGCGGCATCACGGTGGGCGAGCTTGCCCGCGAGATGCTGACGCTCGCCCGCACGGGCCTGCGCCGGCGCGCCCGGCTCGACGCCAATGGCGGTGACGAGACCCGCTATCTCGACCCGATCCAGGCGATCGTCGACGATGGCCGCACCGCGGCAGAACATCTGATCGAGAAATATCTCGGCCCCTGGCAGGGCCAGATCGATCCGGTGTTCGACGAGGCGGCCTACTAAGAGAGCCTATTCCGCCGCCTGCGCGTGCTCGCTGAGGTTATCGAGCCCCGACACGACGTGATCGGCGAGCGCGTCGGCGAGCGCCGACATCTCGTGGGGATTGCGCAGAAGCGCGATGCGCACGCTCGGCAGCGGCGGGAAGCCGTCGCCCGGCTGCAGCACGCGCATGCCGGGGCGCAGTGCCGATTCCGGCAGCACGCAGACGGCGAGCCCTGCCATGACGGCGGCGGAGACGGCGGCCGAGTTCCAGCTCGCATAGAGGATGCGGTAGGGGCGGCCGGCTGAGTCCAGCCGTTCGGTCGCCGCGCGCCGCCAGTTGCAGGTGGGACGGCCGACAGCGAGCGGCACCGGATTTTCCAGGTGGACCGAGGTGCGCGCCGATGAGACCCAGAGCAATTGCTCCTGCCGGAACACCAGCGCCGGGCCCTTTTCGGGATCGTGGGTGATGATGGCGATGTCGAGATCGTTCGACTGGATGCGGTCGGCGAGCATGGAGGAGGGCTCGCAGATCACGGTGACCTCGGCCCGGGGATTGGAATGGGAGAAGCGGGCGAGGATTTCCGGCAGGTAGCGGTCGGCATAGTCGTCGGGCACGCCGAGCCGCACGCGGCCCGTCAGTTCGGCGCCGGAGAAGGCCGAGACGGCCTCCATGTTCAGCTTGACGATGCGGCGGGCGTAATCGAGCAGCCGCTCGCCATCCTCGGTCAGCCTGGAGGCGCGGCCGTCACGCTCGAACAGCGCCTTGCCGACCCGCTCCTCCAGCCGCTTCATCTGCATGGAAACGGCCGACTGGGTCTTGAACACCACATCGGCTGCACGCGTGAAGCTGCCGGTATCGGCGATCGCCATGAATGTCCGCAATTGATCGATATCGAGAAGAACAGCCATTGGAGCCCCCGCTAGGACTGACATCATCAGTTCTGATGAGTGACATTAAAAACATTCGCTTCAATGATCAATTGCCTTGTGACATATCAATTGCATCGGAAAGTGACCCCTGCCGCCGGGCAACAGCCCGGACCGTTCGAGCTCCCGCTCGCGCGAAGGACGCTTTGTCGCCGATTGCCCGCTGTCTGAGAAGGAATGCCCCCATGACCATGTTCGCTGTCACCTTCGGTTCCGCCGTCCTGTCGGTTGCCTCGGTCGTTCGCGCTCAGGTCAATGCCTTCAATCGCTGGCTTGAGGCACGCCGCGACTATCGCGCGCTCTGCGAGATGGACGACAAAACGCTGGCCGACATCGGCCTGACGCGGAGCGACATTCGAGATGCCACGGCCGCCGGCTATTTCGGTGATCCCACCGTGATCGTGGCCGCCCGCGCTGTCGAACGAGGCGCCCATCGCCCCCAGCGGCATGCGCTCAACCTGACCGGCCCTTCGCTGGTGCCCGATGTCGCCTCGGGGCTCGCACATCCGGTCGCCGCCCATTGAATTCCGAGTTTCGCGGGTTTCCTCCGGCCCGCGACCCCGCATAGCCCGCCCCGAGACCCGGCTAGTCCCCTCAGCCGTCCTTCCCGGGGCAACCTCCAGCCGCCATGGCCCCCCGCCGTGGCGGCTTTTTTCTTGCGGTGGGGTGGGAGGTTGGGGGGCAGATTGGCGTTCGCAATGATCGCCATACCCGCTGGCGCATCCTTCACCTCTCCCTGCTTGCGGGGAGAGGTCGACCGAGGCGAAGCCGAGGGCGGGTGAGGGGCCGGGTGCCACTCATCCGGCTCGGAGGAGCCTGCCCCTCACCCGTCGCCTTTCAGGCGCCGACCTCTCCCCGCAAGCAGGGAGAGGTGAAGAGCGCGCCCGGTCGTTGGAGCCGCCGTATGAGGCAAAGAGCAGACCCCAAATATCGTGAACACGACCCCTCAGATCCGGTGCCTGCTTCACCCTACCCTGGAGGGGGAGGTGAACACGACCAGCATCAACCGATGAAGTGAACCTTCAGAAATGCCATTCCCTCTCCCGCATTGCAGCCGGTCCCGCCCCGCCCTTCCGTTCGCTCTCCCACCCCGCTAGCACTGCCGCCATGACCCTCGCCGCCTTCCCCCACGATCCCTGGTTCTATGCGATCGGTTTCCTCGCCACCTTCCTGATGGGGCTCGGCAAGGGCGCGTTCGGCGGCGGGCTGGCGATCCTCGGCATTCCTCTGCTCGCCCTCACCATGGAGCCGATCCCGGCGGCGGTGGTGACCGCGCTCCTGGTCGCCTTCATGGACTTTTTCGCGCTCGGCTCGTTTCCGCGCTCGGCCTGGTCGAAGCCCGATCTCGTCTGGCTGATCCCGGGCCTGATCGGCGGGCTGTTCGTCGGCTTTCTGGTGTTCGAACTGGTCGACAAGCGCTGGGTGGCGCTGGTCATCGCGCTGATCACGCTCGGCTATACGGTGCGCTATTTCGTCAAGCCGGCATCGGCCGCACCCGACTTGTCCGTTTCCCCCGGCTTCGCCCTGGTCGCCAGCGCCGGCGCCGGGTTCACGACCTATGTGGCCCATGCCGGCGGCCCGCCGCTCGCCATGTATCTCCTGCGTCGCGATCTCACCAAGTCGGCCTATGCGGCCACCACCATCGTGGTGTTCACCGTCGGCAACCTGATCAAGCTGCCGGGCTACGTCTATACCGGGCTCGACACGCCGGAGGTGTTCACCCAGGCGCTCGCGCTGGCTCCCATGGTGCCGGTCGGCGTGCTGATCGGCCGCAGGCTGCATGACAGCCTGCCCCGCGAGAAGCTCTATGGCCTCTGCTATGCGCTGGTCGGCCTTGCCGGCGCCAAGCTCCTCTGGGATGCGCTGCGCGCCCTGATCACCCCGTGAGCGTCATGTCCCCCGCCAGCCGCATGCCCTTTCTCGTCGCCGGTTTCGGCATCCTGGTCCTGTCGGCCATGGATGCGCTCATCAAGGGCGTGGCGACAGCCCATCCGACGCCGCAGATCGTGTTCATGCGCTTTGCCTGCGGCCTGCCCTGGGTTCTGCTGGCACTGATCTGGTTGCGCCCGCCAGCGCCAACCATGCCGATGGTCCGCGCCCACATGGTGCGCGGTGTGCTGGTGGTGATCACCGCCTTCCTGTTCTTCTTCGCGCTCGCCAAGCTGGAACTGGCCGAAGCGATCACCCTGTCGTTCCTGTCGCCGCTGTTCCTGGCCCTGCTGGCAGCGCTCATCCTGAAGGAGCCGCTGCGACCGGCGGTGCTCGGGGCCATCGCCGTCGGCTTCGTCGGCATGGGCGTGATCGTCGCCGGCAAGATCAATGGCGGTGGCACGCTCGACCTGCCGCGCATCCTCGGCATTGCGGCCGCAATCACCTGCGCGCTGACCTATGCGGCCAATCTCGTGCTGCTGCGCCAGCGCGCCCAGACCGACCCGCTGGGGCTGATCGTGCTGGCGCAGAACCTATTCCCGCTGATCCTGATCGCGCCCTTCGCGATCGCCGTCTGGGAGACGCCGGATCCGCGCTCATGGGTGCTGTTTGCCGGCATCGGCCTGCTCGGCGTGGTGGGCCATCTCAGCCTTGCCTGGGCGTTCAAGCACGCCAATGCCGGTCCGCTCGGCGTCCTGGAATATACCGCGCTGATCTGGGGCTCGGCCTTCGGCTATCTGGCCTTCGGCGAGGTGCCGGTCTGGACCACCTGGGCCGGTGCCGCACTGATCGTCGCGGCCTGCCTGGCGGTGGCGCGCAAATAGGTCAGGCGCGCGGCGGGCGGGCGTCGAAGATCATGCAGGTCTCGGTGCCATGGGCGATCAACCGGCCCTTGGTATCGATGAGCTTGGCTTCGGACGTCGCGATGGTGCGGCCGGAATGGATCACCACGGCCTCGCAGCGCACCAGCCCTGTTTCGGGCATCAGGGCGCGGACATAGTTCACCTTCATCTCCACAGTCGTGTAGCCCTGCCCCGCCTTGATCATCGTGTGGATGCAGCAGCCAAGCGCGGAATCGAGAATGGTCGCGGTCCAGCCGCCATGGACCGTGCCGAGCGGATTGAAGAAGGCGGCGGTCGGCGTGCCCTCGAACACGGCGCGGCCCGGCGCCACCTCGACCAGGGTGAAGCCCATGGTCTGGGCGATCGGCGGGCTCGGATAGCGCCGATCGATCATGCCCCTGAGGAAATCGATCCCGTCCTGTCCGGTGGCCTCGGATGTTTCAACAACGCCGTAGCGGATGGTCATGCGCGAACCCCTGTCGTGTAGCTGCACGATAAGGGTTGCTCCGGGCGCGTCAACCAGCCGTCGGGATGGGATCAGGCGGCGTGGGTGGTCGCGGGCGCGTCGGCGCTGCCATTGCCGAAGCCCAGGATGAAGGCGCCGACGTGATCGATCGGCAGGGCCTTGGAAAAGTGATAGCCCTGAGCCTGGTCGCAGCCGAGCGACCTGACCCAAGCCAGGTCCTCGGCGGTCTCGACGCCCTCGGCGGTGGTTTCGAAGTGCAGGCTTTTCGCGATGCCGACAATGGCCTCGACCACCGCCTTGCGGTTCTCGAAATCGGTGGCGCCCGACACGAAGGAGCGATCGATCTTGAGCTTCTGGATCGGAAAGCGCGTGAGGTAGCCGAGCGAGGAGAAGCCGGTGCCGAAATCGTCCAGTGCGATGCGCACGCCGAGCGCACGCATGTCCCTGAGAAAGCCGTCGCTTTCGGCGAGGTGGTTCATGAACAGGGCTTCGGTGATCTCAAGCTCGAGCCTGTCAGGCAGGAGACCGCTTGCGGCGAGCGCCTCCGCCACATGGTTGAGCAGCGCCGCGCTGCCGAACTGGGCGGGCGAGATGTTGACCGCCACGCGCATGTGCGCCGGCCAGGTCATTGCATCGCTGCAGGCCTGGCGCAGGACCCAGGCGCCGATGGACTCGATCAGGCCGGTTTCCTCGGCGAGAGCAATGAACGTGCTCGGCAGCAGCAGTCCGCGCTCGGGATGGTGCCAACGCACAAGTGCCTCGAAGCCGATGATGTCGCCCTGGCGCACGCTGACGATCGGCTGGTAGCCAATCCGCAACTGGCCGCCATCGAGCGCCAGCCGCAGATCCTCCTGCAGAAGCCGGCGCTCCTCCGCCTCGCGGTGCATGGTGTCGTCAAACACCACCGCCGTGCCACGGCCGGCATCCTTGGCGCGGTAGAGAGCGAGATCGGCATTGCGGATGAGATCGTCGATCGTATCGCTTTCGCCAGAACTGAAGGCGATGCCGATGCTGGTGCCGATGGTGATGCGCGCATTGCGGACGACCTTGGACCGGCCGACTTCGTTGATGATCCGCTGGGCGAGCGCCAGCACATCGCCGCGGCGGGCGAAATCGGTCACCAGCATGCCGAACTCGTCGCCACCAATCCGGCCGAAGATGACGCCTTCGCCAGCAAGGTGGCTGAGCTCGCGGGCGACATCGGTGAGTAGGGCGTCGCCGACCGGATGGCCAAGTGTGTCGTTCACCGTCTTGAACTGATCGAGATCGAGGCAACCGAGCGCGAAGCTGCTGCCATTGCGCCGCGCGATTTCCAGTCGCATCGCCGCCAGCTCCCGGAACCGCGTGCGATTGGGCAGGCCGGTGAGCATGTCGGTGCGCGCCATCCAGGCGACCTTTTCGCTCGCCTGCCGGGCCTCGGTCACATCCGAGCCGACGCCGCGCCAGCCGAGCAGCTTGCTGTCCTCGTCGTAGAGCGGCTTGGCGGTCAGCGTCCACCAGCGGGGGGTTCCATGGCAGTTGACCCTGAGGTCGAGGTCCCGGAATGGCTCGCACCGGGCAAGCTTGTCGTCGAGCGCGGCCCGCCCCTGGGGCTCGGCCAGCCCCTGCAGCTGGACGCCGGCCAGGGATTCTCCGCTTCTGCCGCAGACCTCGGCGAAGCGCGGAGAATGGCTGGTGACCGTGAAGGTGGTGTCGGTTTCGAACAGCCAGTCGGAGCTGTTCTGCTCGAATTCGTTGAGCAGCAGCTCGATGATCTCGCCCCGCTCCTTGAGCCGAGCCTCGGCCAGGAACTGATCGCGGAACAGCTGGGCCGATCCGGCGACGCTGCGGACAACGATCGCCGCATAGACGGACAGAAGGACGGTCAGCGCCAGCATGTAGCCGTTGCCGGTCTCTCCCAGGCCATAGGCCGCGCCTAGCGCCAGGATGGTGACATAGGCATAGGCGGCAGAGGGAATGGTGGAGAGGGCGAAGCCTCCCGCGCAGATCATGCCGGTGACCAGGCAGGCGATGACGAGTTGCCCTTCCAGCCCAATGTCGCGAAACCACAGGATCGGCACCAGCGCCCAGATCGATGCCAGCACGGCGGCATGGTGGGTCGCACGGCGAATGGCCCGAACCGACGCGGTCTTGCGCGGCTTGCGGGCCCGCTGCAGGAACCAGGCGCGCGTGGTGGCGACGACCATGGTCAGGACAATGATGCCCCAGCAGGCCAGGACCCAGGGATTGGCCGTTTGCCGGACAACCGCCACGACGACCGCCGCATTGATCAGATTGGCGGTCATGGTCAGAGGGGAATATCGCGCAACGGCATGAATTTGCGCGGCCCGCACGCGGCCAGCTTCCGGCGATACTACGTCACCACCATACCATTCGCCGGCAAAAGTGCGCCATCTGGAGATAGGATTGGTGGTCGTCACAGCAGCGGAATGCCCCTTACACTTCGGGAAGATTACGACCCCACTCTTAAGGAATGAAGAACACTATTGTCGATACTTTGTTTCTTTCCCTTACGGAACTTCTGAATTGGTAACACCGCACCAAGGGAAGGCTCAGACCTGCTGGGCCTTCAACGTCCTGCGGATCGCCCGCAATCCGTCACGCGTCTCGTGCCAGAGCGCGGCCCCGACCGCCTCCTCCATCTTGTCGTGCTCCGCCTGCCAGAGCGGAATGGCGGCGCTGAGCAGGCCAGCCCCCGTCTCCGTGATCCCCGGTTTCACCGCCCGTCCCGGCCCATGACTCGCGGTGACCAGACCGGCCGCCTCCAGGCGCTTGAGATTGCGGGTCATGGTCGTGCGATCGAGGGCGAGCGCCTCCGACAGCTGGGTGACGGAGGCCGTGTCGGTCGCGGCGAGCGCCGCCAGGATGTTGAACTGGGTGACCTCGAGGCCGAGCGGCGCCAGCGCCTTGTTGTAGGCGCGCGTCACCGCATGGGCCGTCATCCGGGTCTGGAAGCAGATGCAGGAGCGGGCGATCCGCGTCAGCGTCGCTTGGTCGGGCTTGGTCGTCATGGCGTCACGATTGGGCGAGACATTGGCTGCGTCAAGACAGGGCGTGCCGGTTAACGCCGATTAACCATCTTCACGAGTGTTCTTGACTCTTTTCACCACCCCACCTATCTCAGCGCCAGTCGTTAGCAGTCGCTTGAGGTGAGTGCTAACGATCCAGCCCAAGGGCTGCATCGACATTCCGCGGCCAACAGAGCCGCTCAGTCAGGGACCATCAACCCATGAAGTTCCGTCCGCTGCACGACCGCGTGGTCGTCCGCCGTCTCGAGGGCGAAGAGAAGACCAAGGGTGGCATCATCATCCCGGACACCGCCAAGGAAAAGCCCCAGGAGGGCGAGATCCTGGCCGTCGGCCCCGGTGGCCGCGACGAAGCCGGCAAGCTTGTTCCGCTCGACGTCAAGAAGGGCGACAAGGTGCTGTTCGGCAAGTGGTCCGGCACCGAAGTGAAGATCGACGGCGTCGACCTCCTCATCATGAAGGAGAGCGACATCATGGGTGTGATCGCGAAGTAATTCGCGAACCGCCCTCCCCTCGTAATCCCATTCATTCCGACAGGAGTTAGCCACAATGGCTGCTAAGGACGTGAAATTCGCCCAGGACGCGCGCGAGAAGATGCTGCGCGGCGTCGACATCCTCGCTGAGGCTGTCAAGGTTACGCTCGGCCCCAAGGGCCGCAACGTCGTCATCGAGAAGTCGTTCGGCGCCCCGCGCATCACCAAGGACGGCGTCACCGTCGCCAAGGAGATCGAGCTCGCCGACAAGTTCGAGAACATGGGCGCCCAGATGGTGCGCGAAGTGGCCTCGAAGACCAACGACCTCGGTGGTGACGGCACCACCACCGCCACCGTTCTGGCCCAGGCGATCGTCCGCGAGGGCGCCAAGTTCGTCGCCGCCGGCATGAACCCGATGGACCTGAAGCGCGGCGTCGACATGGCCGTGCTCGACGTCGTCAAGACGCTCGAGAAGTCCGCCAAGAAGGTGAAGTCCTCGGCCGAGGTTGCCCAGGTCGGCACCATCTCCGCCAATGGCGACGCGATCATCGGCGAGATGATCGCCAACGCGATGCAGAAGGTCGGCAACGAGGGCGTCATCACGGTTGAAGAGGCCAAGAGCCTCGACACCGAGGTCGACATCGTCGAAGGCATGCAGTTCGACCGCGGCTACCTGTCGCCCTACTTCATCACCAACGCCGACAAGATGATCGCGGACCTCGAGGATGCCTACATCCTCATCCACGAGAAGAAGCTTGCTGGCCTCCAGGCCATGCTGCCGGTGCTCGAGTCGGTCGTCCAGACCGGCAAGCCGCTGATCATCGTGGCTGAGGACGTCGAGGGCGAGGCTCTGGCCACCCTGGTCGTCAACAAGCTGCGCGGTGGCCTCAAGGTTGCCGCCGTCAAGGCTCCGGGCTTCGGCGATCGCCGCAAGGCCATGCTGGAAGACATCGCCATCCTCACCGGTGGTCAGGTCATCTCGGAAGACCTCGGCATCAAGCTCGAGAACGTCACGCTTGCCATGCTCGGCCGCGCCAAGAAGGTGCTGATCGAGAAGGAAAAGACGACGATCGTCGACGGCGCCGGCAAGAAGAAGGACATCGAGGCTCGCATCGGCCAGATCAAGGCGCAGATCGAGGAGACCTCCTCGGACTACGACCGTGAGAAGCTGCAGGAGCGTCTTGCCAAGCTCGCCGGCGGTGTTGCCGTGATCAAGGTCGGCGGTGCCACCGAGATCGAGGTCAAGGAAAAGAAGGACCGCGTTGACGACGCCCTCAACGCGACCCGCGCTGCCGTTCTCGAAGGCATCGTTCCCGGCGGCGGCGTCGCTCTCCTGCGCGCCAAGGCCAATGTCCAGAAGCTGAAGTCGGACAATGCCGACGTTCAGGCCGGCATCAACATCGTGCTGAAGGCGATCGAAGCTCCGATCCGCCAGATCGTCGAGAATGCCGGTGTCGAGGGTTCGATCGTGGTCAACAAGATCATGGAGAACAAGTCGCCGACCTTCGGCTTCAACGCCCAGACGGAAGAGTTCGTCGACATGCTCGACGCTGGCATCGTCGATCCGGTGAAGGTGGTTCGCACCGCCCTGCAGAACGCCGCTTCGGTGGCGTCCCTGCTGATCACCACCGGCGCCATGATCGCGGAGGCTCCGAAGAAGGAGTCGGCTGCTCCGGCAATGCCGGGCGGCGGCGGCATGGGCGGCATGGATTTCTGATCCAGCCCCTCTCGTCACAGATTAAGGAGAAGGGCGCCCTCGGGCGCCCTTTTTCGTTTGGAGCCAGTCTGGGCGGGCGAGGTCATTGCCGGGAGAGCGGACCTTCACCTCTTCCCGTGGGGGAGAGGTCGGACGCGCAGCGGCCGGGTGAGGGGGCGAACTGTCATCGGTGAGATCGAAAGCCCCTCACCCGCCCTCGGCTACGCCTCGGTCGACCTCTCCCCCACGGGAGAGGTGAAGATGTGCGCCTCTTGGACACCCGTTTCGGCCCTGTCCACGCGCGCAACCGTGATGATGCGAATCCGGTTGCGTCATGCCAGTCTCTCGCCGTCCGGCGCCCCGATGCCGGACCAAACGAGGGGAAGACCGATGTTCGACAACATCTTCGACAATCCGACGATCAACAACGCGGCCAAGCTTGCCGCGCGCGTGCTGCTGGCGATCATCTTCATCCTGGGCGGCTACAACAAGATCGTCGGCTATTCGGGCACGGCCGCCTACATGGCGTCGGCCGGCGTTCCGGGCATCCTGCTGCCGCTGGTGATCATCACCGAACTGGTCGGCGGCATCTGCATCCTGATCGGCTACCAGACCCGGCTCGTTGCCCTGCTGATGGCAGGCTTCACCCTGCTCACCGCCATCTTCTTCCACGGCCAGCTCGGCGTTCCCGCCCAGATGACCCAGTTCCTCAAGAACCTGGCGATTGCCGGCGGCTTCCTGCAGATCTTCGCGACCGGCCCGGGCATCTGGTCCGTGGACGGGCAGAAGCGCTCCTGACGCACCCGGACGGGGCGGCCTGGCAAAGGCCGACGCCGCCCTGCCCCCACATTCAGGATGGGATGATGGCCGCCGCCGGGAGCACCTGCTGCCGGTCCTCGGTGATGCGCCCATCGACCAGATGGATCCGGCGGTCCATCCGCTCGGCGAGTTCCATCGCATGGGTCACGGCCACCACGGTGCGGCCGTCCTTGTCGACCAGATCGCGCAGGATCTGGAACACCTGTTCCGACGATTTCGTATCGAGGCTGCCGGTCGGCTCGTCGGCGAGGATCAGCGGCGGATCATTGGCAAGAGCGCGTGCCACCGCCACGCGCTGGCGCTGGCCGCCGGAGAGCTGGTCCGGCCGCTTGGTGACGTGATCCTTCAGCCCAAGCGATTCCAGCAGCCCGCGAGCCCGTTCGCGCATCTGCGCCATGGGCAGGCGGCCGAGCGCGCGCATCGGCAGCATGACGTTCTGCTCAAGGGTGAATTCCGGCAGCAGGAAGTGGAACTGGAACACGAAGCCGAGGGTCGCCAGCCTGACGGCGGCGCGGGCATCGTCATCGAGATCGGTTGTGTCGCCGCCATTGATGAAGACCTGGCCGGAGGTCGGCACATCGAGCAGGCCGAGAAGATAGAGCAGCGACGACTTGCCGGAGCCGGAGGGCCCGGTGATCGCGACAAACTCGCCCTTGCCGAGGTTCAGATCGACATCGGCCACCAGGGTGACCGGCACGATGCCATCGAGAATGCGTGTCAGCTTGCGTGCTTCCACCAAAGGCGCGGTCATGTCGCACCCCGGATGATCTCGACCGGATGGAGGCGGGCCGCCTTGCGCGCCGGGAAATAGCCGGCAATGGCGGAGGCGGCGAGCGCGATCCCCGACGCGATGGCATAATGCAGGGGCGAATAGACCATCGGCAGGTGGGTTGAATCCATGAACGGGCTCTTGATCTCGATCGACCCCATGCCCAGCGTCAGGAGATAGCCGAGCACCGAACCGGCAACACCTCCGGCAACGCCGATCACCAGTCCCTCCAGCACGAAGATGCGGCGCACCGTGGCCTGGGTGAGCCCCAGCGACTTCATGATCGCGATGTCGCGGCTCTTTTCGAAGGTGATCGTGGAGATGATGTTGTAGGTGCCGAAGGAGGCGACTAGCAGGATGGCGCCCACCACCGTGTACATGATGATGTTGCGGATCACGAAGGACGACATGATGTCCTCGTTCGCCTCCTGCCACGACACCGCCTTCAGCCCGGTATCGGCGACGATGCGCTCGGCGACCGCGCGGGCGTTCATCGGGTCGTTCAGCCGCATGCGGATCTCGTTGATCAGGCCGGTCTGGTCGGACAGGACCTGGGCGGTCTTGATCAGCACATAGGCGGTGTTCTCGTCGATGGAGCGGACACCGGCGTGGAAGATGCCGACGACGCGGGCGGTCATCACGCGCCCGGCACTGGCGGAGACCGAGATGTTGGAGCCGATGCGCGCGCCGAGCTTCTCGGCCAGCCGGTCGCCCAGGATGATGGCATTGGTGGCGCGATAGAGCGCGGGCAGGCTTCCCTGGCGCATCTGGGTCGCCAGCTGCGAGACGCGTGCCTCGCGCAGCGGATCGATGCCGACGATCGAGGCGGTGAGGTCCTTGCCGGCATAGCGCAGGATGCCCTTGGCCTGGACCGAGAGGGTCACCGACCCCGGCACCCAGCCCTCGAGCGCCGAGACCATCGCCATCGGATTGCTGATGCCGGGGCGGCGGGTGGCCGGCGTCAGCCCCCGGATCTCGGCCGCGCCGAACATATCCTCCGCCGGCTGGCGGGGCGCGCGGCGGCGCTCGTCATTGACCGAGACATGTGGCAGGGCATTGACCAGCGTCTTGACGAAATCGTCCTGCGAGCCCTGCATCAGGGCGGCCATCATGATGGAAAAGCCAACGCCGATGGCGACGCCCAGCACCGCGACCAGCGTCTGCCGGCCACGGGCCTGGATGTGGGTCCAGGCAATGTCGAGGACGAGGTTCATGGTGCGATCCGCACGCGCTCGCCACCGCGCCAGGCGGCCTCGGCGGGCACGGCGACCTGTTCGCCCTCGGCAAGCCCGGTCCGCACCTCGATCATCCGCGTGCCACGGATGCCGACCTCGACCGGCCGGCGGACAAGGCGCCCCTTGTCGACAATGAACACCGCGCCGCCGACCAGCGCCTCGGCGGGGACGAGAAGGACGTTGGCGGCCTCGCGGCTGACGATATTGGCCTCGACCGACATGCCGAGATGGAGCGGGGTCTCGTCGGGCAGCGCGATGCGGATGCGGAAGGTCTTGGTGGCGGTGTCGCCCATCGGCGTCATCTCGCGAACGGTGCCGTCCAGCGGGCGATCCTTGAAGGCATCGGTGCGCAGCAGCACCTTCTGGCCGACGCGGACGCGGGGAATGTCCTCTTCCGCGACATCGGCGGTGACCTGGACCGGGCGCGGGTCGCCGACGCGGAACAGGACCTGGCCGGATTCGGCGATCTCGCCGAGTTCGCCGTCCTGGCGCAGCACGATGCCGGCGCGCGGCGCGCGGATCGTATATTCGGCGACGCGCTCGGTGGTGGCCGCCACCAGCGCCCGGATCTGGGCGAGATCGCTGGTCGCCTTGTCATAGGCCTGCTGGGTCGTCGAACCGCGCTGGATCAGGGTCGAGACACGATCAAGCTCGCGTTGGGCGAGGCCCTGGCGGGCCTGCAATTCGCCGAGATTGGCCAGCACTTCCCGATCATCAAGGCGGGCCAGGATATCGCCGGCGGCGACCGGTTTGCCCTCGCAGGTGCAGATGTCGATGATCCGCTCGCGCACCAGGGAGGCGACCTTCGCCCAGCGGACAGGCTCGACAATGCCGGTGGCATAGACGATTTCGGCAGCCGTGCCGCGTGCGACCGGCTGGAGGCGCACCTCCGTTCCACGGCCGTACTGCCACCAGACACCCGCCCCACCAAGACCGGCGAGGGCGACCAGCACCACCCAAGAGCGCAGTTTCATCGGAACATCCCTGTAGAACCAGCACAGGAGATGACGCGGATCGCGGTCAGTCCGCCTTGATGTCTATCAGACCGGGATGTTTTCTTCGAGTGGCAGTCGCCTCAGGCGGCCGCCAGCTCCTCGCGGATGCGGGCACGCAGCGCGTCGATCGGCGACAGGCTGACCTGATCGTCGATATGCCAGAAGGTCCAGCCATTGCATGCCTGGGCGCCCTGCACCAGCGCGCCGATCTTGTGGATCGACCCGACCTGCGGGCCCGCCATCAGCGAGCCGTCGGGGCGCACGATCGCCTGGTAGCGGCGCTTGTCGTCGGTGAGCACGGTCCCCGGCTGCACCATGCCGCGCTCGACGAGGGTGGCAAACGCCACCCTGGGCGCCTCGCGGGCCGTGGTGAAGTTTGCCAGGGATGCTTCCGGCAAGGGTTCGATGGAGGCAATGCGCGCCTCGGCCGCTGCAGCATAGGCGGGATCGCGTTCGATCCCGATGAACCGCCGGCCGAGGCGCTTTGCGACGGCCCCGGTGGTCCCGGAGCCGAAGAAGGGGTCAAGAATGACATCGCCGGGCTTCGACGATGCCAGGAGCACCCGGGCGAGCAGCGCCTCGGGCTTCTGGGTGGGGTGAACCTTGCGGCCCGAAGCGTCCTTCAGGCGCTCCTCGCCGGTGCAGAGCGGCAGGAACCAGTCGGAGCGGACCTGGACGTCCTCGTTGCCGGCCTTGAGGGCCTCGTAGTTGAACGTGTAGCGCGCCTTGGCGTCGCGCGAGGCCCAGATCAGGGTCTCGTGGGCATTGGTGAACCGGCGGCCGCGGAAGTTCGGCATCGGGTTCGCCTTGCGCCAGACGACATCGTTGAGGACCCAGAAGCCGAGGTCCTGCAGCGCCGTGCCGACGCGGAAGATGTTGTGATAGGAGCCGATCACCCAGATCGCGCCATCGGGCTTCAGGACGCGCCTCGCGGCGGCAAGCCAGGCGCGGGTGAAGGCATCATAGGCGGCAAAGCTCTCGAACTGGTCCCAGGCGTCGTCGACGGCATCGACGAGGCTGTCGTCGGGCCGGTGAAGATCGCCCTGCAGCTGGAGATTGTAGGGCGGGTCGGCGAAAATCAGATCCACGGAGTGCGGCGGCAGGCTGGCCAGGGCCGCAATGCTGTCTCCAAGGATGATCCGCCCGGCAAGACCAAGGTCCATTGCCGGGACGATCGAAGGCGAACGGACCGCCCGTACGCGGTCACCTGATCGGGCTGGTCCGTTCGAACTCGAACGCATGGGCGACACTCGATACGCAACACAAAGTGTGACGCTTCACACAGCCGCAAGATTGGCCACTCAAGGTAAAGGCATACTTAAACGAGACCATTATTCGTGAATTTATTCTGTTCCTAAAAGGTAAATTGCCTGGTTCAATTAAGGTTAATACATTGCGGAACAAGCGTGTCGTTCCGGGAGTTGCACCCATCCCATGGGACCGGCATGATCCCCTCCGGACCGGTTGCGCCCGTCACGCGCGGCAGATGCCCAACGGCAAGACTTGGAAGAAACCGATGCGCTACGATGATTTCCGACGCTCCGACAATGTCGAGGACCGGCGCGGCGGCGGCGGGGGCGGTGGCGGCGTTCCGGGCGGCCCGGCCGGCCTCGGCATCGGCGGCATCCTGATCGTCGGGCTCCTGTCCTATTTCACCGGCATCAATCCGGCGGTGCTGCTGTCGGGCTATGAGGCGGTGACCGGTTCCGGCCAGGGGCAGGTCCAGCAGCAGCGGCGCCCCACCGGCCAGCAGGGCCGCCCGACCGACCAGATGGGCGATTTCGTCGCCGCCACGCTCGGCTCCACCGAGGATGCCTGGCAGAAGATCTTTCAGGAGGCGGGCCGCCGCTATCAGGCGCCGGGTCTCATCATGTTCGACCGGGTGACAAGCTCCGCCTGCGGCACGGCGCAATCGGCCATGGGGCCGTTCTATTGCCCGACCGATCGCAAGGTCTATCTCGACACGTCCTTCTTCCAGGAGCTGACCACCCGCTTCCGGGGGTGCTCGGGCGATGCCAAGGCCTGCCAGTTCTCCTATGCCTATGTGATCGCCCACGAGGTTGGCCATCATGTGCAGAATTCGATGGGCATTCTGACGCGGGTGCGCGAGGCCCAGCAGGCGGCCGGCGACGAGCGGCAGTCGAATGCCCTGCAAGTGCGCGTCGAGTTGCAGGCCGATTGCTTCGCCGGCGTCTGGGCCTATCACACGCAGCAGCAATATCGCTTCATCGACGATGCCGACGTGCGCGCCGCGATGCAGACGGCCGCTGCCATCGGCGACGACATGCTGCAGCGGCGCTCGCAGGGCCGCGTGGTGCCCGACAGCTTCACCCACGGCTCATCGGAGCAGCGCCAGCGCTGGTTCACCACGGGCCTGAGGAGCGGCCAGATCAGCGCCTGCAACACGTTCCAGAGCAATCAACTGTAGCAGCCTGTCCTCCTGATACCTCGGATCAGGGGAATGAATTGGTCGGTGGCGCGGGCGACAGGCATCGTCCGGCGATGAAGTCTGTCGACATTGTGCTCGCCCTCGCCGTGGCGCTGGTCTGGGGCCTCGCCTTCGTCTTCACGCGGTTCGCGCTCGACACGCTGTCGCCGCCCCTCCTGATGGCGCTGCGGTTCGCCATCGCGGCTTTGTTCGTCCTCGTTCTGCCCCGGCCGGCCATCGGCTGGCCGCTGATGACGGCCATTGCAGCGACCTGGTTCGTCAGCCAGTTCCTGTTCCAGTTCATCGGCATCGCGATGGGCGTGCCGACCGGGATCGCCGCCGTTGTCGTGCAGAGCCAGGTTCTCTTTACCGTCGCCCTGGCGATCCCCGTGCTCGGCGAGAGGCCGAACGGGCAGCAACTGGCCGCGATGGCGGCGGCCAGTGCCGGGCTTTGCCTGATTGCCGCCTCGACCGGGGGGACGTTCGACCTCGGCGCGCTGGCCCTGCTGGCCCTCTCTCCGATCAGCTTCGCCATCGGCAATCTCCTGCTCCGCAGGGTCTCGGTGACCGACCGTGGAGCGCTCGTCGCCTGGCTCAGCCTGATCCCGCCGCTGCCCGGCCTGGTGATTGCGCTGGCCTGGCAGGGCCCGGCCGCGATGCTGACCGCGCTCGCGGAGACAGGCACGCTCGGTTGGCTGTCGGTGCTCTACCTGGCGTTGGTTGCGACCTTGTTCGGCTACGCGGCCTGGGGCCGGCTGATGCAAGCCTATCCGGCCGCCACGCTGGCGCCCTTCCCGCTGCTGGTGCCGGTGATCGGCGCGCTGGCGTCCTGGCTGATCCTCGGCGAGCGCTTTCAGCCGGTGCAGATCGCCGGCATGGTGCTGGTTCTGGTCGGTTTGGCGATCCTGCTGATGCCCGCGGCTCGCCTCACCCGTTGAGGCTGTGCCTCCGCAAGCCATCGGCCAGCGATCCCGTGCGGGCCGTGCTGTCCAGCCGGCTGGCCTTCGCGCTAGCGCGCTCCGCCGCAGGTCCGTTCCACGGCGGCGAGGGCGGCTGCGGCGCCCACGAGCGCGAAAGTGCGCTGCCCGACCGGCACGCGCGCGGCGGCGGTTCCCTCCAGCACAAGGGTCTGGCCGGTCCGGATCTTGTCCAGCACCGCCCGGGTCACGCCCATTCCGCCATTCGGCGCATTGCTGAGAATGGCGCCGCCACCGCCGTCGATCACCATCGGAAAGGCGTCGGCGCCGATGCGGACGGTTACAGCACCATTGCCGTTCCAGCGGCTCGTCGGCTCATAGGTCAGCCATATCGACCCATTGGCGCAATTGAGACGCAGTGCTGCGCCGGGCGTCTCGCTGCGCGCGAAGGCCTCGACGGAACGGCCTTCAGGACGCGTGCGCCAACCCGCCTGCCCCTGAGCCCAGACCGGCATGATCGACAGGACAACGAGGCTGACCGCCGCGGTGGTGGTCATCATGGTCAAAAGGCCGGCCGGTCGCATCGTCGTGGTCCCTCAGCCGTTGAGGCTCTGCCCCGGCCAGCCATCGGCGGCGATCTTGGACGCAGCGATCACCGCCTGGGTGCGGCTGTCGACGCCAAGCTTGGTGAGGATGGCCGAGACGTGGGCCTTCACGGTCGCTTCCGAGACGGTGAGCTCATAGGCGATCTGCTTGTTGAGCAGGCCCTCCGACAGCATCATCAGCACGCGCACCTGCTGCGGCGTGAGGCTGGCGAGGCGAGCGGCGAGGCGGGCGCTTTCGGAATCGGCATTGACCGACAGGTCGATATCGTCGGGCACGAAGGTGCCGCCGTCGAGCACGGTCTTCACCGCCTCGCGCATCGCCTCGGTGCCGAGCGTCTTGCGGATGAAGCCGGAGGCGCCGAACTCGAAGCAGCGCCGGATGATGCCGGGGTCCTCGGTCGCCGAGACGATGACCACCGGCACGCCTGGATGCTGGGCGCGCAGATACATCAGACCGGAGAAGCCCTTGACGCCGGGCATGGCGAGATCGAGCAGGACGAGATCGACATCCGGATCGGCGGAGATCAGGTCCGACATCTCGGCAAACGAGCCGGCCTCGGCGATGTGCAGGCCGCACGGCAGGCCGCTGACGGCCTCGCGCAGCGCGCCACGGAACAGAGGATGATCATCGGCAATGACGATCCGGTAGAGCGCTGTCGTGGCGTCCAGCACCTGATGTCCTTTCAACAGCTTCCTTGGGGCCGCCTTCTTGGGTGCGGGCAGTCCACAAGTTTCCGCGTTTCGTAAGGGGATGACAAGTCCGGCACTCGGCGGAGGTTCGCCGCCAGAATTGGCAAATGCAGCGGCATTCCACCTGTCAGGCAGGCATCCGCGCCTGACTTCCCCAACGGGAGCCAGGCTGTTCCGCCCAACCTGCGGGCAGAGCCGCCGGAGCTTGTTCTGGAACAAGTGCGGCCTCCTGCGCATTGACAGGGCGCAAGCCGGGGGGTCTGCTGTCCCCATCCGCCGGGGACACGCACTCCGGCTCCTTAAGATGAGGCGGTTATCGTGGCGCGCATCGTCGGTTGGGTTGCAGCTCTGGTCGCCCTGGTTGGGGCATCCTATCCCGCGGAAGCCGTGATGCGCGGCGAGCCCGCCCGCGATCCCAATGGCACCAGGCGCTCCACCGTGCTGATCGAGACGCCCGAGGGCGTCTGCACCGGCGCGATCATCGGCCCCGATTTGGTTATCACCGCCGCCCATTGCGTGGCAAGTCGCGGTCGCTACCGCGTGCGCTATCTCGACCGCTCGTTCCGCCGCCAGACCGTCACCGTGCTGCGCACCGCCGCCCATCCGAACTTTGATCCCGGCCATGGCTTTGCCGCCGACGATGTCGGCCTGCTGCAGGTCGGGCGCAGCTTCGGCACCGATACCCGTGCGGCAGCTCTGCCGGGCGGCGGCTGGTTCGGCTCATCCGGCAATGGCGAGGAGCTGATCATTGCCGGCTTCGGCTCGACGGAGCGCTCGCGGGCCAGGGACGGCGTGCTGCGCGAGGCGCTGATGCGCTCGGCCAATCCGAGCGTGCCGGGCCGCGGCTTTGCCGGCCTTGCCGGCCACGACCATTCCGGCATGTGCGTCGGCGATTCCGGCGGACCGGTCTACCGGCGCTCGGGCGGCACGTTCACGGTGGTCGGCATCCTCAAGGGCGGGACCACCGATCCCGGCCGCGAATGCACGTCGACGCCGATCTTCATTCCCGTGCGCGACCATATCGGCTGGATCCGTGCAACCATTGCCGGCTGGAACGCGACAGCAGGCACGGTCGAGATGCGCCAGTAAGCCGCTCTTAAGCGGCCTTCACCAGGCCGCGCTTGACCAGCAGCGCCTCCGGGTCCGGCTCGCGGCCGCGGAACAGCTTGTAGGCCTCCAGCGGGTCGCGGGTATTGCCGGCGGTATAGACGAATTCGCCGAGGCGCCGGGCGAGCTCCGGATTGAACACGTCGCCGGTCTCCTCGAAGGCCGAGAAGCCGTCGGCATCGAGCACTTCCGACCACATGTAGCTGTAATAGCCGGCCGAATAGCCGTCGCCCGAGAAGACATGAGTGAAATGCGGCGTGCGGTGGCGCATCACCATGCCCTCGGGCATGCCGAGGCGCTTCAGTTCGGCCGCCTCGAAGGCGATGGGGTCGAGCCCCTCGGCATCCTCCAGCGAGTGGAACGCCATGTCGACCAGCGCGGAGGACGTATATTCCACCGTGCCGAAGCCCTGGTTGAAATTGCGCGCCGCGATCAGCTTGTCGATCAGGCTGACCGGCATGGCCTCGCCCGTCTTCGCATGGATGGCGAAGCGCGACAGAACCTCGGGGCGGGCGAGCCAGTGCTCATAGAGCTGCGAGGGGAACTCGACGAAGTCGCGCGCCACCGCCGTGCCCGACAGCATGGGATAGGTGACATTCGACAGAAGCCCATGCAGGCCGTGGCCGAATTCATGGAACAGGGTGCGGGCGTCGTCGAAGGAGAGCAGCGCCGGCTCGCCAGCCGCCGGCTTGGCGAAGTTCATGACATTGACGATGATCGGCAGGACCGGGGCGGTCAGATTCTCCTGACTGCGGAAGGCGCTCATCCAGGCACCGGAGCGCTTGGTCCCGCGCGCGAAATAGTCGCCGAGGAACAGGCCGATCGGTTGGCCGGCGCGCGCCACTTCGAAGACGCGGACATCGGGATGGTAGACCGGCACGTCGGTGCGCTCGCGGAAGGTGACGCCGAACAGGCGTGTCGCCGTGTCGAAGGCGGCCTCGATCATCCGGTCGAGCTGGAAATAGGGCTTCATCTCGGCTTCGTCGATGGCGTGGCGCTGCTGGCGCACCTTCTCGGCATAGAAGCGCCAGTCCCACGGCTCGATCGGCTCGTTCATGCCTTCCGACAGCGCCATCTCGGCGAGCGCCGCACGCTCCTCGGCCGCGCGCACCTTGGCACGCACCCAGACCCGGTCGAGCAGGTCGCGGACGGCCCCGGGCGTCTTCGCCATGGTCTCGTCGAGCTTGAAGGCGGCGAAGGTCGGGTAGCCCAGCAGGTTGGCGCGCTCGATCCTGAGCTTCACCGTCTCGGCGACGACGGCAGTGTTGTCGCTATCGCCGCCCATCTCGCCGCGCTTGACCCAGGCCTTGAAGATGGTCTCGCGCAGGTCGCGGCGCGGCGACACGGTAAGGAAGGGCTCGACCATGGAGCGGCCGAGCGTCATGACATAGCCGTCCTTGCCCCGATCCTTGGCGGCCTGGGCTAGCGCGCTCTTCAGATAGTCCGGCAGGCCCTTCACGTCGGCCTCGGAGAGCGTCAGGGTCCAGGTCGATTCATCCTTCAGCACGT